>DABJ01000047.1:9763-24319 GCA_002102825.1 Candidatus Gastranaerophilales bacterium HUM_12 | reverse complement strand
GGTTCATACTTCACCGGTTCTACTAGTGTTCCTAATTAGTGAGGGAAATAAAAACGTAAAGAAATTGCCTTTGTCCCATGTAACTACTTATCCCTCGTTCAATCTATAGACTTTAGGTAGAAGATTATGCTAATATTATCTGTGAGGATTGAGAAATTATGGAAGAGATTTTACAACATATTCAGGAAATTTTAGGTGTGCCGGCCTTTTTGATAAATCATTGTGATTTTTTACCGCAATATATTAAAGAGGCACTTATTTCAAGTATTAATTTTATTCCGTGGCTTTATATTTTGTACTACGGAATTGAGTTATTAGAAAGATTTTTCTTAACTCATATCAACTTTTTGATTCGTTTGATTCAAAAACTAGGGGCACTTTTCGGGGTTGTAATCTCTACCCTCCCAGAATGCGGATATCAGGTTATTGCCAGTACATTTTATTCAAGAAGAATGATGTCTAGAGGAACACTTTTGGCTTTTTATATCGCATGTTCAGATGATGCGTTGCCGTTATTATTTATGGATTTGAGCAAAGCTTTTGTAATAATTCCAATCATTGTAATAAAAATTGCTGTGGGTATTTTTGTTGCATATTTTGTTGATATTGTTTCTGTAATTTTCCGCAGGAAAAAACAGATTATGGAAGATATTAATGCAATTAACACTGATTTGAATGAACCTGCTTGTTGTCACCATAGAATTCGAACTATTGAAAACCCTCCATATTGGTGGCTTCACCCACTTACGCATACGTTCAACATGTTTATGTTTACATTTTTATGTTTGGCATTTTTCAATTGTGCAATATTGCATTTCGGGTCTGTGGAAAATTTGTCTAACTTCTTGTTAGGTAATACTCCATACCAACTTATTGCAACTGCATTTATCGGTTTGATTTCAAATTGTGTAACCTCTGTATTTTTGGCACTTGCTTATGTAAAAGGTATAATTGGTTTTCCGGCATTGTTGTCAGGTTTGATATCTACAACAGGTTTGGGTTTAATTACACTAGCTAAAAGACAACAAAAAAGTAAAGATAATCTTTTAATTGCGACAATCCTTGTCGTTACTGCAATAGCTACAGGTTTTGCGGTGTATTACAATATGCAACTTATAGATGTTCTAAAAGATTTCTTTATTAGATAAGGGAAAACAAAATGCACGATATATTACAGTTTATAATTCATGGTTATAATTTTTTATCAGAACTTCCGACAAATTTGATTGAACCGATTACGTTTTTACCAGAGTGGAGTAAAGACGCAATTGCTGATAGTATAAATCTTGTACCGTTTTTATTTGTTGTATTTTTGATTATTGAAGTTATTGAACAGTATTTCACAAGGAAAAAACATTTATTTGTTTTTTATATAAAAAAAGTTGGTCCGTTATTTGGAAGTTTGTTTGCATCAATTCCACAGTGCGGGTTTTCAGTAATTGCAAGTACTTTGTATGTCCGAAGAATTTTGAGTAGAGGAACTCTTTTGGCAGTGTATCTTGCAACTTCTGATGAAGCAATTCCGGTACTGTTGACTTATCCGAGTAAGATTTATTTAATTCTTCCGATAATTTTAATTAAGGTAATTATTGCTGTAATTGTCGGGTATTTTGTTGATTTACTCATTACATATAAGGCGAAAGAACCTGTTCCGGAGAAGAACGAATTGCCCGCTGATGTTGAAGTTGAACAAGAAACCGGTTGTTGTCATCACCATCTTGTTGATGCTTCCAAAACTAAGGAATTTTGGTATCACCCATTGAAGCATACTTTTAATATTTTCTTATTTATATTAATAGTGTCTTTGGTTTTGGCATTTTTGATTTCAAAAGTCGGGACAGAAGAAAACTTGGCAAAATATTGTTTGATGAATTCGCCTATTCAACCGTTCTTGGTTTCGTTATTAGGGCTTGTACCGAATTGCGCAATTTCTGTAATGCTGACTTTGTTATTTGTAAAACATACAATCAGTTTTGGGTCATTGATTGCCGGATTGAGTACATCAGGAGGTCTTGGAATTTTAGTACTATTAACTAAAAACAAGGATAAAAAGGATACTGCAATTATTATTGGAGCTTTGGTTGTTGTAAGTTCAATTGTTGGTTTGATATTCCAATACAATGTATTCAATATAAATTATATCTTTAGTTTTATAGGAATTCAGTTATAATTTAAGGATTTAAATATGACTCAAAAATCAGAAAAATTTCAAAAGGCTTTTTCGTTGCATCAACAAGGAAAACTTACAGATGCAAGAGATTCGTATATGGAAATTCTGAAAGATGAACCGCAAAATGCTGAAGTGTGGGATTTACTAGGTGTTTTGTATTATCAAGTTAAAGAGTATTTGGAAGCTGAATTGTGTATAAAAAAAGCAATTGAGATTAAACCGGAAATCTATTATTTTGAAAACTTAGCAAAATTGTATTTAGATAAGGGTGATTTTGAACTTGCGATAAAGTATTATGAAAGTTTGAGCGAAGAATTCCCGAAAAACTATGAATATCAATTTAACCTCGCAATGGCATACAAAAATCATCACGACTGGGAAAGAGCTAAGACTGCATATAAAAAAGCTGTTGAACTGAATCCGAAAAGTCACGAAGCTTATTTTAATTTGGCATATCTTTGTTTTAATGAAAATCGTCCGCAAGATGCTGTTGAATGTTATAAAAAAGCTCTTGAAGTTAAACCTGATGATTGGGAATCTTCTTACTTTTTAGGTTTGGCTCAAATGCAGGTTAAGGATTACAAAGATGGGTTGAAAAACTTTGAATCACGGCTTTGCAGATATAGTGCGATTGTTTCGCAAGAAAAAACTTATCCGAATTTGATGAAAGATAAACCGCTTTGGACAGGGAAAGAAGATTTGTCGGATAAAATTTTATATACGTATTATGAAGCCGGTTTTGGCGATATGTTGATGTTTTATAGATATATGCCTCAACTTACACAAATGTGCAAAAAGGTTATTTTAAAACCGCAAAAAGAACTTGCTTCATTATTTAGAGAAAATTCTTATGGCGCTGAAATAATGGAGCTGTATGATTTTGAAAAAGATGTTTATTTTGACTATCATCTGCCATTTTTGAGCTTACCTTATACTTTAGGAATTTATGGCGATAAAACATTTGTACACCATGATGACGGGTATTTAAAGGCAAATCCGGCAAAGGTTAAATATTACAAGGAAAGATATTTCAATAATGATAAATTTAAAATCGGTATAAAATGGCAAGGAAATACTTTCTATGACAAGGAAAGAGTTTTGAAAGTTGAAGACTTTTTTAGACTTTTTGAACTTCCTAATACTCAATTTTATTCTTGTCAAACATTTGACGGTTCAGAAGAGTTTGAAAAAATTAAAGATAAATATAATGTAATTGATTTGGGCAAAACTTTTTCTAATTTTTCAGATACTGCAGGCGCTATTGAAAATATGGATTTGGTAATCTGTAATGATACTTCACTTGCACACCTTGCAGGTGCTATGATAAAGCCTTGTTGGGTGTTGCTACCATATATTTACAATTGGCGCTGGCATGATGATTTGACACATTGTGATTGGTATGACAGTGTGAAGATATTTAGACAACGTGATCATGGGGATTGGGACAGCGTTTTCAATCCGGTTGAAGAAGAGCTGAAAAAATTGATTTAGTCAAAAAATTTGCTGATAACATAATTTTGTCATATACTAATACTGCTATGAAAAATACAAGACAAACAAATATAAATATCCACAGAGATGCTTGGGTAGAAATAAATATTTCAAATTTAGAAAATAACATTAGAGAGATTAAAAAGAACGTACCACAAGGTGTTAAACTTCTTGGTGTTGTAAAAGCTGATGCTTATGGACACGGTGCAACTATGCTTGCTCCAACTGTTTTGGCAAGTGGAATTGACATGCTTGGTGTCGCATCTATTGATGAGGGTGTAGATTTAAGACAGGCAAAAATTGATTGTGACATTTTGGTGCTTGGGGCTGTTCCTGTCTGGGCAATTGAAAGTGCTGTTAAAAATAATATTTCAATTGCTATATTCACAGATGAACACTTAAAAGCATGCGAACAAACTTACCAGAGAACCGGAATTAAACCGAAAGTTCACGTAAAAATAGATACCGGAATGAATAGAATTGGTGTTAGAGCAGATGTTGCAGTTGATTTTATTAAAAAAGTTCAAAAGAGTGATTTTGTAGAATTAAAGGGGATTTTTTCACACCTTGCGGCTGCAGAAGAACTTGATAAAGCAAAAGAACAAATTCAAAAGTGGAATAATGTAATTGATAATATTGATAGTAAAGGATTGTTGTTGCATATTTTGAACACTGTCGGAACAATTTGTTATGATGTCCCAAATACAAATATGCGAAGAGTCGGAATTGCTTTGTATGGTTTGTATCCTGATTTCCCACAAGGGTTAGAATTCAGAAAACCAAAATTAAAGCAATTGATTTCTTTAAAAGGAAGGATTGTTAATATTCATACCGCAAAAGACGGAGAGGGTGTAAGTTATTGTCACACATTCACTTCGCACGGGGATAGAACAATTGCGACTGTTCCGCTTGGTTATGCGGACGGAATTCCAAGACTTTTGTCTAACAAAATTACAGGAACATTAAATGGTGTTGAAGTTCCTCAAGTCGGAAATATCACAATGGATCAGATGATGTTTGATATTACAGGAGTTGATGCAACTGTTGGTGATGTTATTACGTTACTTGATGATGAAAAACATTCAATTGATGACTGGGCAAAAATTCTAAATACAATCAATTATGAATTAACTTGCAGACTAAAAGTTAGATTACCGAGAGTTTATACAAGATAAGGATTTTTTACAATGGAAGAATTTGATTTAGGTATTGTTGGGGCAGGACCTGCCGGTTATACTGCAGCTCTTCATGGGGCAAGTCTTGGGCAAAAAGTTGTTTTGTTTGAAAAAGAAAATATTGGTGGTGTTTGCCTTAATAAAGGTTGCATTCCGACAAAATCTATTTTGCATTCTTCAACCTTATACAAAAGTATCAAAAATTCAGAAGATTTTGGCATAACTGTAGATGGTGCTAAACTTGATTACGCAAAAGTAGTTGAACACAAAAACAAAACTATTGAAAAATTGAGAAAAGGTATTGAACTTGCTCTCAAAAATTCTAAAGTTACCGTTATTAGAGAAGAAGCAAAAATTTTATCTAAGAATGAAATTTCTGCAGGTGATGAAAAATTTAAGTGCAAAAAAATAATCTGCGCTACAGGTTCTTCTCCAAAATTAATTAAAGGTTTGGAATTTGACCATAA
This sequence comes from Candidatus Gastranaerophilales bacterium HUM_12, assembly GCA_002102825.1. Lineage (GTDB taxonomy): Bacteria > Cyanobacteriota > Vampirovibrionia > Gastranaerophilales > Gastranaerophilaceae > Zag111. The sequence continues at coordinate 19,016 of DABJ01000047.1, read as the reverse complement.
GTTTTTCCTATCTTCAGATGATATTCTGAGTTTAGTTAACCTTCCAAAAAGTATTCTAATTGTCGGTTCTGGAGCAATTGGGATTGAATGGGCTAGAATTTTTTCAAACTTCGGTGTTGAAACAACTGTTGTTGAACTTGCATCTCACCTTTTGCCTTTAGCTGATATTGAGGTTTCTAAGAGAGTAGAAAGAATTTTCAAAGCAAACAAAATAAAATTCTATACTCAAACTTCTGTTAAAGAAATCGCTGATAAAACGGTTATTCTTTCAAATGATGAAATTTTAAATCCGGAAATAGTCCTTGTTGCTGTTGGAAGAACTCCGAATGAGTGTGAAAAAGTTGATGGTGTTATATATATCGGCGATGTAACCGGTGAAATTCAACTTGCACATTTTGCAATCAAACAAGCTATTCAAGAAATTGAGCATGTCGAATTTCGCAAGGATTTAGTTCCTGCGGTTGTTTACGGAACTCCTGAAATTGCATGGGTTGGCAAAAGAGAACAAGACTTAGAAGATACTGAATATAAAAAATCTAATGTGCTGATTTCTTCTCTTGGTAAAGCTCAATGTGATGGAGAAACTGACGGGTTTATAAAACTTCTTTCTCAGAACGGCAAACTCGTTGGCGCTCATATTGTGTCTGTTGAGGCATCTGCATTAATTCAACAACTTACAATTGCTATTCAAAATGAAATTTCTATTGATAAACTAAAAGAAGTTTGCTTTGCACACCCGACTTATTCAGAGGGAATATTTGACGCTCTATTCAAATAATAACAAAACAAAAGACCGGTCAATGCCGGTCTGAAATGTGTGAGTAAATATAAATTTATAAGTTTTCTATCTTCCTTATTTATGCGAATAGGTCTGCAAACGGTCCGTTAGGGTCTTGAATATTTGCTGCTACAGCGCCATCTGCTGCTAATTTCATTGATGGTATTACAACATTATTCACACCGTTTGATACACTTGCAACTTGTGAAGCTGTTACTTTGTATGAATATCCTAAGCTTGCTAAAATTGCATTTGTACTGTCTGCCAAAGCTTTATCTTCTGCGTTGAATTTTGTGAAATTTACACCATATAAGCTTTGTGGGTTTTTAGTTAATAAATCTGTTTCATTTTCTAAACCTTTAAAGGTTGTTTCACTTTTTTTAATTTCCTTTGATTCTTCTGCTTTCTTAGTTTCTTGAACATCTTGTGATGCTTTTTGACCGATAGCAAAGTTATAATTGTTATAACTATTGAATCCATTAAACTTGATTGCCATTTTCGGTTCTCCTTATATTTTACTCACATTATCAGATACGGCATTCAGTTTAATAATCTTTAATTAATTGGCTAAATTTTAATGGATTTTGTTACATTACTTAATAAATTGTTGGAGAAATTCGCAAAACAAAAGGCCAGTTTTTTAACTGACCTTATAAAATCATTGTGAGTAAACTTGTTTAATTTAATATGGCTTAGCCAAGTGCAAATAATTTAGAAAATTCCTCACCTGCAAGATCCCCTTTTGGAACACTTGTCAAATTTGCTGCAACTGCACCATTTTCAGCAGATTGCATTCCCGGAAGTACTGTCTTGTTTACTCCTGCTGTAACACTTTCAACTTGTGCTCCTGAAACCTTATAGTTTTTGAAACCTAATTGTTCCATCATTTTATTTGTATCGTCAACAATTTTTTTAGATTCAGCACTCATTCCTTGAACTGAAAAATAAGGATTAATTTTATCTAAATCTTTTCTACCAATAGAATTATTACCTTGAAAACTTAATAAAGGTTTTTGTTCTACTGTTTCAGCTTTTGTTGATTTAGCCGTTTTTGGTGCTGATAATTGACCGCTAACTCTATTTCCAACTGCTTTGTTGATTCCGTCTAATAAACCCATTTGTCGAATCTCCTTTGTTTACTCACTTACTCTCTTAGTGTAATGATATTCCGTTCCGTTTATCGTTTTTGATTTCCATCTCGTATATATATAAAGTATTTCACCCGTAAATAATTGCCTTTTTAAAACCGTTTATTAAGATTTCTTAATAAAGTTTCAAAAACCTCTATATACATAGCTCTTTAGAAAATTTTAATTTGTACAAGTATTACAAATCTAGCCATTTGGCTAATAGTAATATGGCTAGGTAATGATAGTATATAAAAGGAGGAAATAATAAAATCGCTTTATGAGTAATAGAATTAAGAATGATAATTTAACCGCTAGAGAATTAGAAGTTTTGCAATATGTTGCACAAGGAAAAACGAATAAAGAAATTGCTAAGATATTAGCAATTACAGATCATACTGTAAAAGCCCATATCGCATCAATTCTCCGCAAAATTGGTGTAAAAAACAGACTGGAAGCTACTTTGGCTGCCGTTGTAAAAGGAGTTATTACTCCTCCTCGAGGCTAAGAACAGCCATGAATGCTTCTTGTGGAACTTCAACACTTCCTACAGATTTCATACGTTTTTTACCTTTTTTCTGCTTTTCAAGGAGTTTACGTTTACGAGAAATGTCACCGCCGTAACATTTTGCAAGTACGTTTTTACGCATCGCTTTAATGTTTGTTCTTGCGATTACTCTTCCGCCTACTGCTGCTTGAATAGGTACTTCAAACAATTGGCGAGGAATAATATCTTTTAATTTTGCGGTAAGTTTTTGACCTACATAAAAAGCATTGTCTTCATGACAAATTACAGAAAGAGCATCAACAACTTCTCCTGCAAGCATGATATCTAACTTAACAAGGTTTGAGCGTTTGTATTCGCTGAATTCGTAGTCTAAACTTGCATAACCTTTTGTTCTTGATTTTAATTGGTCATAAAAATCTGTAATCACTTCACTTAATGGAATTTCATAAGTCAAATCTACACGTACTTTGTCTAAATAGTGCATGTTTTTGTAAATTCCACGTTTTGCTTGGGATAATTCCATTAATGTTCCAACAAATTCATTTGGAGTGATAATTTGAACTTTAACATAAGGTTCTTCTATATAATCTCTATATTGAGAAGCCGGAAGATTTGACGGATTGTCGATTTCAACAACTTCTCCATTTGTTTTGTGAACTTTATAAACTACAGATGGAGCAGTTGTAACAAGTGAAAGATTGTATTCTCGTTCTAGTCTTTCTTGCGCAATTTCCATGTGAAGCATACCCAAGAAACCGCATCTGAAACCAAATCCCAACGCATTTGATGTTTCAGGTTCAAAGGTAATACTGCTGTCGTTAAGTTTCAATTTCTCAAGTGCTTCTTTAAGGTCTGCATAATCTTCGTTATCAACCGGATACATACCTGAAAATACCATTGGTAAAGCTTCTTTGTACCCCGGAAGTGGTTCAGAAGCTGGATTTTCAACGTTTGTAATTGTATCACCTACAAAACGAGTTAATTCTTTAATTGAACCTGCAAAATATCCAACATCTCCGCAAGTCAATTTTTGAACTGATTTTCTCGCAGGTGTTTGATATCCGAGTTCAACTACTTCATATTCTTTATTAGAAGCCATAAATCGAACTTTATCTCCAACAGAAATACTTCCGTCAACAACTTTGAAATAACAAACTGTTCCTAAGTATTGGTCATACACACTATCAAAAACCAATGCTCTTAATGGTCTGTCAGAATTATCAACAGGAGCCGGAATATAATTTACAACGGCTTCCAAAACATCATCTATACCAATACCGGTTTTAGCACTTACAGGAATCGCCATTGATGCGTCAATTCCTAAAATTTCTTCAATTTCTTGTCTTACTCGTTCAACATCAGCGGACGGTAAATCAATTTTATTAATAACAGGAATAATTTCCAAATTCTGTTCAATAGCCAAATAAACATTTGCCAATGTTTGAGCTTCAACCCCTTGTGTTGCATCGACGATAAGTAAAGCCCCTTCGCAAGCAGCCAAAGATCTGGATACTTCATAAGAAAAATCAACGTGTCCGGGAGTATCAATCAAGTTTAATTCATAATCCTTACCGTCAGATGCTTTATAATTCATTCTGGCAGCATTTAACTTAATAGTAATTCCTCTTTCTCGTTCAATATCCATGGAATCAAGCAATTGTTCTTGCATATCACGTTGAGCTACAGTACCTGTTTTTTCTAAAAGTCTGTCAGCTAAAGTTGATTTTCCATGGTCAATGTGGGCAATTATACAAAAATTTCTTACGTTTTCTCTAGTTTTCATAGTATTGATTATATCTTAAAAATAAACTATGTAAAATACCCAATTCCAAAACTTTGTGTCCCAATGTAACAAAATATTAACAACTACTACGCATGTCCTAAAGTTTTTTTAAAATATTCCGAATACATATTTGTAAGGAAACAAAGGGATAAGTCTAATGAGTCTAAATGTAAATTACAATTCATTATACAAGAAAGGCATTGATACTTCTGTATTAAAAGATGTATCTCAAGAGATTTTACGTCGTGCCGCTCAAAAAAATTCCCAATATACTAATGCTACAACAACTCAACAAATTAACGTTGCAAAACCTGTAGAATTAGGTGTTGACTTATACCAAGGGAAAATTGATACATCTGTTCAAAAACAAATTGCAATGAACAATGCTTATCAATACAACTTTAATGAAACAGCTTTAAAATCTATTCAATATTTAAATTCACAAGCAGCAATTACAAACAAAGTTGATGGAAAGTATATGCCTGCAGTGAATGAAGTTGTTACAGAAACTCAAAAGGCAACTGAAACAAATTCTGCAACTCATTTCATCAGCATTTTCTCTGCAGCGGCTTCTAAAGACAGAGATGGTTCAAATCCTTTTTATCACGGCGAACTTCTTATGGGTAATTCTAAGAAAGAAGAAAAACGCAATGTTGAATCATTGAAAAGCATTTTTGCATAATAAATAAGATTCCTTAATTTCCTTTTTGTTTACATTTTTATTTTCCTAATATTCAATATCTCCCAATGAGGGGGATATTTTTTTTAGCCAATCAGGTATTAAATTTTTTCTTAAAAAGGTCTAATATTTTAGTACTCAGAAAGGTTAGGGAATATAATGAAAAACAATATTTGGTTTATTATTGCGTGTGTTTTAGTATTTTTTGTGGGTTATAACATAAATGATGCCGCTGTATCTTTTCCAAGATATAAAGTTGCAGTTGTTGATGTTTCGACTATTTTGACAAGTTCGCCGGAAATTCAGTCTTTAAAGCAATCTCAAGATAAGAAGATGGAAGAATTAAATACATTGATTTCAAAAGCTCAGAATGAAATTGTTAATGAATCTGATAAAAATAAGGCTTTGCAAATGGAAACAAATTACCGTAAAGAGATTGAGCAAAAGAAACTTGATATGGACGAAGAATACAATTCAAAGATTACTGTGATTAATAACAAAATTAAATCAATGATTTCAACCGAAGCAAAAAAATCTAATTATAATCTTGTTCTTCCGACTGGCATGGTTATCTCCGGAGGTGACGATATTACAAATGATATTGTTAAAAGAATGAAGTAGTGAAAGGTGAATGGTGGGTGAAAAGTTCATTATATTTTAATTTATTTCCTCGTCCCTTTGTGGAAGAGGGTTAGGGAGAGTGGGCAAATGAAAAGCACAAAGTGTCCTCCACTTGCNNNNCTTTGATTTCGAGGAGGGGTGTCATAATTTAGCATCTCCGAGTGCAATGAATTGTTACGTCACTTCGTATAAAAAGTTATACACTGACTACAACAATTTTCCTCACAATGACATGTTTATTTACATCATGTCATTACGAGGAACAAAGCTGGGCAAAGTTCGAAGCGACCTACACAGAGTGAGTAATCCACAACACTGGGATATAAGGTTCTTCGGTCGTTAATGCTTCCTCTGAATGATAATATTCTTACCCTCAATACAACGTCCTTACTTCCTTTTCCATAATTCGTCTGGAATTTTCCACGAATTGTCAATAATCTTGCTCAAACACCAATAACCATTGCCTTTTAAACAATTATTGTTGATTTCTTCTTTTGTTTTGCTAACACCTGCCGGTACTAAACCTTGCTCTGTCCAAACAACGGCTTGAATATCTTTGCCAAACTGATTAGGCTTTCTATCTCCGTTTGCATCAAAATAAATAACAAGACAAGAATTATTTTGAACATTTGTACCAAACCAATAACTACATGTCCGCGAAACATGTCCGTCCATGTCAAACCATGCCCCTTTTGCCGTTGTAAAGGTTAAGATATTAACACCCCAACCGATATTATTATCCCTGTCCCAAGGATTTTTATCTCCGTTTAAATCTTTTGCTTCTCCATATTTGTGCCAACAACCTGCTTTATTGATACAAACAGATTCTGTTTTCATGTGTTTTGCAATAAAATTGTCATACCAATCTTTTATTGCTGCATCACTACCATCTTGAAAAACATCATACCCCAAGTCTTCATAATCCATATATTTCATTGTTTGTTGAATTGATGAATATGTAATTTTGATTTGTTCTTCCAGTTTTTGTTTTGCAAAATTTGACATTAAAGTTGGGATTGTCATTGCCGCAACGATTCCGATTATGCCGAGGGTGATTAATACCTCGGCTAAAGTAAATGCAAGTTTCTTTTTAATAGGCAATAAGGTATTAAGGGAATAAGAGAATAAGTTCCCTACTAGCCCTCTTTTACAAGAGGTGAGGGAATTATTATTAAAGTGATAAGTGGATAAGTCTATAAGTGACTTCATTTTATTTCCATTTTTTATAAGATTTTTCGCTATTTGCATGGCAAATTCCTTTCTTTATGTGACACCTATAGGTGGTAGTGAATATGAATTATATATAACACAATATTTTCTATGGAGCAAGAATTTATAGATAAAAACATATATTTAAAACGATTGGGTGAACGAATTCGTAATATCCGTCAAAAGAAAGGTCTTTCGCAAGAAGAACTTGCTTTCAAGATAAATTCTGCAAGAAATTTTATCGGTTGTATTGAAAGAGGAGAAAAAGCCCCATCTGTTTATATTTTGTACAAAATAGCCGTGATTTTAGATGTTTCTGTCGGTGATTTGATGAAAATAAACTAAATCTTAATGTTTTTTACTAAATAATTAATTTTTCCTTAACTTTTACGAAAAATTGCAAAATTCGTTATATAAATGTACTGTGAAAGATTTTAGCTTGAAATTATTTCAGAAGCTTTAATCTCAGAGAATCTGAAACAATTTCAGAGTTACCAGTAAAGGAAAAGGAGAGTTATTATGATTAAACCGTTAGGCGACAGAATTGTTATTAAAGTTGTAGAAGAAACTGAACAAACTTCAGGCGGAATTTTTATTCCGGATAGCGCTAAAGAAAAACCTCAAAGAGGTGAAGTTGTTGCGGTTGGTCTTGGTAAGATGAACGAAAAAGGTGAAAGAGAACCAATGGACGTTAAAGTTGGTGATACTATTCTTTATGCGAAATATTCAGGAACAGATGTTAAAGTTGATGGTGTTGAATACAAAATTCTTTCTATCAAAGATGCTTTAGCAATTGTTGAATAAATTGATTAAACTATAAATTTTGATTGTAAAAAGGAGAAAAATAAAATGGCAAAACGTATTATTTTTGATGAAGAAGCTAGAAAAGCTCTTCTTAAAGGTATTGATGCAGTAGCAGATGCCGTTAAGGTTACACTTGGACCAAAAGGTAGAAACGTAATTTTGACTAAGAAATTCGGTGCTCCTCAAATTGTTAACGACGGTGTTACTATTGCAAAAGAAATCGAATTGAAAGATGCATTGGAAAATTCGGGTGCTCAATTGTTGAAAGAAGTATCATCTAAAACAAATGATATTGCAGGTGATGGTACAACAACAGCATCTGTACTAGCTCAAGCAATTGTTCGTGAAGGTTTGAAAAACTTGACTGCAGGTGCTAACCCAATGTCTATGAAACGTGGTATTGATAGAGCTGTTGAAGCTGCTGTAGAAAAAATTAAATCTATGTCAAGACCTGTTAATACAAAAGAAGAAATTGCACAAGTTGCTGCTATTTCTGCAGGTAACAACAAAGAAATCGGCGAACTTATTGCTGAAGCAATGGAAAAAGTTGGTCATGATGGTGTTATCACTGTTGAAGAATCAAAATCTTTCGGTACTAACTTGAAAGTTGTTGAAGGTATGCAATTTGATAAAGGATATATTTCACCATACTTTGTTACAGATCCGGAAAGAATGGAAGCTGTATTGGAAGATGCTTATGTATTCTGTTGCAACAAGAAAATCAATTTGATTTCCGACTTAGTTCCATTATTAGAACAAGTTGCTCGTGATGGCAAATCATTATTGTTGATTGCAGAAGATGTTGAGGGTGAAGCTCTTGCAACATTAGTAGTTAATACAATGAGAAAAGTTTTGAGAGCTGTAGCCGTTAAAGCTCCTGGATTTGGTGATAGAAGAAAAGCAATGCTTGAAGATATCGCTATTTTAACCGGTGGTGAAATGTTCACTGAAGAACTTGGTATCAAGCTTGAAAACGTTACAACTCAAATGCTTGGTAAAGCAAAACGTGTAACTGTTTCTAAAGACGAAACTACAATTGTTGTCGGTGATGAAACAAAAGCAGCAGTTCAAGAAAGAATTCACTTGATTAAAAATCAAATTGCAGCTTCTGATTCAGAATATGATAAAGAAAAATTGCAAGAAAGAGCTGCTAAGTTATCAGGTGGTGTTGCAGTAATTGAAGTTGGTGCAGCTTCTGAAGTTGAATTGAAAGAAAGAAAACTTAGAATCGAAGATGCATTGAACGCAACAAGAGCTGCAAATGAAGAAGGTATTGTTCCTGGTGGTGGTGTTGCATTGTTAAGAGTTCAACAAGAATTGAATTCTAAACTTGACACTATCGACTTTGAATCAGATGATGAAAAAGTCGGTTTCAAAATCTTGACCGCAGCATTAGATGTACCACTTAGATCAATTGCTCGTAACGCAGGTGCTAAAGCTGATGTGGTTGTCGATTGTGTTCTTGAAAAAGACGGAGCATACGGCTACGATGCATTAAATAGCAAATATGTAGATATGTTCCAATCTGGTATTGTTGACCCTGCAAAAGTTACAAGATCAGCATTGATTAATGCAGCATCAGTTGGTTCAATGCTATTGACAACAGAAGCTGCCGTAGTTGAAATTCCGGAAGAAAAACCTGCAGCTCCTGATATGTCTGCAATGGCAGGTATGGGAGGCATGGGAGGTATGATGTAATAATCATTTTGTGATTGTTATTGATTACTTTTTAAATTGTAAAGGC
>DABJ01000047.1:0-9728 GCA_002102825.1 Candidatus Gastranaerophilales bacterium HUM_12 | reverse complement strand
TTTTGTATATTTAATGGTTTTCTCTTTTTATTTAATTAGTTTTTAGCGATTAAATTTTTGATTGGTTCGTAAGTATATTTACCGATGAATTCACCTGCTTTTGCCAAGTAGTGAGCCGCTTTATCCATAATGCCTGCATTTGCTAATTCTTCAGTTGGTAAGGCTTTAATAATATTTGGTAATGCTTTTGGCAATGCAACTAATGCTCCTGCGATTACTGCTAAGCCTACAACAGTTTTAGCTAAAGTTTTACCTCCGCTTCCTGATTTTTTCTCTGTCGGTGCTTCCGGTGGAGTTTCTGGTTTTGCATATTTGCCTGGTCTTTCTAACGGATTAATTGTTGCAGCTTGTTCCGCACCACGAAATCTAACACCTGAGATTGCATTGATCATCATGAGAAAACCTCCTTATAAATACTTACCTACACTCTCTTAATAAAACACTTTATATGTTAATTTTGACTTAATATTAGGGTTTTGTGAATATTCGTTACAAAAATTTACAATATTTTTGGAATATTTTAAATTCTCGTGTCATCTATACCTATGTAGGAGGAGAGAATTAAAAATGGCAGGAAAACAAGAAACATTAATATATATAGAACAGGAAAATAAGACAGAAGCGGAATTTATGTCTAAAAGTTTTGTAACAGGAAGTATTAAAAACAGAGCATATATCAATGCTTTGGGGGCAGAACTTATTACGAAATATTTATCATCTGAGGGTGTTAATGTAAATGATATTCATAATTTACACTCAATTTCTAAAATCTTGGAAAAGATTGACATCTCAGATATTCAACTCCCTAATATTCATATTGATGTCCGAGTTATTTTTGATGAAAATCAAATATTTATTCCAAAAAGCCATTTTGAATTAAATCTTGTTCCGGATATTTATGCTGTTTTAAAATTATCTAAAGATTTTACTTATGTCGAATTTTTAGGCTATTTTGCTCCAAAACTTATCAATAAGAAAAATCAAAATAGTGAATATTATTTTATTGAAAAAGAAAAATTATCTACTCCTCAAACATTTACAAAATTTGTAAAAGATTTTGCAGGCATGACCTCTCGTAGTATTTCTCAAGACGATATGTTGAGAGGTCGAGAGTTATCAATTTCAATGGCGGATCACAATATTACCGATGAAGAGCAAAAAGAGTTGTTGAATTTGCTTTTGCATAGTGATGAATTGAGAGATAGTGTTTTAGAATTTGATAATTTTGAAACACTGTCATACAGTGTGGGTTCAAGTATGGAACCACAAGTGATTGATAATGTTATTGAAGCAGATGTTGTGAATTCTGAAGACGAGAACAATAGTGGAGAAGAAATGCTTGAAACTTCTGAAGAAACTCCAATTGAAGATGAAACAAAAGAAGTTATTGAAGACACTACAGGCGAAACAGCCGAAGAAGAAACAGTTGAACCTGTTGAAGAAGATTCCGAACAAGAAGAAGTCCAAAAAGAAGAACCTCAAATAGAAGAAGAAATTTCTAATGACGAAATTGAATTACCAACAAATGATACAGAAGATATGATTTTAGATGAATCATTCTTCAATATGGAAGATGATGAAGAGTCAACAGTTGAACAAGAAGAGCCTGTTGAAGAAACTAAACCAGAAACTGTTGAAAACGATGTTGAAGATGTTGGAGTTCAACCGCTTGAGCCGGAAGAAAAAGAATTACCTAAAGTAGAGTCAACTCCGGAACTTGACGCAAGTGATTATTTGTTGAGTTTAGAAGAAGATGATGAACCGACAAAACCAAAAGATGAAGAGCCAAAAACAGAAGAAAAAAGCGAAAATACTTTAGAAGATGCTATTAGTTCTGCTGTTAAAAAGACAATGGAAAAAACTGTCGAAGCTACTACAACGGCAGGTACAATTGCCGCAGCTTCTCAAACTGCTTCCACTGTTGAAACTGCTTCAAATGTAATGGCGGCATCAAAAGATGCAATTAAATTGGCTGGAATTTCCGGTGATATTGTGAAAGATTTGATTAACAAAAATCTTGAAAACCAACAACAACATTTAGATAGAATTGATTATGCTAAAAACAAAACAAATACTGCAGATGTTCCGGAAAATATTGCGGCTTACGATTTATCTACTGCAAAAATGGAAGCAAACATTGAGGCTGAACAGTCCGGACAATTTGATTCTCCAACAGAGTTAGATTCTCTTCAAAAAGTTAATACAACACCAAAAGGTTATAACGAAAATATAGAACAGGAGGTTATTGATCTCGGTCAAATGGATTCTGTTGAATTAGATCATGTTGAAGAAAATACCGAGGGAATTGTTGATTTGAATAACTTGTCACAAGTTGAATCTCCAACAAAACCTGTTCAAAATTTGGAAGAAAAATTGAGTGAGTGTGAAGAGGATAAAGGTATGGACTTGCCTGATTTGACAAGTTTCACAATCAATGATGATGGAACATCTTCTATTGATAATTTAGACATCAATTTTTCAAATGAGAAACCACACGAAGAAAATTTGATTGATTTCAATATGAATACCGGAAATTTTGTTATTGATAATAATGATGTTTCGGCTGATGGGAATAACCTTTCAACCTCTGCTGAAAATGAATTAACATTGGACGATGATTTTGCAGACGATTTAATGTCTGATGATTCCGATAGTCAATCGCAAGAAAATTCAACTCCAAATGAAGATGAAAATAAAAAAGATGGAGATATTGAAAATGTCGAACCGTTAGAAGAACCGACATTAGATGATAGTTCTTTGCCTGATTTAGATGTGGGTGATGACTTAACTCTTGATGATAATTTGACATTGGACAATGATATTGCTTCTGTTGAACCTACGTTAGAAGAGAATTTGACTCCAGTTGAAAATTCTGTTGAAGAAGAACCTGCCGGTGAACCTATTATTGAAGAAAATATTACTTCAGATGTTGAAGATTTGACAATTGATGAAGTTTCTCCTAATGAAGACGAAACTTTAACATTAGACGATGATTTCAATTTTGAAGATACAACAGAGGCGGCTGTTCAACAGACAGAACAGACAGAAGATATGATTTCTGAACCTGAGTCTCAAACAGAAGAGAATTCAGATGTTACAGATTTAGATTCTGTTTTAAATGAGCTAGAGGAAAGTTCTCCTGTTGAAGAAACTCCAATCAAAGATGATATCAATGAAATTCAAGAAGATTTTCCGGCACTGGAAACTCCTATAGATGAAGAACTTCAAACAATTGAAGAAGTTGAAAATACGGAAGAAAATAATGCTCAAAATCAAGATTGGCTTGAAGAACCAAATTATGATGATTTGCAAGATGTTGAACCTATTCAGCAAAATGATGATGAAATTATTAGTGAAACTCCTCAACAAGAAGATGTTGAAAGTTTGACACCTATCGAGGAGCTATCAGATGAAGAGTTTATTCAAGAACCGCAATCGGAAGAAAAAAGCTTCAATGTTGTAGAAAATTCAACTGTAATTTCTGATATGGATTTTGCTCCTCGTGAAATTGAAATTGATATCAACAATCCTGAAATCCAATTACAACCGGAGGGTCCTGCTCAGTTAGAAGATTTGTATGATGAAAATTCTGAAAATTCTACAATGTTGCAAAATCCGGGAAGATTAACTCGTGGAAACCAGCAAGGTGGCAAAGTCGGTTTAGGCATGGGATTAGGTATTGTTGGAGTTTTAATTTTAATTATTATTGTAGGTATAATTGGCTTCTCTATTTCAAAAATGGTTAAGAAACCAAGTGATGAAGCTCCGGAACCAATTACAGATGATGCTGTTCCAACAAGTTCTGATAATGGAGTGAGCGAAGCTAATACTCTAAATGTCGACCAAAGTAATGTTGTAAATATGGATAATACAAATCCGATTGCAACACCTGTTAAAAAGCAACAACAAGCAGCACTTCCGAAAACTGTTGCACAAACTCCGACTCAATCTAAAAATTCAATTCCTGCAACTTCATATATTGACGTTCGTAAAGTATCTTGGGAAGTTCCTGATTACGTTTCATATAATGCTAATTTCAGGCAATATTTTCAATCTGCAGGTAAGAGTTTGAAATTGTCATTGACAAGTGATTTGTTGCTTGCAACGGATTATGCTTATTCTGATCAAGTTAGAGTTAGTATCTTATTTGATAAAGACGGGACATTTAAAGATTCCAAAATTCTTTTATCAAGTGGTTCTGCTCAAATAGATAACATTGTGTTACAAACTGTTAACCAAACTCTAAGAGTGCTCAAAGCCCCTCATAGCATAGGAAATGACGAAAGTACTACAGTGATACTTAAAATTTATTTCTAATTATGCTATAATATCTTTGAACAGACTTGAGGAAGAGTAGTGTGGATTTAACACAGGATAAGATAGATTTAATTAGCAAGATTATTAAAAGTGATCGAAAATATCCTAACAATGAGGATTTGTTTGATGATTTCTTCAATGAAACATGCAAACGTTCTGTTGCTATTCTTAATGCAATAGATACAGAGGCTACTTTAGAAGCTTATCTTAAACGTGTTGCGACAACCTCTATAGTCAATGTTTTAAAGGATTCCGGAAGATTAAGACGAACAAGAGCCGGCTATATGTCTACAAGAGAAGTTCTTGCTCCTCAAAGTGATATTGATTATTCAGATGTTTACATTAGCTATTCAAATGTTCAATTACCGGAAACTCCGGAAGAAATTGTTATTCAAAAAGAAATTCTTGATTTTGTTGCGAAAACAATTAAAAACATTGATAGTGAACACCCTGACAAAAACTACTTACAGATATATACTTTGCGATATGATAAAGGCATGACCCAGAAAGAAATTTCTGAAGAACTTGGTCTTTCTCAGTCTGAAATCTCAAAAAGATTATACAGATTGATGGAAAAAGTAAAAGATATCCTTGGTTAAAAGTTTTTAATATGAAATGTCCGGTTTGTAAAAAAAATATCTCAGAATCTTCTCTAAAGTGTCCTTATTGCAAGACTCGTGTTGGTCTGCTGTGTAGTCATTGCAATACCGTAAATCCTGTGGGAAATTTTGTTTGTAAAAAATGCGGGCAAGAATTATTGAAAGTTTGTCAACACTGCAACAGTGTGAATTTCCCAAGTGCTATAAAATGTAGAAAATGTGGACTTCCATTCGGTCAACCTGCACAAAAAACTAATAACCCTAAAAAGCAAAAAGAAGAAAATAAAACAATTAATTTGGAATTTAAACCAAAATTTTATTCCCGAAAGCAAGCCTTTGATGTTCTAGTTGATGGTATTTGTTCAAAAGATGAAAAGATTTTTTCTATAACCGGAGATAAAGGAGTTGGGAAAAGTACTCTTTTGTTTAAGTTGATAGAAAAATTTGAAAAAGATAAATTCCAATGGTGTATTGGCAAATGTACTCAACTTACCCAATTAACCCCCGGGGGAGTAATTCAGGATATGCTATTGAATCTTTTCAGGCTACCTAATTTCTGTGTGAATAACGAAGAAATGCAGTCTGATGCGGTTAAATTTTTTAGCAATGAATTTCAATTTTTGAATAGCAGTGAAATTTTATTATTCATAAATTTCTTATATAATTCTCAAGATGGGAACTATGAAGATATTATTATCAATAAAAAAATGACTTACAATGTTTTGATGAAAGTGTTTGATGCTTTTGCTCAAACCGGTAGATTTATTTTTGTTATTGATAATTTTGATTTTATAGATGGCTTTTCAATTGAATTTCTAACTCATTTTATGCAAAAAAATGAAAACTGGAAAAATTTGAAATTCATAGCAATCTATAATGAACACCGTCCGATTAGCGGATTTTTTGGATTTGATGACAAAGACATAAAGTCTTATGTAGATGTTCATATCGCACCACTAACTCCTGCTGAACTATCTAAAACTATTGATTTTAAAGGCGAAGTCGGAAAGTATGTGACCACTAGAGAAAAGGAAGTAATTTTTAACAAGAGCAATGGGAATCCCGCTTTTGTCGAACAGGCAATAAATTATTCTTTTGATTGTCAAATTTCTGATAAAGCATTTATTTTGCCAAATAGTTTTTCAGAACTAATCAAGGCAAGACTTGCAATTCTCAATAAAAATAACAATGAAGCTTATAAACTTTTATGCGGAGCGGCAATTTTGGGAGACAGAATCAATCTTGCGCTTTTGAAAGAGATTTTTGGTTATAAAACTCAAAAATTTAATGACATAATGTTGTATCTTGTTAAATCAAATTTTGTAAGACCATACAATGATGTTTGCTATGAGTTTAACAATCTTTTGTTGTGGGAAACTGTTCTGAAAAGTATTTCATTTGATATTTCTTTTGAAGATTTAAATGTAAAAATCGGGAAAGCAATCAGCGTGTTTAACCTTAACACTAATGCGACGATGGCAATGATTGCACATAATCTTAAAGAAAACCGAATGGCTTTTGACATTTGGACAAAAACAACACGACTGGCATCTTATGTTGGGGACGTGAATTTATACGTAATTGCGCAAAAGCAATGCTTGGCACTTCTTAACGAATTCAATGAGAATGAAACCCTGAACATTCGATACAATATCAGTGAACGTTTAGGAAAACTTTTGACGGAGTACGACCCTGAAGAAGCTTTAGACTTTCTGCCGGACGCAATATCTAATGCGAAAGCTAAAAATGATGAAGTTAAAGAAATTGAACTTTTAGGCTATCTTGCTTTGTGTTGCAAAAAAACAGGCAATTATTTTGGTGATGTTGAATGTGTTGACAATGTTTTGAAAAAAATGAAATCAGGTCAAGAAATCGAAACAGCAATTTTAAAAACAACAAAATTATCATCACTTATTGATATTGGAAATTGTGGCGAAGTTATAAATCTAATTGATAATGACATTATGCCGGTTATCAGTTCGTATCTTGCTAAGCCGAAATTGAGCAAATCTATTCCGTTGGGATTTTTGTATGATACTTGGTTAAGAGTTTATTTAGAACTTGCTACAGCCTTAACTTTGCAAGGGAATGACCGCTCATTTGAAGTTTTGACGACTTTCTTTGAAATTATTGAAAAACATAAAATCAATGACCCATTGTTGATGTGTAAAGCAAAACTTGTATTGGCTTACGCAAACACAATGAAAGGCGATATTGCAACTTCTAATGAAATCTTAGATGGTGTAAACAGTAACTATCGGGCAGATGTTATGGATAGCAGAACAATTTCCCGATGGAATCTTGTTGTAATTATTAATAAATTTATTCAAAAAGATTATGAAAATTTGAGAGAACAGTTGTTTGATGCTGTGACCTTTGCAAATAATACCGGAGATAATTTTACTAAAAATATTTTGAAAGTTCTTCTTGGTAAGATTTTCAAAGATGAACAACAAGCAAGACATGCTATTGATATTTATAATCAACAAATTACATATTTTGCGAATGAAAAAATGGCACTTGGGGCATTGCTTTCTTGGTACTTGATTTCAGAAGCAACAATTGTTACCGAAAATCCGAGAAATGCTCTAGAGATTGCAAATCAAGCTTTGGAAATTGCGCAAAATCCTCGTATAAATAATACTTATTTTATTGTGTTGTTGAAGAAAGTTATTGCAATTGCTTTCATCACAATTTCAGATTTTGAAAGTGCAAAAATTCATATTGAATCTGCAATAATTTTAGCGAAGAAATATAGTTTGAATGAATTGTTATCTCAATTGTATTTGCTTTATGGCAGATATTATCAGGATATTGGGTCAGTTCAAGCGCAAAACCAATTGGAATTGCTAAAAGGTTCTTCCAAAATGTATGATAAAGCTCTTGAAATAATCATGACAAAAACTAAAAATCCGTATATGAAAGAATGCATAGACAAACAAAAATCTACACTTCTTGCATATTGCGAAGAAAATGGATTAAAGATTTAAAAAAAAAGCCCCGCTTGTTTGCGGGGTAAATTTTTCTAGGAATTAGGAATAGGAATTAGAATTTTCTCTCTTTTATCTAAACGGAATTTAATCTTTGCTCTCTTCTTAATATCTCTCGTGTCTATTTAATGTCTTCATATATATAAAGTATATAAATATTATCTAATTTCAAAACTTGTTTTATTTGTTACAAAAGTTAATAATACAAGATTTTTAAGCGCTATATAATAAAAATATGCAGAAGAACGAAAGAGAACTTATACGATATTTCAGAAGTTTGGGGCTTGAAGTTCACACGTCCACAAAGGCTCGTGGACATCAAGGCTTTTATATGAAAAAACGCATTGATATATCTAAAAATATTCCATCGGAAAGAACTATACCGACTCTTTTGCACGAATTTGCTCATTATGTTCACTCGCAGATTGAACCTTTTATGGAAAAGACTGGCGGAACTTTGGAAGTTTTGTTTGATAGTAATGAGGTTTCAATATATGAAAAAGAGTTAATTAAAGTTACGAATTTTGTTGATTCGCATTCAAAGTGTGAAAGACTTTTGGCACATAAAAAGATTATCAAGTCTAAAATCTCGGAGTATGAAAAAATTATTAAAGATGGATACCCAAAATTTATGCGTTCTAAAAAGTTCAAAGAATTTGACAGATATATAAAAAAGTCTAATGCACGGTATTTGTTGAAATACGATAGAGTTAAACTTGTGACCGGAGTGTTTTTTAAAAAGGTTGATGTTTATTCGATTGATAATATTGAACGAGATTTTTGTGATATGCCAATAGAATTTGTGGCATATATCCGTTTAAAATCAATGCAAAAAAGACAATCTCGGATTTCAGCCAGAATAAATAAACTCCAAAAGTATTATAAAAAGCCGACAGAATTATTTGCAAGGCTAGTTGAGGGACTGTATCTTTCTCCTTGTACGGTTCAAGATTTAGCCCCTCAAGCTTGTAATCGTTTTTATGAACTTCTGCAATCCGGTTATTACCGAGAATTAGCAGATTTGTCAGATTATTTTAATATTTCATTCTGAACATTTTCTCCCTCGTCCTTAAAATAAGGGAGATTGTTCAAAAACTTACATTCCTAATAACTTGTAGAAAATTGATTGGATTTTTGTTCTGTTAGTGATTGTTTCAGAATATCTTTGGTCAACATCAGCCAATTCTCTGCCAACTTCATGGTAGACAAATTTCAAAATGTCTTTATCTCTTTGTTCTGCAGTGTCATATTCTTCTCTAATTTTTTGAAGCTCATTGTTATCAAGGAATTTCCCCCCACAAGAATAACAATCATCAACTTCAATTTTCTTATGAATGCTTGAACTATTTTTAACCATTTTAGTACCACAATTTGGACAGATTCTAGTTTGAGATTGGTCAACAGGGGCAAATTCTTTCCCTGAAATTTTCTCTAAGATTTTAGAAATATCTTCATCTTTTTCATCAAATCGTTCAAATTCTCTGTTGTCGAAATAGATTCCGCCACAACCATCGGTACAAATATCAAGATTTATCCCAAGGTTAGGAATAAACACTTTTTCCATATCTTTACCGCAAGCCGGACATTTTAGTGCTTTAAGAGTATCAGCCATATTAAAACCTTTCATATATAGTTCTACATTTTTAATGTAGCATTTTATATAATTTTTTCATCATTCAGGTAATGGATAATGTGCTACGCACGTAGTTATGCTACCAACCATGGTGAACTTTGTAAGACTGCTGATAATGGGGCGCACAAAGAGTTTTATTGAGGTGTGAGGTTTAAAAATAAAAAGATATACGGAGTGACGTCGTAATCT
>DABJ01000042.1 GCA_002102825.1 Candidatus Gastranaerophilales bacterium HUM_12 | reverse complement strand
CTATTGGTTTATCGTTTATGTTTTATACAAAGATACCCCATGTAAAGATAGCAACTGACCCCCTAGGGGGATGAAGTGTTAATATATTCTAATCATCTATTAAAATTTGAAAACCATGAAAAAAAAGAGACCGAGCTTGAAAGAGTTGAAAATCTGAAAAAGAGTGTATCAAAAGAACTGGCGAGACTTATCCGTATTTTAGCTAAAGACAGTGGACTATCGTACAACGCCATTCAGCGCTGCACGTCGGTAGGTTCTAAAACGTTGACAGGGCGTTATCCAAATCCCGAGCTTCATACGGCAACCAAGATTCTGGCATATTTGCTTCAAACGGCAGATACTGATCTGCGTATTCAGGTAATCAGCAGGGCGATAATACGAAGTCAGCGCGAAGGGAAAAACATTGCGATACGCCTGTATGAACCAGACGCACCGCTGTACGAAGACGAGGACATCTTGTTAATGCATCGTCCGAAGCGTTTTTCTGCATCTCGCAAACGCCAATTGCTGCGTAATATGGCGAAGCGTAAAAAACGGCACGCCAAAAACAGCTAAACAGTATAAATATTCAAGATTGTTTTGAAAGGTAATCTTATTAAACAGAATTTTACCGTATAAAACCTAAAAAAACATTGCGGTGATTCAATCTAATCATCGCAATGCTTCACTTGTCCATTCGCATATTGCAGTGCTGCAATTCGCATTCTTTTTTTGTCTTGATGTTATCTTTTCCTGAAGTTTTTGCGTTCACGCATATGGTCCATCCGCTACATAGAGAAATTAGTTTTGTTAGTTTTTCGGCTCCAGCCTTGTGTATTGAAGAAATTTAATGGCTGTGATATATTTATGTAATACATATTCATTGAATAATTCTTATTTGTAATATTTGTATTTTTTATATTGATAGAAATTGAAGTTACTGCTTATTGAAAGTGTTCCACCAGTAAATGGTATCGGAGTAGAAAATGTTAAGGTAGGGGCCAGGCTAAAATTATTTACATCCTTGTTTTGCATTGAACCATCCGGTTGAGTAATAGGTGATATCGCATGAGAATATTGAAGGGCTATGCTAAACTTTAATGTCGGCATAGTACTGTGCATAGCTATTTGATAATTTTCATAGTTCATTTATATTAATGTGATTAGCTTTAAGAACGCAATAATTATAATAGGATAAAAGAATATAGGTGTTACTTTCCATAATCCACGCTTATAATGTTTTTTTCTTTCTTCTTCAGTCATTTTTAAATATTCCTCATGGATTATTTGAACATATCTGTCTTGTTTTAGCTTTTTAATTATCGCGTTGACAACTATTATACATAAGATGATTGTACCTAAAGCTATGCTTAATTTGTATTGTGGAATTCCGCATATATGTACGAGTATAAAAAGAATTATGCAAGCAGTAAATACGAAAAGTGTTTGTAAAGTTCCCCAAATTCCGTTGTATATGTTTCCTTCATCAAATTCTCGTTTGTATTTTTCCAGCATATAAATCTTTGAAATTACAATCTCACAATAGAATGATTTTATTTTTTTCATATTTTTCAAATAACATTATTAATTTATAATCAAAAAAAAATAGATTCAAATTCAGTTTATAGTCTTATCAATAAGAGGATAAAAATACCAATGATATTCCATCAAGTGTTAAACCAAGTGGAGTTCCACTCGTCCAAAGTCCGAGAGTTCCACATGCTGCCGCTATTCCATTTATAGCATCTCCAACTGTCACATCTCCATCAAGAATGCCTACAGCGGCAACAACATCATTAGCTATGCAATTAGATCTTTGAAGAGCCTCTCCACAAGCCTTTAGAAAAGAAGGGTTTCCTTTCGCCTTTGAAATTATATCATACTGTGCTGATGGAACATTACTCACAAATGCTGTTAATTATCCGTAATAAACTCTATTAATTCCATGATTAGTATGCTGAATAAAGGAAATAAAATAACAAATATAACGTAATATAATCCAATTTTATAGTTTTCCTTTCTTTTCTTTAGATCCATTTGTAGATATTTTTCATGGATTGTTTGAACATATTTTTTTTGTTTTAAATATTTTACGAAAAAATACTTAGCCGAAAAGCATAAGATTGTAACGCAAACAACAAGTGTGAAATTGTTTCTCAATTCATTAAATAATCGTATGGATAAAAAAAGCAATATCAATACTATATATGAGAATACAATCAAAAAACCTACTCCTATGTGATTATATACTTCATTGTCATTATATTCCATTTTTTGTTTTTCTAAGGAATATATTTTATAGATAACTATTTTCTGCAAGAAGTTTTGGATTTTAGCCATAGTAAATTTATTATATAATTATTAGTCGTTATGTAGAATAAGTTTTAAAAGTTGTTATTAGTAGAAGAATTGTTTTCACTTCCAGATACGCACAAAGACGCAATTGATAGTACAAATGAAAGTCCATTAAATGCAAAAGCAATTGGAGGAGCCAAACTGGTGAATGTGCCTATAGCTCCACTTAAGGTAGATAAGATATTTAACCAATCACTTCCTGATATATCTCCATCTGTAACACCCATAATAGTAAAAGGAAGATTAGCAGCAAACGCAAAACCTCCTAGAGAGTCACTACATTTTTTTAAAAAAGCTTCATTATGACTAACAACGGATAATATTTCCGCTTGAAGGGCAGGTACGCTACTTACAAATGCTGACAATGATGCTAGTTTATACGTTTTGCTATCTTCCATTTGAACTGCTACAGCTGTACCGTTATTAATTGAATTCATAATGGTATCAGTGACTAATTGAGCAGTATTGGTAGTTTCTGCACTCGTACTTTCACCTCCTTGGCTGAAATCATTGCTGGAACCGATTGAGGAATAAATACTTAGCGAAGCATTTGAGAAATAACAGTAACGAGTTGGCAACCGTGCGATTTTCAGTAATTTGCGGTACTGTGCTGTCAAATAACTCGATGAAAACATAGGAGTTTTATTGCTGATATCAAAGTGTAGGTTAGAAAAAGACAGATTATTTTAGCAACCCGTCTTGAAGTTCTTCTGATAGAATTCGTGATTATTGCTGAATGTTATTGAATAACCGTTCCAATCAGTAGCCTTATAAGTAGTAACATATCTGGTCGGCACATTGAGATAGAGTCAACGAGCAAGCAAAACGAGGGTGTGTCGAAACGATG
>DABJ01000007.1:76132-78830 GCA_002102825.1 Candidatus Gastranaerophilales bacterium HUM_12 | reverse complement strand
AGCAAGCCTAATGGAATTGCTACTAAAAATCCTAGTAATATTCTAAACCAATACGGTCTTATATACGGCCAGATTTTTGATAATAACCAGCCATATTTGAATGAGTTTTTTGCTGTTGTCATCTCTAGTTTCATTTACTTACACCAATCTTTTCTTATATACTCTGCTTCTTTTACTTTTACTAAACTTTAATTTATTTTAACTTTCAGTTTCATTTTCACTATTATTTTGAGATAACAACCTCATTCTTTTGATTCTATTTGGATAATCTATGGATTCAGACCAAAGTCGACTGATCTGTTCTTTAGATAAATTAAATTTTAATAAATTTAAAATACGTTCAGCAGCTTGCTTATCATCATTTAATAGAGCTTCTTTTATCATATTTTGTTGCTCTATTGTTAAATTTGCCCACTTTTCCCCTAATAATTTTGCCAAAATTTCCATTTTTCAACTTTTCCTTTCAAAGTTTAACTAGTTCTACTTTATATATTTTGCATCAATCATTAAATTTCATAACCCTGTTGTCCGTGCTAGAATCATTTACCAGTTTTCCTTTGTTATCCTTTATACTCTGTTATTCATCATTAGAACACTTATTATAAGAAATAATTTCATTATATAAAAGCCTTATTTTAAGGAATAGGGTTAATAAAGAATAATAAATCATCACAAGAATTTCAATTGGGAAACCTAAATATTTAAAAAGGATTTTCATATGTTTTGAAATTGATGTAAGTGAACAATTATAATCATAGAATACCTTTTCATATCGACACAGATGTTCCAATTTTTCTGAGCTCCCAAATATATATTTATAAAAATCTAAAAAATGTTTGGTTGTTAGAAATCTTGTTTTTTTATCTTTATATTTAAATTTTTTATCAAATTTTGATTTAAAGCCCAAATGAGGCTGATCCAATACAATAAAATTTGACGAAAATAAATATAATGTCTCTTGGGCGATTCTCTCATTTATTTCAAAATAATTTTTAGGTTTTTTATATGTTATATTTAATTTATCTAACAATTGTAGCCATAAAAACTGTTCCGGAGTATACAAATGATTAAATAACGCAGGATTATACTCATTATGATTTAAATAATAATTTGCAAGATCTTTTGAAATAAAACGTCCATC
Source organism: Candidatus Gastranaerophilales bacterium HUM_12 (assembly GCA_002102825.1). Lineage (GTDB taxonomy): Bacteria > Cyanobacteriota > Vampirovibrionia > Gastranaerophilales > Gastranaerophilaceae > Zag111. The sequence goes on along the minus strand of DABJ01000007.1, from coordinate 77,689 downwards.
ATAAATTAAGTTAATATCTTCTGTCAAACCGAAAAAAAACAAATCAGAGGGATGATGAGGTAATGGTAAATTTGTAACTTTAGGATTTATTGTACCACAACTATATATTAAAACCTTTTGTTTAAATATACTTGCCTCGCATCCAAGAACATCTAAAAATGTTTCATAAAATTTAATAAAACAATTTTTTTTAAATATAAAATCCGTTCTGAATTTGACAACATATTTTGTATTACAAACCTTTAAAGCTGTACTTACCAAAACTTGTTGCCGATTATACGAATTTTCTTTAGGATACCAATCACATTCAGGTAAACAAGTTGAACCAATATTTTCTGGCTCTTGATTATATATTACCTCATCAGCATATTTACTAAGTTTTTTATGATATTCCCCGTCCCAAGTTGATAAAATTATTTTGGAATTAGGGAAAAATCTTCTAATAGACCTCAAACATCTGAATGTTAAGTTATGTTTAAAAAAAATTTTACCAGCACATATAAATGTAATATCTTTTTCATTTATCATTTTTATTTACCAACCAATATCTTAAATAATACTATAAACATATTAAAAATCGAAAAAATCCACCTTATTCCTTGTTTAAAGGGGTAAATAAACGTATTAATATTCTTTATCAAAAAAGAAAAAGTTTTACTAGATTTTTTAAAACCACTAACAAACAAATGTTCTTGATTAGATGCTAAAATATGGATATTAGAATGATTTAAAAGTTCTAATTGAAATTCAAAATTTTGAGATCTAAGTGGCATTTCCATTCTTATTACAGAAAAATTATACTTATTATAAAAATTCAAAAGCTCTTTTATATTATCTTTATTTATAAATTTGGTAAGAACCTCCAATATTCCAACAGCCCAAAAGGGACTTGAATCAAAAGAATATTTAAAACTATGATATTTATTACCTAAAAATTTTTTAAGCTCTTCATCTGTTTCATAAATTTTATACCCATATATATTGTTATATAAAATATATTGATAATACCACAATGCTTCTAAAATCCCCTCTAAATTTGGGTGTCTATCAGGCATATTATAATTCCGAATAACATCTATTGGTTCCCCCATTTTTTTTATTGAATCTTTTAAAATTCTAAGTTCATAAAACCATTCATAGGATTCTGTTGTGTAATACTCCGCTTTTTCTCCCATTAAAGACGTTATTGCGTTAATAAATTCATATGTAAAATTTGCATTGTAAGTTCTTTTTCTGTTATTAATTCTTGAAATAAAAAATTTTGGGGCTTTAAAATATTCTTCAAATAATGACGTCATATTAGTAGGTTTTATAAGCATTGATTCTGAGTCCAAAAATAAGAATTGGTCTGCTGCAATGTATAAGGCTCCGTAAATTTTTTTTATAGTTTGAAAAGACAATCTACCATATAACGTCATTAATTCCTCTGGGGTTTCCTCTATGTCAAACCTTTTTAATATATCTTCTAAAAAAAAGACTTTTATATTCAATGACTTTTTATATTTAGATATGAGTTTTTCAAAATCTTTATTTTCTGATTTTGCTATAATAAAACAT
>DABJ01000007.1:59730-76107 GCA_002102825.1 Candidatus Gastranaerophilales bacterium HUM_12 | reverse complement strand
AAGATATTTATCAAAACTATTTAAGTATTTTTTTATAAAACAAAAATGTTTTTTAAATGTTGGTGTAATTATAGCTCTTCTCATTATTATCTCCTTAAATATTATATTAATTCTTTAATCTCTCTAAAATTTTATCTTGTTCCTCTTCAATTTTCGATAATATTACTTGTATTTCGTTATAATTAGAAGCAACCTTGTCTTGTAAATATTTATTACCAGAATGTCGATAAGCTGCATCAATAACAGAATTCATACCCTATCTATCCTTCCCTAGTTTTAATACTTCAGCTTTATCCATTTTTCGCCAATCTTCAAATTTCATAACCCTATCATCAATAGTTATGTCGGCATTTGGTTTTCCAAAAAAGATTTCATCATACTGAATACCATTTTCCTCAAGCCAATCTAATGTAATTTTCCCAACATTTTTCAAAACTTTGCCAACATTATGTCCTTGGGTTTGCATATTTCTTGCAGTATTAATGATAATTGTATGTCCGTCAGCTTTTAAAGAATCAATAAATTCTTTTGCTCCAGGCAACACCTTTACATCAGCATAAGTTTCATTCGGTTGTTTAATTGTGCAGATTGTACCATCCAAATCTATACATATTCTAAGTTTTTTGTCTTCCATTTTGCGTTATCCTTATTTGTTATTTTTACAGTATCATTCAACAATTCAATTGCTTTTAAATAAAAAACTTTCTGTCTGTCAAAATTATCCTTATGCAAAGGAATCATTGATAAAAACAATAAACCCTCAATAAATTTAATCTCTTGCACATTGAATCCATTCTCAATAGAACACTTGTCAAAAATATCTTCCAAAACTCTATAATCCTTAGTAGTAAGAATTTTATATTCAAATTCGGAATCAGTTTCTGTTAACTTAAACAGACCTTGAACAATAAAATCATATAATCCAACTACACTATGTCTTAATTTGGCGATATCATAACGAGGATCGCCATATATTGTTGCCTCTGAGTCTAGTCTACCTCTAGGATCAATAAGTTTGAAAATATAATTGCTTGAATCAAACAAGATATTTGAAAAACAATAATCACCATGTACTATTGTTTCCTTACCATTTTGGCTCAATTTTAATGCAAATTTTTCGATTTCACTCTTTAGCAAAGATAAGCCACAATATTTTTTACCATTTATATACTGATAATCTTTATTCAATAGCCTTTGCCAATAAGGACTTTGCATTTCAAGTTCTTTTATTCTATCTTTGGTTTTATCTAAGTACAACCATAATAATGATTTTTGATTAGCTTTTGTTGTATACTTTTCAAAAAATTTGTGCAAATTAAAAAGTTGCTCTATAATATATCGCCAGTCCTCAAGATTTACTTCTCCCGACAAATACAACTCTTGCAATGATGGGTAGCCATATAATTCTTGAACCAATGATGCAGACTTTTCATTCATAGAAAAACTAATCATTCTAGGTGCAAAAATTTTCAATTCATTTGGAATATTTTTATACCAGAAAGCTTCATCTTCAAGTTTTAGTTTTTTAGTACTGCTTTTTGTTAACAAACCAGTTTGCGTATCTACTGATATAGAATTGAAACTCCTTGCACTAAATAATATATTTTTGGCTTTAATTAATCCTGAAGTATGCCCTAAGTCATACCAATCATTAACCAATTTTGTTTTTAGTTTGTATTTATCTTGGTACATGATTAACGCAGTAGAAATTTCTTTTTTAAGCATTAATCTTGCTTTTACACAACAATTTAAAAGATATTTTGTGTCATTAAACGCATAATAACCAACAAGAGCTTCTTTCCCTGATATGTTTATATTCTTCCTTTTATCATAAAAAGATAAATCTCTTTCTTCCTTATTCTCAACAAGACACCAATTCTGAGAAGTTGAAAAATCTTTAGATGTAAATAAGATATCCGTTTCATTATTTATACTTTTAGTCAATAACGTATCACCTAATATTACACGAGTTGGAATATTTGGATTAGCCAACTGCAAACCATATTTTAACGATGATAGGATATTTTTGTTACTTCCAACCTGAACAAGTTGAATATCAAAATTTTCACATAAAATATCCGTAGTATATTTTATTAATTTTTCATTATTTTTACACACAACAAGAATAAATTTTTCTAAACCCTGTTCTTTTAAATTTTGAAACTGCCACCAAACAACAGGCTTTCCTCTTAATGGTAACATTGCCAATGAAGAATAAAAGCCTATAGGCATATTTTCATTTTTAGTCTCCCCACCGAATAAAATTATATTGTTAAAGTTATCTTTGTTCATTAATACCCCTTTCAATATATTTCTCTAATTGTTCGGGAGTTCCTACGCAATCAAAATGCTCTATATCAAAGACACCAATCTTGTCAGTAATTTTTTTAAGATGATTATAAACATTGGACATGTAAAACTCCCCTTTAGACAAATCACTTTCTACGACCAAATCTATTACGGAATCTCTGAATTGTTGCAATGATTTAAAATAATACACACCAGTTATTGCATGATTTGAAATAACCTCTTTTTCTCTTGTCTCAACTAAATAACCATTTTTATCCGTTTTAGCATATGAATAACAAGATTTATCAGAATTTATTGTTAATAACGCTCCTGATAAGTCATTACTCCTCGTATATGAGATAAAATTTTTAATATCTGATTGCTTAAATATATTGTCTGAATCTGCAAAAATGATATCAAATTTCTCATTAATTTCTTTATGAGCTGCAAGTGCTGTTATTGCAGCTCCCATTGTTAATTTGGGAACTGTTACAAAATTTAGACTATATTTTGATTTAAGTTTTTCAAGTTGTTCTTTCTGTTCTGTTAAGAATTTTTCTTGTAATATTAGGATAAATTTTGCATCAATTTCGCCAAAAGAGCTCAAAACATGTTCAATCATCATTTTATCATTGAACGCTATAAATGGTTTTGGAACTTTATATCCGGCAATAGCAAAACGGCTACCTGCTCCTGCCATTGGAATTACAACATTTATTTTACACATTTACTCTCTCCAATATAAAATCTTTTTCTTAATTTATGACTATTAAACACATACACAAAATCAAACACCGACCTAAAATATCTATGAGGATATTTCAATAAATACATAGGATTTAGATAATGTTTTAATAAATATGGCATTCTTTTAAAATCAATATCTAAAAAATTATAAGTTTTATCACAATATACTTTATAAAGATTTTGCCATTCTCTATAAGTTATGAAACCGTTATATAATTCTGAATTCCAATTTTTCAAAGACGGATATTTTTTTAAAGTATACTCAAAATCACAATCATCTATCATAATAAAATTATTCACAATTATTTTATTTGAAAAGCTCATATTCTCAGAATTATAATCATCCGAATCTTCAAACTTTATATTTGGAAAATTTTTCTTAACTAAAGAAAATAAAACATATGTTTCTGGAGGATATTGCCATCCTGCATCTCTATATGGATCATAGTTTCTTCTTGTTTTGTCTTTCCAATATTCTGAAGAGGCATATAAATCTTGAAATAAACATGACCACAACAATTTAAGATCGGAAGTTAATCCAAAGTGAATCCAATCTGACATATGAAAAGGTAATAATTGAACTCCATCTTTCATGACATGAGCAAATTGGGCATATGTAGAATTATTAATAATTCTATGTTTAAAAAGTTTAAACTTATCATCTCTTAAAGGGAATTTGTCCCAATAGTTCAAAAAATTTTTACTTTTCAAAACTAAATCAGTACGTAACCTCAAACAGTATTTTGTTTCTACATTTTTTAGTCCGTTTTGAATTGTTTTAATTATTCTATTTACATTATTATATTTCGGAGTAAAACCATCATTATAGGTTATATCATACGAAATTGGAATATTAAAAATCTTCGCACCTGGATCTTCACATTCAATCAATAAATCATAATCAAGAGACGAAACATCAGAATTAACCCACGTAGATAAAATTATTTTACTTTGAGGGAATAATTTTCGAACTTGTTGTAAGACGAGAGGAGTCTCTTTTTCAATTCGTCCAGAAACAAGAATCGTAATATCTTTTTCCTTAATATTCATTATAAAAATTTTCCTACTTCACTAATGGCATTTAAAACAAATTATTTTTCCATTACTAAGAACAAATTTAACTACATGTTATATTCTATATTCTCCAAAGTTCAAAAAAAATTAGCCATATGGCTAATACTAAAAAGAATTATATTTACCTACAAATGATAAGCTTGTAAGAAATAACGTCAATATTTTTACAATATTAATATATGAAAAAATTCTAAAAACTAAAATACGGTAAGGGTACCTAAACCAAAGTATTTTTATAATATTTTCTGATACTACTGTTATCATTTTCAGATTTTAAGGAGTTACTTTCTGTATTCATGGTATCTTCTTCTTTTTCCACAATTAACATAATACATTCATGAATAAACTAAAAAAGAGGGCTGAAGCCCTCTTTTAAATGGTGCCGCAACTCGGAATTGAACCAAGGACACAGGGATTTTCAGTCCCTTGCTCTACCAACTGAGCTATTGCGGCTTATTTATCTAATTTCCTAACCGATATCGGCTACGTTTTCTATTGTACTTGCTAAAGATTTAAAGTCAACCTCTTTTTCTTATTTTTACAAAAAAGATTACCAATGATGCTCAAATACCAACCAAAAGACTATCAAATAAGCAAATCCACAGAATAACAACTCAGATCTGCGAATCTTTCGATGTCTTGAGTGGATATGAAATGTATGTTCACCGGCAAAACATAAAATGGTGAACAATACACACACTCCAACAAAAATCATGCACTTTACTAAAAAATTATACATAACAATAATCTACGATTGAGCTGACAAATATAAAGTTACATTTCTACCCTCTAATTGAGGTCTCTTTTCTATTTGAACAGAATCATTTTCTAAATCTTTAATAAATCTGTTTGCTAACTCAAATGCTAGATTTGAATGTTGCATTTCACGACCTCTCAACATAACAACAATCTTAACCTTATTACCTTGAGAAATAAATTTCCTAACACTCTTCAAACGAACTTCGTAGTCATGAGTATCAATTTTGTATCTAACTTTTACTTCTTTAATTTCAACAACATGTTGTTTTTTCTTAGCTTCTTTAGCTTTTTTAGCTAATTCGTATTTATACTTTCCATAGTCTAAAATTTTAGCTACCGGAGGGGCTTGATTTGGACTAATCAATACTAAATCTAAATCTGCATCTTCTGCCATTTGTAGGGCTTGTGATGTTGGAACTATGCCATGATTTTCACCATTGTGGTCAATTAATCTTACTTCTTTTGAACGAATACGTTCATTCATTATCGTTTTATCCCTATCCCTTGAGGATCTAGTATCGTTAGCTATTGTTTTATCTCCTATATTAAAGTACTACTACGATTTTATGTTATCACAAAAATGAAAAATATACCATAGACTGAATTCATTCTATTATTAAGATTTGTAACATGCGAAAAACTCCTAAAAATAGGGTTTTTAGATTTTTGCATTAAAAAAGAAAAAATAATTCTAAAGTTTCAGAAAAATAAACCGATATAAAATTTGTCAAGGATAAAGAAACTAAATAGCAAAACAGATTAAATAAGGAGTATTAAAGTATGGAAACAAAACAGGCTGAAGAAATGATGAACACTATGGATATTGAGGACCAATATTCAAAGGTAGATGTATCAATTCCACTTCAAAACCTATTTGACGAATGTTTAAATTTTATTTCTATGGAAGATTTTGATATTTAAACATAGCCTGAAAGATTTTTTCATTGTAAAGAGTAAGATAATTATCTTACTCTTTTTGTTTTATATAACAGATTTTAACAATTAACCGCTCGTGTATATACACAGAACAAATATTGTAATAAAATATGTTCTGAGAAAGGAGCAAACATGAAGAAATCATTAGTAACAATTGCAAAACTTTCGCTAATACTTTGCCTATTAAACGGTTGTGCTTTTGCAGATTTTAGAGAGCATTACGACCTTGGTCAGAATTATTTATCAAATTATCAATACTCTAGCGCTATTACAGAATTCAGAAGTGCTATGAGAATAAATTATCTTGATACATCTGCAAGAATCGGTTTAATAAATTCATACCTTTCAAGAGGTACTGATTATGCGAACAAAGATAAGAATTGGAGCAAAGCTGCTGATGATTATAGAAGTGCATTATTTTATTTAATGTACTATCCAAATGTAAGCTCTGTTCAAAATTCAGCCCAAGCAATCAACCAAGTTACAAACAACTTAGAACGCTGCTTAGAAGAAATTAAGTATGACAGAACTCCGCAACACAGATTTGATACCGCTAAAAGACTGAGAGCTGAAGGGAATTTTCCTGCTGCGGCTTATGAGTTCAATCAATCTCTGGGAAGCAAAAACTTGCAAAAAAGCAGTTTTGAACAAATCGGAGATATCATGAAACTTTTAGGGAATGAACCCAAAGCAGCAGATTATTATAAAAAAGCAGTTGCAGTTGGCCCGACGGATTTAAATTTAAGATTAACTTATGCAAAAATCCTTGATAATACCGGACAAAGTGATGACGCATTAAAAGAATATAGCTATGTTCTTGATAAATCAACTTCTGATAACAAAGACATTTTATACACTTTGGAAAGAACTTTTAAGAAAAAATTGCAAGATTCGCCAAATAACGGGAATTTAAATGCAAATTTAGGAGCGGTTCTTCAAAAAGAGGGAAACCTTGATGAAGCTTTAACATACTACAAACAAGCAGAAACACTTGACCCGACAAATATTAATACAAGAATTAATGTCGGTACTCTATATCAACAAAAAGAGGATTACAGGACAGCTATCAAAGCTTATGAATCAGTGTTAATTTTGTATCCGGATAATATTAATGCAAATTTATACAGAGCACAATGCTACGACAAATTAGGTGAGGCTAAAACCGCACAAGAGGGTTATAAGAAAGTGCTTACACTTGACCCTAATAATAGTTATATAAAAGCGCAAATGGTTGACAATGTTAAGAAAACAATGACACCTCAACAATTTGTCGACTATGTAAATACTAACCTAGCAAATTCAAATCCGTCAGATATTTTATACGATTACGCAATAGAATTACACAAAGACGGAAAAATCGACAATGCTGTTTATATGTACAAAGAAGCTATAAAAGCTTCCAATAGTAATAACTCTGAAATGTTTGTTAATCTAGCATTAGCACAAGCTCAAGGAAACGATTTTGACAGTGCTATTTCAACACTTCAAACAGCACAAACAAAATTTCCCCAAGATACATCTATCACTACAACTGCAAAAAATATTACCAATATGCAGTCTGATAACTTAATGGCTAAAGCCTCAGAGTTTTACAAAAATAAAGACTTCCAAAAGGCAGCCGAAACGTATATTTCATTAACTCCGGCAACAGCAGATTCAATGATTGGTGCAGCAACATCATTTGAAGAACTCGGAGATAAGGACAAAGCTTTGATGTACTATCAAAAAGCTTTTGAATTAAAACCTGCAGATTCTGATATTGCATACTATATCGCATCTATTTACGGAGAAAAAGAAGATTTTGTAAATGCGAAAGTATATTTACAGAAATCAATTGCATTAAACAAAAATAATACACCAGCTCAAGAATTCTTAGCATCAATTGAAGAATCTGATAGAGCAAATCTTTTGAATGATGCAATATCTCTATATGATGAAAATAAAATGGATGAAAGTTTTGCAAAATTCAATGAACTTTTGACACAAGACCCACAAAATTCATACGCACTTTATTATCGTGGTATGATATATGATACAAAGGAAAAAAGAAACGAAGCAATTGCAGATTTGAAAAAAGCATACAGCTTGAACAAAGATTTTACTATTTGTAATTACTTAATCGCATCAGACTACGATGCTTTAGGCAAATACAAAGATGCATATAATTATTACACCTCTTATGCAAACTCACAAGCTGAAGACGATGAATATAAACAATACGCAAAAGCTCGTGCAGAAGAATTAAAACAATATGCAACAACTACAACAACAAAAAAATAGGGTACCTGAACTTATAAAAAGCAAGGTCTCACTTGCACCAATGGCTGGAATTACAGATTACGTTTTAAGATCACTTGTTCGAAAATATTCAAAAGAGTGTCTTTTAACAACAGAAATGATTAGTTCCGAGTTTTTAGCTCAAAACGCAGAAACAGAAATTACAAAACTTGATGAAAGCCACCACCCGATTGTTTATCAAATTTGCGGACATAAACCGCATTTAATGAAATATTCCGCAGAATATCTAACAAAATTTGCAGATATGATTGATATTAATATGGGTTGTCCTGTTAATAAAGTTGTTAAAGGACAAGATGGCTCTGCATTGATGAGAAATCCAAGACTCGCAATGGATTTAGTAAGAGCAGTTAAAGAAGGTACAAATAAACCCGTCAGTGTAAAATTTAGGCTCGGATATACCGCTGATGAGATGAACTATGTAGAATTCGGACAACAAATGCAAGAAGCCGGAGCGGAGTTTATAACACTCCATGCAAGAACTCGATCTCAGTTTTACGCAGGACATGCGGATTGGAAAAAGATCAAAGAACTTAAGCACAATGTTGATATTCCGGTATTTGCAAACGGGGATATTGTATCTATTGAAACGGCAGAAGAAGCCCTCAATCAAAGTGATGCGGACGGAGTTGCAATCGGGCGAGGTGTTTTAGGCGACCCAACTTTAATTCATAGAGTTGCACATTATTTTAAAACTGGCGAAAAAATTCCAACTCCAACTCTTGAAGAAAAACTTGATATGATGCGAATTCACCTTGATGAAGAAATTAAACTCAGAGGAGAAAACGTAGCCATTAAGTTCTTCCGGAAATTCTATCCTTACTATATAGCAGGAATAAGGAATGCCTCAAAAATTCGAGGAGTACTTGTACTTGAAGAGGATTACAATAAAATTCTTGAATACATTAACTATATAAAGAAAGAAAACGAAATTTGTGTATAAGCTCTTGAATTCTTCAAAAAAATTGTTATAATAACACGTATGAGAATAACATTTGCAATACTTTCAATAATTTTTACCCTGGTGACACTTCAATTGCCAAATATTGCAGAAGAAACTCTTTCGAATATTCAATTGAACATGAGAGGCTATGACGAAATAACCTTGCCACAAGGAACCTTTATTCCTGTATTAAATACTCAGGAAATTTCAACAGAAACCTGTCCTGAAGGGTATAAAGTTAAATTCATTGCAACAAATGATTTGTTTATGTATGAAACAAATATTATCCCTCGGGATACCGAATTTTACGGATATATTGAAAAAATAAATGAACCTGTTGTAGGAACAAATGCATCTATGAAAATTAAAATTACAAAACTTGTAATGAAAGATGGTTTTGAAATTCCAATAAAAGGTTATATTTATTCCTCTAACGGAAACTTAATCGGAGGAGAACTAACTCCGCCATCTGAATGGGTTAAAATGCCTCACTACCAAAGCAAATATCAAGGAATTTCTTGGAATCACAGAGCGGCAACACTTCAAGTTCGCCCAGGAGGAAAGCGTTCTATGGGACAAGCAACAAAAATTCCGGCAGGTGATCAACAGATTATTATATTAACCGCACCGGCATCTATTACACATACCTTAACAGATTAGACATTAATAAATTGACAAAATATTTAAATGAGATAAAATAATTAAATAGAAGAATTATGTTTTAGGGAGGAGAGTATCCAATGAGAAGAATTTTAATAGTTTCAGCTTTATTAGTTTTTTCCGGAAGTGTATTTGCTGCAGGGAATTACAGCTACCAACAAAATTCAGCTCAACCGCAATATAATTCTAACTACTATGCACCAGAAACTTTTAATGTAAATAACAATACATTAAAAGGAAGTGTTGTTACTGTTCCGGCAGGACAAACTTTTAGAGCTGCATTAATGGCTCCAATAAGCTCTGAAACCGCTTACCAAGGACAAACTATCACATTAGCACTAAGTTCTGATTTTTATTACAAAGGAAACAGAATTGCTCCTGCAGGTAGCTCAATCACAGGTACCGTGATTGAAGTTTCAAAAGCAAAACATGGAACTATGAATGGTAAATTAACACTTAGATTTACATCAATAATCACTCCGAGCGGATTGAATATCCCAATATCAGCTTTAATTAAGACAGATGATAATACAGGAACTTTAATTGGCGGAACGAAGTTTGAAACAACTACCGAATACGCAAAAGATATTGCAATCGGAGCAGGTGCAGGTGCTGTTTTAGGTACAATTGCAGGACCGCTTTCCGGAGGAAGTGTAGGACGTGGTGCAGCACTTATGACTGCTGTTGGAGCAGGTGGAGGACTTGTAAAATCAATTTGGGATAAAGGTTCAGATGTAGAAATTCCAGCGAACGCATCTGTTGAATTAATTCTTACCCAACCGATTACAGTTAATCCGTCAAGCTCCCAAAATCAGTAAATCGGGCAATAATTTTATTTTTACTTTAAAATAGAATTATTAACAGAAATAGAAAATTAAATTATTTGTTGTTAGGGAATAAAATGTCAATATTAGGGAAATACACTGAAAATGTAAATAACAGAAGAGAATATGACGAAAACTCTTCAAAAAACAAATCCAATTTTGTAATGCCTGCCGTTACAAGGGAAGAAGACGATGATTCAATTTCATTAAAGCAAGGGGTTGTAATTTCTACAATTTTGCACCCTGCAACATTACTTACAATATGGCTTATTGTAACAATACTCGCTATTTTTGGAATTAATCTTTCTATATTTAACAAGCCACAGCCTAAAACCAAAGATATTGAATTTGTTCTTGTAGATAAAGAACAAACACCAAAGAATAAAAACACAAAATTTAGAGCAGACAAAAATTCTAGAACTGGGGGGATTAATAATCCAAAACTTCCTGTTTCTATGCCATCAGCAGCTCCATCTGCAACACCAAAAGCTGCATCACCGGCACCGGCTCCTGCTCCTAAAAAACAATCTATAGTAAATAAAATAGCTCAAAGTGTTGCACCTAAAAAGGCGCCGAGCCAAACGCAACCTAAAATGACAACTCAACAAAAGAATGTCAAACCGTCACCAACAGTTGAAAAAGCAATACCTAAACCAACTGTTGCAAGACCTCAACCACCAACAGCAAGACCATCTATCAAACCTCCAATGACACCAAAAACGGTTTCAAGACCAAGTTCTTCTCCGTTTAAGGTTCCGGTTCCTGCAGGAGGAACAAGAGCAGGACAGTACGCAACAGGTCCAATCAGCGGTTCAGGTTCATCTAGAACAGGCGGTTCAAGAGGTAGCGGAACTTATGCTCCAAATCCGTCACTCGCTCCGGTTGGTAGGGGTTCCGGATCAAGAATTGCATCATCTGGTTCTGGTACTGGTAGAAGTGGTTCAGGCACAGGTTCCGGTTACGGAAGGGGTTCAGGCTCCGGCGGAGGTAATCCAGGGGGCGGCGGAGGTCGTCCGGGAATTGACGCAATCAGAGAACCGGATTTTGGTCCATACATGAGAGAACTTCAAAGAAGAATCAAAATGAACTGGGATCCACCAAAAGGTAACGAAAGTAAACGTGTAGTTCTTTTATTCAAGATTGCAAAAGACGGAAGATTACTTTCATGCAGTGTATTCAAATCATCAGGTCTTCCCAATGCAGATAAAGCAGCAATCAATGCCGTTCACTTATCCGCTCCATTCAGACCATTACCGCCTGAATACAAAAACTCAAGCATCGATATTCAATTTACATTTGACTACAATGTATTTGGAGCATCAAAATACTAATCAGAAAATAAGTTATTACATAAAAAGAGGATAGAAACTATGAATTTATTATTAGAATCAATTAAAATGGACTGGCCGGTATTATTACCGATTTTCCTATGTTCAATTTTAGTTGTAGGTGTTGTTATCAGCAAATGGTCATTCTACTCAAAAAACCAACGTGATATTACAATCTACATGAGAGAATTAAACAGAGAACTTTCTAAAAATGATTTGTCTGCAGCACAAAACATCGCAATCAGATGTGGAGGTGTTATAGGGGAAGTTATTGAAGAAGCCGTAAGAATTTTTTCAGAACAAAAGAAAGGTTTTTCTCGTTCTTTTGATATTTCAGCAGCTTTAGCATCAAGAAAATTAGAAAGCCATTTAACAATCCTAGGTACAATTGGTGGTGTGGCACCGTTCTTAGGTTTGTTTGGTACTGTTGTAAGAATTCTGCTTATCTTCGTTGATATGCCGAACTTGGGTGCTAACTCAGGAGCTATCGCATCAGGTATTGGTTCAGCATTGATTGCTACAGCATTCGGTCTTGGTGTTGCGATTGTTGCAGTAGTATTTTACAACTCATTCCAATCAATTGTTAAACACTACGAAGATGATTTCCAATTAATCAAATTGTTATTCTTGAGTTTTGTAGATTCAGATGACAACGAACCTCAACCAGCTTCAAAATACACATCTTCAAAAATCAATTTATAGTAAGGTATAAAAATGGCATTTTCATCAAACAAAAAACAAAAACTTTTTACAGAAATAAATATCACACCATTAACAGATATTTTCTTAGTTTTATTGATTATCATGATGGTTATAGCTCCATCATTCAAATCAATGGAAGAAACGGTTGAAGTTCCGGAAGTAAACAACGGGACAACTATTGAAGATGCAAAAGTTACTGTTTCAATCACAAAAGATGGAAATATGTATGTTAATGATGAACCAATACAAGCAGATGCTTTAACGGATAAATTATTAGCAGCAAGAGGTAATAATGAGAAAGCTGAAGTTGTTGTTAAGGCTGATAAAAATGTAAAAAGTGCAACAATAATGAATGTTATGAATTCGGCACAAGATGCAGAATTCAAAAAACTGGTTGTTGCAGGTGAACCATTGAGCGCAAAAGCACAAAAAGACCTTGACAGCAAAAACAAAGTAAATGTGCCGGAGGGTGAAGAATAATGAAAAAAACATTTAACGAAATCAATATTACTCCATTGACAGATATCTTTCTGGTACTTTTAATCATTATGATGGTTGTAGCTCCAATGCTTGACCAACAAGGTATCGGTTTAACAGTTCCTGAAAATGTGGAACAAACTAAAATGGACAAAGAATCAAAGATTTTAACTGTTACTGTTACAAGCAACAACAAATATTATATCCATAACGTTGAAGTTCCTGCGGATAATCTTGGGAATGTTTTAAGTCAAGAAATCAAGAATTATCCGGACGGTTTACTTATTGAAACAGACGGGAATTCTAACCATGGAACAGTTGTAAAATTGATGGATAAAGCAAGAGAAGTTGGAGTTAATGCAATTTCTCTGGACCAAATCTAAATAATAAATGCATAGTTTAAAAATATAACCCTCGATAATTCATTTTATCGAGGGTTTTTATTTTAGTTATTTTTGAAGTTTAAATTATTTAATTTTAACTTTTGGAACAACAGACATTCCCGGAACAATATTATATTTTGTATAATCCTCATCAAACATAATCTTAACAGGAACTCTTTGAACAATTTTTACATAACTACCAACGGCATTTTCCGGAGGAAATAAACTTGATTTAGCACCAGTTGCTCTTTGGATACTATCAACATGTGCTTTGAATTTCTTTCCTGGGTAAGTATCAACAGAAATCCAAGCTCTTTGTCCCGGGTGCATGTGAGTCAACTGACCCTCTTTGTAATTTGCGACAACCCAAATTTGTTCTGGGACAACAGACAATAAAGGTTGACCAACCTGTACATAGTTTCCTTGTTCAACACTTCTTGCTGAAATTTTTCCGTTTGATGGTGCGTAAATTTTCGTATAGCTTAAATTCAATTTAGCTTGTTCAACCTCAGCTTCCAATCTTTGAATTTCAGCTTGAACGGATTGAGTTTTGGCAATTGATGATTCAAGTTCCGATTTCATTGCCTTTGAACGATTTGAAGCTGATTGATAATTTGCATTTGAAACGTCTAAATCTTTAGAACTTCTATCGTAGTCTTGTTTAGATACAACACCGGTTTTATACATTTCGTTATATCTCTTATAATCCTTTTGAGCGAAATCAAGTTTTGACATTGCAGAGGTTGTATCATCTACAGATTGACTGACATTTGATGCGTTTTTAGATACATCATGAGTTGAAACATTTAATCTGGCTTTTGCTTCTGCCAATTTTGCCTCTGCTTGTTGCAATTTTACTTTATAATCATTAGGGTCAATTTCCAAAAGAAGTTCGCCTTTTTTAACCTGTTGGTTATCATCAACAAGCAAATGAACTACAGGCCCAGACACCCTTGGGGCAACAGAAATAATTCTACCCTCAACAAAAGCATCATCTGTTGACTGATAATGTGTTGACATAATTGCAGCATAAAGACCTAGCAATACTAGAATACCGGCAGCAATTGCAGGTAAAAATACTCTTTTTTTCGTTAATTTCGGACGACGTTTTTTCAATTTTGCTTTCGCTAAAATTTCTAAATCTTCACGACTTCTTCTCCATTTTCCTACGGGGTGGGAATCTTCACTAAAATTTTTCTTAAAATTTGTCATATTTTCCTCTTATCTCATATTTGTATATTTACTTTTGCTAATAAATTTTTTTTTATTTCCGAAAGGATTTCAAAAAAAGCATCAACTTTTTCTTCCGGAATATCCTTGCAAGTATAAGACCAAATCTTTAAAATTGTTGGTTTTACTTGTTCATAAACCTTTCGTCCCTCATCTGTTATTGAGATTTTAAAAGTTTTTCGACCTGAAACACTCTCTGTTTTAGAGATATACCCTTTATTTTCTAATATTGAAACAATTCTCGAAACATTTGCTCTATCTTTTAGAGTTAAAGCAGAAATTTGTCTTTGATAAAGCTCTTCATTTTCAATCAAAACAGATAAAACTGAAAATTGTTCCGGCGTAACATCGTATTGAAGATTTGTAAATGTTTGTATAGCAAGCATTTTTGACAAATTTCCAACACCTGTCAATTCCAAGCCTATTTTGCGTTTCATTTTCTGTTCGTTGTTCATGATTTCCTTTTGTGTTATCATAATAACATAAAAAAGGATAAAAAATATCATGAAAAAACTTAAATTAATAATTTTACTTATATGTTTAACCCTAATGCCAACACAAACATTTGCAAAAACTAAAAATATTCAAGATAACAATGATTTACAATATATGAATTTAACTTGGTGGCAAAAATTTAACGATCAAAAGTTAAATGATTATTTAATGACTATATACAAAAACAATCCGGATTTAAAAATTGCAACCATTAAAAACAAGCAATCTCAACAGGTGATGAAACAAGCTTTTGCAAATCAACTACCTCAATTGTATTTCAACGGCACAATGCAGAGAGAATTCACAGGAAGTACGCAAAGATTTGGAGATGTCGTTATTCCAGATTACAACCAAGCTCATTATATCTTGCCTCTTACAATGTCTTATGAAGTTGATTTATGGGGTGAAAATTATTTAAAAACTAAAAGTTTGAAAAAACAAATTGAAATGACAACCCAAGATGAAAGAGCTTCATACATCTCAATTTCATCAAACTTTGCTTCAAATTATTACACATTAGTTGGAATTGATAAACTTATACAAAATCAAAAGGATTTGTTAGAAATTGAACAAAATATTGTAAATCTGGAAGAGCAAAAGTATAACAGTGGTTTATGCCCAATTGCTGAAGTTCTATCAGAAAAACAATCCTTAACTCAAATGCAAGAGCGATTAAACTCTTTAGAAGAAAGACAAGATATTGTCGTAAACCAACTAATTACCCAACTTGGTGATAGAATGCTTACAAAAATAGACAGAAGCAATTATGACTCTATATCTACAATTCCAACTCCAAATGAAATCTCAACTGAATACATAGGTAATAGACCTGATGTGCAGAAAGCAGAATTATACATTCAAAAAACAGGGATTGATATAAAAGTTGCAAGAAGAGATTTTTTACCAAAATTCAGAGTTTATGGACAAATAGGATTTAACTCTTACGATTGGTGCAGAATGTTTGCTCCTCACACATTCTTATCAACAGCAGGAGTTGCACCATCGCTTGATTTATTCACAGGGGGCTATAAAAAAGCTGTATTAAAATACAATAAACTTGAGTATGAAAAAGCTTTGCAAATATATGAAAAAGCAATTCTTACATCAATTCAAGAGTTAAACGATGCAATGATGAGTATTAAAACAGCCAATTCAAATTACGAAAAGAGCAAGGAACGTTTCAATCTTGAAAAAGAAAAACTTGATTTGTCTAACAACCAATACAAAATTGG
>DABJ01000007.1:48463-59712 GCA_002102825.1 Candidatus Gastranaerophilales bacterium HUM_12 | reverse complement strand
TCGATAATATGAAAGACCAACAAAACATTTTGATTGTTGAGGAAGATATGGTTACAAATAATATTAACCGTGTAATTTCAACTATTAATTTGTACAAAGCAACAGGCGGAAAAGATTTTACTCAAGATTTGTAATAATAAATTAAATTGTTACAGGAACTTTAACAGAATAATTCTGAGAAAAATTTTCAATAGGAATATTAAATCCAAAAGTATTAGAATTCATAATTGAACTTTCTGCAATAACTCGTCCACCATGAGCTTCAATAATTTTCTTCGTTAAATACATACCAATTTCAACACCAACTTTATCAAATTTTTGTTCAGAAGTTGAGTATTTTGAGAATAGGAGTTCCATTCTCTCAGGATGAATATATTTACTTGAATTTTTGACTTTGAATTCAAAAGAATGATGTTTTTTACGCATACTAATTTCAACTTTTGAACCAACCGGTGCATAAGTAATACCATTTTTAATAAAAATAGAAACAACCCTACTAAGTTCGGTTTTATCTCCCGAAATTTTTAAATCTGCAACAGATGGAGTAATATCTATCTTTAGAGATTTTTCGTGAATTTTTTTTGACAAAGCTTCCAAACTTGAATGTACAACAGGCATCAAATCAAAATTTGTATAATTTAATACGACTTCACCATTTTCAAACTTATATGATGCAAGAAGAGTGTAAAGCATTTCATACATATATTTGCAAGAATCCAGAGTCAGTGCAAGCATTTCTGATTGAGCCTCATTAAAATCTCCAAACTGACCACTAAGCAATAATTCAAGAGAGCGAATTTGTGCAAGTGTAGGAGTTTTCAAATCGTGGCTTAGTGTTGCAATATAAGTTTCCCTTTGGTCATTAATACGTTTTTCACTTTCAATATTTTTTACAAATGAAATTACATATTCAGGAACCTCATTTTCATCTCTCAACAGGACAACACTTACATCATAAGTATATTTATCTCCATTTGCAGCAACACAAATTTTCTCAAAATGACTCGACTCATTTCGCCACAAAACGTCATTATGAGTTGTAACAATAAGCTTTTTCAAATCATTAACATCATATTTAATATTCAATCCCTCAACAGTTGCATCAATACCTTTGAGAAAGAAGTTTTTAGCATTTTCATTTCCAAAAACAAAGTTTCCTTGAGTATCTAAAATAAATGCCATTATCGGTAAATGATTTAATAACAAACATAAACGAGAATTTGAGAATTCTAGAGATTTTCTCAAATTTGCAGAATCGGTTACGTTACGAGTAAGAGTCAACACTCCGACAACAGTACCATTGCTAATAATAGGAGAAGAAATCCGCTCATAAATTTGTTCTCGTCCCTCACGAGAGAACTTCATATTATAGGTAATAGGAGTTCGTTGAGTCATCGCAAGAGAATCATACCCCGAAATCATGACCGCATCTTTTTTATCAAACAATTCATTAGGGGTTTTACCAATAACACTTTTCGATGGAAGTCCGATAAACTTTAAAAATACATTTGAGCACATTGTATAACGCATTTTTACATCTTTACAAACAACTATTTCTGTAGTCATATCAAAAACATTGCCAATAAGCCTTGCCATGTTACAATCACAATCATTCAAGACATTACAACATTTATATTTCAGAAATTCATCATTATTTATATTCAATTTTTTGTTAATAACATAATTATCAAAGATATATTCAATCGCTAAAAACAAAATTGTAGCACAAACCGTGGCTTCAGTCGGAATTAGAACAAATTCATCTAAAACAGAACAACTGAAAAATAAAATTATACAAAAGAACAAAACACCATGAGTTAAAAGCATTCGGACTTTCAAATTAAACATATCTTTCAGTTTTGATTTCAAATTCATTTTATTCATATTATACTTGTACATCTTTTTCTTTCGCTAATATATTTAACTACAATATTGCACATAATAATATTGCCATAGTGGGCAATTTATCTTTTGGATTTTTGAACAAATAAAAAGATAACCATACAAAAAGGTATGATTATCTTTAAAAAATCTTATTTTTAGAAAATTATTTATGAGTTTTTGGAGCAGCAGGAGAAGTTATATCATTAGGACGTCCAAAATCTCTCGGAGCAGAACCTTCCGGTCTGAATTCTCTATGCATTTTACCATGACGTTTGAACATCTTATGATCAGGAGCTCTAAAACCTTCCCCCGGTCCCCCGAATTCACTACGATAACCATGGTTTATCATTGGTGCCGGAGGCATTGGCTGCATTATACCTTGATGAATTGGACAAGGAGCAGGGCAATGGCATTTTGGTTTTAAGATATTAGCACTCAATAAAATCGCCAATGTTCCACCAACAAATACCGCACCCGCAATAAATATAAATTCTTTCAATTTTTTAATAGCTTTCTCTTTACAATCACACTTTTTAATTTCTTCTGTCATCTATGATCTCCTTATTTACAAGTTACAATTATATAACGATGTAAAAATTTAAAAGTTCAAAAATTAATCCATTTCGATTTTGCATTTAAAATCCGGATGCTGTTCAAGTCTTTGAATTATATCATCAAAAGTCAACAATCCTTGTGTAGCACCAAATTCAGAAACAACACCAGCAGAATTTATTGAAGCGACTTTCAATGCGGTTTCAATATCTTTGTCAAATTTCATCAATGAAGCACAAAAAGTAGATGCAAAAGCATCACCTGCACCTAATGTTGAAGTAACAGACCCCTCGAAACAAGGACAGTAGTAATATTTTTTGCCATCATAAGCATAAGCACCACTTCCGCCATCTGTTATAACTATAATTTGATATTCAGAAACTTTCAACTTTTTAAACATAGCCTTTAAATCTGGGTGAACAAGCATTTCTGAAAATTTTTCATCTTTCGTATCTGAACGCAACTGAATACCTGTAGCCATAGAAGCTTCTTCTTTATTCATAACAACTATTTGTGCAGATTCAAGAATTTTTTTCAAGTAATTAAAACCTCTTTTCAAACCTGTAGTTCCGGCATTAAAACAAATTGCGGTATTATTTTCTTTAGCAAATTTCACAATATCATCTAAAGCCTTATTACTATCCCCATTTAATGGAGCTATGTAAAGAAGCTTAGCATTTTTAATTGCATCAAAATTGATTTCGCTCTTTTTAATATGTGCGTTAGCACCTCTATGAGCAAGAACAGTTCTATCCCCCTCAAAACTTGTAAGAATTATAGAAAAGCCAGTAGATTCATTTTTATTTTGAATTACATAAGACAAATCAACATTTCGGGTCTTAAAAAATTCAAATAAACCTCGTGAATAAATATCATCTCCAACTTTAAATATTGCACCGGTAGAAAAACCTAAATTTGCAAAGTTTGTTGCGGTATTAACTCCGCCACCACCGACTTGAGATGCAAAATCTGTAATTTCAATTTTCGCGCCATAAGAATAACTCATAAATTCTGATTTTTTCTTCAACGAACGAACAGATACAATATTTGCATCATCACACTCAACAAAAACGTCCATGGTTGCACTGCCAATTGTAATTATATCTACCATATTAATCTCTCCAATTTCCATTTATCCTATATTCAAAATATACCACAATAAAAAACTATTAAAAAGAGTTAAAAAAGATAAAAAAGTGTAAAAATCACACCTTTTACTAGCAAAATTTATTTTTCTTAGTATTAAAATAGAATAACAGACTCATACATTATAAAAGGATAAAAAATGAAAATTACAGCAACCCCACATTTAACTCCAATAAATACTTACGTTTATAATAGGGAAAAAAATGATAAAACAAGTCAAAATGCAACAAATCCACAAATAAGTTATACAAACGTACATGCTTATCAAGATTTTGGAATTTCATTTACAGGCAGAACTCCTGAAAACTTCTATGAACAAGACTTTAATAGAAACAACATGCCTCAATCAATGAAAGAATATTTGGATTATGATTACGAAACAAGACAACATATTCCACCAGAACAAATGATGAATGAGGTTTTTAAATATATTAATGTGGCAGATAATTTTGAAGATGTAAAAAATGTTTACCCAAATGAAGATTTATTCAAAAACTTACATGAAAATAAATCAAGAAATATCTCTAGTGTTTTATATGAAATTAAAACCGCAAAAGAAATGTCAGATGCCCCATTGTTAAAAGATGGCAGTAACAATTTCGGAATGTATTTACTAAAGAAAATTTACACAGAGGGTAAAACAATCAAAGAAATCAACAAGGATTTCTACACAAAAGATTTAAATGATGAATACAAAGGAATTATTACAAAACCAATTACAGATAAAACAACTGCCGGTTATGGTATTAAATTTCCAAAACAAGCATTCTGGAATTCATTCATTGCAACAAGAGATGAATATAGAAAATTCTTTGTAACTCTCCCTAAAAACACAACAAATCCGGCCGTTCATTTACAGAAAGGAAATAAAACAGAACGTACAGAAAATAAAGCACCAGTTGAAGAGAAAAGAACACCAAGAAAATATACAATCGCAACATATAAAAAGAAACAATTGACAGATGATATCAAATCGTCTGCAATGACAAACGTCGATGTCGAGAAAAAAATCAGAAAAAGATTTGCAAAAGATGATCCAGAAGCATCATTTATTGTTAAATACTTAAGCCCGATTATGACAGTCGCAGCAGAAAGAGCACATTTGTCAGAGGATTTGAAATTCTTCGCTGAAGCGGAACGAATCAACGGGCATAAAGGTGACGAAGAATTTATGCTAAAGCGTTATTGGAACAGAAACCCAATAATGAAAAATATTTATGCACATGCAATCACAGATACAATCGACATGTTTGAAGATATTTACGGAAGTGGGGGAAATCTTCCAATCAATACAGATTTGGAAATCGTTACTCCTGATACTTCAAACAAAAAAGTAGTTGACCACGTAAATTCAGAATACGCACATTTGCTTGACTATACTCAAACAATTTTTCCTGAAAGAGAAGCAAAATATGCTGAACATTATAAAAAACAAGAAGAATGGGAAAAACATTTTGATGAAAGATATGGACATATAGAACAAAACGAAGTTGAAGATATTAAAACTCCAACCCCGATAGAAAAAGAAGAAACAACAACTCCTAGTGAAGATAAAGAATTTGACGAAGACAGTTTTTCTCTTGACAAAGTTAATGAAGTTTTTGATGATAAAATTAAAGGAGGAGCAAATTATCTTCCAAGCCCTCTTCTAAAAAAATATTCCCAATTTATGAATGAGAATGCAGATTTGACATTCAAATTAAAAGTTGCAAATCTTCCAGAAAATTGCACTGCAGAGGATATTCAAGAAATTTGGAGAACTGATGGAGCTCCGGACTATATTGATGATCTTAATGCTCAATTTTTTAATAGTTATGAAAAAGAAGTAATGACAACAAATTGTGCAATAAATGAACTTGCAATTACTTACAACAAACCTAAATTTAGAAATGTAAATATTACGACGAATTCAAATGAAATAAATGGCAAAGATAAAGAATTTCAAAAATTTATTTCAACACACAAACAAGAACTTAATGAGTTATATTCAAAACTCTTGCTTCCAATGACAGATAGAGAACGGAATCTTACTTCTCTTGCGTTTATGAATGAAATTGACAAATACAAGAGCGATCCGAATGTTGATAGTGAAACAAATGCGATTATACTGATGTTCCAAGACGTTTCAAAACTAAATCATAACCAAAGACTAAAAATAAAAGATTTTATAAGTGAAGTAATACCTGATTCTACAAAAATCATGTTAGATAAAAAAGCCGATAAAAAAGATAAATATGATAGATTTGTATATTTTATGACTGGATTAATAAATGAATGCATATTTAATCAAGAATACTTACCATTCCTTGTTAACAAAGAAACAGTTGATAAATATACTCCACTTATGAATCAGTTTGCCATTGAAAAAATAAAAAGAATGGAAGCCCAATTACCTCCGGCAGGAAAAGAATTTTATAATGCTTCAAATGAAAAAATTAAAACAGGATATTTCTGCGAAACAATAGTCCTACCGACATTAAATAAATAATATATAAATTAAACCCCCTTGAATTATCACTCAAGGGGGTTTAAAATTTGAATTATTAAACTATTGAATAACTTTCGCTTTATCTTCTTCAGTTACACCTTTAATTGTAAGGTTTACACGACCTTTTTCATCTATTTTAATAACTTTTACAATAACTTCTTGACCAATAGTTAAATGAGGTTCAATTGATTCAATTCTTTCATTGCAAACTTGTGAAATATGAACCATACCATCTTTGCCGCCACCTAATTCTACAAAAGCGCCGATAGGAATAATTCTCACAACCTTACCTTTAATAACCATACCAACTTCCGGTTTGAATGTAAGATCTCTAATCATCTTCATTGCAATCTTAGCACCCTCTTGGTCATTAGAAGTAATAGTTACAACACCTGAATCTTGAATATCAATTTCGGCACCTGAAGCATCAATTATTGAGCGGATTTGCTTTCCGCCAGGTCCGATAACTGTTCCGATATCCTCTGTTGGAATAGTCATTGTTGTAATACTTGGCGCAAATGGTGACATTGGTCCTGGTTCAGTGATTGCTTCTCTCATTTTACCTAAGATATGCAATCTACCTTCTTTTGCTTGAGCTAAAGCTTTACGCAATGTTTCGTTAGCGATACCTTTAGCTTTCATATCCATTTGAAGAGCTGTAATACCTGTATCATTACCTGTAACTTTAAAGTCCATATCACCTAAAAAGTCTTCAATACCTTGAATATCAGTTAATACAACAGGTTCTTTACCTTCTTCTGTAATCATACCCATTGCAACACCGCCAATCATACATTTTACAGGAACACCTGCATTCATCAAAGCCATTGATGAACCACAAGTAGAAGCCATTGAAGTAGAACCGTTTGATTCTAATACATCAGATGTAACTCTAATTGTATAACCGAATTCTTCTTGAGATGGTAATGCAGGAACATTAGCTCTTTCAGCCAAGTGTCCATGCCCAACTTCTCTTCTGCCAGGACCTCTTAAAGGTTTAACTTCTCCAACTGAAAATCCTGGGAAGATGTATTTGTGCATATAAGTTTTTTCAGTTTCAGGATCAACACCATCAAGCTCTTGTCGCATAGCAGGACCTGCAAGAGTTGCAACTGACAATACTTGAGTTTGACCTCTTGTAAATACAGCAGAACCATGAGCTCTAGGAATTACACCAACTTCGCACCAAATAGGACGAACTTCGGTTGGTTTTCTACCGTCAGCTCTAACACCTTCGTCTAGAATCATAGTACGCATAATATGTTTTTCTGCATTTTTGAATTCTTCTGCAACGAAGTCAATTCCTGTTTCTTCAATAATTTTCTTGATGTAATCGTCATCTGAAAGAGCATCAATTTTTTCCTTAACCAATTTTTTAGCTTCTTCCAATTTTGTTTGTCTATATTCTCTATCAAAGTGGTGATAAGCATCAAAAATCATATCGTGAGCAGTTTCTTCAATAATTTTTTTGATTTCTGTTGTATCATAAGGATTTACGAATTCTTCTTTTACAACTCCGCAAGCTTTTGCGAACTCAGCTTGTGCTTCACATTGTTTTTTAATTTCACCTTGAGCAAATTCAACAGCAGCCATAATATCGTCTTCGGAAACGAATTTACAACCTGCTTCAACCATTATAACTGAATCGTGAGTACCTGCTACAACTATATCAAGGTCTGAGGCCTTTGCTTGTTGGTGTGTCGGATTAGCAATCAAGTTACCGTTTTCGTCACGAGAAACTCTAACTGCACCGATTGGTCCTTCAAAAGGAGCACCTGACAACATCAAAGCGCAAGAAGCACCTAACATTGCCAATGTATCAGGTTGATTTTCTTGGTCATAGCTGAATAATTGAGCTACAATTTGAATATCATTTCTATAACCTTTAGGGAATAAAGGTCTAATTGGTCTATCAATCAATCTTGAAACAAGGATAGCTTTATCACTTGCTTTACCTTCTGAACGATTGTAACCACCAGGAATACGACCGATTGATGACATTCTTTCTTCATAATCAATCAACAATGGGAAGAAATCTATCCCAACACGAGGTTCTTTAGAAACAACACAGTGTACAAATAACATTGTATCACCACATCTAACAGTAACTGAACCATTTGTTGATTGTGCATACTTTCCGGTTTCAATGGTTACGGTTTTGCCACCGATTTCCAATTGAAAGCTTTTTGTTTCAGGTTTCATAAAATTACCTTTTCTTTCTGCGTTCTATCTAACGCCTTTAAGTTATACACTTCCATTTACGTTTTAATTATACCCCAAAAACACCAATAATAAAATTATAAAGAAAAATTAAGTTATCAAAATTTTATATTTAAAATTTTTGTATTATACCTTTGACCTTAAAAAACAAAGTGCAAATTATTTGAATATATAAAAAAAATTTGTTATAATTAAGATTATGACAAACAAAAAAACTTCAACTAATTCAAAAGAATTTGAATTTTACAAAAATTATGCAAATTTCGTTTTACCAAAATTGAAAGAGTATGAAATTGAGCGCAAGAAAATACTATGGACAGCTATTGGATTAACAATTGTTGCAATGATTATTCCCTGCACAATTTCAGCACTTATTTTCGGATTTCAAGTTAAAAATCTATATTACTTAACAATGTTATTTATACCCGCGACCCCTATTACACTAGGTTTAAGCTTTTTGATATGGCATAATAGAATTAAAACATTTAATACTAAAATAAAACAGCAATGTACAGCAGAACTTTTAGAATCTTTTGATTCATTATATTGGTTTCCAAAAGCCGAGAAGATTTCAGACGAAGATATTAGTAAAAGTGAACTTTTTGGAAGTTATGAGGGAAGAGATAATGATGACACCTTCTACGGAACCTATAAAGGGTTAAGCTTTACTGTATCAGAAACTAATATGAGTAATCTCTTAAAAGGTGTTAAAAATATAATGGCTTGGCCGGTTTTTGTTGGTGTTATTATTATGATAAATTCAAATAAAACTATTAAAAATAAAACAATTATCACCACGAAGAATGATTTTAACATAAAAAATTCAAACCCGCTTTTGCTTGTATGCACACTAATTTTAATAAGTTATTTCTTTATATCTGGATTACCCATTGGAATTGCGGTTTTCCTTTCACTATTAACGCTACTTGCATATATATTTGGGAAAATCTTTGAGAACAAAAAAGCAAAAGAAGCCTTAAATTCTATTATATTAGAGGATCCGGAATTTAATAAAAAATATAATGTTTACTCTTCAAACCAAATTGAAGGGAGATATTTGGTAACTACCGCATTTATGGAAAGATTCAAAACCTTACATACAGCTTTTGGGTCAAACAAAGCTAAATGTGCATTTTTCGATGACAAAGTCATGTTTGCGATATCTACGAACAAAAACTTGTTTGAAATTGGGGACTTATTCCACCCACTAACAGACATGAAACACATCAATGACTTTATGAAAGAAATTTCCGCAATCTACGAAATCATTGATTACTTCAAACTTGCGGAAAAAACAGGTTTGTAAGAAAGGTCGACTGAGGTAATAAATATTATGACAAAAATAAAAAAGCTTACAAATTCAAAAGAGTTTGAATTTTATCAAAACTACGCAAAATATGTTGTTCCAAAACTAAAAGAATTAGAAATTGAACGCAAGAAAAATCTATGGACAACTATTGGATTGACAATTGGCACAATTGTTATCTTGTATATATTTTTTATTATAGTATTAAGAGTTCCACCACTGAAAGAAATCCATAGTTTTTTAGATTTTTTGTTCATATACACTATGCCAATATGGGTAATCATACCAATTGCAATATTTCCAATATATTTTATATGGAAAAATTCTCTTAAAGTTTTCAATGCTGAACTCAAAAAGAAATGTATGCCCGAATTATTAAAAGCATTTGGAGAAATATCTTGGAAGCCAAATGATACAGTCATTTCTGATTCGGAAATCAGCAAAAGCGAATTGTTCGGAATCTATAATAATAGAACCAATAATGATACTTTTTCAGGATACTACAAAGACCTTCATTTTGTAGTATCTGAATCTGAATTATTAAATGTAAGAGGTTTAGGCAAAAATAGAAATGTTTGGCCGGTGTTTGATGGAGTTATAGTATATATTGACTCCAATAAAACTATCAAAAACAAAACCATAATTACAACAAAAGGCGATGTAAATGTTAAAAATTCTGACCCTCTTATTTTAATATCAGCAATTTCCTTACCTATATGCTTATTTGCTAATGGACTACCGCTTTGGGGTGTAATATTTATTTTATTAATCGGACTTCTTATCTGGGGAGTGGTAAAAGCATTTAGCAACAGAAAACAAGAAGAAATACTAGATAGAATGATACTAGAAGACCCTGAATTTAACAATAAATATGATGCATATTCATCTGACCAAATTGAAGGGCGTTATATTGTAACTACCGCATTTATGGAAAGATTCAAAACATTACATACTGCATTTGGGTCAAACAAAGCTAAATGTGCATTTTTCGATGACAAAGTCATGTTTGCGATATCTACGAACAAAAACTTGTTTGAAATTGGGGACTTATTCCACCCATTAACGGATATGAAACATATAAATGATTTTATGAAAGAAATTTCCGCAATATATGAAATAATTGATTACTTTAAACTTACAGAAAAAACAGGTTTATAAGACTTGATTTACAGGAGGGATAAAATATCATTATGATTAAAAGTATAAATAATTCAAACAAAAATATAAAAACCGAGAGAATGCTTAACTTCTACAAGAATTATGAAAAAGTGGTTACACCTAAAATTGAAGAGTATGAAAAATTGCGAAAGAAATCTCTTAAAGAGTTCTTTGTTTCGCTTTTTGTCATCTTTATTATTATTGGACTTCTTGAAACAGTGATTCATATAACATTTCTTGAAGCATTAAAGGAACTTGGTATAGTTGGACTTATTTTTAAATTAATAATTTATTTTATTCCTATTTATATTGCATATATTCTTATAGATAACTCTTATGTGAAAGAACTTAAGAAGGGCTTGTTACCTAGTGTTATAAACAGCTTAGGTGATATTCATTGGCTATCTGAAACTCCATCAATAGCGGATGAAACTCTTATAAAAAGTCACTTGTTTGGGGAGTTTAATGATAGAAATTGTGATGATAATTTTGAAG
>DABJ01000007.1:40444-48453 GCA_002102825.1 Candidatus Gastranaerophilales bacterium HUM_12 | reverse complement strand
ATATAACGGCGTAAGTTTTAAAATATCCGAATCTTCACTTGGTTATACTTCTGGTAAAAAAGATGACAGGTATGTAGTTTTTGATGGGGTAATTATCCTCATTGATTCAAATAAAAATGCCAAATCTGATACTATAGTTACAACAAAAGGGGATAAAACTGCTAGAAATTCTAACTATTCCTTAATTTATCTTTATATTTTGGCTTTAATTCCTTTATTAGGAATGGCTATTATCTTTCATGATAACATTTTGTTAGTTATGGTTGATGTGTTTTTCCTTGTTGCAGGAGCAATATATATAATTCGTAAATGCCGTCCAGAATCTGAAAAATCTATGTTGAATATGCAACTAGAAGATTCAGATTTCACTAAGAGATATGATGTTTATAGCAAAGATCAGGTTGAAGGTCGTTATCTTGTTACTCCTGCTTTTATGGAAAGATTTAAAAATCTTCACACTTCATTTGGTACAGAGAGGGCAAAATGTGCATTCTTTGACGATAAAATAATGTTTGCTATATCAACAGGTAAAAATTTGTTTGAGCTTACGGGTGGAATATTCTTCTCTTTAAGAAATGAGACAGAACAAACAAAAATTTTCTATGAAGAAATTTCTGCAATATATGACATAATTGACTATTTCAAATTAGATGAAAAAACAGGACTGTAATAACTATTGACCTACGAGATATATCTATGTCATAATATGCAATAAAAGGCCTCGTAGCTCAGTAGGATAGAGCAGTGGTTTCCTAAACCAAAGATCACGCGTTCGACTCGCGTCGGGGCCAATAGTTTCCAATTACTAAAGTATTTTGTCCTGAATAAACCTAAAGCAATTATAATTTTTTAGTTAACATTCTGTTACATTTTGAGAATATAAAGCAATTATCAATCATATATCAACTTTATATATATAAGGGGATAAAAGAGATATGATTAGATGGTGCTTACCAACCAATATATTTTCTAATACATTTGCTTGTAGCGCATTTCCAAAAGTTAGCGCATACAATCCATTTAGCGCAAGTATTTTCAACTCTTTTGTTCCAACAAATTTTGCATCAATGCCTTTGATGAGGTTACCGATATTTCCAAGTTTCAACTTTGGCAAATTAACATTAAGTAGTCCGTCTTATTTGTCAAAAGGAGCATCAATCTTAGGTCAAAATCAAAATGCATCTTTATGGAAAAGACTTGGATATTCAGCTAAAAAAGGTTGGGAATTAGCTAAAAAAGCTGTATCAGGTGCAGTTGGATTTATTGGCAAATGTGCAAGATATGTAAAAAATGCAATCTCAAAAGCAGGTTTAGGCAAATACGAATACGGAAATGCTTGTGATATGGTTTCAATAATGAGAAGAAATAAAAACTTCAAAGAAATTAATCCAAACGGAGTTGATTTGAAAAAACTTCCTGCAGGTTGCGTTTTAGTTTATGGCAAAGGTGTTGCAGGATATAGCAAAAAATACGGACACACTGAAATCACAACAGGAAACGGCAAAGCTGTATCAGATGGAGTAACACAAAACTTACACAGAAAACCAACAGCAATCTTTATGCCGACTGCAGCATAATTCGTGCCTGGGGGGAATCAAACCCCCGACCTTGAGCTTCGGAAACTCATGCTCTGTTCTTCTGAGCTACAGACACTTATTGAAATTTTTAGAGGGCAATAACTTCAACATTTTCTAGATTTACATGTTGTTTTGCTTTCCACAAATCATATTGAGTTTGCAAATCTAACCAATATTGAGCGGGAACATTAAAAGCTTTTTCAAGTTTCAATGCCATTTCAGCACTAACCCCACTTCTTCCATTAATCAATTCAGAAGCAGTGTTTCTTGAAACACCAATTTTCAAGGCAAAAGAAGTTACTGTTAATTTGTAATCTTTTAAATAAATTTCTTTTAAAATTTTTCCAGGATGTGTAGGATTAAACATATTAATTCTCAGTCCTTTCTAGTGGTAATCTTTGTAATCTACAATATAAACATTTTGCATTTCTTCATCAAATTCAAAAGTTATGCGCCAATTAGCTTGTACCGTAACAGCCCATTGTCCTTTCATATCACCTTTTAATGGGTGTAATGCATAAGATGGAGCTTTTAATGGATCCAAAGTTTTCATAACATTCAAGGTTGATAAAATTATTTCCAGTCTTTCTTTATGAATAGGTTGAATTCCTTTCATTGAACCAGTTTTAAAGAATTTTTCCAACCCTTTATGTTTGAAAGTTTTAATCATATTAATATTGTAACCTATAACCTGTCACTTGTCAACTCTTACCATTAAAAAAGGGCTGCAATCTGCAACCCTTTTAGGAAATATAAAATTTTAACTATTTCTTATAGAAATAATCACTTGCATTAATTGAATTTCTCGCAGCTTCTTCCGCTTCAAAGAATGGATAAGCAGTAATTCCAAGTATTGCAGCAAACATTGAACTTGGGAAAATTTCCACAGCATTATTCAAATCATTAACAGCACTGTTGTAAAATCTTCTGGCAGCAGCAATATGTTCCTCTACTTCAGAGTAAGTTTGCATAGCTTGAATCATTGTTTGGTCAGATTTCAATTGAGGGTAATTTTCAACATTAACCATCAATTGACCCATTTTATTTGCAATTTGATTATCCAAATTCATTTTTTCGGAAATAGTATTTGCATCTGATCTGATAGAAGCAGCTTGAGTACGAAGGTTTGTAATATCTTCAATCAAGCCTCTTTCGTGCTCCATAAATTTGTTTGCAATAGTCAAAATATTCGGAATTAAGTCATAACGTTTTTTCAACTGAACATCAACTCCGCCCATTGCCTCTTTAACTTTGTTTTTCTTTTGTATAACTTTAACATAAATATTATACAAAACTCCAATGACAATAATTGCAACAACTAAAACAATAATTGTACCCATAGATAGCATTTCAAACATAATAATCCTTTCTTTAAACTTATGTATATAATTATAACATATTCTTTATAACTTTACAAGATATCGCCAACATAGGCGAAGAAAAATGATTATGACGGAGTATTAGGGTCATCTTCAATGACATATAAACCATTTACAACATCAATCAATGCAGCAAAATTATTATATATTTTAGAAAAAGCTTTTTCATCTTTTACACTTTTGAAAATATTTGTAAAAGAAAAACCGACATCAACAGTTAAAGCTATATACATATAATTTCCACAAAATGCGCAATATGAAACGGGAGATTTAACACGTTTTACAAAAGAAGAAAAACATTTTATGAATTTTTTGTTAATCAATCGTTTTGCTTCTTCTTGATTATTTGAATAAATTGCATACTGAGAAGCAAACACCATATCTGATACGTTAACTTTTTCAAAATTGTCATTAACCAAATCAGACAAACTAAAGTACTTAGAATTTCTTGGTCTTAAAACTGTTATACCTTGAGCGAAATCTTTAGTTCTTACTCTTATTACAATTCCGGAAAACACGCAAAGAGCAGATGAACGTTGCAAATAAGAATAAACGAACTTTGAAATATCAACATTAACTCTATTTATTGAACCGGTAAAAGAATCAAAGAAATGAAAACTTAACAAACTATTTGTTGCAAGAGTTTTCGGGAACAGCCTTGAGAACGTCAAATCTTCTAACTTCAATACAGAAATATCGAAATAAGAGAAGAACGGCACCAACTGAACAAGCACCGGAATATATTTTTTAGATTGAGTTTCATAGAAATAAATGACAGCAGCCCAGTATAGAATAATCAATATAACGGGAATAATAACAGGAATTTTTATAGAAAGAAACAACAATACTAAACTCAAAAATATTCCGAGATGTATTTTGGATAATCTGGCATTATCAAATTCTTCCATTCTAGGTTGCACATCTTGATCCAGAATTCTACTGAAATCCGCCGAAAAATTATTCACAGTGTAAATATTATACGCCATTCATAACCAAACTTTCCCAAAAACTAAATAATAAACTTCCAATTATTATATAATCTTCGTATTTACATTATAACATAGGTAAATAAACTTTACAATACTATGTAAGAATAATGAGGAATGAATAAACTGTTACGTTTCAACTTATTCCCTCTCATTTTGACCAATTGAAGTGGCGAAGTCGTACGAAACTGCGTACCGCATGTTTGAAGGAGTGAGGATTGTACCAGTACTCAAGATTACTGTGCCACGTTGTACTAATCCATATCACGGAAACAATTGCAATAGTGTGTGCATTGTAATGCCAACACTATTGCAATTAGAATTAATCTTTCCATTCATAATACATTACACATCTAGGCGTAGTTGTTGAACAAGTACTAGAAGACGGAATAGACTTCCCATTATATTTAATATTTGCAGATAGAAATCCAGTTGCTACCATAGATACAGAATCTTGAGTACTTATAACTTTTTTGTTACTACCGCAGCCCCAAAAAGCATAAGTTTTAACTTCAGGCATTGCATTTATATTATTATTATAGAATGCCCAATGAGCAGTGACATTTCCTGATATTAGGGATAAATCAATAGAACCAGAATTACTACTACAATTCACTGTAATTTGAGAAGTATTACTAAATGGTCCGATATAGGAGGAATTGAATTCTACCATTAACATTTTTGTCGGGTGACATGTTGAATTATTATCAAAATATGAATATTTACAACATGGGTCTGATTGTCCCTTAGTAATCCCACGTTCTTTACAACAAGCCAAAGAAGTATTACTTGCAGTACATTTAGGTTCTGGAGTTGGAGTTGGAGTCGGTGTAGGAGTTGGTTCACAATCAGGTAAATCACCACAACCACAGGTTTTTCCCTCGCAAGGGTCAGAGTCATTATCTTCTATCGGAGTTTGATTTAGTGAAATTATTCCATTTGATGACATATCATATCCGGTTATACCTTTAACAGAATGTGTATATGTTCTCAAATCCCTGCCAAAAACATTTGGTCCTTTTGGTCCGTTTACGTCTATTAGCATATCAATTGAGCCACCATTAACATTTAAGCATACACTTGTTCCATTTTTAAGAATTGCACAATTCCCGTCATAACTTGGGGTATAAGTCTTTTTCTCATGGTCTGAATATTCTGAATAAAATTTGCCAAAACAATCTTTTCCACTAGCTCCACAATATTTTGATACCCTCAAATATTTTTTCATATATGTTTCCGGTGTCTTTGCAAGAGTTGTTTCATAAAATGATTGTTGATTCTCTACGGCTGCTAATGAGTCTATTGAATCCTGTAATGAATGGACTTCTCTATTAAATGCACTTTCAAATGTCTTATCCTGATATTTTGTCACTACCGCAGGCAAAACCAGTGCTGCTATTATCCCGACAATCAATACGGCAAGTAATACTTCTGTAAGGGTGAAAGCAGGAGCCTTCCTCCCCCTTATTTTATTTAAATTGTCTAAAGCCTTTGATATGAATGAATTATAGGATATATTTTCCCAAAAAGCAACTCTATTATTACATTTTGACATTTTTAGCCCTTTCATTTTGCTATGCTTAACTCTTTGACTTGTATATCTATTATACCCTATTAGTCAAAGCATTTCAAGTTGAAACTTAAAATAAGCATCAAGACTTTCTACTTTTACCCCTATACAAAAGATACAACTTCGTCAAAAGATTTTCTTAATTTTTTAGTTTCACGAGGATTATCTTCATAACCGAGAGTTAAAATATCTATCAAAACTTGTTTTTCGTTTAAACCCAAAGCAGCTTTCACTTTATGAGTCAATGTTTCATCTGTTTTTGTAACTTCATTTGCAAAAGCACCGACAACGCAAACACCAACCCCTAATTCTTGGGCTTCCAGTGTCATATAAGACACTGCATAAGTAACTCCCTCTACACTTCTCAACAAAACTTCATACTCACCAACATTTGACGGATTTAAAACTTTGGAATTCAAGTAAGCCTGCATTGAAGTTTCATCTAAGCCTTTTTCTGCCAAGATTTTTCCAAATTTTGTATGCGACCATGAATCTAAATCTGCAACTGCACAAATCAAAACTTTTGCATTTTTAACTTGAGCCTGCCCCCCAGATGCTTCACACAACAAGTTTTTAATTTCTTGTGATTTCACAACAATAAATTTCCACGGTTGAACATTGCACCAAGATGGAGCCAATCTACCTGCATCAAGAATTTTATTCAAAGTTTCTTCGGTTATAGGTTTATCAGAATATTTTCTAATACTTTTTCTTGATGTAATTGCATTCATTACCATAGAATAAATCTCCTTAATCTATTTGTTATCACGAGCTACAACTACAGTAAAATCTGTATTTGCGCAACGGTAATTCATTGGGTCATATACGAATTGTCTTGATTTAACTTCCGGAACTTGTTTTTTTAAATTTGCATAATAATCAATTGTAACATATTTTGAATGTGCAATAAATTGTGAATGTGTAGAATTTGAAGTTCCGGTACACATAACATTTATGCCATCAGCTTCAAGAGCTTTTTTCAACTTTTTAGCCTCATCAGTTTTATCAGCCGAACTCATAATACTAGCAGTATAAGTTTCTTTTACAGCGTCCGGTCTTTCTCGATAGATAAGCCTATCAACAACTTCTTGAGTTTTCTCCGGATCTAAAATCCAATAACTGATATAACCATGCTTATTTGGAGACCCCGGAAGCATTGCAATTTCAATATTATCCATATCAAAATGTTTTGCAAGAGCGGCATATTGTGTCATTTCGTAAGCCGACATGTCAGTTTTCACATATTTATTAGCAACAGATACAATTTCAGGAATTTTTATGATTGTTTCCGGTTTTTGCAAATCTGCTAACAATCCACGCAAGAACCATTGTTGACGTTGAGTTCTACCGATATCACCCATTGCATCGTGTCTAAATCTTAAATATTCAACAACATCTTTATCGGTCAAATGATGTTTACCCTTTGTAAAATTGATATGCAAATGTCCGGCATTATCGTTGTAGTGCATATTTTTTTCAACATAAATATCAACACCGCCCAAAGCCTTAACAATAGCTCTAACGCCCTCATCGTGGAACATTATATATTTATCAACATGAACACCTAAAGTATCTTCAACTGTTTTAATCGTCATACCAACACCTCCGATAGCATGAGCAGCATTAATCTTTTGAATTCCCATACCTTTAGGCAAATAAACTTTACTATCACGAGGAATTGAAATAGCATTAACTGTTTTAGTTTTTGGGTCAATATTCAACAGAATCATTGTATCAGTTCTTGTACCAACCCACAAATCAGAATCCGCACCATTTGAATCCACGCCTAAAAGTAAGATATTTTGACGTTTAGGTCCAAATGGGAGGTTAAATTCCGGTTTATCTTTAGAATTATTACCGAGAGATAATTTAGCAAACAATTTAGAAATAAATGAATTTTGACCTAATTTGC
The DNA here is from genome assembly GCA_002102825.1 of Candidatus Gastranaerophilales bacterium HUM_12. Classification (GTDB taxonomy): domain Bacteria; phylum Cyanobacteriota; class Vampirovibrionia; order Gastranaerophilales; family Gastranaerophilaceae; genus Zag111. Next base: position 41,029 of record DABJ01000007.1, on the reverse strand, counting down.
TATCAATAAAAGATTGATTATTTGCAAACAACAGAACTCCTGCAATCGCCATAAAGAAGACTATTGTCATCACTGTTAAAACCTTTCTAAATGAAGTGTCATTTTTAGACGGATAACTCTCAAATGGGTTATCAGCTGCGCCATTTGAATATCTTCGAGGCATTCTTGCTCTTCTTTGACTATTATTTGGCCTTCTATTACGTTCTCTATTATCTCTTTCTCTCATTCTATTCATTCTCAAATTTTCTTTTACTACTCTCTCAATATATTAATACTATAAAGGAAGTTAAAAAATATACAATAAAAAATGTATTTTATTATTTCCGCTCATAACAATTTTGTCATGAAAAAAGTAAAATCTACATATTAACTTTACGATTATGAATTAAAAATGAAGATATTATCAAAAACTTAACAAAAATTTACAAAAAATTTTTATAAAAAAATCAAGCATTTTGCAAATTATTATTCAGAATTGAGTGTATTTTTGACATTTTTCTCAAAAAATTGATAGAAAGTGTTCTATTTTTATAAAATTATGCAAAATTTCATCTTTACATTAATTTTACATTTGGACACATGGGG
>DABJ01000007.1:36400-40425 GCA_002102825.1 Candidatus Gastranaerophilales bacterium HUM_12 | reverse complement strand
AATTTTTAAAATTCAGGACTTTTCATATACATGTGTCTTGGTTATAATGTAGGAACATTCGGCAGACAAATAGCAAGTGTATTTAGTTAGAAAAAATTATTATGATTAATAAAGTTGAATTAGGTAGTGTAAAAAATAATAGAACCCCGAAGTATGTCAGTCAAAAGAACAAGGGTCAAACCAGTTTCACAGGACTTGGAAGTCTTGCACTTAAAGGAATTCAAAAGTGTGAAGAAAGTCCGATGANNATGATTAACGTTGCCGTTTTGGACTTGTCTACTGCAATTTTACCTAGAACATTCTTTGAAACATTTATTGGATCTAAGAAAAAAGACGAAAACGGTAATGAAACCCGCGAAAGAAAATTAAACATCATGGGAGGTTTTGAAGCCTTTAGAAGAGAGGGTTCAGGACTGCTTATCAACTGTATGATTCCAAGTTTCATCGTAATGGGTGCTGCAAAACTTTTGAACAGACCTATCATGGGGGCTTTCAATAAATCAAATCTTACAAGATCTTGGGCTAACGGAGATACAATCAACTGCGTAAGCAAATATTACAAAAATGCTCAAGGTGCATCTAAAGAAGATAGGGTATTTTCTACATTAAAATCAATGTTTGATGACATTGAGGGTGTAGATGGTGATATCGGTAAAGGTGGTTTGAAAAAGTTCAAAGAAATCTTTGCTAACGATGAAGAATATACTAACCATTTAAGAAAAATGGCTAAAAACATTGTCAGTGAAAAACCTGAAAAAGGTTATACTACTGAAATGTACAAATACTTAGTTAGTAAATCCGGTATTGCAGAAAACATCAAATTCTCAAAGGATTCCGGATTCTTCTCTAGTTCATTAGGTCATTTATGTGACAGCGTTGGAGATGTTTTACATGGAGCATCAAAAGAAGGAATTCTTACTCCAAACGCAAACATTACTGCAAATGAAGGAAACTTCGTAAAATACTTATCAAAAGCAAAACATTTAGTTAACGCTAAGAGTATTGCCGGTTTAGGAATGATTATTCCTCTTGCAGTTGCAGCTCAACCTATTAACAGATGGATTACCCACAAGTTGTCAGGTAAAAAAGGTGCTCCAATCTACAACGATGACAAAGAAAGAATTTTAACACCGGAAGAGAAAAAACAATTAACAGCGAGAAAATTCATTGATGTTCCATTGATGTGGGGAGTTGCGGCATTATCAATGCTTATGGATAGACCAAGTTTGAAAATGTTCCAATTCAAAAACATCTTCCCGACAATGGATCAAGCAAGAATTATTTCAGCTGCAACATTCTCAAGCCGTTTAGCAGCAGCCGAAGATAAAAACGAATTACACGAAAATACAATCCGAGATATTGCAACATTCTCAAGCTTCTATTTCCTAGGGGATTATGCAGCAAAAGGAATTGCAACATTCTTGGAAAAACATAACAAAGATGGAATTAAATTAATCAACAGATTAAAAGATGCCAATCCAAATGATAATATAATGAAAAAATTCTGGAATTGGGCTAAACATACCAAAATGAAATCAACCGATGAATTAAGTGCTATTAGCAATGAGGCATTAAGGACAAAAGCTAAAAACCTTAGAGCCATTTGCCAAGCAGGAAACTTAGCATTCTCATTATTGTCACTTGGTATTTTCATTCCTCTTTATACAAGAACCCAAACAAACAAAAAAGAAAAAATGCAAAAAGAACAAGCTATAAATACACCAGCCCAAAGTTCCCCAGTAGGAACAACCACCTCTTTTACCCAAAACTTAATGAAAGATAATACCAAAGCTTTTAAAGCATTTCTAGGTTAAAATTAACAAAGCAAAGGCAAATCATACAATATGAAAATTGAACAAAACGTCGGACAGTTAAAACAAATACCCGCAGGATTCACAAACAACAAAATAAAAAAACAAAATCCAAACTTCACAGGTGGAGTTGATATGGCTCTAAGATTTTTGGATACAAACCAAGCTTGGGGGGCTTGTGCAGTTGACCTTGGCTGTATGGTTTTACCAAGAACCATTACAGACTTTAGCCGAGGAACAGATGCCGGCATGGAAACTGCAAGACGTGAGGGTACTGGTACAGTTAACCACTCATTAGTTGGTGCTTATGGTTCTTTAGCAGGTTTGGTTTTAGCTGCAGGAATCAACAAGGCATACAACCTTGTTGATAACGATATCAAAGCTAGTTCAATCTTTGCAGATTCAGAAACTCTTGATTTACACGGAAAAATTTATGATGCCAAACTAAAAGCATCTAAAACAGATTCTTCAATCAATCCATTAAAAGAATACTTGAGAGAAACTCTTAAAAACTATGAAGTTCTAAATCCTAACGACAACGGCAAATGGGTAATCTTAAACGATGAAGAAATTGAAAAAGCAGCAAATATCTTAGAAACAGAAATTAAATCCGGAAATAAAAAGATTTCAAAAGAAGCATTCAACAATGCAAAAAATACAATTATTTCTTCAATTGGTGCTGAAAACAACTTTAGAATTATCGCAAACACAGGCGATAAGCCTCATACATCTCGCTATAGTGCAGACTATATTGTTGAAAACTTATATAAATTAGGTAAAGTATTCTCTAAAGATAAAGTTCAAGATGCATTTATGAATTCAGCCGATATTACTAAAAATACATTCTTAAAAGCAATGAAATCAATGAATGTTAAACGATCTCTAATCGGAATTGGCATTGCATCAGCAGTTGGTGTTTCAGCACAACCTGTTAATATGTATTTAACCAAAAAGAAAACAGGAAAGAGCGGATTCGTTGGTGGTGGCGGAGAAGATAAATCTACAGGATTTAAAATCAAAAAAGGCTTATTTGCCGCATTATTCGGAACAGGAGTTCTTGCAACAATCGGAAGACCGCAAGATTTAATTAAAAACCTCCAATTCAAAGGATTTACGCCAACAATTAAGCAATTCAAATTTATTTATGGTGTAACAATTATGTCTAGATTCTTATCTGCAAGAAATGACAACGAACTTACAGAATCAACAATCAAAGATACTCTTGGATTTGCAAACTGGTTAATCTTAGGTAACTTTGTACAAAAACTTGTTGCTCAAAGTTTAGACAAATCATTGATTAAAAAGGACGGCAATGGTGTAATGAAATGGATTACAAACTCTGTTCTTAAATCAAGAGATGAAATTTTACACTCATCACTAGGTCAAAAAGCATTCAAAGACGGTAAAGCTTTGAATTACAGTGAAATGGTTAAACTTGCAGACAAAGCAACTAAGAAAAAACTAAGAATTCTTTCACTTGCACAAGTAGTCGGTTACGCATACTCTGGTATAGTATTAGGTAGAGGAATTCCAAAATTAAATATTTATTTAACAAATAGACGTGAAGCAAAAAAGGCTGCAGCCAACCAAACTTCTGTTCAAAATTCAAATGTCGGAGAGCCTAAAGATGCAGAAAAGACTAATGTAGCAGAAGAAATGCTAAAACAATCAAATGTTGAATTTTTAACTAAAAATCAAAACCACCTAACTCAATTTGCAACAGAAAAGTAAGGTGCTACGCACATAGCTTTAAGTGAATGGTGAAAGGTGAATAGTTCTTTACGGTCGATAGGTTGATAGGTGGATAAATCTATAAAGGTTTTCATGTTATTGTCCTTTTTGATATTTGGACTATTATTAATCGTCATTCCGAACTAGTTTCGGAATCTCCTTAACTTTTGAGACACTGAAACAAATTCAGGGTGACATTGGTGTACCGTGTTCAAGATTACGACGTCACGCAGTTCTAACACATTCATTACTTGCTCATTATCTTTCCTCGTAATGACATGAACATGATTAGGGGTTCGGGGGCAAAGCCCCTGATGACCCGAGCCATTTGGTCGTTCGTGTTTTTCTTTTTCGGTTCAACTTTTTCTTTTTTGCATCGAAATCAAAAAGAAAAAGTGAACAAAGAGAGTTATGAGATTCTTCGCATTCGCTCAGAATGACAGAATAATTAATTATTCTAGTGATTGGGATTGTTACGTCACT
>DABJ01000007.1:0-36330 GCA_002102825.1 Candidatus Gastranaerophilales bacterium HUM_12 | reverse complement strand
CCCTCTCCCACAAGGGGCGAGGGAAAAAATTACCAAGGATAACTATCATCTATAGTCCAACCTGCTCGTCGTATCTTTTCTGCACAACACTCTCCATATCCATTCTTAGAACAACTTGAGTTAATTGATTCTAAAGTTGATGTTGAACATTCTGGAACAACAACTCCACCCTTTTCACTATCAGATTTTCGAGTCAAAAGAAATACATCTTTACCAACAATATTTGGCTCAAACAGGTTAGAATAATAGAATGTTTGATAAAGAAGTTTTATTAAAAAAATTAGCAGAAAACATTCGGATAGAAAGAGCAAAACAGCATATTTCGCAAGAATACCTCGCCGAAAAAGCTGATATTACGCCACAACACCTTTACAGGATAGAAAATGCAAAGGTTTGTCCCACAATTCTTGTTGTTGCAAACATCGCACAAGCACTGAATGTAACATTAGACAATTTATTTCAAGTAAAATAAACGACCTATTCAAATCAATGAATAGGTTGTTTTTATAAGTTCTTTTTAAAATGATTTAACTAAGTTGCGAATTTGCACCATTTACAACTTCAATAATTTCTTGTGTTATAGCAAATTGTCTTGTTTTATTATATTCAACAGACAATTCTTTAATCATTTTTTCAGCATTATTTGTAGCCGCAGACATCGCAGTCATACGAGAAGCAAGTTCACTTGCTTGAGCTTCCAACAATGCTTGATAAAAGATATTTGTCATATACATAGGAACTATTTTTTGTAAAATGTGGTGCTTGTCCGGAATAAATTCCATCAACGGATCTAACATGTTGTCAGTAATTCGTTCTTTTACATCAGTAATTCCAACTACAGGTAAAACGGGCCAATCCTCTACAAAATAGCTCATCATATTTTTGAATCGTGTCGTAACAATTTCGATTTTATCAATCTTTTCTGCCACAAAATATTCAGCCATATCTTCAGCAATATCACGAGCCTCCATTGGATTTGGATTATCAATAGCTGAAAAATACTTTTTAACAATTGGAACACCAAGTTCTTTGCATTTTTTTCTTAGAGCAGAAATTCCTTTTTGCCCTGCAACAAACAAAGTTACACTAATACCGTTAGATTGATATTCTTTGATTCTGCGCAAAACCTCTCTAACAACGTTTGCATTATAAGCACCTGCCAAACCTTTATTTGATGTCATAACCAGAATTCCGATACTCTTTATTTCTCGAGTTTTTAGAAGTGCAGGATAATCATCAATTGCAGACTTGATTTTCAAAGAATCACTACTGAATTCAGTTACAGAATTCAACAACTTTTGAAACATTGAAACAAGCTCTCTTGTATAAGGGCGAGAAGTAACTACAGCCGTTTCTGATTTTTTAACCTTCGCAGCCGCAACCATTTTCATTGCTCGTGTAATTTTCTTTGTACTTTCAACACTTAGTATTCTATTTTTAATATCTTTTAAATTCGCCATTTTTTACCTTAAAATGTTGTTTTGAATGTTGTCAAACCATCTGTCAAAGTTTTCTTATCTTCATCTGACAATGCTGAACCATTGTTCAATCTTTCAACTAAATCAGAGAAGTTTGCATTGAAATATACAAACCATTCTTTTTTAAACCTTCCGATTTGAACGTTATCAATATCGTCTAGCAAACCTTCATTTGCAGCATAAAGAATTGAAACTTGCTCTGCAACACTAAGCGGATTGTATTGAGGTTGTTTCAAAACTTCAGTAAGTTTTTGACCTCTTAACAACTGTTTCTTAGTTGAAGCATCTAAGTCTGATGCAAATTGAGCAAATGCTTCCAATTCAGCAAACTGAGCCAAATCCAAACGCAATTTACCTGCAACTTGCTTGATAGCTTTAGTTTGAGCTGCACCACCAACACGGGATACTGAAATACCTGCGTTGATAGCCGGTCTGATACCTGCATTGAAAGAATCACTTTCCAAGAAAATTTGACCGTCCGTAATTGAAATTACGTTAGTTGGAATGTATGCTGAAACATCACCTGCTTGAGTTTCAATAATAGGTAATGCAGTAATACTACCTCCGCCTAATTCGTCATTCAATTTTACGGCTCTTTCCAATAATCTTGAGTGAAGATAGAAAACATCTCCAGGGTAAGCTTCACGTCCCGGTGGTCTTTTCAATAGCAAACTCATCGCACGATAAGCCTGAGCATGTTTAGACAAATCATCATAAATAATTAAGACATCTTTGCCTTGTTCCATAAATTCTTCACCAATTGTTACACCTGCAAATGGTGCAATGTATTGTAACGGAGCTGATTCATTCGCAGTTGAAGATACAATGATTGAATAAGCCATTGCTCCGTGTTCTTCTAATGTTTTAGCCAACTGAGCAACAGTTGAAGCCTTTTGACCAATTGCAACATAAATACAAATTACATCTTTACCTTTTTGGTTAATAATTGTATCAATTGCAATAGCTGTTTTACCGGTTTGACGGTCTCCAATAATCAATTCTCTTTGACCTCGTCCGATTGGTGTCAACGCATCAATTGCAGTTAAACCCGTTTGCAATGGTTGATAAACAGATCTTCTTGCAACAATTCCGGGAGCGACCCTTTCAATAGGTCTTGTTTTTGAGTAAGAATAATCACCTTTACCATCTAACGGTTTACCTGTAGGGTCAACGATTCTACCGATTAAACCATCTCCAACAGGAACAGATGCGATTCTACCTGTTGTTTTTACTACTGTACCCTCTTTGATATTTGTATATTCACCTAGAATTACGATACCAACGTTATCTTCTTCTAAGTTCATTGCAATACCCAAGGTACCTTCACCATCTTCAAACTGAACAAGTTCATTTGCCATAACATTGCGTAAACCGTAAGCTCTGGCAATACCATCACCGATTTCTAATACAGTTCCGGTGTTTGAAACTTCTGTTTGAAGTTCATAATTGTCAATTTTGCTTTTTATAATTGAACTAATTTCATCAGGTTGTATTAATGCCATAATTTCCCCTTTTACCTAGATATGTTTTTACATAAATTTTCTATCTTATTGCGAACACTTGTATCAATTACATAATCATCAAATTTAAAAGCAAGTCCTGCAATAATACTTTCATCAACTGTCCAATGCGGAACAACCTCACAATTTAATTTGTGTTCCAACTTAAACAATATGTTAGATTTTGTTTCAAAATTTAATTCAATAGGTGAAATAACTTCAACATTTTTCTTGTTAGATTTCTTATCCAAGAATTCATTAAACGAAGTCACTATTGAATCAAATTCTCCAAACCTATTTTTTTCAACCAATAATTTCAAAAAATTCATCAATTTTTCATCAATTTTGCTACCGAAAATAGAAGTTAAAATTTCTATTTTTTTAGCTGAACTAATTGAAGAATTTTCCATCACAATTTGAAGATCCTTAGATGATTGCAAAACAGATTTAATATCGTCCAACTGAGTCTTTATCAAATCAAGAGAATTAAACTCATCTGCAACATCTAACAATGCTTTTGCATAATTTTTTGAAACCGTTGAAACTCTACATTCTGTCATTATAATTTCACCTTATCAAGTTCATCTAAACTATCTTCAAAAAATTTGTTATGTAAATCAGGGTTTGATTTCAACAAATTTTTGATATTATCTTTAGCCAATTCAACAGAAGCAATGACTGTTTTACCTGTCATTATATTTGAAATTTTCTTTTCTTCTATTGAAATAACTCTATCAATATTACTCTCAATACCGGAAATTGTCTTTTGAGTTGATTCTTCAATTTTTGATTTAAAGACATCTGCTTTTGCAACAGCTTCTTCTTCAAGATTTTTGATGTCTGTCGGAAGTTTTTCAATCCTGTCTTTAGCTTCGGCTAATTTATTTTCAGATATAACCTTTTCCTCATCTGATTTTTTTATTGAAGATTCAACTCCGGAAATAGATTTGTTCATTGAAGCAGAAAGGTTCATCTTTTTGACAATAACAGCCAAAATCACAACCATAATAATGAAGTTGATAGTATTTGATGTTGCTAAATATTTAAAAAATGATAAAATTTCATGCATAACTAATCCATTACCTTATTAACAATTTCATAATTTACTGATTGAGGTTTAACCTCTTGCCCTAGAAGTTTTGAAGTGATTGAAGAAGCCAAATCATTTACCACTGTTGATTTAACCGTATTTTTCAAATTTTGCTCTTCAACATTTAACGCATCTTTTTTAGCCTGAATTTTCGCTTTAGCATCTTCTCTCGCCTCTGATGTTTTTGAATTCGCATCAGTTTGTGCTGCTTCAACAATATTTTTAATATCAATTCGGCACTTAGCTTGAGTTTCTTTGATTTTTTCATTTCTTTGAGTATTAAATTCTTCAGCTCTTTGAGAAAATTCTTTCGCTTCTTGATAATTAGAGTTTATATATTCTTCCCTTTTTCTCATAATGTTTAGAACAGGCTTGTAGAATATTGCGTTCATAATCATAATGAACAACACAAAACTCAACATTGCAACGATAAATGTAGCATTAAATTCAATCATTTCTATCTGCCCTTAAAACCTACTTAGAGAATAATAACATAATTGCTATAAACAATGCATAAATAGCAGTTGCTTCTGCCAAGCCGGCACCAATAATAAAGTTCTTAAATGCTTCAGCTTTAATTTCCGGTTGACGAGCAATTGCATCAAGTACACCTTTAGTTGCTATACCTAAACCTAAACCTCCGCCAATTGCACCAAAACCGATTGCAATACCGGCACCTAATTTTGCTAAATCTAAAGTTTGTTCTACTGCCATGTTTTTCTCCTTTATTTAATCGTGATAATCTTACTCTTCTTGCACCGCCATTGAAATATATGTTGTTGAAAGCAATGTAAACACCAATGCTTGAATCAATGCAACAAATAATTCAAATAACATAAACGGTAACGGTAGTACTATTGCAAACAAACTGATGAATGTTGCAACAAGTAATTCTCCTGCCAAAATATTGGCAAAAAGTCGAAGCGCCAATGAAAACGGTCTTACAAATAATTCCAAAGTATCAACTAAAGTAATAATAATTCCATCAATACTGAAACCTTTGAAGAAGAATTTAAATCCGCTTCTTTTTACTCCGTAGAATATATAATAAATAGAAACAACAATTGCCATTGCTGCTGTCATATTTATATCGTTATTAGGGGAAGCCAATTCACCATTTGCAAGATGAATCAACTTCAACGGTAACTGACCAACTAAATTTGCAGTTAAAATAAACATAAATAATGTTAAAATAATCGCAATATGTTTTTGAGCCTCGTTGTTACCCATACTTGCTTTAGAAATGTCATTAAAATATTTAATAATTCCCTCGCCAACAAGTTGAAGTTTAGTCGGGACCATTTTTAGGTTTCTTGTAGTTATTAATGCAAGAACAATTAACAATACCATTGAGAACCACATTGTTAAAATAGTATCCATATTAAATGATACTCCATGACTAAATATATTGGCTGTATAAACCCAGTGTTCCATTTTTCTCCCTTCGCACATTACATGCTACACCGAAAAAAATTTTTTCGCAAACATTTTTTTGTTTGTTATACAATAATAATATAATAGTGAATGGTCAGGGGTTAAAATGAATATTGTAAGATTAGAAGAAGTTGAATCTACAAACAGTTTTGCAAAAGCGAATATAGACACGTTTGGGGATAAAACCTCAATAGTCACAAAAAGACAAACTTCCGGTCGTGGAAGATTAAATCGTTCTTGGATTGACTTAGGAAATAGTAATTTATTTTTATCCATCGTGTTAAAACCCTCTGACACTTTTGAAGAATTTTATCCGAATATTACTCAATATTTATCTGTATGTGTGTGCAAAGTTCTTGAAAATTACGGACTAAAACCTCAAATTAAATGGCCAAACGATGTTTTAGTTAATGGAGCTAAAATTGCGGGAATATTATCCGAAACGGTAATGCAAGGAATTAAGCTAAAAGGGATTGTTCTTGGTATCGGAGTTAACTTAAATGCGACAAAAGAAAAACTAGAAAATATTCCGGATAAAATCGCAACCAGTTTGAACCTTGAAACCGGGAATGAGATAAATTTAAAAGAGTTTTTGGATAAATTGCTAGAAGAATTTTTCAAAAATTATGACGAATTTTTAAAAATCGGATTTCCTCTAATTAAAGAAGATTATATTAACAGAAATTGTTTTTTGAATAAAAACTTAGATGTTAAAGTTTTTAATAATATTAAAACGGGTCTTGCAAAGGAAATAACAGATAAAGGGGAACTTGTTTTAATTGATAAAAATAATGAAGAGATGGTACTTACAATAGGAGATATTTTATGAATTTGGGAAATTTAGAAAACGGTTTAATACTCCTTGTTATGGGCATGGGATTTGTTCTTACATTCCTTGTAATTTTGATTTGTTCAATGGGCATAATGTCAAAATTCGTTGAATATTTGAACAAAATATTTCCGGAAGCTGTAGAAGAAGTTAAAACAACCGTAAAAAAAGCAAGCTCAGGAGTTGAAGATGCAATTGCTGTAGCTTTGGCTGCTATTATGGCTAAAAGAAGTTAAAACTTGTTAGGTTAATTATTTTTGTATAGAAAGGATATAGTTTATGGGGAAAAAACTTATTAAAGTTATGGACACCTCTTTTAGAGATGGTTTCCAGTCAGTATATGGAGCGAGAGTTTTCGTAGATGACTTTTTACCTGCATTAAAATCAGCAGTTGATGCAGGTATTAAACATTTTGAAGTTGCAGGTGGAGCAAGATTCCAATCTCCAATTTTTTACTGTAACGAAAATGCATTTGAAACAATGGACAAAATCAGAGCAGCAGTAGGTCCGGATATCAACTTACAATCTCTATCAAGAGGGGTTAACGTTGTAGGTCTTGATTCTCAGCCTAGAGATGTTATTGATTTACACGCAAAAATGTTCAAAAAACACGGTGTTACAACTGTTAGAAACTTTGATGCATTAAATGATGTTAATAACTTGTTATATTCAAGCCAATGCATTAAAAAGCATGGCTTGAAACATGAAGTAACTATCACAATGATGGAACTTCCTATCGGTTGTACTGGAGCACATGACGTTGCTTTCTATGAAAGAGTTTTAAGATCAATTTTAGATGCAGGAATTGAATTCGATTCCTTGGCATTCAAAGATGCATCAGGAACTTCAGCTCCTCACAAAGTATTTGAAACAATCAAGAGAACTCGTGAAATTTTAGGTGCTGATGCAGATATCAGATTCCATTCACATGAAACAGCAGGTACCGGTTTAGCAGCTTACCTTGCAGCTCTTGAGGGTGGCGCTAATTGTATCGACTTGTCTATGAAACCGGTATCAGGAGGAACAGCTCAACCGGATATCGTATCTATGTGGCATGCCCTAAAAGGTACTGATTATGACCTCGATTTAGATATTGAAAAAATCTTAGCGACAGAAGAAATCTTTAAAGAATGCATGAAAGATTACTTCTTACCACCGGAAGCATTAGCAGTTAACCCGATGATTATTCAATCACCTCTTCCTGGAGGCGCATTGACTGCAAACACTCAAATGTTACGTGATAACAACTTGATGGACAAATATCCTCAAATCGTTGCAGCAATGAAAGAAGTTGTTGAAAAAGGTGGATTCGGAACATCTGTAACCCCTGTTTCTCAATTCTATTTCCAACAAGCATTTAACAACGTAATGTTTGGAAATTGGAAGAAAATTGCTGAGGGTTACGGAAAAATGGTTCTCGGTTATTTCGGGAAAACTCCATGCAAACCTGACAGCGAAGTTGTTAAAATTGCAGAAGAACAATTAGGATTACAACCAACAACAGAAACAGTTGTTGATATAAACGACAAAGACCCTAACAAAGGCCTTGAAGTTGCTAAGAAGAGATTAGAAGATGCAAATTTACCTGTAAATGATGAAAATTTATTTATTTCTGCAGCATGTAAAGAAAAAGGTATTTTATTCTTACAAGGTAAAGGAACTATCGGTGTACGTAAAAATGAACCTAAAAAAGAAGCTCCATCAACTTCTACAGGTTCAACAAATGAATACACCGTTACTGTTAACGGCAAAAAATATGCTATCGCTCTTGATAACGGAAAAGCAACTGTTAACGGCAAAGAATATGACTTCAACGTAAAAGAAGGAATTGATGCAAAAGCTTCAACTTCTGATGGTGAGGGAACTCCCGTAAAAGCAGCTCTTCCAGGAAACGTATTAAAAGTATTAGTAACTGAGGGTGATTCAATTGAAGAAGGAGATGTTCTTGCTGTTGTTGAAGCAATGAAAATGGAAACAGAAATTAAATCTCCGGTATCAGGTACGGTTAAATCTGTTGATATTGAAGTTGGAAACAAAGTTCAAACAGGTCAAGTATTGGTTACTATAGGTTAGGAGGGCTAAAATGATATTATCAGAAGGATTATTACAATTATGGCACTCCACAGGGATTTATAACATGGTTGATAAATTCGACCCGAGTATCACAAACCCTATTGAACAATTTTTACACCAATTCGGTCACCCGATTATGCTTGTAATTTGTTTATTCCTATTGTGGCTTGGAATTAAAAAACAATATGAACCTTTATTGTTAATCCCTATTGCTTTTGGTGGTTTGTTATCAAATATTCCACTTGCAGGAATTGCTGATCCAACAGGATTTTTAGGAATAATTTACGAAGCAGGTATTCATAAAGGATTATTCCCATTGATTATCTTTATGGGTGTTGGTGCAATGACAGACTTCGGTCCGTTAATTGCGAACCCTAAAACCGCATTATTAGGGGGTGCTGCACAATTCGGTATTTTTGGTGCATTGTTACTTGCTCTTTGTTGTTTTGGATTTACGTTACCACAAGCAGGCGCAATCGGTATTATCGGTGGTGCTGACGGTCCGACATCAATCTATGTAACTTCAAAATTAGCACCTGAATTGTTAGGAGCAATCGCCGTTGCAGCTTATTCATATATGGCTTTAGTTCCTGTTATTCAACCACCTATTATGAAATTATTCACAACAGACAAAGAACGTAAAATTCAAATGGAACAATTAAGACCTGTTACTAAAAGAGAAAAAATTGTATTCCCATTAGTTGTTCTTGGTCTTTGTATAATCTTCTTACCTGATGCCTGCCCGTTAGTTGGTGCTTTGACATTTGGGAACTTATGCAAAGAATGTGGTGTTGTTGACAGATTATCTGACACAATGCAAAATGCCTTAATCAACATTGTAACAATATTTTTAGGATTGTCAGTAGGTTCAAAATTATCAGCTGAACAATTCCTAACAATTCAAACATTGTTCATTTTGGTTTTGGGTATAATTGCCTTCTCTTTTGCAACAGCAGGCGGAGTTTTGATGGCAAAACTTATGAACGTTTGGGAAGTATTTATGGCTAAATGTCAAAAAAGAGAACCTAAACTTATTAACCCGTTGATTGGTTCAGCAGGTGTTTCTGCCGTTCCTATGGCAGCCAGAGTATCAAACAAAGTTGGTTTAGAATACAACAATCAAAACTACTTATTGATGCACGCAATGGGGCCAAATGTTGCGGGGGTAATCGGTTCAGCAGTTGCTGCCGGTGTATTACTTGCACTTTGCCACTAATAAAAACTAATCCAAATTATATAAAACAGGATTTAGATTACTCTAAGTCCTGTTTTTATTATAAAATATAAGAAAAAATATTTTGGGAGGAAATTTATATGACTAAAAAAATTGCAATTTTAGGCTCAGGTCAAGGAAAAGTTTTTGAAAGTATAGTTAATTACTTGAAGAATAGAGATATTGAAATTACATGCCTGTCAAACAATCTAAAATCTGAACTATTTAAGACTGCGCAAGATTTGAATATCAAACATAAATATCTTCCAAAAGAAGAAAATACACAATACTTTGCATCTGAGAATTTTGATTTAGTTGTTTTAACGGACTATGACGAAAAATTTGATAATGACACACTTGAAGTTGGAAAATTCATAAACATTCACCCATCATTACTACCGTCATTTAAAGGCGAAGATGCGATTCAAAGAGCATACTTAGCAGGAGTGAAAGTCACAGGTGTAACAGTTCATTGGCTAAAAGAAAATGTTGAAGAAGAAACCATTATTGCCCAATATCCGGTACTAATTGGCATAACAACACATCTAGATGAAGTTGAAAAAGATATTTATGATGTTGAAAAGAAATTGTATCCTCCGGTTATTGATGCAATTTTGAACGATAGAGTCTTTGATTTTCAAGATTTGTTTAAATCTTCTTGCCATGCAAATAGCAGTTGCGGTGGAGGTTGTTCAAAATGCCACAACTAAAAGTTTTAGTTCTTGAAGATGAATTTGACAAAAACTCTTTATATAAAAAAGTAAGTGAGTCAGATTTTTCTTCAAAGACGTACTCGGCAAGCGAAATCTCATATAACAATTATGATGAATTAGCGCAAAAAGCATTAGATGAGGGAATTGAACTTGTTATAACAGATTCAGAAAAAGATATTTTTAATGGTATTGTTGAAATTTTGAAATCATACGGACTTGAATGTATAGGAACAAATCGAAAGTATTCAAGACTTGGTAGCTCAAAACTATTTGCAAAAAGATTTCTAAATAAATATGATATTCCATATCTTAGAAAGGTTGAATTTGAAGATATAACATTTCCTGTAGTTTTAAAAAAGGACTTTTCTAATGAATGTCATCTAATTTTTTCTCAAAAAGAACTAAATGAAAAAACACTAAATCAAGATGACTTTATTGAGGAATTTATTACAGGTGACGAGATATCTGTTACGTCATTTTATAATTCTGAAAAATTAATAAACTTTGAACCGGTTAAAATTCATAAAAAAGATTTTGATAATATTGGAAGTTCTTGCCCTGTTTATATCAGTTATGAACAGTATGACAAATTACAAAACTATTTGACAAAATTTGAGCATGCACTTCTTGAAGATGATGCGGATTTTAAAGGTTTTATAACATCAAACTTGGTATGGAACGGAAGAGAATGGATTGTTGTGAATTTTCAAATAAATATAGGAAACTCTACTTTGTTAAACCATTTAGAGTCTGATTTACTTGCAACAATTCTTTATAGCACAAAACAAAAATACAAAGAAAAAACAACAGGCTCAGTTGTTGTACAAAACCCAAAATCTAATTTTAAAATTTTCCCAAACGCCGACATCAAAATATACAATGATGAAGAAAATCAACAACTAACACTCTCAACAACAGCAGATTTCCCATTTAGAGATATTGAAACTTTTTTAAAGAAAATTCCAGAACTTAAATATCCGGTTATTTATTAACAATAATATTCAACTTTTCTATTACACCATTGAAAAATGATTTTGGTTTATCTGATGGTGGTTTAATTTGTTTAATATCTGCTTTTACTGAATTTATATCCGTACTTCTTATTTTTGATGAGTAAATTGATTTAATTTCTTTAATTGTTGCTTCATTCATTATTGTTCAAGCCTCTTCACACAGGGTAATAACTATTTATAACTATATCTCTACAATAGCTCCATAGGTTCAACTTCAAAGTCAACAATAAATGTTCCTTTAGTTGAAAATGCCTTAGATAAAGCATAATCTACTTCGTCAATAGATTTAACTCTTAGAGCTTTTGTACCATAACTTTCGGCTAATTTCAGAAAGTCCGGATTTGAAATTTTTGTTTGAGAATAACGTCCTCCACAAGTCTTGTCTTGCAATTGTCTAACCATTCCCAGATATCCGTTATTCAATATCATTATTTTAACATCTAAATCATAATCAATGCAAGTAGCAAGTTCATGCAATCCCATTTGGAACGAACCATCTCCGGTAATACAAACTACAGGTTTTTCCGGATTTGCTATAGCTACACCTATTGCAGCAGGAAAACCAAAGCCCATAGTTCCGGAACCACCGGAAACTAAAACTTTTCTGTTTGCGTTTTGTTTCAAATTTTGAACCGCCCACAATTGATGCTGACCGACTTCTGATGTAAATATTAAATCTTTATTCTTTGTAAACTCTTCAATCTTTCTAATAACTTCAAAAGAATGAAGTCTATTTGTAAATCTTTTACGCTCAACATTCAAATTCCTTAAACTTTGAGCATCATTTAACCATGATGAAAAACTTTTATTTAAACCAAAAGAATTCATCTTACTTAAAACATCTTTAATATCCGCACAAACGGATTCCATTGGAGAAATAACTCGTCCAATTTCTTTTTCATTTATATCAATTTGAACAAATTTAGAAGACAGATCGGAATCTTTAAACATACAAGTAATTCTGTCATTAAATCTTGCACCCAAAGACACAATCAAATCAGCATCTTTTAAAATTTGATTAGCAGCTTTATCCCCAAATATTCCAACCATACCAAAATAATTTTTACTATTTTGAGGGAAAGTTCCAAGTCCCATCATTGTGCTAACGACAGGAATATCAAACTTTATTGAGAATTCTTGCAATCCTTTTCCTGCGTTAGCATGAGTAACTCCTCCACCTGCAACAATAACAGGTTTTGAAGCTTTTGAAATTTTATCTAAAACATTCAAAACATCTTGTTCTTTTGCTTCAAGGATATGGAATGACAATTTTGGAATTTCACTATCCCAATTTTCAATAGTTTGAGAAAAAATATCCTTTGCCATATCAATCAAAACAGGTCCTTTTTTACCTGATTGAGCTATTTTAAAAGCCTCAACAAGAGTACTTTGAATATTTTTTGCATCTGTAATTTGAAAAACTTTTTTAGTACAAGTTTTTGTCATATCGCAAATATCAGCTTCTTGAAATGCATCTTTGCCTATCAAATCTTTGAAAACCTGACCTGTTAAAACAACAAGAGGATAACCATCTAAATATGCGTTAACAATACCGGTAACAGTATTTGTTGCCCCTGGACCAGATGTAACTAATACCACACCACATTTGCCAGTTATACGAGCATAACCCTCAGCAGCATGGACAGCAGACTGTTCATGACGAACAAGTACATGTTTTATAGATGAATCATTATACAATTCATCATAAATACCCAAAACAATCCCTCCAGGGTAGCCGAAAATAGTGTCAACACCTAAACCTTTTAACGTTTCAATGATGATTTTAGCCCCAGTTATTGTTTTTGTATCTTGTCCTATCAACATGTACACTTTATCCCCATAATCTGACTTTCTTCATTATACCACAGATAACAAAAAAGAAGCAGAAATTTACAATCGTAAACTTCCACTTCTCTTAATTATTTTGTATGCTTAAAAACTATTTACCGATTAAAGTATTGAAAGCATCTTTTTTCTTTTGTAAAGCATTTTGGTTAGCTTTTTGTCTTGCAGCTGCATCTTTTTTAGCTTGTTCTTGTTTCTTTTGCCACTCTTGTTTTTTCTTTTCTAGAGCTTGTTGATTTGCTTTTTGTCTTGCAGCTGCATCTTTTTTAGCTTGTTCTTGTTTCTTTTGCCATTCTTGTTTTTTCTTTTCTAGAGCTTGTTGATTTGCTTTTTGTCTTGCTTCTGCATCTTTTTTAGCCTGTTCTTGTCTCTTTTGTAATTCTTGTTTTTTCTTTTCTAATGCTTGTTGATTTGCTTTCTTTTGTTGTTCGTAAGCTTTTTGACGTTCTTGTTGTTTTTTAGCTGCTTCTTTTTGAGCATTAGTCAAAGATTGTTCTCTTTGTCCAACTTTATTTGCGGCATTATTTAATGCGTTTGATAAAGTTCCTGCATTAGCAGCTCCAACTGATAAAATTGATACAGCCATAAGTGAAACTAATAATTTTTTCATTTGTTTTCTCCTTTCAACTCTTCAGAAGTTAAAACTTCTAATTTCTCTTTCTTTTTATCTAATTTATCTTGTAAAAACTCTAAGTCTTTTTGTCTTTTCTCCTTTAAAGCATCAACCCTTTTAATTTGTTTTTTAGCTTTTATATAATCCATAGACGTTTTTCTTTTCTTATTATACTTTTGACGGTCTTTGAAAGATATTTTAGCAGATTTTACAATATCGTTATTTAACTCTATCCCTTGTGTTGATTGCACAGGTTCTTTTGTATTTCCAAAGGCATAACACTCAACACCGGAGAATAACATTCCAAATATCACGATATAAACTAAAACCCTAAACATACCTAAAATCCTACTTCAAAATTAATACATATCAATAATTTCTGAAATTCCCTTTTTCGCAAGTTTGAAAATTTCAATCATCTTATCAAATTCATAAGGTTCACCCTCAGCCGTGGTTTGAAATTCAATAATCTTGCCACTCTTTGTAAGAACAACATTTGAATCAACTTGAGCATGAGAATCTTCTGCATAATTCAAATCCAAACGAACTTCCCCATCAACAATTCCTGCTGAAATTGCCCCAACAGGTTCAATAATCGGATTTTCTTTCAATGTTCCGTCAGTCAATAATTTATCAATCGCATCTGATAAAGCAACAAATCCGCCACAAATACTTGCTGTTCTTGTACCGCCATCTGCTTGAATAACATCTGCATCAATTGTAATTGTCAAATCAGACATTTTTTCTAAATCCAAACATGCTCTCAAACTTCTTCCGATAAGTCTCTGAATTTCTTGTGTTCTACCGGAAATTTTAGTTCTTTCTCTTGAACATCTTGTTGACGTTGAAGATGGCAACAAAGAATATTCTGCAGTCAACCAACCTCTTTTATCATCTTTATCCATCCATTTCGGTTTTCCAACCTCTACACTGGCAGTTGTTATAACTTTAGTATCTCCAAATTCAACTAAAACTGAGCCTAAAGCATGTTTTGTATAGTTTCTTGTGAATTTTACATCTCTTGTTTGATTGTTCTCTCTGTTCTCAATCCTCATTCCACTTTCTCCTTATATTAATAATAACGATTTTCTGTTTATAAAGTTCATTTATCCGTTATAATCGTAATCCCACATATAAATTTGTCCGCAATAACGACAAACGGCATGCTCATTCATAAATTGCAAATCCGGAACAAAAACATATCCGTCAACAGTAATTTCAATTTCATTTTTTTCGTTATATCGTTGCGAAAAATTCTTATCCCCTTGATAATCAGGAGAAAACATCAATTCAAATTTATCTTTTGATTTACAATTCTTACAAATAAACATAATAAACTATTCGTCCCTATATTCATTTTTTGTTTTTCTAGTTATTTTCTTTGACCTTTTTGTATCCTTGACTTGCTCAGTATCTTTTATATCAGAAAGATTTTTGTACCACAAAGACCAACAAATACTTCTGATTGGAAGAGTTAACCCTGCAACTATACAACTCAAAATAGTAACAAATATCCAATTTGAAACCATTTCTACAGTAATATTATAAGGCAATCTTGCATAAGAAAAAGCATGATTTATTGTATGCAATGGCAAAAGTTTTCCTATAAAATCAAATATAGAGCAAACAGATTTTGTCAAATTCAAATAATCAAATACAACAGTAATTCCTTGAGTGATGATAAATATTGAGAAGAATGCTAAAATTAACATCAAGGAGAATGTCCTGCCCCAATCACCTTTTACAAGAACAAAACTTTTTTTATAGCATTCCCATATTGATAAATCCGGTTCAAATGTAAAAATTTGAAAAATTAGGATTAAATAAATCCACAAGACAAACCCCGGAATTATAAAGAAAATACTTGTACCTAATGACATTAAAACACTTAATATTAGGAGAAATCCGATATATTTAAAACTTCTTCTCGTTGCAACTTCGTTATGAGATTTGAAATCATAAACCTTTCCACTGGTTACAGCCCCTTCCGTCATTGAATTCAAAGCAACATAAGCTACTACATAATCCCAAAAAGCTTTTGCAAATATCAATAATCCCGGAATTGCCAAAAGTAAAATAAATAGCATTGCAGAAGATATACTATCAGCTTTAGCAGCAATCTTATCTGACAAACCTAAAGTTAAACCAAAACAAAGAGCTATCCCCAAAACTTGCCCCAGTACCGGAAATAACATATACAAAATGAACTTATCAATATTTGAAAAATAGATTTTTAAACCCTCAAATAATACAAACCAAATACTGTTTTTCATTTTATATTTGGACATAAGACCTCCTTTGTTGTATCATAATTTTATTACAAATATATTTAGAAAAACAATGAAAAATTACAAAGATTTAATAAAAGAAATTACAAAAGAGGATTATCAGGAGGGAAAAGCTAATCTCCATATCCACACGACCTATTCTGATGGGAAAGGAGCTTTTTCTGATATTGTAAATCAAGCAAAAAATAAGTATAAAATTTTTGCAATAACAGACCATAACACAATCAAAGGGCATATTGACAACCCTGATTCCGGCGCTATTTATGGTGTTGAATTTGATGTTTGGTACAAATATGTATTTTTACATTTGTTGGCTTATGGAATAGATATTAATAATGAAAATATGAAAAAATTCTACGCAAAAGATAAACGAGGGACAGAAATGGACATTATCCGATTCTTTGCGAAAAGAGACATCAAAGAACTAATTGACACTATTCACTCAGCCGGAGGGATTGCCGTTTTAGCTCATCCTTGCTGTTGTTGGGCATTAAATTTAGATAAGTTCGTAAAAGATTTGAAAGACTTAGGATTAGATGGAATTGAGGTTTACTACCCTTACCCAAGGTGGAGAAAGTATATTAAATTTTCAAACCCCAAAGATATAGAAGCACTTGCAGATAAATATAACCTAATCAAAACCGGAGGAACAGATTGCCACAATAAAGAGTTGGGGTAAATCGTTACTACCATCAATAGACTTTTCAATCATTTTAAATGTGATTTTAAAGTCCCTATTGAATATAAACCGGACTAAACGGAAACTTTTTTATCTGCAGTATTAAGAATATAAATTTGTCTTAATCCCTCTAAAGTCAATGTTGGATTTACATCATCAAAAGGTCTGGTTAAATAGTTTGCAATCAAACCACAATAACCACCGGTTGCAACAATTGTAGCTTTTTCTCCGAGTTCTCTTTCACATTGTGCAACCAATCCGTCAACCATGCAAGCCGTTCCTCGAATTACTCCCGATAGGATTGCATCTGTAGTGTTATGCCCAATTGCGTTTTGAGAAATTGAAACATCTATCTTTGGAAGTTTTGATGTTGCATTTTTCAAACACTTCATTTGAGTGTTTATCCCAGGGGCAATTACACCTCCTAAAAATTCTCGGTTAGAATTAATAATATCAAATGATGTTGCCGTACCAAAATCAATTACAATAACTGCACCTTGATACAAATTGGCAGCCGCAACTGCATTTGCAAGCCTGTCAGCACCTACTTCTCGAGGATTATCGGTTAAAACTTTTACTCCCAAATTGATATCTGATGCGACAAATACGGATTTAATACCAAAGACGTTATCAACAGCGCGTTTGAATTTTATATTGAGCTCTTCCACGACAGATGCAATTACGCAACCGTCAATTGAATAACCCTTAAACAAAGACTTCAAAAGAATTTCATATTCTTCACCCGACAAATCCTTGTCTGAAGCTAAACGAAACTCATTAATATACTTATCATCGCTATATAAACCTAGGGTAATACTTGTATTTCCAATATCTGCTGTTAATAACATAATAGACTTGTCCTCACATATCTGAGAACAAGTCTATTACAAACATAGTTTTTATGCAAAATTAAATATTAGTACCACCTAAGTCGTGACCATTAGAAGCAGCAAAGCCCCAACCAAAAGCAGAACCTGTATTTTGTGCCGATGCGTGACCTGCAGCCACTTGACCATTTTGCTCAAACAAGAATTTTTTAATATTCCGAACTTCTTTTGTACCAAAACCAGCTAAATATGTGCTTGCCTTTTTATATCCGTTTCCGATTGCATCAATTGCATTGCCGCCCATAATTTCATCCTCCGAGTGTCATAATCATTCTTACTTATATAAAGTATTTCTTAATGACATGATTGCCTAAAATCAAAAATATTGTTACATTTCGTAATATTCTTATAAGATGTTCAAATGTTTCAAAATACAACAATAAACCTTGACAAAAAATTATGAGCTGATAGAATTAGAAGTATCGTAGAATACTAAATTTATAGTAGTATATAGTAGACAGAAAAGAAGGAGATTAATCTCATGGCACGTGAAAAGTATGAACGTAAAAAACCGCACTTGAACGTAGGTACAATCGGCCACGTTGACCACGGTAAAACTACATTAACTGCAGCTATTACTGGTGTTTTAGCAGCAGCTGGTCAAGCAGCAGCTAAAAAATTCGATGAAATCGATGCTGCTCCAGAAGAAAGAGCTAGAGGTATTACCATCTCTACTGCTCACGTAGAATACGAAACAGATAACAGACACTATGCACACGTTGACTGCCCAGGCCACGCTGACTATGTTAAAAACATGATTACAGGTGCTGCTCAAATGGACGGAGCTATCTTAGTTGTAGCTGCAACAGATGGTGCTATGCCTCAAACTCGTGAACACATCTTGTTAGCAAAACAAGTTGGTGTTCCTAACATCGTTGTATTCTTAAACAAATGTGATATGGTTGATGACCCAGAATTGTTAGAACTAGTAGAAATGGAAGTTAGAGAACTTCTTTCTTCTTACGAATTCGATGGTGACAACATTCCATTCATTCACGGTTCAGCTTTGAAAGCTTTAGAAGCAGTTCAAGCTAATCCATCAATTAAACGTGGTGAAGATAAATGGGTTGACAAAATTTGGGAATTAATGGACGCTTTAGATTCATACTTCCCAGAACCAGTTAGAGACTTAGACAAACCATTCTTGATGCCAATCGAAGACATCTTCTCAATCACTGGTCGTGGTACAGTTGCTACTGGCCGTGTTGAACGTGGTATTGTTAAAGTTGGTGACGAAGTTGAATTAGTTGGTATCAAACCTACTAAGAAAACAACAGTTACTGGTGTTGAAATGTTCAGAAAATCTCTTGACCAAGGTCAAGCAGGTGATAACATCGGTGCTTTACTTCGTGGTGTTGATAAAACTGAAATCGAACGTGGTCAAGTTCTTGCTAAACCAGGTTCAATTCACCCACACACTAAATTCACAGCTAACGTTTACGTATTGACTAAAGAAGAAGGTGGACGTCACACTCCATTCTTCCCAGGATACCGTCCTCAATTCTATATCAGAACTACAGACGTAACTGGTTCAATCAAATTCGACGGTCAAATGGTAATGCCTGGTGATAACGTAGTTATGGAAGTTGAATTAATCGCTCCAGTAGCTATCGAAGAAGGTATGAGATTCGCTATCCGTGAAGGT
Organism: Candidatus Gastranaerophilales bacterium HUM_12; assembly: GCA_002102825.1. GTDB lineage: Bacteria > Cyanobacteriota > Vampirovibrionia > Gastranaerophilales > Gastranaerophilaceae > Zag111. Next base: position 17,031 of record DABJ01000007.1, on the reverse strand, counting down.
GGTAGAACAGTTGGTGCTGGTGTTGTTGACAAAATTATTGAGTAATAATTTTTAAATAACCCAATACAAAAACTTAAAAGGCTTGATACAATTTGTATCGAGCCTTTTTTAATTTTACTTTCCAAAATATAACCCTAAACATGAGAAAATCTAAAAACCAACGAGTGCTTCTAAATTTTTTATGCCAACAATGTTTCTAAAATCTTAGCATTAGTTTGAGCTCTACGTATGTTTAGCAAGTATTTCTCAACATTTGCTTTGATTTCTTTGGCATCTTTATCCAAATACTTGACCTCATTATCAAGCATTTTCATGTAGTCATAAACAGTGACCATTTGATAATCTTTTTTCATTTTCCCCTAGTCCTAAAATAATCAACCTTGACCTAAATTTATCCGAGCAGAGCTTCTAATATTTCGGCATTAGTAACAGCTTTTTTTCCGTTTCTAACTTGGTTTCTGTACATATATGTTCTTAATGCTTCACGAATAAGTTCTGACCTTGTACGATTTTCTGAATCTGCAACTGAATCAATTTCGTCTAAAAATTTTTCGGGCATTGAAATTAAAACTCTAGCCATTTTTTTCTCCTTTAATTTTTCCTAACTTTATGTATATCCCCTTGGTATATACATAAAGTATTTTTGAAATAAAAAATTGCTACTTTAGTAGAGCGAAAGTATATAATTGTAATATATGTTTACAAAACCATCGAAATGGAAACATCGTGAATGGTGAGATGTAAAAGTTCATAACCCCCTCTCTCACGGTAAAATAGGGTTAGAGGGGGTAAGAATGAGATGTGTGAAATTGCCATATATATAGTTGAGTGTTGATTTTGGTTATACATCTTCGGGAATATAGATATTATTTTGAGCAAGAATTTCACGGGTATGATTGTAACAACAGCTTTTGCGGGTTAGCCTTTGATACTCTCTAACAATATTAAGCACATCATCTACTGATAATTTAACAATTCTTCTTTCGCTTTCAATAATTTTTGCCATAAAAAACACTTCCTTTCTTCTTTTTCAAGAATTTCGGAAGTGTTATTGAGTTTCTTTAAATAATCATTTGTTAAGTTTAAAAATCGTTCTTCAAATAAAAAAGAGGTCTTGAAGACCTCTTTTTATTATAACCATGGTTGTCTACTTCCAGCATGTGTGTGTCCACTATTTGCTCGTTCCCTTTGGGCTGCAACATTTTTGTTTGACGACTTAGCTGCATCTGGTCTGCCCTTATGAGTTATACCGGTCTTATCAATCCAACTATCACCATTTACTTGTTTTACATTTGGTAGTGCTTGGTATTTTCCATTCACAACTTTAAAGTGTTCTTTTTTAGATTCATTGTAGTAGATACCTTTTTGGTATGTTGCTCTTCCATTAAATCTGGCTGCTTCATTTAATTCTGATTGAGTATGTGTTGTATATTTACCTTTAACTGTAGTTTTTGCAGCGGTCTTATTTGCACTGTTATAATTTTCAGCTTTATGTAAAATATTTTTATTGATCCAAGCTTGAGTTGGAATATCTAATTTGTTTAGAGCTACTGAGCCATTAGCATCTTTTTTGAATGAGCCGTTAGAGTTGAATACGCTAGGGTTTTTCTTAATTACTTCTGCAGTTAATTGGTTCATTTGTTGTGCTGTTAAGCCATTTTTTATTTTTGAATTTAATAATTGTTGAGTTACAATTTCTCTTACAGCTGAATGACCTTTTTGAGCTGCAGCTTTTTCAACATTTTTAGGATCAATGCCTCTTAAATGAGTATCATTATCTTTTTGAGCTCGGTACCAACCCTCAGGAGATTTACTACTGTATGTACCAGTTGATTTTTTAGAACCAGTTGATCTGGTTGAGTGGTGTGCTGCTACGCCTTGTGAACCGTTACCATCATTTTTTCCTGTTTTACCAGCACCATTACCATCGTCCTCATTTGTAGTTTTTCTAGATTTTCCATCATCGTCGTTTACTTTGTCTTTATTTGAATCTTCAACCTTGTCTTTATCTTTTGCTGGATCAGTTCCTTGTTTTTCTTTTAACAATTTCTCGCACATTTCATCAAAGTTTCCACTTTGGTGCACTGTTCCGTCTTTATTAACGGCATCATATTTACCGTTTCCGTCAGATGTGATTTTCCAATCCGGATACATTTTTTGCAAGTCTGCCAATCTGTCACCACTTTTTGCTTGAGCTGTCGGTTGTGCCATTGCAGTATTAAGTGCTCCAAATGGGCTAAAACAACCCATGTTCATTCCGAAGCCACCGCCAAACATGTTGCCACCAAACATACCCGATGTCATTCCGCCGCCAAATAAGCCGCCGAATAATCCGGACATAAAGCCCCAAAATCCACTAGGACCATTTTTGATGGTGATGTTCGTAGTTTCAGAGTAAGAGTGATTACCCAAAATCGGTCCTCTTGGTCCTCCGCCCATTCTCATCATTGGTCGGTACTGATTATGTGCATATCTGATATTAAATGCTTTACCAAATCCGTAGATGCCCATCTTAAAGCCCTCTTGTTTTTGTACTTGTATATATATAAAGTATATACGATTTAAATAATTGCATATTTCTAGAAAATATGTAACATGTCTTAACAATTATGAAAAATTTATTTAGCTTTTTGTCTACGTATTTGCAAGCCTAAATCCCCACACCATATAGATGCGGTTTACCCAATCGGTGCTCCCAAGGGATTTTATGGTTCGTAGCACCTCTCTATTTTTCAAGAGAAAATTACTTTATAAATCTTTCAGGTTAATCAATTAAGACAAGAAAGATAAAAATGTATCCACTGCTGAAGTTGCCATTGAGCCCCACCAAGGTGAAGAACTTTTGCTTGCAGATGCATTGTACCAATTACTATTATAATTGTTGCCGGCACTAGAATTTGAAGCAGCGGCATTTGTATAGTTTAATATATTGGCATTCATAACAGAATTCAAATTATTCAAAAGTGTAATCGTATTAATCCTGTTTTTCAATTCATCAGAATACAATTCATTTTGTTTAGACAACAAATTATCACTTAAATCCGCAATGGCTTTTGATTTTTTATCCGTAATTGAATTAAGATTATCTAGAAATATTGAGTTGTCAAAATTTCCAAACCTTGAAGCGATATCGTTTTTCAAGTTCGTTTCCATCGGAGTGTAAGTACTATTAATTTCGCTAATCCCTTGGTTGCGCATTGCGTTAAGTTGATTGCTCCACTCATTGCGCTGATTATCACTAATAGAAAAAAGATTGCCTAAAGAATTGTACAATCCTTGCTGAATCGCATTATAAGTTTTTTGTTCAGCATTACTCATATTATAGTTGCTACTAATTATATTATTGTTTTTATCTTTAACAGTCGAAGCAACTTGTCGTCCGTTTACTGAAATTGACCCATTAGTATATTCAGGATATTTAGTTTTCTTTCCCATATTCAATATGTCCTTTCTTTAAAGGAACAATACTTTTTATGGATTTCAATTGGCTAGGTGAATACATTATACCATTTTTTTTGAAATCTGTAAAGGTTGTTTTTTTTAACCATCACCCTTCACCCTCACACTTATCAAAGAGCAAAGGAAAAAGCCCGAATGTTCAAAACTATACAGTACAGTACACAATTTAAAGAGAAGATAAATTTTTAATTTTTCATGGTAAGATTTTTTGTGAAAGAGTTACATATTCCCTCGCCCTCCTTGAGGGAGAGGGTTAGGGTGAGGGTGTAATGAAAAATTATAACAAAGCAAAAGTTTTAAGAAAAAATCAAACAACACAAGAACAAAAGCTTTGGTCTTTATTAAGAAATCGCTCTTTTCATAATTTAAAATTCAAACGTCAATATCCTATTGGTTCGTATATAGTCGATTTTATTTGTTTAGAGAAAAATATTGTGATTGAAATTGACGGAGGTCAACACAACACAGATGAAAATATAAAATACGATAACAAACGAACCGAATTTCTAAATTCTAAAGGTTTTAAAGTTATTAGATTTTGGAATAATGAAATAGATAAAAATTTAGAAGGAGTATATTTAAAATTGCAAAAAGAAATTTTGAATATCTAACTAACCCTCACCCCAACCCCTCTCCCTTATCAAAGGGCGAGGGAGAAAAAATGTAAAGAACTTATTTCCTTATTGCCCTTTCCCTTATTGCCCTATAAACATTCGACCATTCACTAACTTTCCTCTGGACCACATTTGAAATTTGTTTATTATGGAATAAAATATGATTATTATGGCAGATAAGATTAAAATAGTTGGTGCTAAAGAACATAATTTGAAAAACGTTTCCCTAGAAATTCCGAAAAATGAATTAATCGTCTTTACAGGAGTTTCAGGTTCAGGAAAAAGCTCTCTTGCTTTTGATACGATTTTTGCAGAGGGACAAAGACGCTATATTGAGAGTCTTTCAACCTATGCAAGACAATTCCTTGGTCAAATGGACAAACCAAATGTTGAATACATTGACGGACTATCTCCGGCAATTTCTATTGACCAAAAATCAAAAAGCAACAACCCTCGTTCTACTGTTGGTACAATCACCGAAATCTATGACTATTTAAGGCTTTTATACGCAAGAGTTGGAACTCCTTACTGTCCGATTTGCGGAAAGAAAATTAAGCCACAAACATTAGATGAAATTGTTAACAAAATAATTCAACTTGGCGAGGGGACTAAAATTCAAATCCTTGCTCCTATCGTTCGTGGAAAGAAAGGGGAATACTCCTCTCTATTTGAAGAACTTCGCCAAGAAGGATTTGTCAGAGTTAAAGTTGATGGTGAAATTTTTAACCTTGATGAAGATGAAATAGAATTAGCTAAAACTAAAAAACACGATATCAGTGTTGTTGTTGATAGAATTGTTGTCAAAGAATCTGCCCAATCAAGAATAGCTGATAGTGTTCAGATTGCTTTGAAAAAGTCTGACGGCATAATGATGGTAGACATTGTCGGAGATAAAGAAATTATTTTTAGTGAAAAACTGGCATGTCCGGATTGTAATTTAAGTTTTGAAGAATTAACACCTAGAATTTTTTCTTTCAACGCCCCGTATGGAGCTTGCGAAAGATGTTCAGGCTTAGGCGCTGATTTTGTTGTTGATCCCGATTTGGTTGTACCGGACAAAACGCTATCTCTAAATCAAGGTGCAATCTATGCTTGGGCAACTCGTAGCACAACAACGTATTATCACGATTTATTGTTATCAGTATGTTCTGCATACTCTATTAATATGGACAAGCCGTTTGAAAAATTATCTAAAAAAGAGCAAGATATCATTCTATACGGTTCAAATGAAGCAATTAAAATACGAGTAAAACAATTTGGAACAAGTCGTTATCAAACAAATATTCAACCGTTTGTCGGAGTTATACCTTTCTTAGAAAAACGCTATAATGATGCCTCCGGTGATTATTGGAGAGAAGAAATTGAAAAATTTATGGTTGCAAAACCTTGTCCTCATTGCGGTGGCGCAAGGCTTAAACCATTTCCGCTTGCAGTTAAAATCAAAGACAAAAACATCTACGAATTTACTAAAATGTCTATTGATGATGAATTCCAATTTATTACAGATTTATATTTAGAGCTTTCTGAATATCAACTAAAAGTAGGAAAACAAATTTTAGACGAAATTCGTGCAAGGCTGAAGTTCTTGATTGATGTGGGTTTACATTATTTAGATTTGGCTCGTATGGCAGGAACATTATCCGGTGGAGAATCTCAAAGAATCCGTCTTGCTTCTCAAATCGGTAGTGGTTTGAGTGGGGTTTTATATGTCCTTGATGAACCGTCTATCGGTTTGCACCAACGTGACAATGATATGCTTATCAAAACATTATTCAAATTGCGAAATCTTGGTAACACTTTGATTGTTGTTGAACACGATGAGGACACAATCAGAAGTGCAGATTATATTGTAGATATCGGACCCAAAGCAGGTGTTGCAGGTGGTGAGATTATCGCACAAGGTTCAGTTGAAGATATTATTGCTGCGCCTAAATCTATCACCGGAAAATATTTAAGCGGAGAAAAATATATTCCTGTACCCGATAAACTTCGAGAGGGAAATGGAAATATTTTGCATATAAAAAATGCTCATTTGAACAATTTGAAAGACGTCGATGTTGATATACCTCTAGGCAAAATTGTTATTTTGACCGGTGTTTCAGGTAGTGGGAAATCAACATTGATGCAGGATTTACTTTATGAATATGCTGTTCACAAACTCCGTAAGAATAAACCAAAACCACAAGGGGTTGATGAGATTACAGGATTTGAAAATATTGATAAAATTATTGATATTGACCAATCTCCAATAGGTAGAACTCCTCGCTCAAATCCTGCAACTTATACAGATTTATTTACTCATATTAGAGAATTGTTTACAAAAACAAATGAATCAAAAGTTCGCGGATATAAAGCCGGCAGATTTAGTTTCAATGTTAAAGGCGGACGTTGTGAAGCTTGTAAAGGTGACGGATTAGTCAAAATCGAAATGAATTTTTTGTCTGATGTTTATGTTAAGTGTGATGTTTGCAAAGGCAAAAGATATAACAGAGAAACTCTTGAAGTTAAATATAAAGGAAAAACAATTGCTGATGTCCTTGATATGAGTGTAAAAGAAGCTCTTGAATTTTTTGACAGTATTCCATCTATTAAAAATAAACTTCAAACACTTAATGATGTCGGTCTTGATTATATGAAATTGGGGCAAAGCGCTACAACCCTATCAGGCGGGGAAGCTCAACGTATAAAATTGGCATCTGAATTGAATAAACGCTCAACAGGTAAGACTTTGTATTTGTTAGATGAACCGTCTGTAGGGCTTCATTGGGCTGATTTAGATAAATTGGCTAAAATACTACACGCATNNNNACCAAGGGAACACAATCCTTATGATTGAGCATAATCTTGATTTGATAAAAATTGCAGACCATATTATTGATTTAGGACCGGAGGGCGGAGTTGACGGAGGTCGTATCGTTGCACAGGGGACTCCGGACGATATTATGAATTGTAAAGAATCTTATACAGGTCAATATTTGGCAAAATATCTCCGCAAGTCTTGATATATTGCCATTTAAAAAAAAATTTGCTATTATGTATGTTAAAGACAGGTAACAGTATGTGGCAAAAAAAAATATTTTTATGTTTTTTGTTAATAATAACAGGTATGTTTAGCCAAACATACGCACAAACTGTTGTGGTACAGTCGTTAAGTGAATTTTCGACATATAATCCACCGACATCTATATCAGTCAAGTTGCTTGAACCTGTTATAATTAGCCAAACTATGACAATTGGTACGGGTTCTACCGTAAACGGAGATTTGATAGATGTTGTAAGTCCTAAAAGACTGAAAAGAGATGCAAGTTTTACTTTCAAGCCAAAGTCTTACATTGCGCCTGATGGAAAAACTTATAATATATCAACAGATGTATCTGCATCTTATACAACTCCAATTGATAAGGGCGAATTAGCCAAGAACACTGCATTAGGTGTCGGAAGCTTTTTTGTAAAAGGATTGTCTATCGGTGTTGCAGCAGTGACAGGAGCAGTTAAAAATGAAGAAGATAACAGGTTTAAATCTTCAGTAACTTCAGCTTACCAAGCAAGCCCATTCTCCTATGTTCAAAAAGGTGAAGATTTGGAAATCAAGAAAACCGATTTGTTCTATTTGAAATTTCCAAATGTGGATTTTGATAAGTAAATAATAATTAATAATACATTAGAAAAGGAGTAATATAAAATGAAAAAATTATTGTCAGCATTTGTTGGATTGGTTCTATCAATGAGTTTGATGAATTCTGTACAAGCAAAAACTATTCAAGTTTCAGCATTAGAAGATTTTCAAACATCTAATCCTCCTCAAGTTTTGCATGTTCAAATGAATGCAAATACCAGACTTGATTATGATTTGATGTTGTTTCAAGGTTTCCAAGTTACAGGTAAGGTAATTCCTCAAAACGGTTCATTTATTTTTGTTCCGATAAGTTATGTTAACTTCCAAGAAGAAAACTTACCTATCAATAAAGAATTTCCTGCAGTATACAAAGGTCGTACCGGTTTAATCAGACAAAACCAACCGTTCTATCTTGATTTTCCTAACAATGGACCTGACACATTCCAATATTATGTTCCTAGTGTAAGCGATATGAACTAATTTGGACTCATAATTTCAAAAAAAAGAACTTCTCGGTATATTGAGGGGTTCTTTTTTAGTATTTTTAAATGATATATTTTTCTTTTCATTTATATATTATGTATAAGGTATGGGTAGAAAAGAAAGAGAGTTTTTATGCACAAGTATTTTTTAGGCTCCTACTTTATAACAGTATTTGGTTTAATTACTTCATATTTGTGGGGAGAACATATTCATGGCGGTTCCGGTTTGATATGCGTATTCATTGCGTGTATTCTTGCCATTTTAGAAACCAGTTTATCTTTTGATAATGCTGTTGTAAATGCGATGAAATTAGAAAAAATGTCAGAAGTTTGGCGTCATAGATTTTTAACATGGGGTATCGCGATTGCCGTATTTGGTATGAGATTTTTATTCCCGATACTAGTTGTTTCTATATTTGCAAAATTAGATATGATGACAGTTACGAATATTGCGTTAAATGATTCTCAAAAATATGCACAATATTTACACGCAACACATGCACCTATTGTTACATTTGGAGGAATGTTTCTTATTATGTTGTTCTTGAACTACTTTTTCAACCACGAAAAAGGTGTTCACTGGATTAGTTGTATTGAAAAACCGCTTTCTCATTTAGACCATATTAGGGGAATTGAAATTATTATTTCTCTATTAATTATTGTATTCTTACAAGGTTTCATGCCAGAAAATCAAAAAATTTCCGTAATGATTGCCGGCATGTCCGGAATTATTACATATTTGGCAATTGACGGAGTTTCTCACTTCTTAGAAAAACATGAAGAAATGAGAATGGCTCAATGTGCTGCAAACACCGTAAAATGCACAGGTTTGATAAGTTTTATCTATTTGGAATTGATTGATGCATCTTTTTCTTTAGATGGAGTGTTAGGTGCATTTGCGTTGAGTAATGACGTAATAATTATAACAATCGGTCTGGCAATCGGTGCAATGTTTGTAAGATCATTGACAATTATGCTGGTTGAGAAGAAAACACTTGCACAGTTTTTATACCTTGAACACGGTGCACATTGGGCTATAGGAGCTTTGGCAATAATAATGTTAATCACGACAACAAGAGAAGTTCCTGAAGTTGTTACCGGACTTGTTGGCTTGTTCTTTATTGTTGCGGCATTTATTTCTTCTATTGTTCATAATAAAAAAGTTGCTGCCGAAAATAAATAATAATAGCCCTCAAATATATTTAATATAGTATAAAGCCTAACTCTAATGTAAGAGTTAGGCTTTAACTTTCGGAGTTGAAACTTTTTATTAATCTATTTTCCAACTATTCAAATATTTTTCCTGTTCGGCTGTCAAGGTATCAATTTCAATACCCATTGACTGAAGTTTAAGTTCAGCAATCTTAACATCAACTTCATGAGGAAGAGTATATAATTTATTTTCCAATTTGCCTTTGTTATTAACAAGAAATTCAATACCTAAAGCTTGATTTGCAAAACTCATATCCATAACACTTGCAGGGTGACCTTCTGCAGCTACAAGGTTAACCAATCTCCCTTCTGCTAGAACATAAATTGATTTTCCGTTATCTAATACGTATTCTTCGAGGCTTGGTCTAACTTGTCTGATTTCTTTAGTGTGTGCTTTCAAATCTCCAACATTAACTTCCCAATCAAAGTGTCCAACGTTGCCAACAAAAGCTCCGTCTTTCATTGTTAAAATGTGTTTAACGTCAACTACATGTTTGTCACCGGTTACTGTTAAGAAAATATCACCCTCTAAGGCAGCTTTTGCAATAGGCATAACTCTGTAACCCTCCATTGCAGCTTCTAGCGCTTTCAATGGATCAACTTCACAAACAATTACGTTAGCTCCCAGCGCTTTAGCTCTCAAAGCAACACCTTTACCACACCAACCGTAACCTGAAACAACAACTGTTTTACCTGCAATTAAAATATTTGCGGCTCTAAGAACACCATCAAATGCACTTTGACCTGTTCCATATCTGTTGTCATATAAGTGTTTTGTCAAACTTGTATTAACTCCAACCGCAGGGAACCCAAGAGTTCCTTGTTTTTCCATTGCTTGAAGTCTGATAATTCCGGTTGTCGTTTCTTCAGTAGAACCAATGATTTTATCAATCAAATCAGGTCTTTGCTCATGAATTGTTGAAACCATGTCACAACCATCATCAATAATAATATCCGGATTATGTTTAATTGCTTCATTTATGTGTTCTCTGTACTGTTCAACAGTTTCGCCAGACACAGCAAAAACAGGAATGTTATAGTATTTTACAAGCGCTGCTGCAACATCATCTTGTGTAGATAATGGGTTAGAAGCAACTAAAACGGCATCAGCACCACCTGCTTGCATTACTGTACATAAAGCAGCAGTTTCTTTTGTAACGTGTACACATGCTGACAACTTCAAGCCCTTGAATGGTTGTTCTTTGATAAATCTTTCTCTAATCTTTTTCAATACAGGCATATCTTTAAAAGCCCAATCAATTTGTTTTTTACCTTGATCTGCAAGGTTAATATCTTTGATATCACATTTAATTTCTGTCATCAACATTCTTTTCTCCTTAGTTAGTATATACAATTGTATAATTGTATTTGCTACACCTTTATTATATTCAAAAAAAGTCTAAGAACTAATAAAATTCAATCATTGTAAAAATTTCTTAATAATGGGATACCATATAACAAAAATTTTTCTTTAGAATTGTTATAATTAACACTAAGGAGTGTTGTGTGAAAGTAAGTCTAGATTTAAAAAATAAGAACGCGCAAAATCATGCCGTATCTTTTTCAGGTTTTAAAGCTACAAAGTCAGATGACGGTTTTAAGGAATACGAATTTTCTTATCCGTATGACTCAAATGCAGATGATTGTTATTTGGAAGTCTATAAATTAGACAAGGACAAATATAACAACTATTTTTCAGTTGGAAAAGCCTCAAATCGTTTTGACGGTTCAAATCGTTATAAAATGACCCCGGGGGTTAATAAAATAGATTTTTCTAAAACCTTTGGTATAGATGACAACACTCCATTTGCTTACCATTATGTTTTGGAAAACAAAAATTCTAAATACAAAAGAGTAAGAATTGATGCAGGAGACTCTATTGATGAAAGAGGCTCATTTCAAGATCCTGATGATAAAATAAATGCAGTCTTTAATATTGCTATTCCTACTAAATCAGGTTTATCAAAAGGCGGAGCAATGAAACTTGTTATTATTGATTCGCAAAAGGTAGGCTATGTTTACAATGACCATAATGTTATTGTCCATAATGATAAACTTGCAAAGCGTGGCGAAAACGGTATTAAAACCTTAACAAATAAATTTGGAGGAACTTTAGCTGGTTTAGAACATGCTGTTGATAATGGTGAATATGACGGTTATGGAAGAATTATTTCTCTTCCGGTATTTACAGATGATGACTTTACATCTCATTCCTACTGGAACAAAAACTGTATGCAAATGGCTAGTTCTTTAGGTAATATCAATAACTATGCATCTTTACAAAGAAAAATGTTTGCTCACGGATTAAACTTTGTATCTGATGGTGCATTTGTAAATGAAGGCTTAGAGGGGGTTCACTTTAAGCACATGTTGAAGTGGGGTGTTGATTCTCCGTATTTCAACTGGTTTAGAGCATCTGGATTAAAAGATAATCCTCTTTCTATGGGAGTATTTGTAAAGAATAAAGATTTTATTTCTCACAAAATTGTAAACTCGCCATACACATATACTCAGAATAAGATTGGTCTTGTTTCAATTAAGAAAAAATCAAAAGGCGACCCGACTTACGACCCTAAAAAACCGACTTATATTCAATTCTTTGATACGAGATTAGTTTCTAATACAGAAAAAAATGACACCACTTCTCTAATTAAAACATATTCAAAAATGAGTACGGATAATGTGTATGACTTACACACACACAATGATTCTGTATTCCCTTATGCATTTGAAATCGACCCTAAAGCATACAACGATAATATCAAACGACTAAATGAATACAATGCAGCAAAGTCAGACAATATTGTAGATATTGATTCTCCTTTGGCGGCTAGAATTTTGTCAAAATTCAAGAACTTTGAAGTTGAAGGAAAATTCGAAAGTGGTTTTGAAACTTGGGACGCAAACCCTGATATCGCAAAGTTGAACTACGTATTTTCTCATGCAGATACAAAGTCCCTTAAAAATATTGAAAAACCGGAAGATAAAAAGAAAGAAATGTCAAAAATTCTGAGAGCGAATGCTCAAGTCCAAGATTATGCAGTAACTTCCGGACAGTATTGGACACAAAAAACAGACGATATCTTGAGAATGTCTGTTGCTCAGAATTTGAAAAGAGTTGACAAAAATAATCCAAGTATTGTTTATGACCAAATTATGGATAGGGCAAACGGAAAAGTTTTCCCTAAATCATTGAAATCTGAAATTACAAAAGACGAAGTTATAAATGTATTATATGGTATGTATCAACCTAAGAGAAAATTGTCTAATGAAGATAAAAAATCTCAAATTATACAAGGTTTAATGAATACTCCGCTGGATTCTTTTGAGTTCGGTGATAATATTGTTTCTGTTTTGGCTTCTCCGCTTGTCTCAAAAAGAGCTACAACCCCGTCAGAAATAGGTGTTTCAAGATACGATATTTTCAAAGGCGGTAATAAAAATCTTCAACCTGAATATAAAGAAACTTACGAGCAAATGGATAAGCTTTATACAAATGAATTAGCATCTTTTGCAACTTCTGTTCTTGATGTGGTTGATAAAGCTCTACCGGCAGGTAATAAATTGTTTGACGGCGATAAAGTTACGGATTACGGGAAATACGTACTTCCTCTTGTTACTCCGGAAATTATGAAATATGCTGCAATTAAGTCTTTAGCACCAGATTTAACAATGGCTATCAATAAAAACAATGGCGAAATTACTTACGACTACAAAACATTAAAAAGCTTAACTCTTGAGGGTGTTGGAGTTACAAATCCTGCATCACCAAAAGACGAAGCTAAGATGCTTTTAGACGTAATTAAAAAAGGCACAAAACATTTAGATTCTTCTGCCGGTAGTGAAATTGTTGATAGTATCTTAAAATCAATCAAAGATACTAGTGTTGAAAGTTTCGAACTTGCAGACTTGATTATTGATAAAACTCAATCAGGTTTAGACTGGAGAATTGATGCGACAAAAGATATCGCAGATGTTGAGGCATTGCGTAACGAAAATACAAACTTTGACTATACTTGGCAAAGTGTTATCAATTTCTGGAAAAAATTTAATACCGGAGTATTACAAAATAATCCAAATGCTTACCTTGTTGCAGAAATTACAGACGAAAATACTTTGCACAACAAAGGTTTAGGTTACCATTCAGGGAAATTTCCAAAATATTCTGATATTGTTTCTAAGTTCCAAAGAGAAACAGGCATGACATCTACGGCAAACTATTCTTACTTCTTTACGGATATTGCTAAGATGTTCACCAGTTGTTTTGAAGACGGCTCATATTGGAATGACTCTGACTATTTACAAAAACTATTGTTCGAAAAAATGGTCGGTGGTGGCGATCCATATTTGAAATCCGGTTCACTTGATTCAATTGAATACTCTTACACATTTATCGGAAACCACGATAAACCAAGAGCTTTGCATTGCGCAGCTTTGGATTTGGGTATGTTCTATACTGATTTGAATTACGTTTCAAATTATGATAATAGACTAAAAGCTTATAAAATGATTAATAATAATTTCTTCGATTATATTAATCCAAATGATGTTAATAATTATGACTTCTCTGCAGTATCTCCGAAAGCTGTTGCTATGGGTTATGCATTGAGAAAAGCATTTATTGACGTTTTAAATGATTACAAAGACAACAAGCATCAACTTTCAGACTATGAATTCAACGAAGCATTCAAATCAATTGGTCAAGCTATTTCAGATTTAAGCCAAGGCAAATTTATGGGTAAACGATTTGATGCTGATGCTTTTGGTATAAAACCATTTGATGTATCTATTGCAATGGTTTTGAAACAAGCTCGCTCTCAATATAATTTACAACTTCCATCTGAAGTAAGTCACGATTTTGAAAACGTAGTGTTTGAAAAAGCTCTAGATCCTGCGATTTCAAAACTTCTCGGAATGATGAAATACTTAGTTGCGCTTCCTGGCATGCCAACCTTATTTGACGGTGACGATGTCGGTGCAACAGGTTATGATACAAAAACAAAGAATATGTATCTTCAAGGCAGACAACGAGTTCACGATGAATGGCTTGATGTAGATAGTCCAAAATATAAATCATTTATCGCAAAACATAAAAAAGAATTTGATGACGTTATGTCTGTAAGGAAAAATCCAAAATGTAATGCATTGAATAATGGTGCGCCATTTACACTTCCAATTCAAAAATCAGAACAAGGTGTTAAATGTCCTGCAATTTTACGTCAAAGTACAGACGGAAGAATGGCATTGTCTGTATTCAATACTTCAAATCTTCACCACGATAGTGAAAAATATTATGATAAAGAGACACAAACTTTTGATTCTATCAAATTGAATTTTGAAACAACAAAAGACGGTAAAACTATTTTTGAAAACGGCGAAAATGGTGTAGGTGTTACAGGTTTGAATAATAACACCGTATTTGTTAATGCAAAAGATCCAAATGATAAATATTATGTAAATGAACTTGACGGTAAATATTTCTTGAAACGTGGAACTGATAACGGAAAAATCACACTAGATGATACAACATTGATTTTGTATCACGTTCCAGATAAGACACCGCTTTCATTCACTGGAAGATGTGATGTAAAACCGTCAATGCATTTTATTTCAAATGCCTATACAAATAAAACCCCAACTTCCGGCAAAAAACTTGCATTGTATAAATAAGTGCATATTTATAGCTTTACCGTGGAATTTGAGAAGTTATTAAATTAGACAATAAGGAAAATGGCAATAAGTTCAAAAAAACAGAGAAACAATGTTTTACACATCATTTCTCTGTTTAATATTATACAAATCTATTAAATTCTACACTGCAAATCTAAAGTGAACAAGGTCTCCATCTTGTACGACGTAATCTTTTCCCTCTAATCTTGTTACACCTTTTTCTTTGCAAGCATTGTATGAACCGAGTTCCACGAAGTCTTTATAGGGTGTAATTTCAGCTCTAATGAATCCTTTTTCAAAATCTGTGTGAATTACCCCTGCTGCTTGTGGAGCTTTAGTTCCTGCGGTGATAGTCCAAGCTCGAACTTCTTTTTCCCCTGCAGTAATGAATGTTCTAAGCTTCAATAGGTTATAAACAGATTTAATCATTCTATTTATACCACTATCTTCAATGCCTAGTTCTTTCAAATATTCTTCAGCTTCTTCTTTACCCAAATCAGCCAATTCTTCTTCAATTTTTGCAGTAATTACAACCATTTCTGCGCCATGGTTTTTTGCATATTCTTCAACTTTTCTTGTGTAATCATTTCCGTCTTTCAAATCAAATTCAGAAACATTCGCACAATAAATTACCGGTTTTGTAGAAAGTAAATTCAACATTTTTACAACCGGAATTTCATCTTCATTAAAGTGTTTTGAAATATCAATAAATGTACATTCTGAAAGTAAATCGGTAAGTTTTTTCAACACTTGATCTTCCAAAACAGCATCTTTATCACCGGATTTAACAACTTTCGCAATTCTTGCCTGACGTCTCTCAACTGAAGCCATATCAGCAAGTGCAAGTTCTGTGTTAATTGTTTCAATATCGCTTATCGGGTCAACTTTTCCCGCAACGTGAATAGTGTTTTCATCATCAAAGCATCTGACTACTTGAATAATGGCATCAACTTCTCTAATGTTTTGTAAAAATTGGTTTCCTAATCCTTCCCCCTTACTTGCACCTTTAACAAGTCCTGCAATATCAACAAACTCAATTGCAGTCGGGATAATTGTTTCTGTTTTGCAAAGTTTTGCAAGGATTGGTAATCTTTCGTCCGGAACATCTACAACACCGATATTCGGCTCAATCGTACAAAACGGATAATTTGCACTCTGTGCGTTACGAGCATTTGTCAATGCATTAAATAATGTTGATTTCCCTACGTTAGGAAGTCCTACGATACCTGTTCTAAGCATTTATATTTCAACCTCTTTTTAGCTAATTCTTTATTTTAATTCTACCCCAAACCAATATCAAGTTATAGACATTTCTTCTTTTATGAAGTTTTATTACATTTTTATCTATATTATTAAAATCGGCTAAAATATAGTAAATTTGATAGATTTCACCAGATGAATAAAAATTATTTTAATTTTATATTAAAAATATATACAAAATCTACTCAAAAAAGGCAATTTTTTAATTTCAAAATACTTTATATAAGAGTAAGGGAAATTTAAGAGAACAGGGAAAAATAAAATGAGAAAAGATGGATTTATCACAGTAAGAGAATATGTTGAAGACTTAAAAGTTAATGGTTATGACAATAACGGTCCAATGATGAGTGCTCAAGATTATGCAAAAAGCTTGAGAGAACAATGTGACAAATACCAATCTCAATCACTTATTACTGTTGAAGATTATGTTAAATCTTTATATGGCAGAAGATATCAAACACCTGTTGAATTAGATATTGAATCACAAGTTGAAAAATCTTTAACTTCAAAAAAAGCTGAATTAAATGCTAAAATTGTTGAAGATTTATTAGCTTAATAAAAGATGTATAATGCAATCCTGAAAGGAATCGGTCATTTTGACCGGTTCTTTTATTATATTAAGAAACATTACAGAATATATAAAAATTAAATATGAAATAAGCAATTTTTAAATCAAAAAATACTTTATATAAATGTATGGGAAATAAAAAAGAGATTA
>DABJ01000036.1:9991-38912 GCA_002102825.1 Candidatus Gastranaerophilales bacterium HUM_12 | reverse complement strand
TTCGGTCCTCCCGCAAGGGGGGGACACTTTGTTCGGCAGAGTCACTTGGGGCTAGGTACAATAAAATCATAACGAACTTATTACCTTATTGCCCTTTTCCTTTTTCACTCATAACTACATACGTTGCCCTTTAATGCATTTATCATACAAGTTTTCACCATAATTGGTTACAGAACTACGTGCGTAACCCCCAATCATTGTTCCTACAAATCTCATCATGGTTGGTAGCGAAACTATACGTGTGTCCCATTATCAGTAGCCTTACAAAGTCCACCATTGTTGGTAACATAACTACGTGCGTTTTTCATTATCAGCAGTCTTACAAAGTTCCACCATTATTGGTAGCATAACTACGTGCGTAGCACCTTGACGGATTTTGACTTCGTATGGTATAATAGAGTTATCGGTTAAGGTTCAAGCTCGGGAACAACAAAAGTTCCTAAAAGGGTTTCCTTTTTGATAGTAAAGCTGTTTGCCGATTTTGGTGCAATATATTTATGCACTTTTTTTGCCCATAACATGGATATGCAAATGGAAAACTTCCTGTCCTGCTTCTTTTCCTGTGTTAATTTGGGTTTTATAAGATTTTAAGCCGGCTTTTTTTGCAGCATCTTTTACTGTTTGTAAAAGTTCTGCCATTAATTCTTTATCTTCAAGTTCATTTAAGGAGGCGATATGCTTTTTAGGACATACTAACATGTGAACAGGTGCCTTTGGGTGTATATCATTGAAAACAACCGTATTTTCAGTTTCATATACAAATTCTGTTCCAAAATCACCGTTTATTATTTTACAAAAAATACAATCTTCGCTCATTTTTTTCTCCTTTTTCAAATTAATAAACACATAAAATTATCTTAGTTTTTTTGCTAAAGATAAGCCTGCAGGCAGTGGCAAAACAACATTTTCATAATTAGGATTAGCATTTATATCATCTATAAATGTCTGAACCTTTGTGGCATGCGAAATTACGTTGTCGCATGCTATGTAACCACCAACATTCAAGTGTGGTTCAATTAGATGGAAAAATTTGATGTATTGGGCTTTATTTGCATCAACAAACGCAAAATCAATTCTAAAGTCTTCCGGTAAATATTCCAGAATTGTTGCAGCATCACCCTTTCGAGTATCAATAATGTCTGCAACTCCACATTTTTGGAAGTTTTCTTTTGCAATATCAAGTCTTTTGTCATAAAACTCAATAGTGGTAAGTTTTCCACCTGTTTTTTTCAAAGCCTTGCCAATCCAAATTCCGGAATAACCATTTGATGTTCCAACTTCAACTACACTTTTAGCTTTTGAATCGACTATTAAATTATACAAAAATTCGGCAGTTAGACGAGAAATGTTCCAAAACTGCTTTTGTGTCTTTTCAAGTTCTTTTAAAACCTCTTGCGTTGTTGTGTCAAATGTATCAATCATCATTTTATTGTTTTCACCTTGTTTGTAATTACTATTGTTCGAACAGGAACATCTAAAGGACTTGTTTTCACAATATCTTTGCTTGTTGTATCAATTACCGAATAAAGACCTGAACGAGCATTGGTAATCATTATCATATCTGTATTTTCAATTGGAGAAATATTTGTTGCGAATGCATTTGTATTCAAGAAAAACTTATCTGTGATAACGTCATCTTGCGTGTTTAGAACTTCAATCAAGTTTTCTGCAGCACCCAAGATATACAATTCACCATTGTGAACGTACATATCCACGGGTTTTTCGCAAACTTCCAACTCTGACATCAAACCCATCGTTTCGTAATCAACAATTGCTAATCTGTTCTGAGTTCTGCTGATAATGTAAATTTTGCCATTCACATAGGCAATTTTTGAAATATTAGGAAAACTTCCGATATTTTTTAGCAAATAATTGTTATCAAGTTCAATTGCCCAAATATCGTTTTTGTTTCTATCAACATAGAACATCTTTGTTCCATCTTCAGAAAGTGTTAATTTTTCGCACATGCCGTTGATTTTTAATTGTTTTTTCAAGGTCATTGTTTCAAGATTTAGGATATAAATACTTGAATTTGAACCGGCCGAAACATACGCAATCTTATTGTTGTTATCAATAATAATTTGCTCCGGAACGACGTCAAAATGAACTTCTTTGATAACTTTTTCATCTTTTAAAGAAATAACGTTCAAGGTTTTGGAGTCAAAATAAGTGACAAGTAAAAACTCACCATTATAACACTTCATATCATTGATAATTCCATCTTGTTCAAGTGTATATTCCGGAGTTTTGGAATTTGAACTTATTACTTGAATATTTTTATTTCTTCCAGATGCAATGTAAAAAGTTTTGTTATTCAACTGTTCAACAGGTGTAACCGCATTTCTCTTTGTTTTGTTTTTAGGATTATTAATTCTCAAACCTGTATCTTGGGTTGTTGAAACATCAATATCACCGATAATACCTTTCAAGGTTTCCGGAATAACAAGACCTTTTGGAAGTAAAATATCTTGAGGCAAAAGTCCTGATTGAATTTCATCAGGCGGGTTTAACATATTGATTACAGTCTTTTTACCGTTCGTATTTATAACTTTTAAAAGCGAATAATTGTTATTAAAAATCACCATATCCGGTTTTTGTTTAAGTGTTTCATTTGACGGATAAGTTGTTTTTATTCCAACTTTGTCAACATTTTGAACTTTAGCAGGAAAAATCGGCAAATACATTGTATTATCAGGAAGAATTACCACTCCGTCAAATCTAAAATTTGTATTTGGAAAAGATTTATTCACAAAGTCCTGAATGCCAACCGGAACTTGTTCAGCCAAAGCAATTCCACCGGAAAACATACATAACATTAAAGTTAACAACAATTTGCGCATATTATTTAAAAACTCCTTTAACTTTTGACATAATTGATTTTTGAGGTTTTTTACCGGTTTGAATTTCGTACAATTTTTGGTAAAGAACTTTTTCCTCTTCATTCAATTTTGTTGGAACTTTAATTTTCAAAACTACAATATGGTCACCGCGCTGAGATGGTCTTGTAATAATTGGAATTCCTGCTCCTTTAATTTTTAGAAGATGTCCATGTTGAGAACCGGCAGGGATTTGAATCTCTTTTTCACCGTCAAGAGTTTTGATTGAAATAATATCACCAACTACAGCTTGAGCAGGGGAAATTTCAAGTTCCGTAAATACATTAATCCCATCACGTTTGTAATAATTTGATGGTTCAACGTGAATTACTACAAACAAATCGCCATTTGGTCCGCCATTAATTCCGCAATCCCCCTCTTTAGAAACACGGATTTTTGACATATTGTCAACACCGGCCGGAATTTTAATTTCAACTTTCTTTTCCTTATTTACTTGACCATGTCCTTTACAAGTTTTGCAAGGTTTGTCAATAACTTGACCTTTACCCTTACAATGCGGACAAGTAGTAATTTGAGCAAAATTACCAAGTGGTGTTCTTGTCACGGTTTTAACCTGTCCGGAACCATTACATTGCGGGCAAGTTTTCTTTTGAGTACCGGCTTCTGCACCTGTTCCGTGGCAATCAGGACAAGTTTCAAGATGGTCAAATTTTATTTCTTTGTTAATGCCGAAAGCAGCTTCTTCGAATTTCAATTTAACATCATATCTTAAATCATCACCTCGCTGAGGGGCATTCGGGTCAACCCCGCCACCGCCAAAGCCAAATCCACCAAAACCTCCAAAGAAGCTTTCGAAAATATCATTGATATCGCCAAAACCTCCCGCGAAAGGTCCGTTGGTATCAAAACCCGCATTTTTCAAACCCTCTTCACCATATCTGTCATAAGTTGCTCTTTTGTTATCATCAGATAGTGTTTCATAAGCTTTGCCAAGCTCTTTAAATCTTTCCTCAGCATCTGGAGCCTTGTTAACATCTGGGTGTAATTTTCTTGCTTTTTGTCTAAAAGCAACTTTTATTTCTTCTTTGGTCGCCTCTTTTGTAACGCCTAATATTTCGTAGTAATCTGCCATTTTCTCTTAATACTTCCTTTTAAATCCTCAAATCTGTAACTATTCGGCAGTTGCAACGTTTACAAGTGTAGGTCTTAGAACTTTATCACCTAATTTATACCCTTTTTGTAATTCATTGATTACAGTATGTTCCGGGTGTTCACTTGTTGGTGTTTGCATAACTGCTTCATGGAAATTAGGGTCAAATTCTTCTCCTACAGCTTTAATCTCTTCTAGTCCAAGTTTTGATAATGCTTCGTGAACTTGTTTATGTACAAGGTTAAAACTTTCTTTAACTTTTTCGCAATCTTCAACATTTTCCAATGCTTTTTGACCACGTTCAAAATTATCAAGAACTTCAATCATTTTTTTCAAAGCTGCTTCTGTTCCATATTTAATCAAATTTTCACGTTCTTGTTCTTGACGTTTTCTAAAGTTGTCAAAGTCAGCAGCTAAACGAACATACTGTTGATTTAATTTATCGTAATCTGCTTTCAATTTTGAATATTCTTCATTTTTTGACTCATCTTTTTTATCAGAAGTATCTTTTGTTTCTTCTTCTGTTTTAGCTTCAGTTTCAGAAGTTTCTACATTATTTTCTTCTTTGTTTTCATCTTTGATTACATCGTCATTACTAAACGGATTTGAATTTTTATGTGTCATAATTTTTCCCTTCACAACATTATTATATATCTTCATTATAAAGTATCAAACTAAATTCACAAGGGAAATTTATTTTTTTTTAATATTTGAGGTAAAAAAGAAGCAGTTATGATTTAACTGCTTCTTTTCTTGAATATGATATAAATTTCAAATTGTTATTAGACCATAGCCATTTCCTTAGAGAAAGGGTTGGAGGTGGAACACACCTGTTTATCGCCCAAGATTTCAGATTTAATTTTTGCTAAATCTTCTTGCATTAATCTTCTTGGTGACCCTTCTTCCATTGAGTGGTTTCTTAACAAGTATGATGGGTGGAAAATAGCCATAGCTTTGTATGTTTTCCCATTAATTGTTACGTCAAACCAGTTTCCTCTAACTTTTGAAATTTGAACTTTTTTATCTTTCCAGAATGATTTTAAAGCTGTTGCACCGCAGAAAATAATTGCTTGCGGATTCATAATATCAATTTGTGCAGTTAAAAATCTTTCACAAAGAGCTTTTTCAACATCAGTCGGAACCCTGTTTTCCGGCGGTCTGCATTTTACGGTGTTAATAATATACAAATCTTCTTCTCTTGAAATTCCTGCTTCTTCTAAGAATTTGTTTAACAATTGACCTGCTCTGCCAACAAACGGTTTACCTGTTTCATCTTCATTTTCACCAGGAGCTTCACCAATCAAAACAATTCTTGCAGTTTCCGGATTTCCGTCAGAAAAAACTACATTCTTACGAGTTTTTGCTAATACACAATCTGTACAATTTTCGCACTTTGACTGAAGTATATCTAAACAGCCTTTTTTAATCATTTACTACTCTCTCCTCATTAAGTTATTTAGTTTCATTCAACTTTTTAAAATAACCAATATTGTATTTTTTACAATATCTTTTTAATTCTTTCATTATTATATCAGATAATAAAAATACTGCAATCAAATTTGGAACGGCAAGAAATAGAGTGAACGCATCTGATAAATTTACGACACTTTTCAAATTCATAGCAGAACCTATTACAATAAATAAACAGTAAATTATTTGGAATGTTCTTGTCGTAAATTTAGATTCGCCAAATAAAAATGTCCAGCTTTTTGTTCCGTAATAAGAACCGCAAAGCATTGTGGATAATACAAAGCAAGCAGCCATAAATGTTAGTAACACTGGGAAGAACGGACAAACAGTTGCAAATGCTTTTGAAGTTAATTCAATACCCTCAATGCCTGTAGTATTTAAGTATGCACCGGTTACAACAATAATAAATGCCGTAGCAGCACCAACAATAACAGTATCAACAAACGGTTGTAACATTGCGATAAAAGCTTGCGCTACAGGTTTACTTGTTCTAACCGCAGAAAAAGCAATTGGCGCAGTGCCTAAACCTGCTTCGTTTGCAAACATTGCTCGTCTGAATCCCCATAGCATACAACCCCAAATTCCGCCGGAAATCATAGCTTGCGGTTTGAATGCTTCTTTCAATATTAAACAAATTGTATGTGGAACATGGTGAATATTTAACAAACAAATTATAAAAGCTGAAAATACATACAATGTACACATTACAGGTGTAACTTTAGATGTAAACTTCCCGATAGCTTTAATTCCGCCAATTACAGTAACATAAGTAATCACTGCTACAATCAAACCGAAAATCCATCTTTCATTTGAAAATAACCCTGTAACATTTGAAATTTGAGTTGTAATCGCATTAATTTGAAATAAATTCCAACCGCCAATCATTGCAAACACGCAGCATACAGCATAAATCTTTGCAAGATACGGGGTGTAAGGTTTAATCCACTCAGCTCGCAAACCATTGATAATATAATACATTGGTCCTCCAGATGAAGAGCCGTCTTTGTTAATTTGTCTGAATTTTATACCTAAAAGAACTTCCGCAAATTTTAATGCCATTGAAAAAACTCCGGCAATCATCATCCAAAAAATTACCCCTGGTCCCCCAACAGAAACCGCCAAAGCCGAACCTACAACATTTCCCATGCCGGCAGAAGCTGAAATAGTTGCAGTAAGAGCTTGAAAAGATGAAACTTCTCCGTGTTTTTTCTTTTTTAAAATATCATCATGTTTATATTTTTTAGTAATCAAATCAATAGCATGTTTAAAGCCCCAAAAACCGATAAATCTTGTTCTGATTGTAAAATACAATGCCGCAATCATTAATAACAAAATCAAAAATTCCACACGAATACCGTGAATAGTCACATGTGAAAAAATCAATCCTGAAATTTTATTCGCAACAGGCGATAAAATACTATCAATTCGGCTATCTAAATTCATAAATCAATTATACTACAAACATAGAGAGCATTTTAAATTATAAAAATCTTGCAGTTTTAGAGATTTTACAGTTGCGGAGTTCTGATGGTGTACCGCTAAAAATCACCTCTCCTCCGGCATTTCCACCCTCCGGTCCCATATCAATAATATAGTCTGCATTTTTTATAACATCTAAATCGTGTTCAATGACAACAACTGTAGCACCATTATCAATCAAAGTTTGAAAAACATTCAATAAAGTACGAACATCTAACGGGTGAAGTCCGATTGTAGGCTCATCAAACACAAAAACAGATTCTGATTGGGCTTTTCTCATTTCACTCGCAAGTTTTAACCTTTGAGCTTCTCCGCCCGACAAACTTGGAGTAGCTTCACCTAGTGTCAAGTAACCCAAACCTAAATCTTTCAAAACCTGCAACCTCTGTTGAACAGATTTTAAATCGTCACAAGCATCAATTGCAGTATTCACGTCCATTGACATAAGTTTTGCTAAAGAATTGCCTTTGTATTTTATATCCTCAACTATTTTTGAATATCTTGAACCTCCACACTCAGGACACGGAATTTCAACATCTGGTAAAAATTGAACATCTAGATTTATTACCCCTGTTCCATCGCATACCGAACATCTTAATTTGCCTGTATTATACGAAAAATCTCCGGCTTTATATTTATTTTCTTTTGATTGTGGAAGTTTTGCAAAAATCTTACGAAGTTCATCATGAATATTTGCATAAGTTGCCACAGTTGAACGAATATTTATCCCTATCGGAGTTGCGTCAATAAGTTTGACCTGCTTAATTCCGTCTGCTTCAATCTTTACAATATGTTCAGGCATTTTCTTTTGAGAAGTCAAAGAATCAAGTGCCGGAACAAGACTTTCTAAAACCATAGTTGTTTTACCTGAACCGGAAACTCCGGTAACAACTGTTAATCTTCCTTTTGGAATGTCAATTTTTAGAGGTTTAACAGTATGGATAGAATTTGTTTCTAAGTGGATTTTACCATTTTTAAACATCATATCCGGAGAAATATTTTCACGAATTTTCACTTCTTCTTTATCAGACAAAAAACCCCCTATTATTGATTTTTTGTTATCTATAATTTCAGGAATTGTACCCTCTGCTACAACATAACCGCCATTTACACCTGCCTGAGGTCCCATTTCAATAATCCAATCTGAATCTTTCAAAATCTGTACATCATGGTCAACTAAAACCACAGAATTTCCGTCTTCAATCAAATCGTGCAAAACTCCACGAAGCCCGACAATATTTGATGGGTGTAAGCCGATTGACGGCTCATCAAGAACGTACAAAACCCCTGTTGTTCGGTTACGCACAGCTCTTGCAAGTTGCATTCGTTGTCTTTCTCCTGTTGATAATGTAGAAGATGCCCTATCAAGTGTTAAATACCCTAAACCCAAATCAATAAGCCTTTTTGCAACAGATTGGAAAGAGTCGCAAATACTTTCTGCCATTGGCACCATTTCTTTTGGTAAAGATTGAGGAACTTTTTTTACCCACTCAATAACATCTGATAGTGTCATTTCGCAAACTTTGTCAAGTGTAAGCCCCATTAGTTTTGGTGTTCTTGCTTTTTCAGATAATCTTGTTCCATGACAGTCAGGACAAATATCTTGTTTCAAGAACTTTTCAACACGTTTCATACTCTTTTCATCTTTGACTTTTGATAGAGCATTTTCAACAGTATAAACTGCATTATAATAAGTAAAATCAAGTTCTCCTGCTTGGTTTGTATTTTTTGCCTTATAGAAGATATGTTTCTTTTCAGCAGGTCCGTTGTAAACAATATCTTTTTCCTTATCGGTCAAATCTTTGAACGGAATATTTGTTCTGACTCCCATTTCTCGACAAACATCTGTCATAAGTGACCACATCAAAGTTCCCCAAGGTGCAACAGCACCCTCATCTATTGTCAAAGAATCATCAGGAACTAAAGTTGATTTATCCACTGTTCGAACAATTCCTGTTCCTCCACAAGTTTTGCAAGCTCCTTGACTATTAAAAGCCAATTCTTCTGCTGATGGTGCATAAAAATTCTCTCCGCACACCGGACAAACTAATTCTTGTTCCGCAGCTACAGCCAAACTCGGTTCTACATAATGACCATTCGGGCAACAATGACTTGCAAGTCTTGAAAACATCAATCTTAAACTGTTTAGAAGCTCTGTTCCTGTTCCAAATGTGCTCCTAACCCCTGGAATTGCCGGTCTTTGATGTAGCGCAAGTGCTGCCGGAACATACAGGATTTCATCAACCAAAGCTTTTTCAGCCTGAGTCATTCTTCGTCTTGTATAAGTTGAAAGTGCTTCTAAATATCTTCTCGATCCCTCAGAATACAAAACTCCAAGTGCCAGAGATGATTTACCTGAACCTGAAACTCCGGCAATTCCGACAATTTTATTCAATGGAATATCAACATTGATATTCTTTAAATTGTGAACTCTTGCCCCTCTAACTTTTATTTTACCAACCATAAATTACCCGTTCCTTATAAATATAAATTAACACAAAAAACAACAATGCGTCATTTTATATCACCATTGACGACACCCTAAAAACATGTTAAAATAGGTGTATGGGATTGGTGAATATGAACTGGAATAATAAAAAATCTGCATTTACTCTATCAGAAATTATGGTAACACTTACATTGATTGGTTTCATTGCGACGATGACACTATCAACTATTGGGACTTCTATTCAACAGAGAGCAAGACTTGCTGAATTCAAAACAGCTTATTCTAAAATGGAATCAGCTCTACAAAGTATTAATGTTGATGATGGACAGATTTATAACTGCTATACAAAACCGTCTGAGACTGATGTTGATACTTATGGTTTGTCAATCGCAGATTTAAATAATTTGAATGCAACTTCCCAACAATGCGGAACTTTAGAAAATAAATTTGTTAGAGCAATGGGAGCAACAAGATTTTGCCAAACAAACCCAAGAAGTGAGGGTTGTATTCCGGATAATGACAATTATCCAAGCCCGCAGGAAGATTCTTGCTTTACAGACTTAACAAACGGTCATGCTTATGTTTTGGATAACAGTATGATTTTATTTACAGATGGAAATAATTCTTTAACACAATTTGCAATTGATGTTAATGGTCGTAAAGCCCCTAACAAATGGGGACAAGATGTTTTCACATTTGCAATAAAAGCAACAAATTCAAAAATTGTTAACGGAACTCAATACGTTACGGCAGTAAAAATTCTGCCACCGTCTGCTTGTCTTCCGGGGCACAACGAAAATACAAACAAAGGTTCTTCAAAATCTACAGAACAAATGATGAAAGAAGCTACTAATTATAGATAATTTATTGCAACAAACCACAAGTTTCGTTGTACATAACCATGTGAAAATCCGGACTGGTCATATTCGGGTTACGTTTCATAAATTTTTTTACGTCGAATTTTTCTAAAAATTTATCTAATTTTTTTAGAACTTTTTCGTTATTCTCATTTTCGGATTTTAATTTTTCAATATAAGACCTAGTCATAGAAAGGATTTCATCTTCTGTTAAAATAGGTAAACCTCCAATTTTAACTTCGTCTTTGTCATCACTTTCAAGATACTTTTTCTCTTCTCTTTGTTGTTGGTTTTGTTGATTTTGTCTTTTTTCCTGACCGGTAGAAACTGCAGAGTCAATTCTTTGCCCAAAAGGATTGTTTACAGAATTAAACATACGATGCTCCTTGCAAGTTTTTAAATTGCTATTTGTCATGTCGGCAAATTTATTCAGAACTTTAAATATCTAATCTAAATATAGTAGAGGTTTTCTATGCTAAAATATAATTAAAGGAGGCTTTTATATGTACACAATCAAAGAAGTTGCAAAAAAAATGGATATATCAGAACATACCCTTCGTTTTTGGGCAAAAAGCGGATTTTTCCCATTCATAAAAAGAAACAAAAATAATATCAGACTTTTTTCAGACAACGATTTAGATTGGGTTAGAATTGTAAAATGCTTAAGAGCGGTCGGAACTGAAAATAAAGCAATCAAAAGATACATTGATTTATGCATAAAAGGTGATTCTACAATTCCTGAAAGATACGAAATCATTCAAGCGACAAAACTAAAAGCCGAACAACAAATGCTTGAACTTCAACAACAAATGGATTTGCTAAATTATAAAGAAAAATACTATCAAAACCTTATCAAAAATAACTTGAAAGACGGTTGGAATCCAATGAACAACCATCAAGTTGAAACAGAAACAGTTTAGAATTTTTACTCTTTTTTAAGAAAAAACGCAAGTCCTAAAAGGTAAGAAGTTAATAATCCGATTGCAAGGATTATTCCCATTGAACTTATAAGTTTAAAGCTTGTAAATGCAAGCAAAGTAAATGATATAAATGTAGAAATGAACGAAATAAAGACTGCATCTTTTGATTCTTTTCCTCCATTTGCCATGAATATTGAATAATCCAAACTAAAACCAAGAATTAAAAAGATTGATAAAATATGAAAAATATCAATTTGTTGCCCGATTAAAGATGTAAATCCGATTGCAAAAATAGATGCTATTAGCGGTGCAGAGATTATTTTTACAGCCTTTAGCGGTTTATAACAAATTGAAAGTAAAATAAAATAAATTAAAAATATAAATGGTAAAATTTTCACGAATTTAATTCTGATAGATTTCATTATTTGAGAAATATTATCTGCTAATTTTATTTGATTTATATTTTTTCCTAGAGTTAAAGGCTTATATTTTCCAAAAACAATCATATAAGAAGTGTTTTTGTCTAACATAAAGTTTTTCAAAACATCATTATTATTTTTAGTAAAATCTTGAACATCATTTTTTAAGCTTGCTTTTTTTAGAGAATTTTTTGTACCCAAATCAAGGAAATTCGCATAATTATATAAATTATTTTGATATAAATCTTTAACCATTTGTCGATTTTCCATTTGTCGTTTTGCCGATGGTAAAAATTGAGCTAAAGAAAAATATAAAACTCCATCTTTATTGAGTTTATCGCCAATAAGTTCTTCTTGTTCAATAATTTTGTTTACAGAATTTCCTTTGATTGTAATAAACGTTATTTCAGGCATTTTGAAAACTTTATTATTCAATATTTCAGCCTGTAATAATTTTTTTTGTGGAATGTATAAAGTTCTGATATCATCACTTGTTTTTATTCGACAAAAACCAATTATTGAAACAATTACAATCACTAAAACCAAAATATTTCTATATTTTGAAATATTCGGAAGTTTGATATCCCCTGTAGTTTTAGGATAAAAGTTCTTTAACATCGGAAGAATTAAAATCACAAACAAATACACTCCAACAAGTCCTGATGCAGTATAAATTCCGATTTGTTTAAGAAGCTCAACTCCACTAAATAATAAAAGAAGAAAAGCTACAACCGTCGTCAACATTGAAACAGTAAGACTTTTGATGATGTTTATATTTTTCAATTCTGAAATAATATAATGAAACGAATAGTCCAAACTTATACCAATCAATGATGTTGCAAAAACAATCGTCAGGACATGCATTTGTCCTAGAATAACAATTGTTGTTAAGTATCCGACAATTAAACCAAAACTTATACTCAACAAAATCGGAATAAATATCTTCAAAGAATTAAAATATTTTTTACAAATAAACATTATTGACAAAAATGAAATTATACAAATAATATTAATTTCAAATGAAGATTTGTGACTGGTTACAAAAGTATGGATAGGAGTTCCTGTTAAATATACCTTAATATCCTCTTTTTTATTACATTTTTGTTGAAATTTTATTAGAGTCTTTAAATCTTTATTTAATGTTTTTGGATTTGTAACCTTTAGAAAAATTTTTGAATAATACTTACCGTTAAATTCTTTTGTATTATTAAAAGTGTCAAAATAAGGATTTTGCAAATTCAAAACATAATCCGTCGCAAATAAATACGGATCTTTATCAGGTGTCTGAATGAAAAATCCTAAAGGATTATAGAGTTGTTCAAGGCTAATTTGTGAAAGTTCTTTGTAGTTTTTATTTTTTAATAATTGTCGCCTGTTGTAAGAAATAAAATTATTCGGATATTTGCTATAAATTTCGAGTAATCTATCAGAATTAAACTTGTCTTTTTTAATATTTGTTTTATTTAAAAGATTAAATAATTCATCTTTAGCATTTTCAATGTTTTCAGAATATTGAGATTCAATAATCACATTCAATGTAGATGATGAAATATCAGAAAGTTCAATGAGTTGTTTTTGCAATTCATTTTGAGGATTTAAAAAACCCGACAAAATCCCAGTTTCAACAGGTCGCATTCTAATTACGGCAAAAACCGTTAAAACAATAAAACCAAACATTAAAAATATTCTGAATATATTTTCTTTCTTTATCATTTACTAAACCATATTGTCGTTTTTGTAGAATTTGTCGTTTTGATAATCATTTGTGTTATATAAGATTTCCCGTGTATTTCAACAGAAGCAAGATATTTTGCAGCTTGTTGATTTTTCTTTGGAATTAAACCTAACTGCCATTCGTCCTTGTTCTTGGTGAAATAAAAATTGAAAACTCGTTCTATTTTAGAGTAAGATTTATTAGAAATTGCATTCACAATTTCGTTAACTTGACGATATTCAGTCGTGTTATATGAAGTTGTTGAATGAAGAGGATACGTTGTATTAAAAACAACACCCTTGTTCTTGATAAACCTAAAATCACCGGAAGATTTGATATTAGCAGTAGAGTTCGGAATAGTTTTTTCTTGTTTAAATTTACAATTAATACTATTCAATTCCGGCATTTGTGGAATTATCACAGACAACTTTTGCGGGTGGTTAAAAACATCAGCGCATGCCGGCAAGTTAATCAAAAATATTGCAAATATCAGAATTAAAAACTTTTTAAACAATTTTTTTCTCCAAACATTTTTTTAATTTTTGAGGCGCTGTGTATAAAGTTTCTCCCGTATCAACAGTTATACAAATTTGAAGAGAAGAGGCTTTAAATAATTTTTCTTCGGTTTTTGCATTAGTTATTGTATATTTGATAATTATTGCAGGTTCAAGCTCTTCTAGAGAACATTTTACATTCAAAACATCATGCAACTTTGCAGGAGCAATATATTTCAAATCCATCTTTGCAATCGGGTACATAACATTATTTGCATGCATTGTCATATAACCAAAACCTAATTTTTCAAACATTTCACCTCTGGCAAGTTCCAAAAATTTTAAATAATTTCCGTGCCAAACAATATTCATTGGATCCAAGTCAGAAAATGCAACTGTTACAGTACTATTTGATTCAAATAAACTCATGCTTTAATTTCCTCATTCAATGTCTTTATCGGTAAAATTCCGGAGGAATATCCGCAATTCTCGTCAATATATTTATAACTTATACCATTTTTAATTTGTTCTAACTCAAGTTTCAAAACTTTGTCAGGTTGAATTATATTAGTGAATTTTATCTTTCGATATTGTCCTGAAACACAATCTACACCAAAAAATCTCCGAGCAAAATATTGTGCGTAAAATAGTTGTACAACCCCCGGAACAATATGAAATCCGTTAAAATGCCCCTTAAAGAAATTACAGTTGCTATAAAAATATAACGAAACCGTAAATTTACCGTCCTCAAAATTTTTGTCAACTACAACAGGAAAAGACAAATTCAAATCGAAGAGATAATTAATTTCTTTTTTATCAATTTTGCCATTAACTGTATGCGGAATTTCATCAATAAATTTCCATTTTTGCGGAACAATCTCATATTTTGTTTTAACTATAGATTTTAGTTTTTTTATAAGTTCTACGATATTATTTTCGGTCAAATAATCTAAACCGACTTGAGTTAACACCGCAAGACATGCCAATTTTTCATCTGTTTTTACAATATAAGAATCTTTTAAAAACTCGCAAGAATTCAAAACTTTTTCAATTTCAAGTGCAGAAATTCTTTTTTCCTGAATTTTATAAACTCTATCTGTTCGACCTTTTACAAGAATGTCATCGTTGTAAAATTTTTCGATTTTATCCATTATTTTCACAGGAGATATCAAAGAAAAATTTGTTTTAACCATTGCAAAATTTTCACTGCAATCAAGTTCAACCT
Organism: Candidatus Gastranaerophilales bacterium HUM_12; assembly: GCA_002102825.1. Lineage (GTDB taxonomy): Bacteria > Cyanobacteriota > Vampirovibrionia > Gastranaerophilales > Gastranaerophilaceae > Zag111. The sequence goes on along the minus strand of DABJ01000036.1, from coordinate 23,898 downwards.
CTTTAAAAATGTGAAATTTTTCATCAAAAGAATTTCTATATGCAATAACACCGGTTTCTGTACTTCCGTAAATCTCTATAACATCAGATGAAATTTCTTTTGCAAATTTGAAAACATTTTCTTTGAGTTCAGCACCCGCCGTAATCAACACTTGCGGATTTTTGACAGGATAATTTTGATACTTTGCCATCTTAGCAATGAAAGATGGTGTTGAAATCAGACATGAATTTTCGACATTTATATTCTCCGGAACTGCAACAGTGTCTGTATTTATGACGTTTTCGCTATTCAATGGCAATATCAAATGAAATGTAAACCCAAACAGATGATTCATTGTTGTTGTAGAAATAAATTCTTTATCTTTTAGTAAAGTTGGAAATTGATTTTTCAATGCTTCGGACTCAGAGAACAAATTTTCTAAAGATTTTTGCACAATCTTTTTTTCTCCCGTTGTTCCGGAAGTTTGAAAATTGATAATTATATCTTTTGGATTTAATTCGGTAAAGCCATTAAATTTACCATTATCAATAATTTTTTTACTATTTATTTCATCAATAAAAATATTTTTATTTGTGAAAATTTCAGCCAAAAAATTTATTACAAATGAAAAATTATCAAAATCTTTTGAAGTTGAGTTTAAAGTTAGATTATTTTGAATTCTTTCAAATACTAAATCTTTAACCATTTTTACAGAATAATTTTTACTATTCTTTTTAAGAATAATTTTTTCGTCAAATTTATCTGTATAAAAATATTCTAAAAAATTAGCAATCATACTTCCTCTTGAATTTTATTCTTACAATATATTCTATCGCAAAAAAGCTCCCGACAAGCAAATATGAAATACAACCGTTATATAATGCCCAAACCTTTTCAGGCATAAAAACCGTCGCAAGCGATACTAACGTATTCAAAAAAGTAAATCCTGCCCAGATATAAGTCAATTTTCTTGTATAATCAAGAGCTTTAGGCTTTATATCAGGTTCTACAAGTTTGGCAAACTTTTGTATAACTGTTTCTTTTTTAAATGAAGAAACAAAAAACAATAAAAACAACGAAAAATTAACCAAAACAGGATAAAACCTCACAAAACCCCATTTTGTATAATAAAAAATACAAATAACAATAAACATCGTGCAAATTGAAAATATAATATGCAAAAATTTATTTTTATTCATTGCTGTTCATTAAATTCCAAACGGCATTAACAACATCGTCAATTGTTTGAATTTTTTTGAATTCTTCAGGAGGAAGTTTTTTGTCTGTATAACGTTGCATTCTTACAGCAATATCAACAGCATCAATACTATCCAAATCCAAATCAGTAAACAAATTAGAACTTTCTTTGATTTCGGCTTCCGGAATTTCTAAATCATCTACCAAAATAGTCTTCAATTCGTTGAAAATATCTTCTTTACTAATATTACTTGTCATTTCTGTTTTCCCTCACAAACTCGGATAGAGAATTTATAGAAGTAAAATGCCTTTTATTTTCTTCTTTGCTGTTATCCATAGTAATATTATATTTTTTCTTTAAAGCCATACCAAGTTCTAAGGCATCAATTGAATCTAAACCCAACCCGTCAATGAATAATGGTTCGTCATCAACAATATCATCTGGAGTAATTTCGTCCAAATCCAATGTTTCAATAATTAAATTTTTAAGCTCTTCTTTTAATTCCATACGAGTATAATAGCATAAACTTAACTATATAAAGCATTTTCTATCATTTTTGTAATATTTTTTTTTATTACGATTTCATTATCTGTTTTTTCAAGTTCAGATTTCACATCAATTTCACCGACATAAGACAATTCATAGTTAACTTTTCGTTCCCCGGCTTCATATATTGGTTGATTAATGAATAAAAAATCAAAATCTGTATATAATTTCAGAGCAACAATGTTGGCTTTTGCATTCATTGCAATTGTTGCAGCTCCTTTGTGGATTTTCGGATATTCATTTTTTCTATGTCTTATACCAGATGGAAAAATCACTACATTAAATCCGTTATCTAACATTTTCTTTGTATAATTTTTCATATTATCTAGGGTTTCATCTTCCAATATAAAAATTGAACTTACTAAATTTGATAAAATCAGATTTTGAGCTAAAGCGGACTTAACAATACAAGTGGTTCTTGGAATTAAACCAATCAAAATAACTATATCTATAAAACTCGGGTGAGTTGAGACAATAACTTTGTTTTTTATTTGTTTTATTTTCGCCAAATCTTCAATATTCAAATTCATTATTCCAAACGAAATTATCAACTTGACAAACCAAGCCCAAGTTGAGTGAATAACATCAGAGTAAAAATATAACAAATTCTTATCTTTTATAAAGAATTTCGCAAGCGGAAACAGTGTAAAATTCAAGATTATAGCACCAATTCCGAAAATAAAAAAGCTCAATAAAACCAAAAAGGAACGAATTATTTTAATCATCACACATCAATCCTAGACAAAATTCCAACAGGTGTAATAATTTTATTTGTTCTTTTTTCAAGAAAATCTATAAATGAAAAATATTCATCACTTTGTATTAAATTGATTTCTTTTTCAAACTTGCATTCTATTGAATTTGCAACAGGTGTTTTAGAAATCAAAATGGCAACAGCTTTTTTCTCTTCAAAACTATCCGAAAAACAATACAAGATATCATTTTTTCCCGAAACTATTGCTTGCACCAATCCAAAAGACAAACTATTTTTGCCAGATGAAACCGCATAATATGAACCGGTCAGATTTCTCAATAAAGATAAAACACCGGCTAAATAATTATGCACAGAAGCCGAAAATGCAATCGGAGAGACTTCATTTTCATTGTTATATTGCTCAATTAAAGAAAAAAGCCTTTCAAATTCTCCATATTGAGAAGAAAAAATAAATTCATCAATATTATCATCTTCTTCAAAAACTTTCATAATCACAGACATTGCGAGCTTATCAACAGTTGAGAGTTTTCGCCTCATCATCATCGGAATTTTTTTAATAATTTCATCTACCGCATTACAATATGCAAAATTTTTGATAAATATTTTTTCAATCGGCATAATGTTATTATATAATAAATTTATCAATTATGGGAATTTTCATAACAGCATATAACACAATATGTAATCTTGGTTATGGTATGGAAGAAATCTACCAAAATGCTTGTCGTGGAGATATTTCAAAATTTACTCAAACATCTGATATAATCAAAAACACCAAAATTAGAATTGGAAAAGTTTCACATACACTACCTGAAATTACTAAACCGGATTACAATACAAGATGCAACAGATTAGTTCTTGCATGTTTTGAACTAATGAAAAAAGATTTTGCAGGACTAATTTCTAGGTATGGAAAAGATAACATCGCAATCGTTTGCGCTACAACTAATACAGGGGTTGAAGAGTTTGAAAAAAGTCAAAACCCAAAACATTTTGAAATAGGAAATCCATCAGAATTTACAAAGGATTATTTAGGCTTAAATAATTTTGCAACAACAGTTTCAACTGCTTGCTCCTCAGGTATAAAAGCTTTTTCAATTGCAAACCAAATCCTAAATTCAAATATTGCAGAAGCAACAATTGTTATTGGAGTGGATTCAATTGCAAAACTTCCGTTATTTGGTTTTCATTCTTTAGAAATTCTTTCCCCTAATCCAACAAATCCATTCAGCAAAAACCGTTCAGGAATAAATATCGGAGAGGGTGCAGCCGTTTTTATTTTAGAAAAAGAGAAAACCAGAAATAGCATTGAAATCTGTTCAATTGGTGAAACTACAGATGTTTACCACGCAACATGTCCTGATCCAAAAGCAAAAGAAGTAATCAACGCAATCAATCAAGCCCTTACAAAAGCTCAAATTTCACCACAAGATATTGATTACATAAATCTACACGGAACAGGAACGATTTCGAATGAAATTATGGAAGCAAATGCAATTTATTCAATATTTAAAGACCAAACACTTTGCAGTTCAACAAAACCTTTAACAGGTCACTGTCTGGGGGCTGCTTCGTCTATTGAAACCGCACTTTGTTGCAAACTAATCCAAACTAAAAATCCGATAATTTATCCGCATATCTACGACGGGAATTATGATAAAACTTTGCCAAAAATTAAACTTGTCGACAAAAATTACAATGCCGAAAAAATCTCGCATTGTTTATGTACAGCTTTCGGATTTGGCGGAACAAATGCAGTAATAATTTTAGGAGAACCTAAAAATGAGTAACTATGATTTGTCAAAAATATTACCACACAACCCTCCAATGATTTTGATTGATGACATCTTAAATTACGATTTAACACAGAAGACACTGACTGCAATTGTGAAAATCACAGAAGATAAATTATTTTTTGATAAATCAAAAAACGGAATTTCTTCACTTGTCGGAATAGAATTTATGGCACAAACAATTGGTTGTTATGCCTATTTTAGGAATAATTGCAAACCTCCAAAACTCGGTTTTTTGCTTGGTTCAAGACTTTTTAATAATGCACTTGATGTTTTTAAAAACGGAGAAAACTACAAAATAAAAGTTAACGAAATATTTACAGATAATCAAATCGTTGTTTTTGACTGTATAATGTATGATATGCATGGGGAAGAAATTGCCAGTGCAACAATAAATGTTTATCAAACAGATAATGTACAGGAGTTCTTAAATAAAAATGAGTAAAACAGTTTTAATAACAGGTTCAAGCAGAGGAATAGGAAAAGCAACAGCAATAACTCTTGCAAAAGCAGGATATGATATCGTTTTGCATTGCTCACATGATGTAACTCGACTTGAAAATTTAAAAAAAGAAATCGAAAATTATGATGTAAAATGTAGAGCTCTTGCATTTGATATAAAAAATCGAAAAGAAACCGAAAAAATACTTCTTAACGATATAGAACAAAACGGAATATACTATGGCATAGTATTAAATGCAGGGATAGCTAAAGACAATCCATTCCCTGCTATGGAAGATTTTGAATGGGACGATGTTCTCAATACAAATCTTGGTGGTTTTTACAATGTCCTAAAACCTTTAACTTTACCCATGATTCAAAATAGAAAGGGCAGAATTATCACAATGTCTTCTATTTCCGGTTTAACAGGCAATAGAGGACAAGTAAATTATAGTGCTTCCAAAGCAGGTATTATCGGAGCAACAAAAGCTCTTGCAAGAGAACTTGCAAAAAGAAAAATTACAGTAAACTGTATTGCCCCAGGGATAATAGATTCTGATATGACAGAAGAAATTCCGGAAGAAATTATTAAACAAATCCCATTAAAAAGAATTGGAAAACCGGAAGAAGTTGCAAGTCTTGTTAAATATCTGATGAGCGAAGATGCAGGTTATATCACGGGGCAAGTTATTTCTGTAAATGGAGGACTTTTAATATGACACGTAGAGTAGTTATTACAGGAATGGCTTTAGCCTCCCCTTTAGGTTCTACCGTTGATTCTGCCTTTAACAGATTAAAAGAGTACAAAAACTGCGTAAGATATTGGGAAGAACTTGATAGATTTGACAAACTAAACACTCGTCTTGTTGCAACTGTAGAGGGTTTTGAAACTCCAAAACATTTTGATAGAAAAGTTCTACGTTCAATGGGTCCTATTTCTATAATGTCAGTTGCAACAGCAGAAGAAGCCCTGAAAGATGCAGGACTATTAGAAAATTCTTTAATCCAATCCAACAAAACCGGTGTTAGCTATGGGTCTTCAAGCGGTTCATTAAATGCTATTTTTGATTTTTATTCAATGTATGTTGATAACAAAGTCAAAAACTTGAATTCAGCATCTTACATAAAAATGATGTCCCAAACCGCAGCCGTAAATATTTCTTTGTACTTCAAAACCCACGGAAGACTAATTCCAACGTCAACCGCCTGCACATCTGGTTCACTAGGTGTAGGTTATGGCTACGAAGCAATTAAAGATGGTTATGCAGACATAATGATTTCCGGTGGAGCAGAAGAAATTCACCCGACACAAATTGGAGTTTTTGATACTCTATATGCAACAAGCACACTCAATGACACACCAAGTTTGACTCCAAAACCTTTTGACAAAGACCGAGATGGGCTTGTTATAGGTGAGGGTGCAGGAACATTGATACTTGAAGAATATGAACACGCAAAAACTCGTGGCGCAAAAATTTATGCTGAAATTGTAGGTTTTGCAACAAATACTGATGGAACACATATTACAAATCCGAATAAAGATATGATGAGAGAAGTTATGAAAGACTCTTTGAAATCCGCAAATCTTTCTTCAAAAGATATCGGGTATGTAAATGCCCATGGAACAGGAACTTATAGGGGAGATATTGCAGAATCTAACGCAACCTATGAAACTTTCAAAAGAAATGTTCCAATCAGCACAATCAAAAGTTATACAGGGCATACCCTCGGAGCATGCGGAGCTATTGAATCAATTCTATCAATTCAAATGATGAATAACAATTGGTTCTGCCCAACTTTAAATCTAAAAAATATTGATCCGGAATGTGCTCCTGAACTTGGCTATATCATAAGCGAGGGTAAAGAAATTGAAACTCAATACATTATGAATAACAATTTTGCTTTTGGCGGAATAAATACCTCTCTTATTTTTAAAAGAGTTTAGAAAATGAAAAGCTGGCAAATACAGCCAGCTTGCTTAGTAAGTAAAAATATGATTAAGATTTAGTGTTAGTTTTGTTATTATAATTGGCTTCCAACTGCCTTATATAACCCAATGTAATCTACAAGACAATTGATTTTGTCATTTACAACTTGTTGGTCTGTATATAAAACATTTTCCCTCACTTGAACTAAATCAAGTTTAGAAATTGTTCCCTCATTATATTTGTTTGTACTATAACCAAAGTCTTCTCTTTCAAGTTTTGCTCTGGTTTTGATATCATCATATTTATCATTATCAAGTTTTAATGAAACCATTGCATCATTAACTTCTTGAATAGCTGTTAAATTTGTTTTGTAATAATTATTTAAAACTCTTTCATATTCGTCTTTTTTAAGTTTTAAATTAGCAATTCTTCGTCCACCTGTAAATAATGGTAAACCTAAACCTCCACCGATTGCAGCTAAAGCATTTTTAGTTGTCCATAAGCTTCCCAAATCATTTGACAAGAACATTGCAACTGCACCAATGTTGAATGATGGTAAAAATTCCTTTTTTGCTACTCTTACATCAATTCCTGCTTTTTCAACCATTTTTTCAGCCTTTAAATAGTCCGGCCTTTGAGTAATTATATCTGTAGGAATTTCTGATGGATTAGCACCTGTATAATTAAGAGCATCAAAACTTACTCTCGATAATTTTTCGGCATTATTAGGATTTTCACCAATCAATACTGCTAATTGATTTAACAATTTTGTTCTTTGTTTTTTGAATTCTGTCAAATCTGTTTTGCCTGCAATATAAGATTTGTTTGCTTTTACAGTATCAGCCGTTGAAGTTAAACCCTCTTTGTTTCGAGCTAACATCAAGTCATAAATTACTTTTCTATCTTTAACAATTTTTTCTTGAAGTGAAATCAATTTATCTAATTTAACAACATTAAAATAAGTTGTACCAACAGCAGAAGCTATAGAAATATAAGCAGCCCTTTCATCTTGCAAAGATTGTTCATATTCTTTTTTAGCTGCATTTGTTTTGTCATGATTTTTTAAGAATAAATCAAGTTCATAACTTGCAAATGCCGGCATTGCAAAACCCCATTCAGAACTTGTTGAATATGACATTTTTGAATACCCAGGGCCAAAACCTACACCTGCAGTTGGTAATTCATTTGCAAATTGAATTTTTACTGCTTGATAGTATTCATCAACTGCAATTGTTGCCATTTTTAAATCATAGTTATTTTTAATAGCTTTATCAATATAACCGTTTAAGATATCATCATTAAAATTACTCCACCAGTTATAATTAATATATTCATATTTAAACTCATCACTTTTTTGTCTTTGTTTATGACTTTTAGAAATTGAAACTTNNTTTGGTTCATTTGAATTTTTATTACCTATAGCAGAGCATGCCAAAGGTGAAATTTCCGTTAATATAAAACTTGCTAATAATAGTGTAATAATACTCTTTTTCAATGTTTTAAATCCTCTAAAAAATATACTTGCATTTTCTATATCAGTATGATAACATAATATTGTTGTAAATGCAACACATTATTTTTACAACAAAAAGAAAAATCTAATTTGAATAGAAATAATAAACTATGTACAAATGTGAACACTATACAGATTCAATATATTATCAACTTGAACAAACAGCAAAATATTGCAAATATCTTGGTATGCAAATTTTCCAAAAACTTGATTTGCCAATAAGTTTAGATGAATTTGTAATCTTAGATATATTAATTGACAATGAAGAAATCTGTCAAAGAGATTTGGCAAAACTTATTCTAAAAGACAGACCTTGTACAGGCAGATTACTAAATTCTTTGGAAAAAAAAGGATTTATTAAAAGATTTGTTGATACAAAAAACAACAGACTCGTAAAGAAAATGAAATTGACTTCGGCAGGAATTGAAACAACTGAAAAAGTTACAATCATAATCAAAAATTATATGGACAAATTACCAAAAGTTTTATCTGATGACGATAAATTAGAATTAATCAATTCTATAAAAAAATTTAGAGAAAGTTTAGAAAAAGAAGTAGAAATGAAAATATAAGAGGTTACAGGCATGGAAGAAAAAAATCAAAATCAACCACAAGAAACTCAAGAAACAAAACAACCTAAAAAAGGAATAAAAAGAACAATTGCACTTGTTGTAGTTGTTATTGCATTTATTTTAGCAGGTGTTTATTTGTATAACGAAATGCAATATGAATCAACCGATGATGCTTATGTTGAAACTACAACAGTAAATGTTTCACCAAAAATTTCAGGACAAATAGAAGAAGTTTTTGTAAAAGATAATCAATTTGTACACGAGGGTGATTTAGTTGCAATCATTGATTCCGCAGATTACAAAATTAAATTAGAACAAGCGGACTCAAACTATGAAAAAATTAAACTAGACCAATCAAATGCAAAAGCTAATTTAACAGCAGCTCAATCAAATATTGCATTAGCTAAAAAGGATTTAGAAAGATACACCAAATTGTATGAACAAGGCGCTGTTTCAAAACAAACTCTTGATTCAGCACAAGTTAAATACGATTCAGCACAAGCTAACTTAACTCAAGCAAACCAAGCTTTATTCTCAAACAAAGCAGGTGTAACAGTTGCAGATGCTAATTTAAAAAATGCAAAAGCAACTAAAGACAAAGCTGCTTTAGATTTATCTTACACAAAAATTTATGCACCTCAATCAGGAACAGTTTCATCAAGAAGAGTTGAAAAAGGTATGTGGGTAACAGCAGGTTCTCCTCTATTCACTTTGGTTCCTGAAAATGTTTGGGTTGTAGCAAACTTCAAAGAAAATCAATTGAGAGGAATGAAAGCAGGACAACCTGTTGATATCAAAATTGACACATATCCAAACAAAGTATTCAAAGGAAAAATCGACAGTATCCAAAGAGCATCAGGTGCTAAATCAAGTTTATTCCCACCTGAAAATGCTGTTGGTTCATTCGTTAAAATCGTTCAAAGAATACCTGTAAAAATTGTATTCACAGAAAAAATTGATTCTAACCAATACAATATCGTACCCGGAATGTCAGTAGTTCCAAAAGTTAAAGTAAAATAATTATTTAAAGTATATACAAGTGGATAAGAAATAATTATAAACTTATCCACTTCTTATTAATATTTTGAGGGAAAAATGTCAGAAGAAATAAAAGAAAATGTTGCACAAATGGACGATGATGAAAAATATCTTCCAAAAAATCCTTGGATTTCCGCAATTCCGACATTATTAGCAGTTTTTATATATGTAATAGACGGAACAATTGCAAACGTAGCACTTCCACACATGGCAGGAAGTTTCTCTGCCACTCGAGATGAAAGTATGTGGATTTTAACAAGTTACTTGATTGCAAGTGGTATTATCATTCCGTCTGTAGATTTCTTTAGTAAATTTTTTGGAAGAAAAAATTTCTACATAATAAGTATTATGATGTTTACTATTGCATCTATGCTTTGCGGTATGGCAAGGAATTTAGGTGAAATGGTAATATTCAGGGTATTGCAAGGTGCAGGTGGTGGCGGAATTGTTCCGATTTCACAAGCACTTATGATGGAAAGTTTCCCTAAAGAAAAACGTGGTACAGCAATGGCTGTATTTGGTATGGGTGTAATTATTGCCCCAATTGTCGGCCCTGTTTTAGGTGGTTGGATTACCGATAACTGGTCTTGGCCATGGATTTTCTTTATTAACGTACCTTTTGGTTGTTTAGCAGCAATTCTTTCTAAAAAAATGTTATTCAATCCTCCATATTCACAACGTCAAAAGGGTGTTAAAATGGACGGATTAGGATTTTTATTCTTGACAATTTGGTTATTGTGTTTGCAAGTATTCTTTGATAAAGGAAATAATGCTGACTGGTTTAATACAACTTGGATTCGTTGGATTTTCGGTGCTTCTTGTTTTTCCGGTATTTGCTTCTTCATATCTCAAATTGTCAGAAAAAATACCCTTGTTGATTTATCCGTATTTAAAGATAGAAACTTTATTATAGGTACATTTATTCAAGTAATAATGCAGGCTGTATTGTATGCATCTCTTGCAATTTTGCCACAATTTTTGCAAAGTATGATGGGTTATACTGCATTTTTAAGTGGGTTTTCAATGATGCCTCGAGGACTTGGCAGTATGACCGCAATGGTAATTTGTGCCTTGATTGCAGATAAGGTCGATAAACGAATGCTCGTTTGTGTTGGTTTAGCCTTCCTAGGTACAGCAGGTTTGGTTTTTGGTTTCTTAAACTTGCAAATCGCAAGTATGAATATTATGATTCCAAACTATATAATGGGTTTAGGCATGGGACTTTCAATGGTTCCGATAATAAACTTGTCAATGGAAACTATCTCTAATCAACAAATGACAAATGCCAGTGGACTTCAAAACTTGTTAAAAAATATTGGTAGTGCAGTTGGAACATCTCTTGTAGCGACAATGCTTACAAGATTTGCTCAAATGCACCAATATATGATGGTTGGACATTTAAATGAGCTAAACCCAACATTCGTTGAACGATTGCAAACATACACCGCAAGTTTTTTAGGCAATACGGATTTAGCAACGGCAACATATTCTGCAAAAACTTTGCTTTATAACCAATTGCTTCAACAATCCACATTATGGGCTTATATAGATACATTCAGATTATTTGCAATCGCAAGTTTCTTAATTGCACCACTTGTTTTATTAATGAAACGAAAAAATCTGACATAATACTATTCTTAATCTTATTATATAAATTCCCAATTTATGTTACTCTCCAGATGTCGTGCAACACATCTGGATTTTTTTAGAATTTTTCAAGAATATAATCAGCAAAACTTTTATCATTTAAAGGCAATGCAACAGTATCATTTAAAAATGTACTTTCTATAAAATCACTCGGGAAATTTTTCCACAACCTTAGTAATGGGAGGTTTAAAGAAATAAGTTTGTTTTTTATTTGTTCGTTTGAACAAGATAACGGATAACAATAAGGAAATGAATTCTCATTAAACTTAAATTTTATTTTATTAAATTTATTAAAAATAATTGCATACTTTTCAAAATACTCATGCCTGAAATTTTTATCAAAATTCAAATCAACATTATTCATCTGAATTTTAACATTTTTTGATATCATTTTAATTCCCTTTTCCTTATCTAAAAACAATTCGTTTTTCAAAAATGATTCATAATCTTCTTGTATTAATGGATTATACTTAAAACTCAATTCATCTTCAGGAAATTGTTCGTTTAGTATTTTTTCAATATATAAATATGTTCCATTTTGCACTCTGAAAAATTTTCGCAAAGAGTTAAATGTTGCAATTCCATAATTTTCAGAATAAAACCCCTGAGAATTGTCTACAATTAAATTCTTATACTTTTTCGCTAGAATTTTGCAATTATCTTCAAACAGACCAAAATAATTTGTATAAAGAATATAATCCTTTTTACCAAACTCCGTAATTGGCAAAAATTTATCATCTATGTGATAAAATTTTACCGCACAACCAACTTCTCTTATGGATTGCCAAACAACAGGACACGTAAAATACGGGATAAATAATTGCTTTATCCCGTATGATTTAATAATATATTTAAGACAATTTCTTGCCAAATTTAATTTTATCAAATTTTCCATATATTTATTTATTAAATTCTAAGAACAATTCTCTCAACAGTTCTTGACCTTTAATCATTGTTTTATAATCAAGATACTCTCTTGCAGAATGCATATTACAAACTGTTGCCAGTCCTAATAAATATGGGGAGAATTTTTCACCGTTTGCATTTGTTCGATTTGCATAAATATGGGTTTCAGCTCCCGCATGGAATGAAGAAATTTCAGGTTCAACACCAATTTGTTTCGCAACTTTTGAAAACAAGTTAGGCATAAATTCATCTTCATTTTTTTCAAACATTGGCATTTTTTCAGTGAATTTGATGTCCGCTGTTGCAATACCCTCATATTCCTTATTAAAAAAATCTGCAGTTTCTTGCATCAAAGCAATTAGTTCTTTTTCCTTTTGCTTGTTTGAACTCCTAATCGAATAAGTTACATAACCCTCGGTATTGATAACATTAGTTATTGAAGTATCACCGGAAGTAATTCCACCGATATTACAAGAAGTTACAACTTGACCATTTTCGGAATAAAATACACCTTGTGGCATATCAGAAACTAAATCTGCAATAAGTTTTGCCGCATTTTCTCTTGTCGGGTCGCCAATATCATTACCGGAGTGTCCTCCCTTTGGTGCGGTAACTTTCAAATCTACAAGTACATAACTCGCACCTGAAATTAAGCACTGACCCAAAGCATCACTATCAAGAACTAATGCATATTTCGATTTTATACGGGAAAAATCAGTATGTTTAATGCCTTGCATTGTATTTTCTTCATCACGTGTAAAATGGACTTCCAATCCACCGTGTTTGATATCTGTTCTTTGATTTAATTCATTTGCAAAATAAAGAGCATTTGCAACACCAGCTTTATCGTCAGCCCCCAAAGTTCTGCCTTTCGCCTTTATTAAATCGCCATCTAAATATGGAATAACCGGAGAATCATCACCAACCACGTCCATGTGAGAGGATAAAAGCAAAGGTTGTTTTGTAGAATCTGTTGCAGGTACATTTATATAAATATTTTTAAAATCATCTAATTCACACTGTAGATTGTGGCTTTTACAATAATTGGACACCCAATCTATCATTTTTTCTTCTTTTAGAGATGGTGATGGGACTTCTGCCATTGAGCAAAACAAATCAACCAACTCGTTCTCTTTTCTTAATTCAGTTAATTCCATATATTTCTCCTGATAGTTGCTAGTAACTTTATAATATCACATATTATAACTTTATCAAAATGAAATCAACTAAAAATTTTTACTCAAACATCACTAGGAATATTTTCCAAGAAAACATTAATATCAACATTAAGAATTTTGGAAATTTTTACAATTAAAAATAGTTTAGGGTGCTGGAGTCCATTTTCAATAAGACTGATCGTGCGGGTGGAAACACCTGCTTTTTCTGCAAGTTGTTCTTGCGAAAGGTCATTTCTTATTCGTTCAATTTTAATATTTTTGCCCAAAATTCTTAAAATATTCTTATCCATCTTTAAAAATATAATAAATGGTCGGGATGACAGGATTTGAACCTGCGGCCCCTTCGTCCCGAACGAAGTGCGCTACCAAGCTGCGCTACATCCCGATATACTATTCAATTGTTTTACGGTATCATAGCTTGGCAGCTTTACGGCAAAAAATCCTTTTTGCCTC
>DABJ01000036.1:0-9800 GCA_002102825.1 Candidatus Gastranaerophilales bacterium HUM_12 | reverse complement strand
AGTGCTACATCCCGATTTACAAGTCAACAATTTTTTTAAGCAGACCTGACATAAAATATTCTACATCAAAAATATTTTTCAGAACAAATATTTTCTTATTTTTTTCTTGCTTTTGGTATTCTCTTGATTTTTAAGAACAACAACAATGGAATAATCACAATACACATCATCGCAAGCAAAGCAAATACATCATAAAAAGATGCCAATCTTGCTTGTTGCAACAACTGTTTATACAAAAAGCCATTAGCCTTTCTCACAGCAACAACATGCGGATAATGAATCAAAAATTTGTTCGTAAATACCAAAAGTTTATATCTAAACATTGCATTGTGATATGCCAAATCGCCTACCAAATAATTTTGATGAACTTGAGAAACTCTTGCAATAAAGGTTGCAGACATTGCAGTAGATATAGCCGTAATCAAGTTTTTAAACAATGCATGTAGCGCTGCTGCATCTGCATTTTTTGATGGAGGCATGGTTCTAAATGACAAAGCCGTAATAGGTACAAATGCAATTGGGACCCCCGCACAAAGTAATAAGTTTGGTAAAATTACACTCGACATAGATGACGTTGTATTCATACTTGTTAGCATCAAAATAGAAATCCCCATTATTATAAAGCCCGTTGCGGTCAAAATTCTTGGCTCTATATATTTAGAAATAGCTCCAACAGTCAACAACCCAACAAAACAAACAATCGCACGTGGGAACATAGTCAAGCCTGACATTGATGGACTATAACCTAACAAGCTTTGAACAAACATTGGTACAAGTAACAACGTTGAATACAGCATTACATTAATTAACGAACTTATAGTCGTTCCAAATAAAAAGTTTCTATCCTTAAATACCCTAATATCAATTACCGGATTATCATACTCCAATTCCCACACATAGAAAAATATGAAAGAAAATATGCATATTCCGGTCAAATAACAAATCCACGGAGTATCAAACCAATTATACTGCTGCCCTCTATCTAATACAATTTGCATACAAGCCATAGCAATCACAATTGAAATATAACCGACAATATCAAACTTTTTCTTCTTTACAGTTTTTGGAGGTTTATCGTCCGGAACAAATAATTTAACTAATAAAAATGACAACATGCACAGAGGAATATTTATTATAAATACCCATTGCCAAGAGTAATTATCCGTTAAATAACCACCCATAAATGGACCGGCAAGTGGAGAAAACATTGCAGCAACACCGAACAAACTCATTGCTATCCCTCGTTGTTCTCTGGGGAAAACATCAAGTAGTATCGCTTGGCATAATGGCAAAATACAACCGCTTCCAATCCCCTGAACAACACGGGCGCCAATCAGTGCTTGCAAGTTCGGAGCTAAAATACATAACAAACAACCCAAAGAAAAAACCCATATACTATAAAAGAACAACAGTTTTTTACCAATTACTTGTACTAAATACCCCGTAACAGGAAGCATCAATCCTCCTGAAATAATATAACAAGTAATTACAGTATTTGCTTCATACTGAGTTGCTCCATAATATCCTGCAATATTTGGTTGACAAACATTTGTCGCTGACGACGCTGCTAATGCCAAAAATGATGGTAATAAAACTGATATCGCAACAATAAATGGATTGACTGGGGTATTTGCTTTCTCTGTTGTCATAAATTTTTCCTAAGCTTTGTTATTATGATAACACAATTCCTTTTTTAATATATTACTTCATAAAAACAATTCAAGTGTTTGTAATTATTATTAATATAAAATTTATTTTTGGTTTAATTTGAAATTCAATTGTATAATATTAATATGAAAAAGATTTTTATATTAAGTTTATTCGTATCAATATTACTATTTCTCCCGACATCTGCTGAAAATGTTAACCAAGAAAATTTTGAAGTTATAGAACCAGTAACAGAAAATACGACAACAAACAATAATGAAAATGAAAATATCGACAACGATGACGATGAAGAAGATGTCGATTATAATGATTTTTTAGATTCCGATATTGAAGATACAGACGATTCAAATGCTATAATTCTTGATACCCATCGGGATTTAAAACCTAATATAAAAAATCCGTCAAAAATTAAAGAATCAAAAATTCAACTTGAAAAGAAAGATGATTATAATATTTCGTCTCAAATATTAAACCCCGATGACAACAACCCTTATGAGAAAAAAACCGCAAAATTTACTAACGAAAAAAAATTTGGAGATTTCTCTTTGGGAACAAGTTATGATAGTAGCATTACTCCAAATGATTTAAGTCAAACTCGAACATTTTTTTCAAAATATCAAAAAAATAATCTGTCATTAAAAACCTCTTACCAAAACAATACTTTTAGTTCTTTTGGTCAACAATTTAATGGATCATTTTCTCTTTCTCCGGAATATAAACTAAATAATCATTTATCATTGCAAGGAGTATATTCAAGAAACATTCTGGATAAAAGCAATAAGAATGAGCTAATATTCTCATTAAAGCCATTTAATGATGATAGAATGAATCTTAATGTTGGAGCGAGTCAAATTAACTATGAAAGCGGAGCACCTGCTCGTTCTCAATTAAATTTCTCTACAAAAATCAAATTTTAATTTTCTTTTTGTTTATGCAATTCTTTTCTCCAAGTCCACAAGAAATAAATTGACAAGAAGAAATATGCGCCCCACATCAAAATCGTAGCAAAACAATTTGAACCGTTTGCATAAGCCTTAATCCACATTACAACAGACAATCCATTTACAATAAACCACACATACCACTGTTCAATACAGCGCTTGACCGTCAAAATCAAACCAATTACAGATAATACAGAAGTTAAAGAATCAATAACCGGACTTTGGTCATTGAAAGCTAATAACACGAAATAAAAGGCAATAGAAAAGAGAATTGAACAAATCAAATAAATAATTTTCTCTTTTTGAGTTAAGCAAGTCTTAACTATCTCTTGAACATCATCTTTCAGATGCTCTTTCCACTTGAAAATACCAAGAACTTGCATTGGGAAATAATACAAAACATACAATGCTAAATTTCCATACAACGCATTTTTAAATGAAATATAACTATAACAAGCAGTTCCTGCAAGTCCAAAGATATAGCAGGATATTTTTCCCTTACCCGCCAGGATAGAATAACTTACACCGCAAATAGAAGAAATCAGTGCGACTTTACTATCATTCATTATAAAAGACAAAACAATAATAAATAAAATTCCAAACGGGAAGATAATTCGTTCATACCGACCCCAACCACTAAATTCTTTTTGCAAAAACTCTAAAATCTTCATTATATTTATTTTAACTTAAACATTCAAATATTGAAATATTTTAAGAAATATCAAAAATATTTTACTTTTAAGTTTGTGTGATGTGTACTAGTAATAGGTAAATTATGGAAATTCAAAAAATTGGACAATCAATATCAAACTTTTCCACCAGATTGTTAAAGAATAAAACCGTTCTCAAATCTCTAGAAAAAATTTCAGACCACGGAACCTCTTTCTCTGCAAGCACATCTCTTGCCCTTTCTTTAACAGTCCGACCAATGTCAATTTTTTTAACTCCTGACACAGAAAAAGAAAATAAACAATATGCAGCAGCGAATTCAATTTGTTCCGGGGTAATTAAATTTGGAATAGTTGAATCAATAGCGCTACCAATTGAAAATGCTGTTAAAAATATTGATAAACATCCAACTAAATTTTTGACGAATAAAACAATAAAAAATTTAATCAAAAATAACGAAATTGAAAAATCAAGAAGTTATAAATTGATTACACAAATGTTCAAATTAGGGACAGGTTTTTTAACAGCTGTGCCAAAATCAATGCTAACTTTAGCACTAATTCCTATATTAATGGATAATGTATTTTTCAAAAACAAACAAAAATCCATTGAAAACTCACCAACCACAACAAATACAAAAGAAAAATCTTTAAATTTCACAGGACATTTACAAGACAAACTATCAAAAGGTTTTAGTAAGATAATCAATTCCGATAGAATTCAAAATCTTGCAAATAAATATCAAAACAAAGATAAAGATATTGCAAAACACATGACAGCAGCAACAGATATTCTTTTGACAACATCATTTGCAGTTCAAACATCAAAAAGCTCTAAAATCAAAAAAAATAGAAAAAAAGCACTTATATATAACAATGTAATTTCAACTTTTATAACCCTTACCATGGGTTATGGAATTGATAATTTGATAAAGAAAAAGACTGGAAAATTTGTTGAAAAATTCAAAAAAATAAATGCAACAAACCCCAAAGTAGAGAAATATATTGAGGGTATAAATATACTACGACCGGCATTAATTTTTGCGGGAATTTATTACGGAATTCTTCCACTATTTTCAACATTCATGGCTGAAAAAGTTGATAAATATATAGAAAAACATTCTAATAAATCACAAACTAAATCCTAGATTTTTTGGTATAGAATAATCTCACTATTTTCAAGCTATTTTATACTTTGATTTTGAGTTAGCATTTTTATATAATTAAAAATTTTGTTTGAACTAGGAACATTAAAATCAATAATTGATGGTAATAAATCTATCCTAGATTTATATTTTTCATCAATTCCTAGATTTAAAAGCTTATTAAACTTCAACCTCAAAGCTCAATATGGCAAACTTTCGCGCGAATGAAAAAAAATCCAAATTTTGAAAAATTAAGAAAATTCTACTCATAAAAACTTTTTCTTTTTTAATAAAATTATTTTAATATTTCTAAATCAACGTTTTCAAGCTTAAGTAATTTTGCTTTGACATCTATCCCTCCAGCATAGCCTGTTAGTTGACCATTTTTGCCAACTACTCTATGACAAGGAATAATTATTGAAATCGGATTATGTCCAATAGCAGTGCCAACAGCTTGTGCCGACATCTTTTCTAGTCCTCGAAATTTTGCTATACGATTTGCAAGTTCGCCGTAGGTTATAGTCTTTCCATAAGGGATTTTACAAAGTTCATTCCAGACCATTTGCCTAAATTCCCCACCAATAGGTGCAAGAGCAAGTTCTCTAGGATATCTTTCAAAGCCATTAAAATAATCAACCAACCACATTTTTGTATCAGTAAAAATCTTCAAATTATCATTTTGAATGATATTAAAACCTCTCACAGAGTCCATAAAATATTTTTGTCCTTTTAACCAAAGTCCAACTAAATTTTCTCCATTTGAACATAATGTTAATTTCCCAACTGGAGAATCAAATTCTGAGTTATAAAAAATATCAGCCATACTTTATTATATTACCCCAAAAGAGCATAGGGTGATTATAACATGAATACTAAGTATAATAATAGATACAATTTATTGGGAACAATTGAGCCTTTTTCTATTAAAAAAGAGGGTTTCAAAATTCTTGAAATCCTCTTTTAGTAAATGGTTGCGGGAGCTGGATTTGAACCAACGACCTTCGGGTTATGAGCCCGACGAGCTACCAGACTGCTCCATCCCGCGATATTTAATTTGTACGTTGAGCAAATACACTCAACATCTATATTATGCTCCGTAAAAAATAAAAATCAAGTACCTTGAAATTTTATTTTAAAAACTTTTATCCCCATAATTAATTATCAAAATATAGCAGACATATTTTAGTTTTTTGTTAAAAGACTTTTAAGACTTATGCATTCTCATACTTTTCGCCCCAAGTTTTCATCTCCTGTAAAATTGGAATCAAAGATTTTCCAAGTTCTGTCAATGAATATTCAACTTTTGGCGGAACAACAGGGTAAACTTTTCTTTTTATCAATTTATCCTCTTCTAATTCTCGAAGTTGAGAAATCAACATTTTTGGTGTAACTCCTAATAGAAGTTTTTGAAGTTCGTTATAACGCAAAACTCCATTCTCACTCAAATACCAAATTATAACTACTTTATATTTTCCACCAATAAGATCCAACGTTGTACCAACTGGGCAGTTATAATTTTTAATCTTGTTTTTCATAATAAAACCTCTACTACTATCTTTTTAGATAGTATATTACATAAAAGTAAATACTTGTCAAAAATATAATATTATATGAAAATAAATAAACAAAAGGGGAAATAATATGAGTAAAAAAATATTTATTATAAATGCAAGTCCAAGAAAAAAATGGAACACGGATAAAATGTGCAGAGGTTTTGCCCAAGGAGTAAAAAATGCAGGGGGAGAAGCAGAAATTATATACTTGTATGATATTGATTTTAAAGGGTGTAGGAGTTGTTTTGCCTGTAAACTTATCAATGGCAAAAACTATGGTAAATGTGCTTACCCTGATGAACTTAAACCAATATTAGAAAAAGTTTCTCTTTCTGATGGAATAGTTTTTGCAAGTCCAATATATTTTGGAGATGTTGATGGAGTTATGAAATCGTTTTTAGAAAGATTGATTTTCCCATTCGTACGTTATGACAAAAACTACACAACAATTCCTCCTAAAAAACTTAAAACTGCTACGATTTATACAATGAATGTTCCACAAGAAATTTTTGAAAATGATTATGTAAAACCTGATAATTCCGGAGCAATTGGAAATTTTGAAAAATGGATTACGCACATGTATGAAAAACCAAAAAGAATTTGTGCATATAATACTTACCAATTCACAAATTACGACAAATATTTTTCAGAAATTTGGGACGAGAATAAAAAACGAGAATATCAAGAAAGAATATTTCCAAAAGAATTAGAAAAGGCATATTCTGCAGGTTTTGAAATGGTTAAAGATTAAAATATAAACACCAGAACTAACCAATTTAGACAATATATTCCGACAATATTTATTTTATAGTGTCTGTATGAAAAAGTTGTTGTCTTTATTTTTAATTAGCCTGATATCTTTAACATCAGTTCAATTATGTTTTGCAGACGGAACTTGTGAATGCATAAATTCAACCGAAACAATTGCAAACACGAAATCAAAAGCACCATCTTCGACAGTCGGATTGACTGAAAATTATTATATAGTTTCAAAAGGGAATGTACTTCGAGTAGCCTTTGAGTGTAAATTTTTATCAGAATGTGCAAAAGAGGGAGATTACGTATATTTCTTTGTTCCAAAAGATATTTGTACAGAATGCGGAACACTAATTATTCCGATGAATTCTAAATTCGTCGGATACGTTAGAGGGATTAATCCTCAGAAAAAATTAAACAAAAATGCACGAGTTTATGTAAGTATAAATAAACTAATACTTCCGGATGGAACAGAACTTGAAGTTAAGGCAAAACCATTTACAAAAGATTTTTCTTTGGTTGAAAATGGTTGGATGACAGCAGGCAAACTAACCGCATCAACTGTAGGATTAGGTGCTATTGGTACCGGGGCAGGCACAGGACTTGCTTTTATTCCAAAACCTCATAAAATTGCAATTGGCGCAGCAGCTATTGGTTTGCCGGTTGGTTGTTTTATCGGACTTGTAACAGGGCTTATCACTCCTGGGTTGAAATACCATGCAAAACAAGGTGAAGAAATTTATATAATTTTATGTGATGATTTAACAATTCCGAAATGCGATATCAAAGAATTTTAAAACTTACCACGGATAATCTTTGTTTATCTTCCAACCGTCAAGCATAATTACAGCAGCACAAGCATCTCCGGGAGTCCAATGTCCAGAACCTCTTGCTTTCGGATTACAACCACCCCAATCTGTGCTCAACAAAATTTTTCTATCATTCGTACCTATGCCGTAAAAACCTAAAGGTTTAAACAAGTTGTTAAAAGTATAAACGTTTTTTCATGCTCAGTTTGTTTCTTTTAATAATTGAAATAAATTAAAAGTGCATATCAAAGCTTGGATTTTTACCATTAATTTTTTCATCTTCTTGACGCATAGCAGAACCAATAGTAAAGTTTTGAGCTACAGTTTTATTAATTTCAAAAGCCACATCACCATTAAAAACAGATTCATTTTCTTCCAAAAAACTAAACAATGGAGTTGCAGGAGCTTTTACAATATTTTCTAAAGTTTCGCCTGCTTGTTGCAAAGTTCTTTCCGGAACTTGAACATTAAATCCAAACGGTTTATACGGTCTATTAAATGTAAAATTTGAATCTGACATATTTTTAACCCTTTATTGATAAGAATACTCATGTAATCGGCATTTGTTTGATAAAAATTTAATTTTTAGAGCCAATTATTAACTAATATTAAGAATAAAAAACTTATAACTATGCTATGATTTGAATATGAAGAATTTGAAAAACTTTGAAAAAGATTTAAACAAATGTTCTAAATGTGGATTGTGTGAACAAGCTTGCCCTTTATTTAAACTAGTTCCAAATGAATGCATTGTAAGTAAGGGCAAATTTATTATGCTGCACGGAGTAACTATCGGAGATTTAAAACTATCAAAAAACATTAATAAATACCTCGATTTATGCTTGAAGTGTGGTAAATGTAATGACTTTTGTCCAAGCGAGATTGAAGTTTGTCAAATTTTGAACACTGCAAAATACGAATATGCCAAAACAAAATTTTTATATAAAGTAATTAACGTACTGGAAAGCAAATTCATTTTTTCAAACATAATAAACATCTTTGAACTTTTAACAAAACCATTCCGACCTAAAAAAAATTCAAAACAAGCAACAACTAAAGTTTTATATTTCAAAGGTTGTGTAAATCATATTTTTCCACAAACAGATAAATATATTCATAAAATTTTCAAAAATTTTCCAATTGAAATCATTGAAAAGCCTTTTGATTGTTGCGGATTACCTTTTTTGTCTGATGGGAATTTAGAAAGATTTGAGCAGGTTGCAAAACACAACACAGAATTAATTGAAAACACTAAATATGATTACCTCATAACAGATTGTGCAAGTTGCGAGAGCACAATTCTTGATTATCCAAAATATTTTGAAAATTTAGCTCAAATTCAAGAGAGCAAATCCATTAATTGGGGAGATTTAATTGCAGCAAAAGGGATTAGATTCAGATTTAAAAAGCTTATAAAAGTAACATTTCACAAGCCATGTCACTTAAAAAATGATACATTTCTAAAACAAATATTAAAAAACTGCGAGAATGTAGAATATATTGAAATGGATAATTATGATGAGTGTTGCGGTTTTGCAGGAAGCTTCACCATTAAAAATTACAAATTATCAAAAGAACTTACAAAACAAAAAGCTAATTACATATCTGCAACAAATACTGATTTTGTTATAACAAGTTGTCCATCTTGTATTCTTGGATTGAAATACGGATTACATTTAGCTAAAAACAAAAAAACAAAAGTCGTAAGCCTGCTAGAATTCTTAGCTAAAGCAGATGAAATAATTTATTAAGATTTGTTAACTTAAAAACGTAAAATCACGCAATTTTTCTCATTATATATACTTTATATATAAGAGAGTGAGAAAAGTATGAATATTGTAAGAACAACAAATATTACAGTAAATAATAACGGTTTTATGCCAATGGGCGGAATGCTCGGTGGTCCAACAATCGGATTTAATGGAGGAATGCTCGGTCCATCTGTATTCGGTTGCGGTTTTGGATTCGGAGGAATGATGCCACCAAACAATGATGTAGCTGCCGGAATGTGCACAGGAATGGCTGCCGGCTGGTTATTAAGAACCCCGGGAGCATTGAAAACAGTTGGAAAAGTTATCGCTTGGCCATTCAAAATGATTGGTAAAGGAGCAACTTTTGTTTGGAATAAAGCCATTAAGCCTGCTGCTCAATGGACATATAACAAAATTTTAAAACCGATTGGACAATGGATAGGAGGGTTATTCCACAGTAAAAAATCTTCAAAAACTGAAAAACAATCTTAATTAAAGCGGGCGGATTT
>DABJ01000018.1 GCA_002102825.1 Candidatus Gastranaerophilales bacterium HUM_12 | reverse complement strand
GATAATTAAAGCTGATTTGTAAAGTTCTTTTAAATCTTCCGTTAATAATTCGCAAAATTTTATATTGATGGGTTTATAATACATCATAACAAACAAAAAGGAGTATATCATGCAAGTAAGTAGTGTAAATAATCAACAACAAAGTTTCGGTATGGCATTTACTAAAATGGGTGATGGTGCTGTTGAAGCTTTAAAAAAACGTCTAAAAGGAAAAGATATTGCAAAATTGCAAGAACTAATAGACTCTCAAAAAGCCAATAAAAATGTAGATATTTTCTTATATACCGTAGGGAGTTCTGATTCAACAAGATTGGGGGCAAATATTTTTCCAAAATCTCCTTCCCAAACAGGAATTTTAATGAAACAACCAAGTGAGGGTATTTTAGAAATGCTAAGAAGTCCTATACATTTTGTTGAATCCCTTTGCAAAAAAGCTGATAAAATGTCCGCAAAAATTGATGCAGAGGCAAAATTGAATAACGCGATTGATTTAATATCTAAAAATAACTAAACGTTGAAATTTTAATACTTTTATAATATCTTGTAAAGATAAGGAGATATGATGAAAGTCTATAATATTACCCCACAAGTAAACCAACCAAGCTTTGGAGCTGTTTATTTGTCTGACGGAGCTAGAACTGTTCTTAAAAAACGAATTAAATCTTGTGAAGATGTCGAAAAAATACAAAAATTGTTAGTGGAACAAAAAAGAAACAAAGAAGTTGATATTTCTCTGTATTCTTTAGATAAATCGAATAGACTTGCCGCAGATATAAAATCAAAATATCCAAGAACAAGTTTTCAAAAACAAACGAAAAAAGAATTTTTATCTTTTATCCTGAATAAACCTGTAAAATTTATTGAATCTGTTTGCAAAAAAGCAAATGCAATTGCACGTAAGGTGGATTCTGAAATTGTTAAAAATGATATGATAGATAAGTTATAATTTTGATATTCAAAAAAATAACCCAAGCAATTATGCTTGGGTTATTTTACAAGTATAATTTTCCTAGATTTTATCAAATCCGGTATATTTTCTTAATACTTCAGGAATGATAATAGTTCCGTCTGCTTGTTGGTAATTTTCAACAATTGCGGCAAATGTTCTGCCAACTGCAAGGCCTGAACCATTAATAGTGTGAACAAATCTTGTTTTTCCTGTAGCTTTTTCTTTGTAACGGATATTTGCTCTTCTTGCTTGATAATCTCCGTAGTTTGAACAACTGGAAATTTCTTTGTAAGCATTGTATGATGGCATCCAAACTTCTAAATCCCAACATTTGTTAGCTGAAAATCCGATATCTCCAGTTGATAATGCTTCACGTCTATATGGAAGTTCAAGAAGTTGCAACATTTTTTCGGCATCTTCGGTAAGTTTTTCGTGTTCATCTTTACTTGATTCAGGTGTACAAAGTTTTACAAGCTCAACCTTGTTAAATTGGTGAACTCTGATAAGACCTCTTGTATCTTTACCGGCAGAACCTGCTTCACGTCTAAAACATGGAGTGTAAGCTGTCATGTATTTTGGTAAATCATCTTCTGATAAAATTTCACCGGAATAGATGTTAGTAACAGGAACTTCTGCTGTCGGGATTAGATATAAATCTTCGTTTTCGCACTTATACATATCTTCTGCAAATTTTGGTAATTGACCTGTCCCAGTCATTGTTGCAGAATTTGCCATAAACGGTGGAAGAATTTCTTCGTAACCTTGTTGTTCGGTATGGTAATCAAGGAAAAAATTGATAATTGCTCTTTCCAGTTTTGAACCTTTTCCTCTGTACAAAGTGAATCTGCTTTGAGATAATTTAACACCACGTTCAAAATCTACAAGATTTTTTTCTTCGCACAAATCCCAGTGGGCTTTGAATTCAAAATCAAATTTTCTGGGTTCACCCCATTTGTACACTTCAACATTGTCAGCATCTGATGCTCCGATTGGAGTTGTTTCATCTGGAATATTTGGAATATGAAGTAAAATATCTCTTTGTTTTTCGTCTAATTCAGTTTGTTTTCCTTCCAAATCTTTTATTTCATCTCCCAAAACTCGAACATCTTCTTGAATTTCATCAGTATTTTCACCATTCTTTTTCATTTGTCCGATTTTTTGAGATTCAGCTTTTCTTTTTGCTCTTAATTCATCTGCTTTTGTTTGTATTTTTCTCCTTTCTTCATCTATAACAAGAACTTCGTCAATAGATAAAGCCGGATTTCTTCTTTTCAAAAGTTCATTAATTTTATCAGGATTTTCTCTAATTAATTTAATATCAAGCATTTTTCCCTCTTTTCTTTTTCCTAATCAGTATATTTATTCTAATTTAAATACATTTATTTATCAAGTTTATGTATAAAATTAGCCTATTGTTGGGTGAAATTTGCAATAATCTGAAAATAATGTATAATATCATTAATAATGGGAGATGTGATGTTTAAAAAACTTGCTAAACAATTGAAAGCTGAAAATGATGCAAATTCTTCTTTTCCAATGAGTTCGCCAATGGAAGCAATGCAAGAACAAGCTAAAAAAACTTTTCTAAAAAGATTATCTAAGCATGCCCTTAATTTATATGAAAGAAAGACCGATATAAATAATTTTACAAAATTGGTTCTCTCTGATCCTGAAAATAAATCTCATGAAGATATTGTTGACAAATTGTTTAACAAAGGTGTTGTTGACCCATTTTCTGAAGATGCTATTTTTAATTTGTCTGATAATGAACGTTTTTTACGTGATTTAGGGTTGAAATAAAAATATATCATTGGTTTTTGTGCTCCCCTTTTATAGATGTTCTCTTTATTAAGCATCTTGAAACTTTTTCGTTTTTTGTATATAATCTTTCTATAAGAAGAGATAGGAGTAAAAAATGTTCGAACGTTTTACAGAAAAAGCAATAAAAGTAATTATGCTTGCTCAAGAAGAAGCTCGAAGATTAGGTCATAACTTTGTTGGAACAGAACAAGTTTTACTTGGCTTAATTGGTGAGGGTACCGGAGTTGCTGCAAAAACTCTTAAATCTATGGGAGTAAACCTTAAAGATGCCAGAGCCGAAGTTGAAAAAATTATCGGTAGAGGATCTGGGTTTGTAGCTGTAGAAATTCCGTTTACACCTCGAGCAAAACGAGTTCTTGAATTATCTTGGGACGAAGCAAGACAATTAGGTCATAACTATATTGGAACAGAACACCTTTTGTTGGGTTTAATTCGAGAAGGAGAGGGTGTTGCAGCTCGTGTTCTTGAAAATTTGGGGGTTGACCTTAATAAGGTAAGAAGTAATGTAATTAAAATGTTGGGTGAATCAAAGCCTCAAGCTACAACTGGAGGTGGAAGTTCTTCTTCAACATCATCTTCTTCAACAGGTGGAAAAACAAAAACACCAAGTTTAGATGAATTTGGTAGAGATTTAACTCTTGCGGCTCAAGAGTTGCGTTTAGACCCTGTTGTTGGCAGAGAAAAAGAAATTGAACGTGTTATTCAAATTCTTGCAAGACGTACAAAAAATAACCCTGTTCTATTGGGTGAACCTGGGGTTGGTAAGACTGCAGTCGCAGAAGGACTTGCAATTAGAATTGTTAATGCAGAAGTTCCTGATATTTTGGACGGTAAAAAAGTTATCCAGTTAGATATGGGACTTTTGGTTGCTGGTACCAAATATCGTGGTGAATTTGAAGAAAGATTGAAAAAAATCATGGACGAAATTCGTCAAGCTGGAAATATTATTCTTGTAATTGATGAAATGCATACTTTGATAGGTGCAGGTGCCGCTGAAGGTGCAATTGATGCTGCGAATATCTTGAAACCGGCTTTATCAAGAGGTGAAATTCAGGTTATTGGAGCTACAACTTCTGATGAATATAGAAAATATATTGAAAAAGATCCTGCATTAGAAAGACGTTTCCAACCGGTTATGATTGATGAACCATCAATTGATGAGTCAATCGAAATTATTAAGGGTTTGAAACCAAAATATGAAGAGCACCACAAGTTGATTATTTCAGATGATGCAATCGTTGCAGCTGTTAAAATGTCAAGCAAATATATCAATGATAGATTTTTGCCAGATAAAGCAATTGATGTAATTGATGAAGCAAGTTCAAAGGTTAGATTGAAAGCTTCAAACTTATGTCCGGAAGCTAAAGAGCTTGAAAAACAATTGAAATCTTTAATTAAAGAAAAAGAAGATGCAATTAGAAATCAAGAATTTGAAACTGCTTCTCAACTAAGAGATGATGAAGCTGATTTGAGAGATAGAATTAGAGACGTTTCAGCAAAATGGAGAGATGAACACGAAGCTAATAAACCAACTGTTACTGCAGAGAATGTTGCAGAAGTAGTTGCAATGATGACTGGTGTTCCTGTTACTAAGTTGACAGAGGGCGAAAGTGAAAGACTTCTCAAGTTGGAAGAAACTTTACACAAACGTGTTATTGGTCAAAATGATGCAATTGTTGCTATTTCTAAGGCAATCAGACGCGCAAGAGTTGGTTTGAAAGCGCCAAATAGACCAATCGGTAGTTTCATCTTTTGTGGTCCAACCGGTGTTGGTAAAACTGAACTTGCTAAAGCTTTAGCAGAAGCAATGTTTGGTTCAGAAGATAACATGATAAGAGTTGATATGTCAGAATTTATGGAAAAACATTCAACTGCAAAACTTATCGGTTCTCCTCCAGGATATGTCGGATATGATGATGGTGGACACTTGTCAGAACTTGTTAGAAAGAAACCTTATTCAGTTGTTCTTTTTGATGAAATTGAAAAAGCTCACCCAGATGTATTCAATATTATGTTGCAAATCTTAGACGATGGTAGATTAACAGATTCAAAAGGTCGTCACATAAGCTTTAAAAATACTGTGATTATCATGACCTCAAATGTTGGTGCAAGTATGATTACTAATACTTCAAAACTAGGATTTACAACCGCAGAAGATGAATCTAAGAGCAAGTACGAAAAATTAAAAGATACGGTTTCTGAAGAAATGAAGAAAGCATTCAGACCGGAATTCTTGAACAGAATTGATGAAACAATTGTATTCTCTCACTTGTCAAAAGAAGAAATTAGACAAATTGTTGATTTGATGTTGAAAGACTTGTTCAAACGTTTGGCTGAAAAAGAACTTAATATTGAAGTTTCTGATGAAGTTAAGGATCATTTGGCTGAATGTGGTTATTCTGAGGCTTATGGTGCAAGACCATTGAGACGTTTAATCCAAAGAAAAATGGAAGATAGTTTGGCAGAAGAAATTTTATCCGGCAAATATGTAAAAGGAGATACTATTAAGGTAACTCTTGTAGATGGCAAAATTTCTTTTGAAAAAGCTTCCAAGGCAAAGAAAACTAAAAAAACTGATCAGGTTGAAGAACCTGCTGCAAATTAGATAAGTTGATTACGGGAATGGATTTATTCTATTCCCGTAATAATTCTTAATATTTTCTGTATCAAGTATTAAATTTTATTTTTATCGTTTTTTAAATTAGAGATAGGGGCATGTTTACATTAATTAAATAAAGGTAGGAAATTATGCGTGTAGATTTAGTTCAAAATTATCCTATTGCAAGAAGGAGTATAGGACGAGGATATCATTCTAATGGGGTTAATTCATCAAATCAAGTTCAATCAATGACAAGGTCAAATTTTGTCCAATTGACTTTTACAGGGAAAAATATGTGGCAAGTTGCTTCAATTACTCCAGAAAATTCCGGTTTAGGGCTTCCGGAAGCGTCGCAAGGTGGTGAAGGTGTTGTTGGTTATGAGCTCCCTACTAGTTTAAGAAAACATGAAAAAGTTAATGTAAAAATGCCAAACGGAGAAAAAGTTGAGAAAAATGTAGATGCACGTAGTTTTATGACTTTTTGGGAATATAATAATCCAAAAGGTGGTTATAAATTTTTAATTCACAAAGGCATTCCGTCTTCTGAATTAAATGCAACTAAGGCTAATGATACAATGCCTGCAAAATACTTTTATAGTGCAGAATTAGGTGAAGATATTGAATCTGTTGCGAAAAAGAATAATGTATCTTTAGATGAAATAAGTTATGTAATTCAAAGTCGCCCGAATGGAAGTGGACCAGATGCAATGTCAAAATATTGTGTAATTGAACCAACCAGTGTAAAGGGTGAAATTTCTCATTTGTCAGATTCAAAATTAGGTGAAGTTGATAAAATTCCTTATCGCTTATTTAAAATTGCTGATAAAAACCCGTCTTATAACAAATTGACAGGGCAGCCTAACTACTTTATTTATACTCCTCAACTTGCAAGAGCTTCAAAACCTTATTCCTATGATTGTTGGGGAAATGTTCCTTTTGAGGCTGAAATTGTTAACTCTGACGGTATGAAAGCATTGGCAAATTCTATCCATAAACAGATGAATACTGAGGAATTTGGATTCTATGATCCTGCAAGTGTATTATGTCATGATAGGGTTGCTAATACTTATGGAAATCATATTGCAAATATGTCTGCTGCTGGCGATTCCGCACTAAATGGTGTTAAAGCTCATATTATTGATCACAATACAGGAAGAAATTATCAAGGCATGACATCTGATCCGATTAAGTTTTTATCTGTTGTTGGAGATGAAAGCGATGCTATTGCTTTAAAGAATTCTCCATATTTTGATATTTTGCAAAAGGCAAAACAACATGGACTTGATTCAGAGGCTTTAACCCCAAGGGAAAGAGCCATTGCGCATTCTGTAATTGATCCTATGTTAGCTCCATTCAGAGATGGCGCTGGAACTTATAATATCTTGAAAGTTGGTATTTCGTCTTCAAGAGTGAATCCTGACAATGTTTCAGTAGGTACTGTTTCTCACACTTTTGATAAGGAAATGAAATCTCCTGAGACTCCAGATGCGGCAAAATTTTTGACTGAAGATTTTGCCAAAATCAAGACAAAATCCGTTGGAAATGGTGTTACTCCTGCGAATATGGCATTTGATGTTCAAGATGCCAACTTTGGTAGAGGTGGTAATGGTTTAACCAAAGAAGCTGCTACAGGTTTTACCCCATTTAAATATGATTTTAAATCTCAAAATATTGAAGAAGTTATTGCTGCAAAAGAGAAAAATGCTCGTTGGCTAACTGATTTAATATGGAAAGCCGGTGAAAAAGGGCAAGATGCGTTAAATGAGTTGTTCTTTAATAAAGGACAAATTCAAGACGGACATAACGTTATGGGCTATTTATCTCCAATTAAAGACGGTGAAATTTTAGTCTTTGGTTTTGGTCGTCCAGATGAGCAAAAAGGTTTCCCTATAACGACTAAGGGTTATTTGGATTTTTTAACCAGAAAAGATATTCCGGAGGATACAAAGAAAAAAGTTAAAGTATTGTTAGGTGCTGGTCCTTGGAATAAAGATGCTGATGATTATAAGGCGGTTAAAAAGGATTTAGAAACTATTTGGGCTTTAGACGGTGGCAAGTATAAAAACAATATTATGTATGTTGATGGATTTACTCCAAATAGACTTACCGGTTGTTCTCATTATGGTTTATTTACATCAAGACGTGAAATGTATGGTATTACACCTATTGAATGTAAAATTGCAGGAACTCCTTATGGTTCAACTAAAACAGGTGGTCCGGTAGATTATACAAACCCTCGAAACGGATTTTTGACAAAAGATGTTGTTGAAGGCAGACCTGAACGCTACGGATTGAGTTGGGCAAATTCTGCAAAAGAAATTGATGATGCTCGTGTTAACCACCAAGCTCCGCAAGTTGCAGATATTTTTAAGCAAATGATTGACGAATATACAAATCATAAAGATTTATATATTGCAAAATCTAAGAAAAATATCGAAGAACTTGTTGATTGGCACAATAACGGAGAGTATAATTTTGGAAAATCTGCCAACAGAGTTTATTTAGATACAATTTTAGAAACAGATAAAGGCTGGGAAGCAAGGAATAAAAAGCCGATGAATCGTGTAATTGGTGCGATTGGGGAATACAAAGAAGATTTAGAAAAAGTTCTAAAACAATCTAAATCTAGACCTGTTAAAATGGTTCTTGCGATTGCTGTTGGTGTGTTGGCTATTGCGGGTGGTATTTATATGTATATGCATCAATCAAGTCAAAAAGTTGCTGCAGCAATTGATACTAAAAAAGCTGCATAATTTGATTTTAATATAAAGAGTGGGCGAAGTTTNNATAAACTTCGCCCACTAATTTGGCGTAAATAAAAATGAATGAATTATTATTTATATGTTTTTATTAGTGTACAAAATTCGCCAAAACAATCATAAATACAATCATAACACCCATAAAAATTATTGAGCCTAATACTCCGGTTCCGTTTGATTCATCAAAGTGTTTTTTATCAAGTTTGTGTTCTACACTTATGTTTTCGATTTCAGACATAGTAATTCTCCTTATTATTAAATTTTTCGTAACAAAACAATTGATTATAAAATAATCAATACATAAAAACTATAAATAATAAGGTTTTACGGAGCATTCCGGTTAATTTCGGTCAATGGAAAGTTTTTTGTCCTGAAAGTTTCGGTCAATAAATATGACTTGTTATAAATGTAAGAAACCAGAAGTGAAAATTGGTGATTTTCAGGACTTACACCATTTTTATAACTTGTATAATTAGTATTGGAGTCATTTTTGATAGATGAAAATAACATTGCAACCGTATTTTGATTAGCCGGAGCATAATACTTTGGAGTAGTTGTTTTTCCCTCAATATACGGGATTTGAGAACTTTCTGTTTGAATTGTATTTATATTGTTTTTCAAATGATTGATATTTAGCTCTCCGGCATTTGCGCTGAGAGTTGTAAAAAACATAAATACAATTAAGAATAGTTTCATTAGATTTTTCATCATTTTAATTATAACCATAATTTTTCATAAGTGCAATTTTTTATATTTGTATTGTAAACTTTTTTATTATACGTTATAGGTATGGCAAGATTAATTGGAATATCTGATATACATGGCGAGTATGATAAACTTTGTGCTGTTATTGATAAAATATCACCTCAAAAAAGTGATAAAATTGTCTTCATGGGGGATTATATTGATAGAGGGTTAAAATCCCGAGCGGTTGTAGATAAATTAATTGACTTTGGTGATGTTTGCCATTGCGTTTATTTGATTGGTTCACATGAATATGCAATGATGCATGCCAAAACTGATGATTATTACAATTATTTGTTTTGGAATTATGGTGGAGATTCTACTGTTAAAAGTTATGGAAGTTTTGAAAATATAATGAAAATTCATGGTGAATTTTTTAGAAATTTAAAATTCTATCATATTGAGGGTAAATATTTGTTTGTCCATGCAGGATTACGTAATGGAATTCCAATTGAAGAACAAGATGAAGAAGACATGGTTTATATTCGTTCAGAATTTTATAACAAAAAGCATTCTTTCCCGTATAAAATTATTTTTGGACATACCGAATTTGATGAACCACAAGTACAAGACGATAAGATTTGTATTGATACCGGTTGTGGCAAATATAAAAATGCTCCTCTGACAGCAGTTGTAATAGAAAATGGTTCAGAATCATTTGTAAATTCTGATTAAATTTTCTTTATCACCCTTTTATGGCTGATGGGGACATGTCATTACGAACGGGTAATAATGTAATTGTCGTTGAATTATTGAAATAATCACCAGTGTAGTAATCCATTACAAGTACCACCATTGCTTAGCTTGTTAGGGATTACGACGTCACTTCGTAATGGTTTCCTTGCTATTTGTTCAGCTTTTTTCCTCGTAATGACAGCAAAAAAGCGAGGTATCCCTCGCTTTTGAAAACTTTATAAAAAAATCCGACGGAATAGGTAAATAGATAACTAATCACCTATGCACAGAACACTATGGTAGATGCCGTCCTTGTCGTCGTAGGACGTGCTGCCATTGAATAAGTCCACGTAATTCGCATCCCACGCGTGGCGCTCTGACGACCAGAAATCGCCAGAAGTCGGTAAGCCTAAGCTGGAATCTTTCCTGCGGGCTTTATATATACTTTGCAGTTTTGATATATCCGGTAAACTCATTCCA
>DABJ01000028.1 GCA_002102825.1 Candidatus Gastranaerophilales bacterium HUM_12 | reverse complement strand
TAATTCCAACGAGCCTCAATTTCAAGAGGCTCTTTTTTTTCGGGTAAATAAATATTAATATATAGGTATTTTTTGTATTATCTATTTGTATTTAACTTATAATCAATTTATACAGAAAAGAAAACAAATGAGGGTTTTATGAAAAATATTTTTAGAATTATCGGAATAACTTTTGTAACTTTTATTGGGTGCTTATATTTAGCCTTTTTATTTATTGTTCCAAACAAAATTGACTTGAATCAATACAAAACAGATGTTCAAAAGTTAATAAAAGATAATACCGGACTAAGTATTAATTATGACGAACTTAAACTCTATACAACCCCAATACTTGAAGCTGGGGTAAAAACACATAATATAACTGTATCGCTTCCAGATGGTTCAACTCTGTTCCATGCAGATAAATTCAAGGGGAAAGTATTTTTACCTAATTTGCTATGGAAAAATGTTAGGATATCATCTGTTCAAGTTGATTCTCCAAGCTTGAATGTTGAAATCGTTAATGGTGAAAAGTACAAAGTTGCAAAAGTTTATGAGAATTTAGTCAATAAACAACGAAGAGAAAAAAGATTAAATATTGAACCTCCAAAAACTGAAACTCAAAGTAATGTGATTATTGACCCCTCACAGTTTTCAATAACCGTTCCGAATTTTAAGTTAAAAAATTATAAAGCAGTAATTGACGATACAAAGGCGAAACATAAACTTACACTAAAAGGTAACGAACTAAAACTCGGTTACTACAATGGAAAAACAGCTAAATTAAAAACAAAGGCTCAATTTTTAAGTGATGACAAAACAAATATCATAGCAGATTTAGATATAAATACATTTTTACCGGAATTCAAACCTATAGAGCAGAATGAAGATGATGAAGCTATTTTCTCTCTTCCTTTTATCAATCCCGTAACTGAATATAGAGCTTACGATTTAAAATCAAATATTACTTCAAAATTAAAAATAAGAAAAGACCAAAAAGATAACAAAATCAGAGGCTATGGATTTTTAAACATTGATAATACAACCGTTACAATGTCAGGTTTACAATTACCGGAATCATATTTCAAACTCCAAGCCAAAGGAACAATGTCTGAAATTGATACAAACCTCTATGTAACAAACAATGAATATATTAAGTTATTTGGTAGTGTTGATTATGGGAAAAGCCCTTTTGTTGATTTAACAATAAAATCTCCCAAAGTATATTTAAATAATGTGTTGAAGATTGCAAAAGCATATTTAGATACAATTCACATAAAAAATGATATTGACAGAATGACTGCAAGCGGATACTTATTATCTAATGCTCATTTAAAAACTGATTTCACCGATATCAATTCAAATGGTAAAATAATTATCCGAGACGGAAATATAGAAGATAAAAATATTGGTTTAATTTTTAACAAACTGAATGCGAATTTATTTTTTGATAACAACATTTTTAAAATCACTAATACAAGTATGTTAATAAACAACAGACCTCTAAAGATTTCCGGTAAAATTGATGCAAATTCTATTGCAAACTTTAATATTGAGGGAGATAAAATTCCGCTTAAAGGTTTGTATTTAGCATTTGCTCCTCGCGACATCAAAAGAGATTATGACTTGCAATCAGGTATCTTAACTCTAAATGCCAAAGTTGTTGGAGAAATTAAAGACATCGCAGCCATTCTAAAATCAGATTTAGAAAATCTAATCGTCAGAGATAGAGCTGGGAATTTTGTAATCTCAAATAAATCTTCTCATTTCGGCATAGCCAACTATGCGGGAGAAATGAAAGGGAAACTTACAAATAAAAACTTTAACTTAACATTGCCTAAAACAAGTTCTACAATAAAAGACGACTTACTTGTTATCGAAATTAACGATAATAAAATTGTCATAAAACCATCTGATATTCAAGTTAACAAAAATTCTCATATTAAATTCCATGGGGATTTAAAGAATTATCTTTCTACACCTACATCAAGAATCATGGCAAACGGAGAACTTTCAACACCTGATATTGCTGCTTTAATAGGCAAAGAAGCAACTCCTTACCTTGATTTTAAAGGTCGTTTACCCATAAAATCGGAATTTTTATCTAAAGAAGATGATTTCAAATTTACAACTCAAGTACTAGCAAATACAAATAATTATATTTCTCCTGTAAAATTTGATGATTTAACAGGAAAACAGACCCTTTTACAGCTATTAATTGAAAAGAAAGGAGATACAATCAAAATAAGTAAATCCGGACTTTTCACAAGAAATTTAGGAACAAAATTCAACCGTGATTTACAAGCAAACTTATTTGGAGCGAAAGAAATCATTGAATTAAGAGCAATGATTTCCAACATTACAACTGATCCATTTATAAATATTTTCAAAATTACAATTAATAAAACAATGGACGGTTCTATTTGCTTCTTGAAACGCTCAAGATTTTCGCTATCCGGGAATACATTTATCTTTGGGAAACCCCAAAAACCACATATTAGCGGTCATTTTGAGGTTAAAAACTTATCAATGCCGGAAATTCTAACAAATATTCGTAGAATTGACACAAATTTAAACTCCAAAGGTCTAAATATCAATATTGATAATGTCAATGCAAACGGTTCAGATTTTGGAATGAAAGCAGATTCTACTTGGGACTTACTTTTGAATAATATAATTTCAAACATTAGGGTAACATCAAGACGTATTGACGTTAATAGACTAATGAAAGTTTCCGAAGCAGCTACCAAAATTTTACCTAAAACAGAAGATGTCCCCCCACAATATGGAGGAATAACAATTCAAAATGGCTCAATCAGATTTAACAACATAAAATCAGGTAAGATAATTGCAAGAAATACTACCGGTAGAATTTCATTGTTTAACAACATTTTCTACCTCAATAGATTAAATACATATCCGATGGGCGGAAACATTACAGGAAATGTATCAATGAACCTTGCAAATACAGAATTAAAAGCAAAGGTTCAAGGTAAGAACTTTGACATCGAAAAAATACTTCTTGATGTTATGGATATGAAAGATACACTATCCGGAAAACTTAATTTCTCTAGTGATATAACACTGAGAGGAACTACGATGGAAGAACAGATGAAAACTCTAAAAGGGTCAACAAAATTCACTGTAATAAATGGACAACTCGGACCCTTTGGGAAATTTGAAAACTTCTTAATGTCTGAAAACATTAGAGAAAATGCATTTTTCTCTTCTGCTGTCGGTTCAATAATTTCAAACATCACAACAATTGACACTTCACACTTTAATCAACTATATGGACAACTTACATTTTCTAACGGTTATGTAAATATTATGCCAATAAAGAGTCAAGGAAACGTAATGTCTATGTTTATCTTTGGGAAAGCAGGATTACTTGATAATTCCGCAGATATCAAAGTTCGAGGGAAATTAGCAGGCTCTGTTTCGGATAGTTTAGGTGTCCTTTCAAATATCAACCCTGTTAATTTGATTAAAAATACCCTTGGATTAAATATTGTAGCGGCAAAGACATTCTCGCTATTCTGTGAATCTGTTTCAGAAGAAGATCTAAAAGCAATTCCACACTTAGGCAAAGGGAAAACTGATAGAAATGCTACAAAATTCCAAATTGTACTAAGAGGAGATACAAGAAAACCATTACGAATGATTAAATCATTCAAATGGTTAGCACTCGACTCTGAAATCCAAAAGGCAAAAGAATTTGTTGATACAATTCCGGAACCGATTGAAGGGGAAGAGAATTTGTCAGTTGAGGAGCTTATCAAACTTCGAGAAACCCAAGCAGAAAAGAACTCAACACAAGAATAGAAATAACAAAGAGTCGAATTAAATTTTTCGGCTCTTTATTTACATGATAAAATAAATTTTATGAAATTATCAAAAATATTTTTGTATACTTTTTCAACGATAGGAACAATTGCTGTTGGAAGTTACCTTGCAATTTTATTTATTCTTCCGCCGATTTTAAATAGTCCTAAAATGGTAAAAAATTACGAAAAATATTTATCAAAGAAAACAAATCTTCAGGTAAAAATAAAAGACTTCAAGTTTAAAACAAATCCAAATCTATCTTTTAACTTATCTATTGGGAAATTTCTTATATCAAATGGTGAGATTATAAATATTTATAATTTCAAATACAAAACAAAATCCTTTTCCATAAAACCAAATACAATTGATGTAAAATCAATCTTTGTGGATTATGAAAAAATTTCACAACTATTAAAAAATAAGAATGAAACTCAAAAAACAGAATTCAATATCAAATATTTACCATTAATCAATATCCAAGAAGTTTTTGTAAAAATAGATAAAAACTCGAATATCCAAGTTCAAAATATAAAAGCAGAAAAAATTGGAGATGTAATAATTTGTCATCTCGTTGCAACATTGTCAAATCCATACACTAAAAATCCTATCATAATAGGAAAAACCGGAGCGATAAATTACTATAAAGAAATATCTTTTGACAACCTTTCTGCCCAACTTGAAAATTCAAACCTTTATTTTTCAGGTTCTACTAACAACTTGCAAATAAAAGGAACAAATTTACCAGTTAGAGAATTGGAAGAAAGTTTTCTTTATTTTTACAAAATTAAAAATCCTAAAAAGAAAAATTTTATTGAAAATTTTACAAACTTTTCCGGTACTATTGATATTGCGCTAAACCTTAAAAATAGAAACTTAATAGGGAAATGTAAAACTAAAAATTTAGCTGCAAATTTTTCAAAATTCAATATTCCAATATATTTACCGAAAACGATTTTTGATTTCAACAACCATGAAATTAATGCAAAAACTAGCGGTTTATTTGGGGGCGAAAAAGTATTTACAGATTTTCATCTGACAGGTTTATTTTCAAAAGATTTAATCACTAGTGGAAATGTGGAAGCAACTTTAACAAATAAATTTACAACAAAATATTTTCCCCAAGTAGGAATAATGGGCAAAGCGAATGCAGAAGTTAAATATAAGACACAAAATAAAGTTCCCAAAATCAAATATATTTTAACTATTCCTCAAGGCTCAAACTTAATATCCAAATACGGGAACTTAGATTGTACAAATAAGACAAGACGAATTTTCGCATATACAGAAAAACATGGCGATAGAATTTATCTAAAAAATTATGATTATTCCTTTTTAGGAGCAACTCCACAAAAACTTCTTACGGGCATCGGTCTGTTTGAAAAAGTCAAAGGTCACTATTCACCACAATACATAACAATTAAGACTTTAACTCCTACGCCAGTTGAGATATTCCAATCTTTCATAAAAAACTATGTTCAAGGAGGAAACTTCACATCTGATTTAAAAATAGATTTTCCAACAAAAACCATTTTAGGGAAATTTACCCTAAATGATATTTACCACAAAGATTTTTTATATTTAAAAACGACAGCTATAAATATAAATAAAAATGATTTAAATTTAACATCTGATGGAACATTTTTTACTTCTCCAATAAGCATCAAACTCAATGCAGATAACAATTTTAAATCAGGATTTTTAATCCACGATATTGAAATATATTTGAACAAATTTATCGTAAAAAGAGGAAATTATTCAGCAATCGGACAAAATTTTAAAGATAAAAAGCCCACAAAATCAAGCAATTACAATGTTACTGTTGAACGAGGAAAGATCAATGTCGGAGAGATTTCTCACACAAAATTTAACCTTAAAAATGTTGAAATTTTAGGAGCATTAAAGAATAACAATGTACAATTTGTAATTCCTCAAACTCAATATGCAAAAGGAAATTTGAGTGCAAAAGGAACATATAATTGGCTTGAACACTCATCAGACATTCAATTCTTTGCATCTGACATTGATTCAAATGAAGTTGCAACACATATTTTTAATCTTCCTAATCAAGTGCAAGGTTCAGCATTTGCAACTCTACATTTAATCACAAAAAACAAATTAAATGACATTAAAGCAAGTACAATGTTTGCAATTGATGATGGTTTTTTGCCTAAACTTGGTTCAACAGAATTTATCATAAACAAATCAAAACGAGCAAAGAAATCAAAATGGCTAAATTTTGACAAAATAAAATTCTCACTATCAAAAATTACAAATATTGATTTTTCAAACAAAAAAGTTCTTGCAGCAAACATCACAGGAACATTTAACATTGATAATACAGAATTAAACGACATAAAAATATACTCTCAAAGTGATTATCTATCAACGTTTATTGAGGGTAAATATCACATTGATAGTCAATTTGCGCATCTTTATATCTGGGGAAGACACAACAAAACAGCTGAAAAGAAAATCCGTATTTTGAAAATTCCATTCACATTTTTATACAAAATAATTTTCAGAGCAGAACGGTCAAAAGATTTCTACCAAGATAAAATTGATATGATTCCACCAATAAAACTCAATGCGGGAGATATTGAATCTCTATTCAGAGTTTACGCCTGCGGAAATATTAACTCAAACAATCTCAAAGTTATTTTAAAAGATTTGAAATAAATTACATTCCATCAAATAACAAAACAGGTTTCGGAATTGGATTTTTGAAAGATTCTTCAATACTCAAGTCATCAGCATCTGCATAATCTTGTTGAGCCAAATCATCTTGTCCCAAACGTTCATAAACTTGTGCTCTTTCAAAGTATAAACGATTTTTCAGCAAGAAAACCCTGTCGCTATCAGCCTTATCAATCAAATAATCATAAATTTTTAAAGCCGCTTTGTAATTTTTTATATTGTATAAAAATTGTGCTTTATCCCAATAGAATGAATCTCTATCCTCATCATTTTTTGCATTTTTGATTTCCTTATCAAAATCTTTTAATGCACTTTTATAATCTCCGATATAATATTTTATAAAAATTTTATTATCAAAATTCATAACACTATATTCGTCAGGTTCAAGCTTATAAGCTCTATCGTAATCTCTAATTGCACCACCATAATCTTTTAATTTGAATCTTGAATAAGCTCTCAATGAAAACCACTCAGGCGCAATAGGGAATATTTTAGAGCCAATTGTAGTAATTCGAACAGCATCATCGTATTTCTTTTGTTGAATACATTTTGAAGCAATCTTGAAAGGAGAACCCATTCCAAAACACAATAAAATAATTAAAATAAATAAGAAAACCTTTAACAATTCTATCTTGAATAAATTATAATACTTTTCATTTATATTTTCAGAAAATGGAAAAATTGTTGTTTCATATACACCATAATTAGCTTTTAAGCTTTTTTCAAAACATTTTGTAGTAATAAAAGTAATAGATTTATAGATAACCCACAAAATAACTAAAAATGGAAGAATTGAACAATACCACTCTACAGAACTCAAAAAATTATAATTCGGGAAAATTATCCCATACAAAACAACAATAAACGATAAAAATATCATTATTGTAGAAAATCGTTTATGTTTTTTTATATTTTCCCAAACAGAATTAATTTCTTCATCTGTAAAGACTCTATCATATTTATACCCTAAACAGGTATTGTTTATTGATTTAATAACAGTTGCATCTTCCAAAAACGAATAAAAATTCATTGGAGCACGCTTATATAACCACTTCAAAATATTAAACTTAATCATACGTTAGCTTGAATTTCCTCTTAAGGATATCATAGCATATCATACAGAATTTATATCAATAATTTTTTACTCCAAGTGTAAATATATATTAATCAAGCACCCCAAGGCACTTTTGCCCCCTTTTATGTCAAAATCTTTTCTTAATATATTGTTACAAGGGAATTATGATGAATTATTTGAAAGATTTAATTTTTTCCGCAATTACTTTTTCAGACAAACCTTTATAATTTATTCTTGAAGAAGTAATAGGTTGTTTGTAATCATATTTATTAATTGAACGAGAGTCAACAATTACAGATGGAGGAAGAATAGACCATTTGTATAATGCTGTAGCCATTCTTCTGTAGAACTTATCCAACCACTGAATCTTTTGTTCTTTTGAGACTTCATTTTTAGTTTCATACAAGAATTTTGACTCTAACATATCGTAATAATGTTCTTTTTTATTTTCAATTCGCCAAATAACTTCATCTAAAAATTCATAAGGCATCAAAGCATCTTCCGCAATCAATGGTTTGCCGGTTTTAGGGTCAATAGCAAGTTCTGCCCCCGGTTTTTTTAGGATAATAGCTTCCGGAATTGCATTTTTTACTTCTCTATTTGAGTTCAACCATCTTGCAAGAGCAAATAGTTTTGTCTTCGGAACATCGGCAATTGGAGCAAAACCTCCGGACATATCACCATTAATTGTAGCATAACCCATATAAAGTTCAGATTTATCTGATGTTGCAATTGGAAGGCAAGAAGCAAACTCATTACTTATTCCCCATAAAAACATTGCCCTTGAACGAGCTTGAATATTATCCATCGTGAAAGATTGCTTATATCTGCAATCCCAACTATTTTCAACAGTTGCAAACAATTTTGTTAAACAATTACTAGTTGTTTCAACCATATCTTTTATGGGTGCTTCGGTAAAATTTATACCCAAATTATTTGCTAATTTTTCTGCATCAGATTTACTTTCACTACTTGTAATTTTAGATGGCATACTTATACCAAAAACATTTTCTTTTCCCAGAGCATCAGCCAATAATACTGCACAAACCGTAGAGTCCAAACCTCCGGAAAGTCCAAGAACAGCCCGTTTAAAACCTGTTTTCTTAAAATAATCTTTAATACCTTGAACAATAGTTTTGTAAGTTCTTTCCAAATCCGGTTCATATTCTAATGTATAAACCTTTGCTTCAGTCAAAGTTTTTTCTAACCCTTTTGTTAACGGGTAAATTTTACCCAAACCCAAATGAGGATTTACAATCAAAAATTGTTCTTTAAAAGATTTTGCCCTAGCTAAAAGTTTTCCTTCTTTGTCAAAAACTCTGCTTGAACCGTCAAATGAACTGTTATCAATTGCACCAACCTGATTTACATACACAATTGAAGTTGAATATTTTTCAGCAACAAAAGACAACATATTGTGTTTCAATTGTTCTTTTTTAGCTCTTGTTGGAGACGCAGAACAGTTTATAAACACATCTGGATTTTCTTGTGCCAACTCATCAATCGGATCAATTGAATATAAGGTTGTATCGTTAAAGAACTCTTTATTATTCCAACAATCTTCACAAATAGAAATTCCATATTTTTGAGAATTGATTAAATTTGTTTTTGCACAATATTGAACCATATCCTCATCAAAATGACCTAATGTATCGCTTGGTTGATTACCAACAACCGGAGATGGCTCAATATACCTGTAATCATTGAATTCTGAATACGTAGGAAGTAGAGATTTTCTGATAATTCCTTGAATTTTACCATTTTGTAATATCGCAACAGAATTATAATATTTTTTTCCTGTCAAATGGTCATATTTTCTAGGTTCAACAAAACCAACAATAGCTGCAGTTTCTTTGGTAATCTTTGCGATTTCTTTCAACCATTTAACATTCTCTTCAACAATCACAGGGTGTCTATCAATTGTATCTTCAATCGGATATCCCATGAGAGTAAGTTCAGGAAATACAACAACATCTAAACCAATATTTTGAGCATGTTTGATATATTTAACAACCTTTTGTGAATTATACTCAATATCACCCGCAATAGGATTTATCTGAGCAAGGCCAATAGAACCCTTTTTGAATGGTTCTAACAACTCTCTTAATTCATTTTCAAGTTCAACAGAACAATTTCCATTATCATATTCTTCTGATAGTTTATAAATTTTATTTTTAGTTTCTTCTTGATTCATAACAATTCCCTCAATATTTAAATTATATATTAAACA
Source organism: Candidatus Gastranaerophilales bacterium HUM_12 (assembly GCA_002102825.1). Classification (GTDB taxonomy): domain Bacteria; phylum Cyanobacteriota; class Vampirovibrionia; order Gastranaerophilales; family Gastranaerophilaceae; genus Zag111. The sequence goes on along the minus strand of DABJ01000028.1, from coordinate 10,002 downwards.
TTTGGGAACACAAAAATATTTCATTTCCAATCATTAGAGATATCACGTCTTAGATAATCCATATTACCCCTTTTTAAAACATAAGCAGTGCAACCTGTACCATTTCCAGAATTTTTTCCTTTATAAGTACAAGTATAACCATTACCAAGACCTTTATCGTCAGGCCGTCCTAAAGGAACAACCCCTGTAGGAGTTATAATAAAACCAAAATAATCAATACCAGTTTTATTTGGTAAATCATAACCATTTACATCTATATATAACATTGCACAATAATCTCCATATTGAGGTTCGTCATAAACACTACAACCGGACCCCGCACTTGCAAATGCAAAAGCAACACCATTCATTAATACTCCCCTTGCATATAAAGGGTGTCCATAAGGAGCAAAGCCATATTCTACACCACTGAAAGTTGAATACGATGAAGCAAAGCAACCATACTCTTCACCACAGTCCTGCCCTAATTTTAAGAATGGTTTAAAGTAGTTATAAACTTTGACCGCACCATCATGACTTGCCTTTTCTCCAATATCCCAACCCTCTGGAGAATCATATTCATTTACAGCCAATTTATATGCCTGAGAAAAAATTGAATAAGTATCTTTTAACCGGTTGATTAAAACTTTTTCCCTATACCGTTGTGTCAATGTTGGTATAGTCATTGCGGCAACAATACCGATTATGCCTAAAGTGATTAAAACTTCTGCTAACGTAAATGCAAATCTTGACCTTTTTGGTTGACCAGTAGCACCCTTTTCTTTGATAGTCATATTTTTAAGCTCCATTTCTTAATATTAAATTAGAAATAACAAACAATTATCTCATATTTAAGATTTATTTTAGGTAAATATCTCATATTTGTCAACATTTACTTAATAAACGTATAATTATTTCAAATATGAGGAAATAATGTCATCAAAAAACGAACTTAAAATTCTTATAATGAAAGAAGCGCTAACTGTTCAAAAATTAGCAGATATGCTTTCGCAAAAAACCGGTAAAACTTACACCCAACGAAGTTTGCAAAACAAAATATTTTTAAGTTCTCTCAATTATGATGAAATGGAAACAATAGCCGACCTCCTCGGCTATGAAATAAAAATAGAAAAGAAAAACAAATAAATCTTGTAAAAAACTTATTTAGTGATAAGATAAAACTACCAAAGCGGTATCGTCTAGTGGTTAGGACGAGAGATTCTCATTCTCTAAACAGGGGTTCAATTCCCCTTACCGCCGCCATTCACTCCTTAATGGAGTGCTTTTTATTGGGCAATCTCACCCCAAGGGGTTCAACCTCTCGAAAAACGGGAAAAATTATTTACTAAACATTTATAATCTTAGCAAATTTTTCTTTTATTTTTTCCAAATCAGGATTATTAGGAAAATATTTTTCTAACTTATTTATATGAGATTTTATAAGAATTTTATCCTTATACTCTAAATATTTCTGATCCTCATATTCTGAATACAGCGAAAATTTTTCTAAACTTTCGTCATATTTCCCTTTATTTAACAATGCAAAACTCCAATATGCATAAGCCCAAGGGTTAATTTCTTTCAATTCCTTTTCACTTTTTATAAAACATTCAATAGCCGTGTCATAATCTTTTTCTCCAAATTTTAACATACCGCATGCCTGCAATGCCCAAAGATCATTTGCCTCAATTTCAAGTAAATAATCTACAATTTTTTGACACTCTTTGAATCTATTCATCTTGTATAATACAGCTATTTTCTGTCGGTATAAAAATTCATTATTAAATTTCGATGGAAATTCTAAGCCTTCATTAACAGTTTTAAGAGCAAGTGTATATTTTCTTAACTTCATATAAAGAACAGATAAATCAATGTACACATCAATCTGTCCAGCTTCATCATCTTCTGCATGTTTTAGAGCTAATTTAAAATACTTTAATGCTTCAGTATTATTTTCTAATCCATACATTTGCAAACAACCCATTCGATAATAATCAAACGAATCTTTTATGTCATAAGATAAAGCTTTATTTGAATAATACAATGCTTTTTCATTATCATTTTTTGATTGATAAATCCAAGACATTCTTGAATACATTCCACCCCAATCATTTTGATCCAGACCTAATTTTTCAGCCTCTAAAAAGTTTTTTAATGCAGGTTCAATATCTTTCTGGTTATAATACACAAAACCTTTTCTATAATATGCTACCGGATTCTTTTTATCAAGAAAAATCATTTTATTTGCATACTCCAAAGCTTTTTTATAATCTTTTAAAGTACTATAGGAATAAGAAATTTTAAATAGAATACTTGTTTCAACTTCTCCAAGCTCCTCGCTTTTTAATAGATAAGGTAATGCTTCTTTATACCTATTTTGATAGTAATAAATATTTCCTTTGGCCATATACCCGGAATATGAATCCGGATACTTTGAAATACAAGTTGAAGCAGCAGCCAAAGCCTTCATTGTTTCATCTAAGTTATCATAACATTTTGCTAAATAATAATATAAAGAAGCACATTCATAATCATGTTTTTTAGCTTTTAACAAATATTCAATTGCTAAATCATATTTGTCACAATATTCTGAATATGTAGCGCCTTTCAAAAAATAAGCATAACCATAATCAGAATCACACTTTATAGCTTTATCTAAATATTTTAAAACCAAATCAACATTTCTTTGTTCATTTATGTCGCAAACGTATGACATACAAAGGTACATATCACAAGATTTATAGCCCAATTTTTCAGCTTGTTTAAATTTTTCAAAGGCTAAATCATACTTTTCTTCTTGATATAAATATAAACCCTCGTTAAACAGAGCAAAACCTTTAGACATCGACAGTTCTACTCTCTTCTTATTAAAAAGTTGTACTATTTTATCTTTCCCAAACATTTACGCAACCTATATACAACATTGTTAAGGAAATAAATCAAAAAATCAATACTTATTAGTTTGACATTTTTATATTAAAATTAAATTGATGAAAGAATTATTTGAATTTGATAAATCATTAAAAACAGTTATAGGAACAGATGAAGCAGGAAGAGGTCCCGCGGCAGGAGGGGTTTTTGCCGCTTGTGTACATTTCCCCGAAGTTACAAACAATTTAATAAAAGATTTAGAAAAATTAAATGATTCAAAGAAGCTCTCTAAAAAAGCAAGAGAAAAACTATTTGATATAATAATAAACAATTCTATCAATTCAATAATTTGCGTTGAAGTTGAAGAGATTGAAAAAATTAACATTCTAAATTCATCACTAAAAGCAATGAAACTTGCATGTGAAAATGTTATAAAAGAAGCGAAATTAACAGATTTTATCACTCTTGTTGACGGGAATAAACTTATAAAAAATTATACTTATCCCCAAAAATTTGTAATTAAAGGAGATGGAACATCAGCCGCTATTGCAGCTGCGAGTATTTTGGCAAAGGTTACTCGCGACAGATATATGGACGAACTTGCAAAAGAATTTCCTCAGTACGGTTGGGAAAGGAATGCAGGATATTTAACGGCTGAACACTTAAATGCAATTGATAAATACGGATTGTGTAAATACCATAGACCGTCTTTTTTAAAAAAACATTTTGAAAAACAACTTACTCTTTTTTAATATTTATTTATAAATAAATTTACCAATTTGAACTGTTGTTACATACATAATTTCACTAGAACCGCTACCCCTTCCGGTAGTGCCAGCATCTTTTGTCGAAAGGCTTGTATAATATGAAATAGGTTGAGCACCCTCAGAATTTTTGAAATTCACATCGACAAGCTCCCCCTCTATTTTGACTTTATTAAAGTTTTTCAATTTCAATAAAGCCGCTAAAATATTTTTATTTGCAGGAATTACATGAATATGAGAAATATGAGAATTGATATAATCACTTTGCAAAGGAATTAAAGAATACCAACGCCAATACATATTTCTCATTCCTGAAAAATGATCTTTTTCCCCATAAACATCAAGATGTTTTTTAAAGAACTTCGGTTCAGATATCGTTTTACCCCAAGTTAGTCCGAAGTTATAAGCGGCAACGCTATCAAAATACTTTCCGACATAAATATCATTATTACGAAATATCACACGACCGGAAATTTCGTAATGGGCTTGCGGAATAAGTTGAGCAGATGAATCATTCTTTATTAAAGAGTTGTATTTAAATGACTTTCCTCGCTGCACGGACGGAGAATAAGCCTCCATAATCGGTTCTTGTAAAATAGAAATTGATTTATTGCTAAGATTTGTCGGAACGGCAACACCAAATTTCAACCAGTAAAAAATCCAACCTCTAAATAAAATCATCAATAAAATTACAAGTCCTATCGAAATTTTTTCAATATTTAAATTGTGCTTTAAAATATCTCTATGTAATTTTGCATCAATTTCAGCCGTTGTTTTATCGTTGAAAATTTCACTCATATACTTATTTTAGCATAATTTGACTCTAATGTAATATGAATTGATTATTACATTTTGTTAACAATTACAAAAGTTTTTTAAAGTTTTCACTCTAATATGTCGATAGCATTTCTGTAATCAGAAATCTATGGAGTAAAAACTAATGCTAAAGAAGATAACAACACCATCAAATAACAGATGTGAAAGTGTTGAACTAATATTAAGAGGAGCAAAAAAACGCCGAACTTTGGCGTATGCTAATGCTGCAATGATAAACTCAGATGCAGGTATGAAAGCGAATTTAGTCGCTGTGAAGTAATTAGAACCGAACAACTCGGTCAAAAGATGAAATAAGAATAGAGAGTATTAATAAAGCCGGAATGCACAAATGCCTCCGGCATTTTTATTGCACAATTACAGAAATAAACTTTGAAACATAAAAGTATAGATTGCTCAGAATGGAACGACTTTAAAAAGAATTTGTGAAATTCTATCTCAAAAACTGGTGAAAGTTCTGTAAGCAATAACCTAGCAAATAAATTACACAGAAAAGCAATAAAATTTGAAAGAAATATTAGATTTTTGAGCGAGCATATTAAATTTGTAAGAAATAAAAGCTAATTTCAGGTAGGCAGACTATCTAGAATAATCTTACCGATTTTACCCTCTCTAAAATCTCTCAAAATATAAACCGAAGTTCTTTCTCTATCTGTTGAACCACCTGTTAAAAGCCAATTACGAGTTAGGGAAATATTATCAATATTCAACTCCAAATCCTGTGGCAATTTATAAAAATCTCTAAATTGTTGTGCTTGATCACAATCCAAAATATCCAAAAGCTCTTGAGCAACGATTTCATTAGAATACGCATTCTCTGATACCGAATTCACAAATGCCAATTTCTTAGCTCGTTCTTGGTCTTCTTGCTTCATTGGTATAATCCCCGGGGTATCAAGCAATTCCAATTGAGGATTAATTCGAACCCATTGTTGTTGACGAGTTACACCAGCTTTTGCACCAATTTTCGTCTTTGAAGAACGGGTTAACTTATTAATAATACTTGATTTCCCAACATTTGGCAAACCAACGACCATAATTCTTGCGGGGCGACGTAACAACCCTTTTGCCATCAAGGCTTGAATTCTTGGCTCTGATAATTCAATAGCTTTTTTAACAATAATATTTATATCTTTGTTATTCTTTGCTTCTGTAGCAATAACAGAAATTTTATTTTCATTTTTTAAATAATCCAAAAATGGTTTTAACTCATTTTTATCAACCAAATCAGATTTATTAACCAACAAAAATCGAGGCTTTCCATTTAGAAGCCCCGATATATTGTCATAATTACTTGATAATGGTAATCTCGCATCAATAACTTCAATCACGGCATCCACTAAAGAAAGCTGTTCCTTCAGCTTTTTCTCAGCTTTTGCAATATGTCCCGGATACCAGTGAATATGAGTCTTATCTTTTTTCAATTTTTTCCTTAATACGAGTTGCTTTACCTGAACGTTCTCTTAAGTAGTATAATTTAGCACGTTTAACGTCACCACGTCTAAGAACATTAATTTTGTCGATTCTTGGTGAGTTGATTAAGAATACACGTTCAACACCAACACCTTGGAACACTTTTCTTACTGTAATAGTTTTGTTAAGACCTGCACCATGCATTTTAATAATTGTACCTTCAAATGCTTGGATTCTTTCTTTGTTACCTTCAATAATTTTAACAAAAACTTTTACTGTATCGCCGGCATTAAGACTAGGAATGTCTTTGCCTAAATAATTTTTTTCTAATTCATCAATAATAGGGTGATTCATTTTTGCTTTCCTTTATATTTCTAATCCATTACTTTAGTTAAAATGTAATTCCTTTATCGGTGTTTAACGACTTTTTCCACACAAAAGTCCACCGACGCACGTTCGTACATTAAATCGTATAATAAATATACTATTTTTGCAAGTGATGAACACCTTTAATGTTAATAACTGTTACACATAAATAACAAACATAAGCTTGCGATTTTCTTTTTTCTTGTTAAATTGGATTTATGGGACAAGATTATAAAAAATTATTAAATAAAAAGAAGAAAAAATATTGCGATGTAAAAACAATGGGAGTAAACATTGATAAAAACGAATATTACGAAATTATTTTATCAAATTCTGCACACCCAGAACAAATAAATAATAAAAAGTATTAATATAGTAAAGCTCCGAAAATAAATTCGGAGCTTTCTTTATTTTTGAATACCAACTCAAATAAACTTACGAAATCTTGTGGATTTTCATGAAGTTTGTAGATTGACCTGACATCAAGTGAGGAACTGAACCAGTGATGATTACGCAATCGCCAACTTCCATTTCAAGTTCTTTTTTAAGAAATTCGTTCAATTCAATAAGAGAACTTTTATCAATTTCAATGTTTTTATCATCAACTTTGATAGAAGAAACACTGTTGAACAATTGCATAAATCTACCAACTTTAGCATCTTCACAGAATGAATAAATTGGAACAGACGGTCTGCATTCTGAAATCAATGCAGTTGTATAACCTGTTGCAGTCAAAGCGATAACACCTTTAGCTTTAGGTAAGTTTTTCAAAGTATCTGCAACTGAAACAGCAATTGACATAGGAATTGCATTTTCTTCTGTTCTAATTGTTGCTGGGAATTCATTTTTTCTCATGAATTGGCTATTATTAATATCTTCAGCAATTTTCTTCATAATGCTTACTGCTTCAACAGGATATTTACCTGCAGCAGTTTCACCTGATAACATAACTGCATCAGCACCATCAATAATTGCATTTGCCACATCAGAAGCTTCTGCTCTTGTTGGCATTGGATTCTCAATCATACTTTCCAACATTTGAGTTGCAACAATAACAGGTTTTCTAACAGCATTTGTTTTTCTGATAATTGTTTTTTGAACGATTGGCAATTGTTCAATTGGAGTTTCAATACCCAAGTCGCCTCTTGCAACCATGATACCGTCTGAATATTCAATGATATCATCAATATTCTCAAGAGCTTGAGGTTTTTCAATTTTAGAAATAATTCTTAAATGAGAATTATTTCTGTCTAAAATACCTCTTAACAATTGTAAATCTTCTTTACATCTTACAAATGATAAACCAAGATAATCAATATCATTATGCATAGCAAATTCAACAAATTGCTTATCTCTTTCAGTCAAGATATTAAGACTTGCAGTTCCACCAGGTAAGTTCAGACCTTTACGAGGTTTAATAACACCTGAAGTTAAAACTTTTGCATAAACGATGTTGTTCTCTGACTTTTCAACAGTAAGTTGGATTTTACCGTCATCAATAAGAATTTTATCCCCAGGTTTAACGTCATCAGCGATACCTTGGTAGTCAACAGGGATAACATCGCCTTCATATTTGTCTTGGTGTCTGAATTTAAGAACTTCGCCTGCTTTAATCTCAATAGGCTCATCAAATTTGCCTACCCTGATTTTTGGGCCTTGTAAGTCCAATAAAACAGGGATAACTGTGTGTTCTTCTTTTTCGATTTTACGAATAAAATCTAATGTTTGTTTGTGTGTTTCCATGTCACCATGCGAAGAATTTAATCTAAACATGGTTACACCGGCTCTGTATAGTTTACGAATCATATCCTCTGAATTAGAGGCAGGGCCTAATGTTGACACGATTTTTGTAGCTGCTACATTTCTCATTTTTTCCTCCTGATATATTTATTTGGGGTAGCTATTTACATTTTTCTAACATTATCATATAATAAACATGATAATAATGGAATTTGGTTTACATTTTTAAGAAAAGGAAGTGAAAATGAAAAAATTATTAGCGGGTTTATTGGTTTGTGGTATGCTTGCAATCAACACTGTTCCAGCTCTTGCTTACAATGGTATTGATGATGTAGAAAAAGCATATTGGGCTCAACCAGAAATTGAAAGCGTTGTTACGGATTCAGTTATGTCATTGACTAATGGGAACTTCTATCCGGAAAACAGAATTTCAAGAGTTGAATTTGTTAAAGCCCTATTGAAAGTTTTAGGAAATGAAAACTTAGAAGTAAAATCAAAAGTTAAATTTTCAGATGTAGCAAAATCTAGCGATGATTATGCTCCAGTTGCAAGATCTCAACAATTAGGTTTAGTTTACGGATATCCTAACGGAACATTCAAACCTCAAGGTCCTATCTTGAGAGATGAAGCTCAATCTGTAATCAGTCACATCACTATTGAAGGTAATGTTGATGAAAACAACATTTTATCTAAATATTCTGATTCCGCATCTGTTCCGGCATGGGCTAAGCACGTTTATGCTAAAACATTATCTTATGGCATCTACGTAAATCACCCAGATGAAAATCAATTAAGACCAACAGATGAATTAACAAGAGCTGAAGCTGCTGTATTATTATACAGATTAAGACAAAGATTAGATCTTGTTAAAGATCAATACAAAAACGTAACTGAAACAACTTTAGGAACTGAACACTTAACAATGGTAAAAAAAGCTCCTAGTCACGAAGTTACAATTACTAACTTAAGAAACGTTGTTAAAGAAGGTAACGTTCTAGTTGTTGCTTTCAACGAACAATTCAAATCTAAATTACATGCTTCAGGTGACGGTGTTACATTCACTAACCCTGAAGATATCAAAACAGATGAAGGTACTTTGTTAATTCCTGCAGGATCTACTTTCTACGGTAACGTACTAGATATTAAAGATCCTCAATGGTTCAACAAAAATGCTAGAGTATATGTTCAAATGAACAAAGTAGTTACTCCAGACGGACAAACAGTTAACTTGAATGCTAAACCATTCTACAAAGACTATGCCCTTAAAGAAGGTCCTTGGATGACAGCTGGTAAAGTTGCATTATACACAGTTGGTGGTACTGCAGTAGGTACTGGTGCTGGTGTTGGTTTCTCATTCATTCCTAGCCCAGACAAAGTTGGAACCGGTATAGCTATCGGTACTCCAGTTGGTGCTGGTGTTGGTTTAGTTACTGGTTTAGTTACTCCTGGTTTAAACTACAGTGCTAAAAGCGGTGAAGAAATCAAAGTTATCTTGCTAGAAGATGCAAGCATCACTAAAACAAAATCAAATTTATAATTTTTGAATTATAATAAAAACAGGAAAGACGATGTAAAATTTTACATCGTCTTTTTGTTATAAAAAATAGCCTAAAATAGCTAGGATTTCTATTGAATGTCACTACTCCATTTAGTTATAGGAAAACTATTTTAAAACTTATAAAATAAAAATGTCACCAAATAGTTTACCTAAAAAAGATAGGAGATAGTATGAAAAATTTAGTAGCAACATTTACCTTATTGGCATTTTTAGCAATTCCTGCTCAGAGTGTATTTGCATGGTCTTATGANNAAGGACCAAACAGTTTAAACCCTTTCACTGGTTTTAGGCAATGCAACAAATGTGTTAAAGTAGAAAAATGTAAGAAACAAAAACTTACAAAATGCGAAAAATTACATGGTATGAAAATTCAAAAAGGAGAACCATGCGGTTGTGCTGCACCAATCCAACAACAACCAAGATGTAATAAATGTGAAAGGGCATTTTAATCTATAGATTTACAAACTAAAATGGCGG
>DABJ01000005.1:63194-63627 GCA_002102825.1 Candidatus Gastranaerophilales bacterium HUM_12 | reverse complement strand
GGGAGAGCTAGAGAGGGTAAGCAATATATATTTACAATAGTCAATTTATAATATATATTAAAATAATGAATAATATAAAGCAAAATGCACGTAATTTAAGAAAAAATATGACTGACCAAGAACGAAAATTTTGGCAAATAATTCGAAACCGTCAGTTTCACGGCTATCGTTTTTTGCGACAATATGCTATGGGTAAATATATTGTAGATTTTATATGTCGAGAAAAGAATATAATTATTGAACTTGATGGCGGACAGCATAATGAAGAACGAAATATAATTTACGACAAAGAAAGAACCGATTATTTAAGAAGTAAAGGCTATAAGGTTATAAGATTTTGGAATAATGATATTGATAATAATATAGAGGGTGTCTATTTAGAATTAGAAAAAGCATTTGAGGTTTTGTGAGATTTAAATCGTTACCCATCTAA
>DABJ01000005.1:62489-63092 GCA_002102825.1 Candidatus Gastranaerophilales bacterium HUM_12 | reverse complement strand
GGGAGAGCTAGAGAGGGTAAACAACAATATTTTATGACGTTTTTGCCAATATACTTGAATTTGCGGCATAATTGTGCTATATTAAAAGGGGCATTTATAAATTTGGGATAGGGGAGAATTGACCAGTATGTATGAATTTCACCCATATTTTACCAATGATGGCTCTGTTGGGCTATTCAATACGGATTTTGACGATATCTATCATAGTGCAACAGGGGCTTTAACAGAAGCTTATGAAAAATTTATCTATCCTGTAGATTTCGATTCTTTATTAAAGAAAAAGTCAATCAAAATTTTAGACATTTGTTATGGAATTGGATACAACACAAAAAGTTTTTTAAATTTTTTATTTGAAAATTATTTTTTAAAAAATTTTTCAGAAAAAAATTCTATAAAAATTTCTTCTAACAAATATGATATCGAAGCGATACATACCAATAATAATTTGGCAGGTAAAGAGAAAATATTATCAGTAAATAACGATACGATACATACTAATAATATTATTAAGCCGGCGTCCTTGGGCATTTATATCAGAGCGATAGATACAGATAAAGTTTTGTCATATTTATCTCCATTTGTAAGAACCGGTGTTAAAAATAT
>DABJ01000005.1:0-62484 GCA_002102825.1 Candidatus Gastranaerophilales bacterium HUM_12 | reverse complement strand
TTCAAATCAAAAATTTAATTTTCAATATGATAAAATTAATAAATATCTTACGTGTAGTAAGAAAATTTTGCACCCGAAAATTAATCCCTTGATAAATTATTTAATTTTTGAAAAAATTCAAGATAATTGTAATGATTTTATTGAAAATGGAGATGTTTTTTCGATTCTCAATTCTAAGGATTTTGTTCAATATTTTGACTCAAATATCAGGGGGTATTTTAACCTTTTAAGAAATCAAAGGTATAATAAGTCATCTTTTGATAATTTATCAGCCATTTTACATAATATATATTATAGGAATATATCTAACTGTTATAAAAAGAGGTTAAAAACATATAAATTACAGGACATAGATTTTGAATTAAAAAATGATGATGCGAGAAAAATTATTCTCAAAGACAAAAATTTGTATAATTTGATTTTTTTAGATGCTTTTACACCATCAAAATGTCCTTGTCTTTGGTCTTATGAATTTTTCAAGCTTCTTTTTGAGCATCTTGAACCAGATGGAATGATTTTGACATATTCAACATCAGCTTCAATAAGAAATGCCATGCAGGCTGCAGGATTTGAAATTGGAAATATTTATAATGAACGTCTGGGAAAATTTTCTGGCACAATTGCTACAAAAGATAAATCATTAATAAAATCGCCCCTCTCAGAATTCGATTTAGGACTTTTAAAAACTAAGGCAGGTATATTTTATCGTGACGAAAATTTAACCGCCCTTAATGAGGCTATTCTCGAAAGAAGAAATTCAGAGGTGAAAAATAGCGACAAGATGTCAACCTCACATTATAATAAATTGTACAAATCAGTTAAAAAGGTTTAATAATATTATCTGTATATATCGTAACGATACTGAATTTTTATGCATACAAATATTCTTAACATTTTTGCCTTAAAAGGCTTACGATTTATAATAAATATATGAATAAAGATTATGATGTTATTGTTATTGGCGGAGGAACTGCAGGTTGTTCTGCAGCTTATATGAGCGGGAAGTTGGGATTAAAAACCTTACTTATTGAACGTGGAATACATCTGGGGGGAACTATAACTTCCGGACTTGTTGTACCGGTTATGATGAGCGGTAATCATCAAATAAATACCGATTTTTATCATATTTTGATTGAAGAGTTAAAAAAAGTCGGTGGACAAGTAACATATCAAGGTAATTCCGGTTGGTTCAATCCTGAACTTATGAAAATAGTCTTAGACAAGATGATGCGTGATGTTGGAGTTGAGGTTCGATTTAATGCTGAAGCTAAAGATGTCAAAGCTGATAGTAATAAGGTCTTATCTATTGAAGTAAACAAGGAAATATTATCTGTATATAACGAAACGGTAGATACAGATAATAATACAACCGTTAAGTACAAACCATTATCAGTATATATCGGAGCGAAGTACTTTGTAGATGCAACCGGGAATTGTGATTTTTCAAATAAAATTAATTGCAAATTTTTAGAGATGAAATCAGAATATCAGCCAATGAGTTTACGTTTTATTATGAGTGGAGTCGATTTAAAAGCCTTTTCTGATTGGCTTTTAGCCCTTGATAAAAACCGAGATGTAACAACTGTTGAATATATAAATCAAGATATACATTTATCTACAGCCTACACGTGGGATACAGATAAACACTGGGCTTTAGCACCATTTTTTGATAAAGCGGTGCAAGATGGAGTGCTAAAAGACACTGATAGAAACTACTTTCAGGTTTTTACCGTCGCTGGAATGCCGAATTCATTGGCTTTCAACTGCCCTAGGATACCTGAAAACCTCAATCCAAACCTTGTAAAGGATTCTACAAAGGCGCTAATTGAAGCAAGAGAAGCAATTTTAAGACTATCAATATTTTGTAAAAAATACTTCCCAGGGTTTGGAAATGCTTATATTTCAAATATCGCAGATTGCCTTGGCGTAAGGGTTTCAAATAGAATTAAAGGTAAATATATCTATACAATAGATGATTTAAAATCAGGTAAGAAATTTGAAAATCCGGCGCTTATTTCAAATTATCCCGTAGATGTTCACAACAAGGGTAAAAATAGCTCTACACTTGAAAAAACTGGGGAATATCAACTTCCAATCGAAAGTTTAATGTCTTATGACTATGATAATTTATTCATCGTTGGACGAGGAATTTCAGCAGATTATATGGCACAAGGAGCATTACGAGTTCAAGCAAGCTGTTTTTCGATGGGTGAAGCTGTTGCAAAATATATAAAAAAGCAACTATCTTAGCAAGGTTTAATTATTTTTGAGCACAAAATGTCCATTGCATTTAGCAAGGGATCAATTGTTGTTGAGTAAGGCGGAGAATAAGTTAAATCATTATTGCGAAATTCTTCAACTGTCAAATGTCCAACTAATGCACTCGCTAATGCATTTATGCGCTTATCTGCCCCAACAGAGCCTATAGCTTGTCCCCCAAGAAGTAAACCTGTGATTTTATCTGCAACAATTTTAAGTGTTATATCATCAGCTTCCGGCATATAACCGACCATATCAGATTTTGAGATAATAACAGAAACCGTGCTATAACCAAACTTTTGCGCATCTCGTTCCGTTAATCCTGTCATAGACATTGTTGTATTTAAGCATCTTGTCACTGAGGAACCTAAAACTCCCTCAAACTCTGAGTAGACACCTGCTGCATTCATTGCAGCGCATCTACCCTCTTTATTTGCCGTTGAACCAAGCGGAATCCATACCGGCTGCCTATTTATCAAATGTCGTTCTTCAACACAATCACCAGCGGCAAAGACATTCGGAACTGATGTTTGCATAAGTTTATTTACCTTTATTGCTCCTGTTGGTCCTAGCTCAATCCCAGCATCTTTAGCGATTTCAACATTTGGTTTTACTCCTGCACAAATCACAAACATATCTGCTTTAAACTCTTTTCCGGAAGCTGTTATAATCCCTGTTGCTGTCGTGTTTTTAGTTTCAAATTCAATAACTTCCTCCCCTGTATGAAATCGAAAATCTCCCAAGTTAGAATTTTCAAGACGCTCTCTTAATTTATCCGATATTTCATCATCAAAAACGGACATAATCCTCTCGTTTCGTTCAATTACATTGACTTTCAATCCATTTTTGACAAATGCTTCAAGAAGTTCAATCCCAATGTAACCACTCCCAATAATTACAGCACTTTTAGAGTTTAACATCTTTTCACGAATTTTTATGCCGTCTTCTATTTTTCTAAGAACAAAAACGTTATTAAGATTTCCATAACCTAAAATTGGTGGAATATAAGGTCTTGCACCTGTCGTAATGATTAGTTTGTCATAAGGAACTAGCTTTGCTTTCAATTTTGAACAAACAAGCACTTGTTGTTGAGCAAGCAAAATTTTTTCAACTTTTGTTTCCAGATGAACATCAATACCAGCTTCTTTAAATTCTTCAACGGAACGAACTAACAATGCCCGATAGTCTGAGAAATTGCCCTCAATATAATATGGCAAACCACAAGCCGAATATGAAACATGTGTATCATCTGTATAGATGTCCACACTTGAATTTGGTAATAATCGTTTAATTTTAGCTGCAGCTTTTGCTCCCGCTGCAACACCTCCAATTATAACTATTTTCATAGCTACAATCTAATTTATATTTGGTTAAAATTAAATTCGACAAATGACTAATTAACACTATATGTGTTTAAAATCATACCTTTCATAAATTCGCAATAAGTATCCTTATCTTCTTCTAAAGTTTCTGCCTTCTTAATTAAATTCTTAAGCTCAACAATAATTTGTTTTCTTAATAGATCTTCATACATGTTAATACACACCCCGTATATTATGTGTTTACTAATTACAAATATATATACGGAATACATATTGAAAAACTTTAGAATATTATATCAAATATTAAGGAATATTAATTATCTAGTCAATAAATTTTCCCTCAAACAAATCCATAACCATATTCACATTGTCTGTATGATAGGAAGAATCAGGATTTGAGGCAATTTTAGACATCTCAGCTTTTGCATTTTGAATTCTTGAATCAATTGTTTTAGATTGAGCATTGGTCTGAGGCGCAGACTTAGTTATTTGTTCTTTTTGAGTAACGACTGCCTTTACCTCTTCATCGTTCATCTCTGGCGGATTATCGTGAACTAAAGGCTTTTTAGCGGGTGCAGGGGCAGGCAAATCATCGTCATCAGTTTTAGACTCCGCTCTTAACTTATCATCACCTGCTTGAGGGGCTCTAACAATAACTTTAGGTGTCTTCCCTGGGAATAAAGCATTTGAAGCTTCTACAATGAAATGATTTTTCGTACCCTCAGGTCCGAATTGTTTTAACCAACTTGGGTTTTTAATTGAAACAATAACCTCATCACTTGCAATCTTAACTGGCAAAGCCTGTTGTTTCAAAATTGCTCGAGATGGAAAACTTGTAATATTTTCCAGCAACTTAACCCAAAGCGCCTTCACACCATTTGCAGGTGCAGGTTTTGACATAGGTACAGATTGATTTAAAACATCTTCCTCCGTTGTATTAATAGCAGGTTTAGAAGTCGCAGTCGTGTTTTGTTTTGATTGAGGTGCTGAATCCTGAATTACGGGTCTAGGTGGCATTGTCGGTCTCTTAACCTCTTGTTTCATAACAGGAGATGGTGGAGTATTATAAGCTGATGCATTCACCATTTTTGCCGGAGCACCAGATTCTAAAGATGTAATTCTTTTTTGCAAATCTTCAAGTTTTGTATTTTCTGTTAAATTAGCCAAATCAAGAATTGCAACATCAAGCCACAACTTTGGATTTGCAGTTTGTTTTAATTCTTTGATATAAGCAGCACATTTATCAATCAATGAAATAATCTGGTGAACTTCTAAGGTTTTAACTTTATCTTGGAGGATTTTAATTTGTTCTTCATTTAATTGAACAACTCCTGTAACATCATTATTCCCAACTGATTTAATGATTAATGAGTTTCTAAAATATTCAAGTAAATTTGACAAAATCTGACTTGGCTCATTCCCCTGATTATATATAGAATTCAATATATCAAGTGCTTCATTTTGTTTTGAAGATGCGATAGCTTCAAATAAAGAAGTCAAAGATTGGAAAGAAAGTCTTCCTAAAAGTCTATTAATATCATCAACAGAAATCGCTTCGCTTGTTGAATTTAAAACACTCAATTGATCTAACAATGCTATACTGTCACGCATTCCGCCAGCAGAATTTTGTGCAATATATCTAAGAGCATCATCTGTGATATTTATATCTTCTTTGTCTGAAATGTAACGCAAATGTTTTGCGATATCATCAGTCGTAATACGTTTAAAATCAAATCTTTGACAACGGCTTTTGATTGTATCAAGAACTTTGTGAACTTCTGTTGTGGCGAGAATAAAAATAACATTCTTCGGAGGCTCTTCTAACGTCTTTAACAACGCATTAAATGCCTGATTAGTCAACATGTGAACTTCATCAATTATATAAATTTTATAACGGCTCTGAACAGGTGCTAGAGCAACTTTTTGAATAATTTCATCTGCATCATTTACAGAACGATTACTAGCCGCATCAATTTCAATAACATCAATAGGAATTGAATTAGTAATATTGCGACAATTTTCGCACTCATTACAAGGATTAATTGTTGGTCCTTTTTCACAGTTTAGAGATTTTGCAAAAATTCTGGCAGTAGAAGTTTTACCGGTTCCTCTTGGCCCTGTAAAAAGATATGCATGAGAAATTCTATTCATCTCAATTGCATTTGCTAAAGCCTTTTTAATGTGTTCTTGCCCAACAATTTGTTCAATTGTTTGTGGTCTGTATTTTCTATATAACGGAATGTAATTCTTATTCATGATAAAGTAATTATAACAAATAAACTTCAAAAAGGGAGGGTTTATGAACTTAATTAAACCGAAAAAATTACAACAAGGTTCAACGATTTCTATTGTTGCTCCAGCCGGTAATGTTGATAAAAGTAAGTTGCAAGTTGGGATAAATTATTTAGAAAAACAAGGTTATAAGGTTAAATTAGGAAAAAACCTCTTTAATCAAAACAAATATTTGGCAGGAAAGGACGAAGAACGTGCTTTTGATATAAATCAAGCATTTGCAGACACTGAGACAGATGCAATTATTTGTGCTCGTGGGGGATATGGCGCAATAAGACTACTTGATAAATTGGATTTTACAACAATAAGGAATAATCCTAAAATATTTTGTGGATACTCTGATATTACGGCGCTTTCCGCTATTATTTTAAAAAAGTCCGGACTTATAACATTTTCCGCTCCAATGATTCAAAGCGACTTTTCGAATAATGAAATAGATAAATTTACAGAAACTAATTTTTGGGAGACTTTAACATCTTCTAAAATATCAATAAAACCCAATAATCCGAATTTTTATTTTTACGGAGCTGCACAGGGAATAACTTTTGGGGGAAATCTTGCAACTCTGGTATCTTTAGCCGGAATTGACTTTATCCCCGATGAAAAATTTATCTTGTTTGCAGAAGATATAAATGAAGATGTCTATAAAATCGACAAATATTTTAGACAACTTTTAAATATTCCAAAATTCAAAAAGAATATTTCAGGAATTGTTCTTGGTGATTTTATCGGAATTGACAATGAAATATGGCTTGATAATCTGTTTAAAGAACTTGCTATAGAATTGCAAATCCCAGTTATTTCAAATTATCCGATTTCACATTCTCGACATAAAGCAACAGTTCCCTATGGTGCAAATGCTATATTGAATGAAAATGGTATTCTAGAAATTATTTATTAATTCTAATAATTAGAGAGTCTGAATTGGTATTTTCAAGTATTCTTTTGCTAACTGACCCTAAGAATATTCGTGATAAGCCTTTTTTATCTCTAACGCCGGATACAATCAAATCAATCTCATTGATTGATGCGTATTTAATAATTTCTTGAGCAGGAGTTCCTCGTAAAATAACTTTATCTTTGATATTCAAATTAGACTCAATAAAAATTTTTTCAAACTGATTTAGTAAAAGCATTGCTGCTTTTTCCTGTTTTTGTTCAACTTCAATTATCCAATTTGAATCTAAATTACCTTCTAAAAATAAATAATCCGGAACTTCATAAACTGTCGTAAGATAAATATCCTTGTCCGACAAATTCATAGTTTCAATACATTTAGAAACAACTTTTGGTGTTGTATCTAGAGAATCAATAGTGAATAGTATTTTTTTTGAATCGTTAAGTTCCTTTGAAATGTAAGTAGAAATTTTGGCAACAGAGGAAACCTCTTGCGACACAGAACCTAACCACTTTTGAATACCTTTTTTACCATGAGAACCCAATACAACATATTCATACTGGTTTGTATTTAGAGTTTCTAATATTGAATCAACAGTTGAACCACACATTTTCAATTTTTCACCAATTACAATATCAAATTCTTTCAAGAATCTTTCAGTATAGTCAAGAATTACATCGGCTGAATTTGCACACTGTCTATTAAACCCACTTGATTCAACAGAAATAGTATCCGGTAAAAAACTCAAATCTATAACGCATAGGATATCAACTGTAAAATCTTTGAACCATCTTGAAAAATTCCGGATTGCGTGATAACTAATCTTTGACCCATCTGTACAAAATAAAATTTTCATAATCTCTCCTATTTTCCAAGAGCATAATTTATGTTAAGGAAAATTACATTAGCTAGTCATATATAATTTTTTTTGATATTATAGATTTGTAATATATTACAGTTATTTTTAGGATTAGTTATATAATGTCAGCTGAAGAAAATATAAAACTCAAAGAATATAAGGAACTGATAGAAATTATTGCAAAAGTCGAATATCAGAAATTCTCAAATTCTCATCTGATTGAGCTTCCGGAACTTATCAATATTGGAACTCATGCTTTATATATTCTGTTCAAGAATAAAGAACCTGAAAAGTATAATAATACTTATCTTTCAACTGCTATTAAATGGGCTATTAGAAACGAAGTAAGAAGAAGATATAAATGGTACACTCTTAAAAATAAACAAGTTTCAATTGATGAAGATGCGGAAACTAATGATGCTGAAATGAGGGCAGATGTTTATAAAAACATTCTATCTATTGATGAACTTCAAGATGCTGAAATTCCAACTCAAATTAAATCGCAGGATAAAACACCGGAAGAATCAATCGAATTTTCAGAACTCAAAGAGGGTATCTTGGAATCAATGAAAAAACTTCCACCAAGAGAACGAGAACTAATTGAATATAAGTTTTTTAAAGAAAAAAAATTGAGAGAAATTGCAGAGGAATTCAATATTTCTCAGTCCAGAATATCAAGAATTATTCAGACTGGATTAGATAGAATAAAAAAAGACTTGGCAAAACAGGGGATTATTTAGGATATGAAAACAATTTTTGAAAAAAGTAACGGTACAGACGGAATTAATCTTACCGACGAGAAGATTAATATTGATTTTTTACCGAAAAATTTATGCAGAACTGCAGATACAAATCTTCCACAACTTAGCGAGCTAGATGTTATGCGTCATTACAAAGAGTTGTCAGACTTGAATTTTTGTATTGAACAAGGTTTTTATCCTTTAGGCTCCTGCACAATGAAATATAATCCTAAAGTTAACGAGTTATTAGCATCTTTAGACGGTTTTAATATTCACCCAAATGTTAGTGACGATATGGCACAGGGTGCATTAAAATTGATGTATAATCTTCAATCTTCACTATTAAAAATCACCGGAATGGATGCAATTACACTCAAACCATCTGCTGGCGCACACGGTGAAATGACCGGCATGATGATTATTAGAAAGTATTTTGATTCTATTGGTGAAAAGAGAACAAAAGTTATTATTCCGGATTCTGCTCACGGAACTAATCCTGCAAGTGCAAAGATGAGTGGTTTTGACATTGTTGAAATTAAATCAAATGAAAAAGGTCAAGTTGATATTGACGCATTAAAAAGTGTTTTAGACAGAGATGTCGCAGCGATTATGATGACGAATCCCAATACTTTGGGAATTTTTGAAGAAAATGTTGAAGAAATTTCAAGACTAATGCACGAAAATGGCTCTTTGTTATATTATGATGGAGCAAATTTCAACGCAATTATGGGTTACACAAATCCGAAACTTATGGGGTTTGATGTTGTTCACTTGAACCTACACAAAACATTTTCAACTCCGCACGGTGGTGGTGGTCCTGGGGCCGGTCCTGTTGCTGTTGTTGAAAAATTGAAAGATTATTTACCAACACCAATTGTTGATTTTGATGGTGAAAAATATTTCAGAAATTACGACCTAAAAAATTCAATTGGTAGTGTTAAAGATTTTTACGGTAATTTTTCTGTCCTTGTAAAAGCTTATGCTTATATTCTAATGATGGGCAAAAATTTGAAACATGCATCAGAAAATGCTGTTTTAAATGCAAATTACTTAAAAGAAAAACTAAAAAAATATTATGATTTACCATACGATGAACCTTGTATGCATGAGTTCGTTCTATCTGGAGAAAGACAAAAACATGAGAGCGGTGTTTCAACTCTAAACATTGCAAAAGCATTGATGGACGGAAATACACACCCTCCAACCGTATACTTCCCATTGATTGTGCATGAAGCTATAATGATTGAACCAACAGAATCAGAACACAAAGAAATGCTTGATGATTTTGTAGAAACAATGATTCAAATAGCTCAAAAGGCCAAAGAAAATCCGGAAGAAATTTTGTCTGCTCCTCATACAACACCTGTTAAAAAGATAGATGAAGTTCAGGCAGCAAGACACCCGGACTTGAAATACACAGACTAGGAAATATAAAAATGACTAATAAAAAAGAACAAAAAAAGAAAAAAATATCATTCCCACACATGGGAACAATCAGTTATGCTTGGGCTGCAGCATTAAGAATTATTGGTTGTGAGCCTTATGTTGAGCCGTACACAAGTAAGAAATCCCTATCACTAGGTACAAAACACGCACCTGAAGCTATCTGTTTGCCTTACAAATTGATTTTAGGCAACTTTATTGAAGCAATTGAAGGTGGCACGGATTATGTTGCAATGATTACTTCCCCGGGGTGTTGCAGACTTGGTGAATACGGGAAATGTATTGAAAACGCATTACACGACTTGGGTTATGAAACCAAATACCTTGAACTCCAATTGTATGACGGAATTAAAGGTATGTATAACTTCTTAAAAGAGGCTAGTGGTAAAAATAATCCGTTCTTATTTGGCAGAGCAATTTTGATTGCAATTTTGAAAGTATTTATGCTTGATAAACTAGAAACTCAGTTGTCATACTACAGAGCAAGAGAAATTCATCACGGAGATGCTGAAAAACATTACCTAAAATCATTAAAATATATTGATGCTCATGACACAATCTCAGGATTAAAAAAAGCAAAAAAACAAGTTGATGAAGAAATGAAAAAGGTTGAAATCAATCCGAATAAAGAAGTTCTATATGTTGATATTACAGGCGAAATTTACGTAGTTAACGATGAATTTTCAAACCAAAGTATAGAAAAAGAACTTGGCAGAATGGGTGTTCAGGTTCGCAGAAGTTTAACGGTAAGCAGCTTTTTGAAAGATGCAATTATTCCTAAAATATTCAGAAAAGGTGAAACGCACTTACAAAGAGCCGACAGACTTGCAAAGCCTTATTTGATGAGAGATATCGGTGGTGATGCATTAGAATGTGTATCCGATGTAGCTTATGCAAATGAACGTGGAATTGACGGTATTATTCACATAAGCCCGTTCACTTGTATGCCTGAAATCATGTCACAAAATATTTTCCCATCAATGAGAGAAAATTGCGAAATTCCAATTCTTCCGCTTATTATGGACGAACAAACAGGTAGAGCAGGTTATATTACAAGAATTGAAGCATTCGTTGATTTGATGAGAAGACGTAAAAGAAAACGCCAAATGAATGCTAAAAAACAAAATGAAACTAAAGAAGAACAATCGGTAAACAACTAATATAAAAAAAGATTAGAGGTCTGATGCTTAAACTATTTAAAAATAGCTTTAAACAAACGAATGATTGCATAATTCTAGCAACTCCACTTATTATCTTTCTATCAATTTTAAGTTGGTACTTCAGTTATGCATCTTCAACGGTTGATAATATTCCCAAACTTATACTTGCAGGTATTACTATATTTGTTATGGCTGCCGGTTTTTTCTCTGCTTGGTTTTATATGGTAAAAAAGACTTTGAAGTTTTCAAATAAGCTTTATGTGTTCGATAAAGACAGAGCAAAAGCATTTGGAAATCTAATTTTGTCTTTACCTAAAGGAATAGGAAAGTTATTTTTACCATTTTTAGGAATAATTGCAATTTCTACCATTTTTTATGGATTTATTTTAGCTATTATCACCTATTTTGTATGGAAATACATAGGAACAGTTAATTTAGACTTTTTTGATATAAAAAATCTAATGGTTTCAAGCAAAGAATTGATTGACGAGGTTTCGCAGTTATCTAAAAATGAACTCATTGTTATCAATTGTTGGTACTTGTTAATTTTGATTTGTTCAACAATTACTTCATTTATAACAATGCTTTGGATTCCAGAAGTTGTTTATTGTGAAAAAAATCCATTCAAAGCATTATACTATGCGATAAAAAAAATATTTATATCATTTCCAAAATCAATTTTATTATTCATTTATATAAATATTTTGACCTTTGGTATTTCTGTTCTAAACACATTTTTAATGTTTAATCCGATTGCATATTTTGTTGTTTTATTACTTTATTACTATTTAATTGTTTACATAGTTGTGTTAGTATTCTCATATTATGAACAAACATTCCTCAAATAAAAAAGAAGTAATTGCTATTGTTGGAGCAACAGCTAGTGGCAAAACGGATTACTCAATAGAACTTGCAAAGCAAATTGACGGAGAAATAATTTCTGCTGATTCTAGACTTGTATATAAAGGATTTGATATAGGAACAGCAAAGCCAACAATTGAGGAACGTTGCGGAATTCCCCACTATATGATTGATATAGTTGAGCCTGAATTTGAATATTCTGCAGGTTTGTATAAACAAGAAGCAAATCAAAAAATACAAGAGATTTTTTCTAAAGGTAAAATACCAATAATCGTTGGCGGAACAGGGTTATATATTGATATTCTTCTAAAGAATTATGATTTACCTCAAATTGAAGCAAATCGAGAACTTAGAAATGAATTATATAAATTAGATTATGCCGAATTAAAGAATATATTATCAAAATTTGACCCCGAATCGGCAGAAAATATCAGTTCTAACGATAAGAAAAAAATCATAAGAGCAATTGAAATCGTTAAACACACGGGCAAAACTCTTGCAGAATCCCGTGGAATCAAAGAAAAAGAGTATGATATAAAATGGCTTGGACGAAATTTCCCTAGGGATATCTTATATTCAAGAATTGATAAACGGGTTGATATTATGGTTGAAACAGGACTGGTTGAAGAAACAAAACACTTACTTGAAAAACACGGTCGTATTCCAAATTTAGTCAACACTATTGGCTATCGTGAGATTTTGGGCTACATTGACAACCAGTACTCACTTGATGAGGCTAAAGAATTACTAAAAAAGAACACCCGAAATTATGCTAAACGACAACTTACTTGGTTCAGGAAAAACGATGAAATTGAATGGAATGTTTATCCTGAAAAATTAAAAAAATAAACTAGATTTTAATTTTCACAACAACTTTTAAAACATTTTCCAGCTTTTCATCAATTGAAACTTGTGGAGCATGTGCTTCATGCGGAAATAACATAACAAAGTTCGTTCCGTCTAATTTTATACTTTGAAATGAACAAATATTATCTGAATAAAATTCAATATCGCGCTTTGCATCATAAGGCTCAGATATCGTCAAACTGTTTTGTGGAGCAATAAAGATTTGTTCATGCCCTTTTAACAAAATTTGAACGTCAATATAATCCTTGTGAGCCTCAAATTTGCCATTTTCTAATAATTTTGTTTCGTAAGTTTCAACATTTGCATATATAGATTCAGACAAAACGTGCTTGCCTAAACTTGGAGTTTCTTTTTTTAAACTCAAAATAAAATCTCTTGCAATCTCTGGGATATTTTTGTAAATTGAAATATTTTCTATTTTATCAATAATCATTAACTAACCTTTCTAAAAAATTAGGGACTTTGGCAAAACACCAAAGTCCACTAAATCATACCATTACATTACCTTAGAAAAATCTAAGTTTCTTTCTTACTCCAACGAAACATTTGTGATCGTTACATGGATTGTTATCCGCATCTGATATTCTAGATGGTAATTTTGCCGAATCTTCTGAAGAAGAATATTTTTTTCCATCTACAAACTTGTCACCCAAGTTCATACAGTAAGGAGTATATTTATTTATCATTTTTGCATAACATGCACCCCTTGCATAAGATACACCGGAATATGCAACAATCTTTCTTCTTGATTTACCGGAAGAATTAGATGCATAATAATAAACATCTACAGGCAAATAAGTTGAACTATTAGCTGCAAGATACAAGCCGGAATTTTTACCTTTTTCATCATTTGCTTTGTAACCATCTAGCGGATAACCCGGGTAAACTTGCCCGTTGGCACTTGCAAAGAACGGGAATACATCTTCCCACAAAGTGCTTGAACCTTTATTTCCATTAATATCAACAAAGATTGTAAAGCCGTTGATTGCAAAAGATCTATTATCTTTTTCGAAATTTGCATTCTCTGCAAGTGATGTCATATCAGGAGAAGCACAACAGTTTCTTGCATCACCCATTTTTTTCAAACTTTCATTATCCATTGTAAAACAGTTGCTCTCAGCCTTACAGAAAGTACCCCCAGCTAGTGAACAAGCTGCTTTTGTTGTCTTTTTCAAATCCCTACAAACATTTTGAGTTTCGGAGATATTTGTTGGATTATAAGACAACCCCGGAATAGAGCCAGCTTTGTTACTTAAAATCCATAGCTTCATGCCATTTGATAGAACAATATTTGGAGTTACATTACCAAAACTTCCTCCTTTAGCTGCAATAGACATAAATGTTTTACCATCATTACCCATTGCGGCATTATAAACAGATTGATTTACACCATAATCACCGGTAAATGAGTTACAACTAGCACTTGTTGTATTCCAATATTTTTGGATTGAACGGCATAAATTTTGAGCACTCAAGATTGGTGGATTTGTAACACAAACATCACCTTCCATGTGAGAAGCCCCGAAGCACGTTGTTTGCTTACAATATTCACCTGTTGTTCCGGGATTTTGCATTTCGTAACCATTTGCACATTCACAACTTGTACCATTGAATGTTGAATATTTAGGGCAACAACGATTTGTTACAGAGTTAAAATCTGTAGTACAATCAATACAAGTACCGGAACTTGTTGCATAAGATTTTTTATCACTATCAGCCGGTTGTTGACAACAAACTTTATCATTATTTTCTGATACTAAATAACCGGATAGACACTCACAAATAACGCTGTACCGTCCCCCTGTGTTATGCATATTATAATATCCATAACTTGAAGTACATATATTAGTAGGTGTTGGCCTTGTCCAAGTTGACGGAGTAAACGAAGTATTATCAGATGTTGGAGTAGATTTATTTATATTACACCCTCCAGAATACGATACGGAATAAGTATTTCCCATGTCATCTGTTGTTGTACAATAACGTTTTACAAAAGTAGAACAGAAGCTACTACCACTATACCCGTTTTCAAGGTAACGTATCATTGAAGCTGTATCATAGTCGCGATTTACAGATTCTCCAGTCTCATAATCATTACTTACAACTTCCGGAGAACATGTAGAAGCAGCTAATAACCCTTTAACAATAGCTACTTTTTCTGCTTGTGATAAATATTCACCTTTTTCAGGGTTACAATTAGTTATGTTACCACCTTCAGCAAGCGTTTCCTCTATAGCTTTTTTGGCATCAGCACGACTTACTAAATGACCAACACGTTGTACTTTTTCAGAATTTGCTTTTGTACAAGTAACTGTAGTGTTTCCTGTAGAAGATGGAGTACAAGAAGTTAGCCCCTCTTCGGTATTCGAGGTTTCTACAACTTTTTCTTCACATTTTGGATCAACCTTAGTTCCATCTTCCTTCTTTTCACAAATTGTTTTTGTTTTAATTTTTGTAGTTTTATTATACTTTTGTTTGAATTTCCAACTAGCATTACAAGATGGGGTATCACCAATATTTACATACGCAGTGTTGCAACAGTTTGAATTTTTAGAATCACATTTCTTCTTATTTTGACAATTGTATCCATCACCGTCACATTCTTGATAAATATAATCCTGAGCACCTGTCATATCATATACTTGTTTACCTGAACAATATTGCAAATACATTGCCAAAGCATTATAATTTTCATCTTCAAATGCCGTTTCTGATGATGCAGCAAAGGTATTTGGGAATAAATGATTGAATAAAAATGCTTCAGAATAAACTAATTTATTTGTTGTTAAGGCAATAAATAATCTTGCTTTCTGATTAAACTTATTGAATGCAATTTTAAATTTGTTAACTTTTTCAAGCTTTTGAAAATTTTCAAGTGTTATGTCCGGATTTTCAAAAGAATCACCTCTGGCAACAACCTGCCCACCAAGTTTTTCAATTGTTTTATATGCTGTATAATAAGCATACTCATCAGACTTACTCAATTGACGCTGAACCATAGGAACTGTAAGCATTGCCAAAATTGCAACTATCAAAACTGCTAATGCAATTTCCATTAGTGTAAATCCGGATTTCTTATTATTTTTTCTGAAGATACCCATTATCCCTCCATTTATTATTTATTTTAATTCCATCATTGCCTTTTCATAATCTTCTTGAGATGGAGCTTTGCCATGCCAAGCGGCATTATTTTCCATAAAACTTACCCCTTTACCTTTTGTTGTATTTGCAATAATTGCAGTAGGTTTATCGGAGCTTTTAGAAGATTCTAATGCTAAATAAATTTCTTGAATATTATGACCGTCAATTTCAATAACATTCCAGTTAAAAGCCTTAATTTTTTCTTGTAAATTATCCAAGGCCTTAACACTTTCTGTGCAACCGTCTATTTGTAATCTATTTCTATCAATAATTGCAGTAAGATTATTTAATTTTCTATGTGGGGCTTGCATCATAGCTTCCCAAATGCTGCCTTCTTGAAGTTCCCCATCACCAAGTAATACAAAAACATGTGCAGGATTGTTATCAAGTTTTAACGAAATAGCTTTACCACAAGCGATTGATAATCCTTGTCCAAGAGAACCTGTAGCAACTTCAACCCCGGGGCAATATAATGATGGGTGTCCTTGCAATCTCGAACCAAGTTTTCTAAAGGTCATCAATTCATCTTTAGGAATAAATCCAATTTGAGATAAGACAGAATAGTACAAGGGGGAAATATGCCCTTTTGAAAGAACGAATCTATCTCTTATTTCATAATCAGATGTATTTTTCCCTCCTAAAGCATGTTTCATACATTTGTGAAATAAAACAGTCATGATTTCACAAGACGACAAAGACCCGCCTATGTGTCCTGACTTTGCGTTATAGACCATTTTTATAACATTTTGTCTATTTTCTTTAGATAAATCCTCAAGTTCTTTTATTTCTATATCTGTTAACATAATTATTTTAAATTCAGCCTTTCTTTAAAAACTTTTAAAACAAATAGTGGTAATGTTGGGAAAATTCTCTTAAATCTTTGCGGTTCTTTTATCGTTCTATAAAGCCATTCTAATCCTAATTTTTGATAAATTTCAGGAGCTCTTTCAACAACACCAGCCCAAACATCAAAACTTCCACCAAGTCCTATCATGGTAGCATTTGGAAGCCTATCTTTCAATGAATGAATGAAAAACTCTTGTTTTGGAGAACCAAGAGCGACCAAAACTAAATCCGGTTGAGTTTTTGCAATTTCATTTAAAATTTCTTCATCATTTTTAAAATATCCGTCATGCGAATACACAATATTTAATTCGGGAATTTCATTTTTTAAATTTTCAATTGCCCCATCTACAATGGTAGGTTTAGCACCAACCATTGCAATTTTTTTACCGGCTTTAGAAAATTTAATAATTAATTCTTTACCCAGTTCAATACCCGCTATTCTGTGAACATTATGACCTAATATTTTTAATCCCAATTCAACACCGATACCATCAGGAACAATCAAATCCGCATTATCAATTATATTTGCGAATTCCGAATTAGAATGTGCTGCAGAAATCATTTCAGGATTAATTGTGACAACTTGTCCGTGATGATTAAAGGCATATTCAACTGCCTCATCAAAAGAAAATGTATCCACATTAAATCCCAAAATTTTAACCAAGTCTCTATTCATAAGTCTATTATACCACATTATGTGAAATTATGCTATAATCTAACTATGAAAAAGACTGGTTTGAAATTATTATTTACATTATTTGTTTTGTTTACATCTATATTAAAAGTTCAAGCAATACAGTTTGACGTATTGGTTTTACCTACAGATATTTTATCCGTTTGCGATAATTATTTTTGCTTCCCAGAAACATCTGAAATTGTTGCAGATGATGTAATTCAAAACCTAAATACCTACAAAAATATAAGCGCAATTGACTTGGCAACGGTTAGAGATAAATTGGCAAATAATAGTGAGTTAAAATCAACTACTTTAGGCATGCTTAATCAATTTCAAAACACTGATAAAATAGATTTTCAAGCATTAAAACAAATCTCCGATGCATTTGGAGTTAAATCTGTAGCATTGATATCTGGTTATGCAACAACAGATAAATCCCAAAACAGACGTGATTTGTGGGAAATGTTAGAAATTTCAAATGCTTTCAAAATTTCTTATCCTGTTATACTAACAACAAATGCAGTTTTAACAGATACGGTGAATAATATTGTCATGTGGAGTTCAAAATATCAAAAAGAAGTATCCGATTCAAACGGGTATTTTCTTGCTCAAAACCAAGCACAAGCGACTTCGCATTTAGAAAAAATTAAACTTTACTCAAAATCAAATATTGCACAGAATATCAGTCAAAATTTCCATTTGAGATTTTTCCCGAAAGAGGTTAGAACCTTTACACCAACAACTAAAGGACAAACAGAAGATACTCAAGAAAAGCACTTTGTTCCAAATGCCTTAGACCATTTGATTACACCAAATATGATTAAAGAACTGGACAACGGAAGTTTAAACACCGGTAATCCGTCTGATGACTTTATTTTTGAATTCTAAAAATTTGATTAATATTTCTTAACAATAGAGCAATTTCTATTGATTTTTTACTTTATAGATTTAGAATACAAGTGTATTTAGTACAATAAATAGAAAGAAAAGATAGTGTAAGA
Organism: Candidatus Gastranaerophilales bacterium HUM_12; assembly: GCA_002102825.1. Classification (GTDB taxonomy): domain Bacteria; phylum Cyanobacteriota; class Vampirovibrionia; order Gastranaerophilales; family Gastranaerophilaceae; genus Zag111. The sequence goes on along the minus strand of DABJ01000005.1, from coordinate 44,119 downwards.
AAAATGTCATTTATCCACAAAATATGCGAGCACTTAGGGGAAAACAACAAACCTATTTATACTGTAATGGCTATCGCATGCGGTAAGGGTACCGTAAGACCTATTTTAAGTATTACAGACAAAAAAGAAAAGCCTGATGCAAGGAAGTATGCAGCTTTAAGAGAATTATTAACAGAATTTATTGGTGTTCCAACAACATTTTCAATGGGCTTAATAGCAGAAAGTTTGACCGGTTTAGTTGCGAAGAAAGGAACAGTTGAGTTTAAACATGCGAATGCGGTTCTATCTTTCTTAGGAATATGCGCAGCAGCCGGTTATTTTGTACCTAAATTCTGCAACTTGGGAATGCCACCAATTATGAAAAAATTGATGCCAAATTATGACCCGAATGCAGGTACCAATTCTGCTCCAGAAAAACCACAAGCAACAAATTTAAGACCACAACAAGGTCCGAAAAAGTTAAACTATTATCAAGGTTACACAAATACAATTGCACCGTACAGTCGTACAGGAATGAGGGTGTAGATTATGAAAATATCACCAATTACAAACATTTTAACAAACCCCAAAGCTGCGGAATTTGCACAAAATACAATCTGCGCAATATCAGTAGAAACAACATTAAAAGCTTTAGGTCGTCCAACATTTATTTATTTTGATAAAAACGCAAATGGACGTTCAAAAAAATATGCAGCAACTAAAGAATTGTTATATCAATCATTTTGTCTAGGTTTATACCTTGGATTTATCAATAAAGTGAAGAAGCCTGTATATAAGTTGATTAGCAATAAATTTTTTAATAGTGAGGAAGATAAAAGAAAACTTAATTTGTACGATACTTTCCAACACAAAATTGATACTGCAACAAGTAAAGATGCTAAAAAATCTTTAAGAGAAGAATTAGGAAAACTAATTCGTGAAAACAAGGATTATAAACTGGGCAAAGGTGTTCATGAATTTAGTTCAATCGTTTCAACAGTATTTATTCTAGCAGGTTGTGCTCCGATTCTATCACAAATCATTTTGCACCCGGTAATGGATTTAATCTTTAAAAAAGGTAAAAATGAAAAATCAACGAAAGAAGTAAAAACTCAAGAACCAAATACTCAAGTGTTGAAAAAAGAACAAATTGAAAAGATTGCTAACAGGCAAACAAAACCAGAAGAAGCTGAAAACCAAATAAAATAAATAAAACTATATACACTATAAAAAACGGGATTGAAAATTCATTCAACCCCGTTTTTATTATTTTATAATTATAAAACTATTTATTGATATGTAATGCGGCTTTATTCATAGTTGCAATTACATTTGAACTAGCAATAAAATCGTTAATAAATTTTGCGTCTTTTATCAGGTCTTCTTTACTGATATTTTTCAAATCATTTTTTGAAAAATGGTTAAATTTTGTATCATCAACAAATTTAACACCTGCTTTTTCAATACCTGCTGCGATTTTTTGAATATTCATTATTTATACCTACCTTTCAATTGTATTTTATATAAGTTTATTTGTTTATATGCAATGATGCTTTATTAATATTTGCAATTACAGACTCATGCACATTAAAATCTTTAATAAATTGTACATCTTTTACAATAGATTCTAATAATTCATCTTTATTATTATTTTGTAAATATCTTGAATAGCGTTGAAATTTTGCATCATCAACCATTTTGACACCTGTTTTTTCCAAGCCCGTCATGATTTTTTGAATGTTCATTATTTATATCAACCTTTCAATTTGTATTTTATATAAGTTTACTAAATTTTATAATTGCTAAAGTATTAAAAATTTGTTACATACTTAAAATAAAAGAGATAAGCGAAACCTATCTCTTTTATGGTGCCGATGGCCGGGGTCGAACCGGCACGAGGGTTGAACCTCACAAGATTTTGAGTCTAGCACGTCTACCAATTCCATCACATCGGCTTATTTAACTGTCATAGTATCATATTACCTCAAAAAAAATATTTTTCAAGAACTTTTTAAAATTATAATATCCACACCGGTTTTAGTCATATATCGGATATAAATTTTGACCAAATGTAAGATAAAATTTGTATGAAAAAACTTATTTATCTTTTAACATTAATTACTATTTTTACTCAAGGAGCATGGGCAACAACTTACACCGGAGGAGTGAGCAAAGTAGGTCAACAGGAAAGCAATCAGGTTATAGATTCAAAATCAGGTCAAGGAGTTGAGTTTGCCAAAATTACGATTCCTCAAAAAAATTTTAGAACATACACTGATGCAAACGGGAACTTTGAGCTTCCTCGAATTCAAATCAACCAACCGACAATTCTTAGTGTTGAAAAAGAAGGCTATAGACCGTTTTCACTTACAATTAATAGTTCCGGCAGTCTAAATAATCCAATGAAAATTGAAATTGCAAAAAGTGAAGCTGCGGATATTTCGTTGGATTCAGAAATTCTACACCTTGGAGATGACAGTTTTTCTAAAAATTCTGCAAACGCAGGAGATTTCAGACTAAAATCAATCGGACCTTATTACTCTAAAGATTTTATTATGACATCTAATGCCAAGAGAAGTACGAATTACCTTGTCATAGGTTCAATTGTTGGATTAGACACAAAACTCGCAAAGGCAATGGGACAAAACCGAATTGCAGCAGCATATTCAAGTCCGGCAGAAATTTATTTTAACGGGCGTAAAATTGGTGAACTACACGTCAATGGTGATAGTCAAAGGATTAAAATTCCAAATTCTTTAATTTTAGCCGATCAAAAGAACCAAATTACAATTAAAACAGGACAAAATATGATGCCAAGTGACCATATTGATTATGATGATATTGAAATAATGAATTTGTCTATCTTAAGCGAATAAAAAAACAGAGCCTGATCTTCGGCTCTGCTTTTTTACTTATGTTTTATTTATAATCCTATCTTTTTAAGAAATCAGGAATTTCAATATTTGTAAAATTGTTATTACTGTCAGACATTACTGATTTTGTCTGAGTATTGAATGCTCCTGAAAAGAAATCTGCAGCATTCATTCTAGAAGAATCAGTTGATTCTGTGCCAGATAGTCCCAATTTCGGAGATGCTGAATTATTTTTCAATTCAAAACCTGTAGCAATAACAGTGATTTGAATTTCGCCTTGAATATTTTCATTAACAGCTGTACCAATGATAACTGTAGCATCATCAAGAACTGCATCATGGATAATAGAAGCGGCATCACTGATTTCGTGAATACCCATATCAGGTCCGCCTGTGATGTTAACAATAACACCAGAAGCACCGTTGATTGAAGATTCCAACAATTGAGAATTGATAGCTTGTTGAGCAGCCTTGATTGCTCTGCCTTCGCCTTGAGCTCTACCAATACCCATCAATGCTGAACCGGAAGCTTGCATTACGGTCTTAACATCAGCAAAGTCAACGTTGATAATACCTGGAACTGTAATGATATCAGAAATACCTTGAACACCTCTTAGCAATACTTCATCAACAATAATGAACGATTCTTGTAATGTGACTTGTCTGTCAACTACTTGAAGTAATTTATCGTTAGGAATAACAATAACTGCATCTACAGATTCTTTTAACTTTTCTAAACCTTCATTTGCTTGTCTTTGTCTTTTCTTACCTTCCCAAGTGAAAGGTTTAGTAACAACAGCAATAGTAAGGATTCCAAGTTCTTTAGCAATTCTAGCTACAACAGGAGCTGCACCTGTACCTGTTCCACCACCCATACCGGCAGTGATGAATACCATATCAGCACCCTCTAGTGCTTGTGTAATTGATTGAGAAGCTTCTTCTGCAGCCTTCTCTCCTACTGATGGATCACCACCAGCTCCAAGACCTTCTGTTGAAGATGCTCCAAGTTGAATTCTATTTTTTGTTTGACCATCTACTAAAACTTGCAAGTCAGTATTCATCAACCAAAATTCGACACCTGAAAGACCGGATTTAATCATTCTGTTTACGGCATTTCCGCCACCGCCACCAACACCAACTACTTTGATTTTAGTTGGGTTTACACCTGATCTTCCGGCTTGATTGTCTGATGAATCATCTTTTCTTGCAAAGATATCTGAAACGATATTTTCCACGTTATTTACCTCTTAAATGTAGTCACTTTCTATATATTCCTAAAAATATAATTACTCATTATGTGTAATTATACCAATATAGTATTTTAAATAGAAAAAAAGTACAATAATTTTACAATAATTATGAACAAAAGTTAATAAAACTTAGTCTAGATTATTTTATACAAGCAGGCGAAATTCCCCAGTGCAATTTATTTCTAAGGACACTATAAAAATCATTTTCATTTAACAAGGCTAAATTTGCGCAATTTTCAGATTTTTCAATAATCAAATCATCTGAAAAAGTAAATATATTCTGACCATCAGCACTAACTATATATTTTTGATTTGGGCAAGAAAGAATTTTGATTTTATCATCTGCAGAAACAACAATTGGTCTGGCTGAAAATGTATGTGGACAAACAGGAACTATAGTGATTGCTTGCACAACAGGAGATAACACAGGACCTCCTGCAGCCATTCCATAAGCAGTTGAACCGGTCGGAGTTGAAATAATAATTCCATCTGCCAAATACTCACAAACAAATTTGTCATTAATTTGCAATGCAAAACGTGAAGTCCTTGACGAGACATCACCTTTTATAACAAAATCATTCAATGCAACGTTATTTTGACATTTAAGCATCATTCTTTTTTCAATTTTGAAATTGTCATTCAAAATTTGAGAAACAGCGAAATCCAAATTATCACGAGAAGCTTGAGATAAAAAACCTAAACGTCCTAAATTTACACCAAATATAGGGGTATTAAATTCTGAATAAAACCTTGCAGCCTTTAGAATTGTACCATCGCCACCAATAACAAAGACAAATTCATAACCGGATTTCAAAGAATCAATACTTAAAATTTCAGAATTAACACCCTGTAAATCTAAAAGATGTTTTAATTCTTGCATTACATCTTTTGAATTATCCATCAACGGATTATAACAAATTGCAAATTTTCTATTCATACGTTTAGTTTATATCAAATATATGAAAAAGTGCAAATTAACTTCAATATTTCAAGATGTATTATATAATAAATTTATGGATAAAAAGCACTTTGTATATATACTGGAAACAGAACATAATACCTTTTATTGCGGATATACAGATGATGTTGAAAAAAGATTTAAACAACACCTTGAGGGTAGGGGTGCAAAATATACTCGTGCAAACAAACCAATAAAAATAGTCTATCAAAAAGAATTTCAAACGAAATCCGAAGCATTAAAAGAAGAATACCGAATTAAACATAAATTAAACCGAAAACAGAAGATTGAACTTATTAATACCGGAAATATTTAGGTTTTCGTAAGGAAAGTATATCCCTTTTCCGGAGAATTTTTTATAAGTGATTGCATTATTGCTTTCCCATCACAAAATATATTGTACTGTGGTGAAGCATTTAATACAACATCGCCAACCTTAGAAATATTTTCCATTGAAATATCATTTGAATACATATATTCAAACGGGGTTTTACGCTGTTTATATATGTAACTTAAACCACTATTCTCACCCTGTAAAAATGGATTGTTTATATCATTATTTTTCATAATTTGAAATAATTTGTCCAAAGTTCTAATCTTTAATTTTGACACATCTAAACTTTTTGCATCTATACGGAGCATTACCAATTTGTCATCATTCTTTTTTGCCATTTGCAGTATTTTTGCCAAATAATCCCGTTTCCCGCCATTTGCCCAAGCATTGAGGACATTTTCTAAATTAAATAAAAATAGTCGAGGTGTGCCTTTTGTATCTATCCCCTGTTGTACCTTTAAACCACCGGATTCAAGTATTTTCTCATAATTTCTTTGACTTGTTATGTGATATAAATATTTTGATTTGTCTTTTTTTAATGGATATGTTCTAGTTTTGGTCAATAATTCCGCACCTAAGGAGCTAGAAACTTCTTCTGTTTTATTGAGAAGATTTTTAGCTAATTTCCAACCAGCCTTACCAGAAGAACGACTTTTTATAAATTTCAAACTTGATTTAATAATTAAACTTGACACAATATATCCTTAGAATATTTTCCCCGTATTAATATAAAGTGTTTCAACATCAAAAAATTGTTTTTATGTAAAGATTTATAACGTATTTAAATTAGTGTATCTATTACAATTATAGTATAAGTTTTAGACTGTTTTTTATAGATTGTACACCTTGTTATACCCAAGTATGCTTGACAAAATAAAAATAATATTATATTCTACTACTTACGTAGCAAGTGATGTTTTTACACTTGTTTTTATACACAGGCTTAGTGAGGTAGTAAGATGAGAATAGAACAAATTCAAGCAACAAATTTTTACACAAAAAATTACACACAACAAAAAACAAAAAAGCAACAAAACAATATGATCAATTCTCAATCCATGGTCTCACTTCCAAATTTTGGATATGGAAAAGATTTAATTAACAAAAAACCAATTGCATTCAAGGGAAATGAAATTCAAAAAGCAGCTTCAACTCTTTTAAGCCAATTCCCATTTGAAGATAGGTTAGCCTCTTTACTACAACATTTGAAAATTGGGGAACTTGTTGTTACAGGCAAAGATTTTAACACTGCTCAAAAAGCATTGCTAAAACACATAAAAGGCTTTGACCAAATAATCAAAAAAGAAATTTTTATGAAAGAAGAAAGTCTTAAACATAATTATGCATTTTTTAAATACAATTTTGATGAATATGGTCTGTTAAATATTAATGACAAAAAACTAAACCTAATATCACATGGAAAAGACTACAAAATGGATTCAGGCATGAATTTCTTTATTGTAAATAATGATACAATTCAATATGCTGATGATGTAATTCATTTTAAAACAAAACCAAAGCACGATATAGGTTATTTACGCTCAGGGTTTGCAACAGTATTAGATTTTACTAAAGATGTAGAAAAAGATGTTGATACTCTGAACAAGAAAACTATATCTAAAAGAATACTTCAAGCAACAGCTCCAAGTACAAAACTTAATTTTTCAAAAATTGGAGGACAAGACAAAGCGATTGAAGAACTTAAAAGAGGTATTTTATATCCGATAAAATATCCTGAAGGCTACAACGAACAAGATATTACAAGGGGTTACATATTACATGGCCCTGCAGGCACTGGTAAAACCGCATTATGCAAAGCTTTAGCAAATGAAGCAGGTGTTCACAGTGAATATGCCAGTGGTACAGCTTTTCAAGCAAAATACGTTGGGGAATCAGAAGCAAATGTTAGAGATTTCTTCAATAGACTTGTAGAAAATCAACCATCTATAGGTATTATTGATGAAATTGATGCTATTGGTGTTGAAAGAGGTGCGGGCGACCATTATGGAGATAAATTAATCGACCAAATTCTTACTTGTATGACCGATATTTATGATAATGGTGATAATGTTTATATCTTAGGTTTAACAAACAGATATGATGCATTAGATACAGCATTAAAAAGAGCGGAAAGATTTAGTAAACACATAAGAATTGGAGAACCTGATAAAGATGGTGTTAGACAAATCTTAAAAATTCATACAGATGGTAGACCTTTAGATAAAAATATCAATACAGATGAAATTGTAGATAAAATGTATGAGGCAAAAGCTGTTGGCGGGGATATCAAATTTATGTCAAAACTTGCCAAAGAATCTATGATGAAACGTCTTGGAATCTACGAAAAAATGGAGAATGGAACTTTTACAGAAGCAGATATGAAAAATGCAACTATTACTCAAGAAGATTTTCTAAATGCAATAGAAGAATTCAAAACTCAACACCGAAATGGTAGAAAACCTATCGGATTTAGTAAAAAATAATTATATTTCTCACATCCTTCTTATATAATACTATACTTATGTACACTATTATTAAGCTCCCACTAAAATGGGGGCTTTTAATTTAGTGTCAAATTTCAATTAAATTAACCAAATACTTGTTTTTGAACTTCAAGAGCAGTTTTTGTTGTCGCAAGCCCAGCTTGAGAACTTTCTTTTAATGTCGGCGACATTAAAGCTCCTGTTTGTTCCATAGCATCAATTACCTCATCTATTGGAATTTTAGACTCAACTCCAGATAGAGCGAGTTCAACCGCTGTAATAGAATGAACGGCTAAAAATGGATTCCTTTTTACACATGGAACTTCAACAAGTCCAGCAACAGGATCGCAAGTTAAACCTAGTAGATTTTTTAGAGCCAAAGCAGTGGCATTGAGGATTTGGGAAACATTTCCACCTCTCATTTGGCAAACTGCTGCAGCACTCATTGCTGATGCGACTCCGCATTCAGCTTGGCAACCTGCAACGGCTCCTGCTAAAGCTACTTTTATTGAAATAATTCTTCCAATTTCACCTGCAGTAATTAAAGCATTGAGTTGTTCTCTTTCTGAGTAATTAAACTCTTCGCTCACTGCAACTAAAGCCGCTGGTAATATTCCGCAAGAACCTGCCGTTGGACAAGCAACAATCTTACCCATTCTAATATTTTCCTCACTCGTTGCAAGTGCATACTCAATAATTTTTTCAAAAACAGAACCAAACATTGCTCGTTCAGATTTATATCTTTTTTGAACTTTAAAACAGTCTTGACCGCACATTCCACTCATTGATAATTCTTTACTTGCCATACCGGATTGTATAGCTTCTTTCATAGCATACAGACTCTTTGCGGCAAAAGTTCTGACAAGCTCTACAGCCATATCCGATTCCATAGCCATATTTTCTTGTGCAATCTCATAAATTTGCTTATTCCGAGAGATACAAGCTTCTTTTAATTGTTCAAATGTATTTATATTTAATTCCATATTAATTTTCCAACTTTTCTACATAACTTACAAAATAAACTTCAGGAATTTCTTCAATATTATCAATTATTTCAGAATGGATATTCCCATCAACACTAATAATCATTGAAGCCTCCCGACCTTTTCCACTTCTATCACAATTCAAAGATGCAATATTTATATTGTGATATTGAAGAAGAGATGAAACTTGTGAAATCATTCCCGGTTTATCTTTATAAACAAGAAGAACCGTATTATATTTGCCTGTTAGCTTAACGTTAAAATCATTTATTTTTGTAATTTCAATTTCACCGGCACCAACAGATTCTCCAGAGATAAACATCTTGTTATCACCATCAAAAATAATATCAACAGCATTAGGGTGATATTTGAAATTGTCTTTATATTCAAATTTATAATCGACCTGTTTTGCCAAATCCGAATTAAAAATATCTTTAATCTTTCTATCATCAACACTAAGGCCTAAAACACCGGCAAGCAGACCTTTTTCCGTTCCGTGACCTTTTCCTGTATGAGCATAAGAATTGTACAAACAAAAAGTCACAGATTTGGGAGTATTTTTATAGATATTTTTTGCCATCAGCCCTAAACGAACAGCACCTGCAGTATGAGAGCTTGACGGTCCAATCATAATTGGAGAAATAATATCAAATAAAGTTGATTTTTTCATCTAAATATTATCCTTTAAATTATTTTCTATTTTTTCTTTTAATGCCTTTGATGATTCTATATCTTGAATTTTATCATCAATCATTTGCGATTGTTGTTCTATTTTTGAATTGTCGTCAAAAGGATTTGAACGACCGTATTTGTGATGAAAACAAGTAAAATACACCACAATCGCAATTATAACAACAATCAATAATTCTAAAATTCCAAAAGCTTTTTTCATCAGATTATTTCAACCTATTCTTTGCAATAAACATTCTAATTGCATCATCAATATCAGTTGGAGATTTTAATGATGCATTTTCAAGGTTTTTATCTTTTAAATGTGCAGAAACAAAAAACTTGTTATAAATAGATAATCCGATACACAAAAGAATCGAAAAGCCAACTACAGCAACAATTACAATAGAATATTTAACTGCAATCGTTTTAATTGTATGTAAATGAGGATTTTTCGCATAAGCAAAGTTAGTAGTGCAAAATAGCACTACTAAAATTGCATTCCATAAATTTTTAAAAAATCTATTCTTCACTTACTTCCTCAGTTTTTTTAGATTTTCTTGCTTTTGAAGAACCTCTATTGGGTCTGCGAGTTTTTTTCTTTGGTTCTTCTACCTCCGCAGGTTCCTCTATTGGTGTAGTTTCCTCAACTGTTTGAGCAACCTCTTCTACAGGTTTAGCTTCTTCTTGCGGCATTTCCTCTGGAGTTGCGACCTTTTTAGTTTTTCTTTTTCTTGATTTACCTTTAATTTTTGGTTCAACAACAGTTTCTTCAACGACTTCTGGAATAACTTCAGTCACAGGTTCTTTTACCTCTTCAACTTTAACCTCTTGAACCGGTTCGATTGCAGGAACTTCAACGTGTTCAACCACTTCCTCTACAACTGCAATTTTTGTTTCTTCTTTTGGTTGTTTATTTTTGTCAAATTTATTGTTACGTCTGTTTCTGCTACGTTTGTTATTTTCTTTTTTTACAATTTCTTCTGTAGCAACAACAGATGGTTCTGTTTCAATTACAGGTTTTTGAACTTGTTCTTGAATGTGTTCTTGTTCTTGGCTATTTTGTTGCTGATTGTTACTATTTTTGTTATTGAATTTGTTGTTATTTTTCTTAAAATTACCTGTTGGTAATTTTAATTTTGCAGCTTTTGCACGATATTCACCCTCTGCAGTAGGAGTTGCAAAATTGAAATCAATCATTGAATACCCGCTACCTTGACAATGAGGACATTTTTTAGTAAAGATTTCTGATAAAGATTGACCTTGACGGTGACGAGTTAACTCAACAAGTCCCAAATCTGAAAGTTGACCAACTTGTGGTTTGGCTTTATCAGGTTCAAGAGCAATTTCTAATTCTTCCATCATAGCCAATTTGTCAGCTCTGGACATCATATCAATAAAATCAACAATAACCATACCGCCAATATTTCTAAGCCTTAATTGTCTTGCTATTTCGTGAACAGCTTCTATATTTGTTTTCAAAATTGTTTCATCTTGAGTAGATGAACTTGTAAATTTACCACTGTTTACATCAATTACTGTCAATGCTTCTGTTTGTTGGATAAATAAATAACCGCCTGATGGCATATTAACTTTAACATTCAAAGCAGCTTTGATTTCTTTATGAATATCCATTGCTATAAGTAGAGGTTCAGTACCTTTGTACAATGTAACTTGAACATTTTTAGAGATATGCCAATTCTGCAAGATATTTTGCACTCTGTTCATTGCAAACGGAGTATCTACAATAATCTCTTTAACATCATCAGTACAAGCTTCTCGAATAACCCTATACAACAAATCTTGATCTCTATAAATAAGATTAGGAGGAGTTAAAGTTTCAGATGAAGTGATAATATTATTCCATTTTTCTAATAAAATTTCTAAATCTTCTTGAATATCAGCTTCTGATTGACCCTCTGCTTCTGTTCTAATAATTACACCAACACCAACCGGTTTGATAAGATTAACAATAGATTTTAATCTTGCACGCTCTTTAGAATTTTCAATTTTTTTACTAACACTAACTCCTGGTTCATTTGGCATCAAAACCAAAAATCTTCCCGGAAGGCTAATTTCTGTTGTAACTCGAGGCCCTTTATGCCCTGTAGGTTCTTTTACAACTTGAACTACTAATTTTTGTTTTGGAGATAACTTTTCTTTCAAAGTTCCTTTTCCCATAACATCTTCTGCATGCAAAAATCCCATTCTATCAGTACCAACGTTGACAAATGCAGCATCTATACTTGGTAAAATATTATCAACGGTAGCTAAATATACATCACCTAATAAAACTTCTCCTCTATGGATAAAGAAATCTGTGACTTTTTTGTTCTCTAAAACTGCAGCAATGTTGTCTCTTTCTGCAATAACAATCCTTTTTTCAATACTTTGATTAGCATTTCTGTTTTTGTCGTTCATAAAAATTCCTTCTCTTATAACTCATGCAAAGACTCGGTAAAAAATTTAACCCTCGTAATATCAAATATTACATCTGGAGCAATAATATTCATCAAAACATCTGCTCTCAATGGAGGAATTTCTGACCCTTGACCGGTCTTTAATACTATAAATAAACAATCGTTTTCATATCGGTGAGAACCAATAGAGGTACGAATATTTACTGTTTTTACTAAACCTTTTTTATTTTTCTTCTCAACTAAAATCTCGTCAGAAGATAAAACTCTATCTGTATTATACATTAATTTCTCAAAATCGCAAAGTTTATTTTTAACATCTGCGATTTTGACCTTGTACTCTGCCCAACAAGCAGTTTGGTCAATTGATGGAGCAGAACGGTCAATCTGTTTTACGGAAATAACTTCAGATTCTTTTGGTAAAACTCTTTGGAGTTCATTTTTAACATATTCAGAATCTACATTATCTAACAATTCAATATCAACAAGCTCTGTTGTACTTTCACAAAACAATGGCAAAGCAATCCCCATAGAGATTTTCATTGTTGGGTTATAACCAAATGAAAATGCGACATTCAAATCCGACCTTGAAATAGCTTTGAAAAACGTATTTTGCCAATCCAAATGAGAAAAATACCTTAAAATACCGGTTTTTGTTAATTTGATTCTATATCTAAATATTTCCCGAAGTGTATGTTGGGCCGTTGCAGGGTCTACATGTTCCTGTTTCACAACAAGTTGTCCCTTATCACTTGCAGTAAATAAATTATCCATAATCTTTTTAACACCAAAACTTGGACAGACTCCACAATTTACGCATCTTTGTTGGCATGTTGGTACAATGTGAGAAGAATGTGCATCAATAGTAAAAGCTTTTTTATATTCTTCCTTGAACCACTCTTTACTTACACCAATATCAACAAAATTCCAAGGCAAATCTTCATCAAGTGAATATTGTTTTTGAGCAAGGGTATTTAAATTTATATCTAACTCATCGGCCGTTTCAAACCAAACCTTCTTATCAAAATACTCGCCCCAAGCATCAAGATAACACCCCTTATTATAAAGGGCTTCAATATATCTGCCTATTGATTCATCACCACGAGTCAATACAGCTTCCAATAAAGAAACAAACTTTTCGTGATAATTAACTTTTACACCTTTGATATGTGAAACTTGCTCCATTAAATAGTGAATATGTTCAGTAACTTCTGATAAATCCATTTGGGGACACCATTGGAATGGAGTAAATGGTTTCGGTACAAAAATTGAAAGAGTACAAGTCAAATCAAGTGAATGTTTCAATTCTTTTTCTTTTTTTATAAGTCTTGAACGATATCGAATTTTTCTAAATAATTCTGCCATTTCGTCCATATCTTCAAGAGTTTCTGTTGGCAAGCCACAAATAAAATATAATTTAACTCTTGACCAACCATTTTCATAAAGAGTCAAAATAGCATTCATAATTTGTTCTTCTGTAATATTTTTCTTAATTACATCTCTAAGTCTTTGACTGCCGGCTTCAGGGGCTAATGTCATTGTTGATTTTCTTACACTCTGAACTAAATTTGCAAGTTCTAAATTAAACCCATCAATTCTTTGACTTGGCAAAGATACTGAAATCTTTTTATCATTAAAATCTACAGCTAACTCTTTAATAACTTCGTTTATATTTGCATAGTCATTTGAAGACAGGGATAGCAAAGAATATTCATCATAACCGGTATTCTTAACGAGTTCTTTTGTTATTTTAATAATATCTTCAGCACTACGTTCTCTTATCGGTAAAGTTACATGACCAGGTTGACAGAAACGACACATTCTTCCGCAACCTCTACGAATTTCAACTACGGCTCTATCTTGAATAGATGATGAAAATGGTATTGGATAAGATTTTGGAGCATTTTCATACGTTAATTGAGCTATTCGTTTTTTAACGTTTCCACCTAACAACTTTGACCAACGACCCGAATTTTCACCAGTACAAAGAGCTTTAATTCGTTCAAGTCTTGGTAAACCTTTTGTTTTTTGAAGAATATCACAAACTTCAATTATTGAATCTTCACCGTCACCAATCAAAAAAACATCAATAAAATCACTCATAGGTAAAGGATTAAAAGTACAAGGACCGCCTGCAATGATTATTGGATCTTCATCTGTTCTATCAGTATTTTTGTATGGAATTCCTGCCATTTCAAGCATTTTTAAAACTGTAGGATATGCCATTTCGTATTGTAAAGAAAAACCAACAGCATCAAAATCTCGAACATTTTTCTTTGATTCTACGGCATATAAAATATCCGGTTTGAAATCCGGTTCTGGGGCATAAACCCTATCGCACATATAACTAGGTTGTTTATTAACTTGTTCATACAAAACACGAACACCTAAATTAGAAATTCCGATTTCATATTTATCAGGGAATGCAAGAACTAATCTAACATCTGCACTATCAAAATCTTTATTATGGGATAAAAATTCTCCACCTACATATTGGTATGGCTTTGAACACTTAAATAAACTTTCATAATACTTATTAAAAAAACACATTTCCTACTTCTTTCAAGCTAAATCCTCGGGAAAGTATTTGTCAATTTCGATAATAGTTCCGTCCAAAGTATTACCGTCAAACGATTTCATAAATTTAAATAAATCAGAATTTGGAACATCATAAGAATACAAAACGACTTCCCCGTCCATTTCACGCATTACAGTAACCATATAATGACACTTTGCACGATATTTTAACAAATGTTCCTTGTTAAACTTATTTCCATTTGCATCTTTTTTAATCTTTACATAATTAAAACCTGCGTAATACTTGATTTTGTCTTGAAGTTCCGGTGTTATGTGATTGTTGTTATGATTAGAAAATAAGTTAATAACATTTTGATTTATTTCGTCTGTCACAAATCTCCCTCCATATATATTAAACAATACAATAAATGAAAAGTCTAAAACATTAAGAGATTTCTTTTAAATACTTAACAACTTTTAGAGCTGTTTCACGTCTTACATCATCTGGAGATAATCTCAAATACTCAATAGCATGAGATACTTTAATATTCTTATCATACCAACGCTTCAATATATAATTGTATTGGTCTTCTAAACTTAACTCTTTTAACTCGACATCTTTAAGCAAATCAATTATGTAATCCGCACATCTAACCTGAGATTCTTCAGGCGCTTTTTCAAGGTCGTGAATAGCTTTACTTACGACAGCATCAGCATCATACCATCTTTTAAACATGTTTTTCATAACATTCCCCTTTTCTTATTGTTAAGAATATTAAACCAAAATTTTCAAAAAAAGTAAATTATGTATCAAAATTTTACTTTATATATGTGTAGGTAAAAGGTTATTTTTAAAGGTTTGACATGGTAGATACAAGCAGTATGTATAATTTATCAAATCCGGCACTTAATGATGATATCGGATTGAATTGTTTAAATAAATCACTTCCAATTACCCCAAACGGATTTGATGGAGAACCTTATGTTCCTGATATGGCGGGTGTAAAATTGCAAGACCAAGTATCTAAAGATACCTTTGACAAATCCAGTGATAAAACACAAGACAAAGACAAAGATAATAATAACAAAAAAGATGCAACATCTTCTGATAAACAGTCAAAATCTTCAACAGTTAAAAAAGCATTGATTGGTGGAGGTATTGCAACAATTAGCGGTATTTTAGCATTCAAAAACCGCGGAAAAATTATGAGTGTGACTAAAAACCTCTTAAAAAAGATTAAAAAATAATTATTTCCCTGTAATAGATAAAATGATAGTGTGTAGCAAATGAATTTTAGCAGGATTTCAAAATCCTGCTTTTTTATGTTATATTCAAATAAGTTTAAATATAAGGAGAATATGTTATGGCTAAAGAATGCAGTTTTGATATTGTATCAGAATACAATAAGCAAGAATTGGTAAACGCAATTGACCAAGTTAAAAGAGAATTAACAACAAGATTTGACCTAAAAGATTCAAATTCTCAAGTTGATTTAGATGCAGATAAATCTGTAACAATTACAACAAATGATGAAATGAAACTAAAAAATATCGTTGATATTTTGCAATCAAAACTTGTAAAAAGAAATTTGAGCCTAAAAATTCTTGATGCTCAAACTCCAGAAAACGCATTAGGCGGAAATGTTCGTCAAGTTTTTAATCTAAAAAAAGGTTTGACTCAAGAACTAGCAAAGAAAATTGTATCCGATATAAAAGCTACAAAATTGAAAGTTCAAGCTTCAATTCAAGGTGAACAGGTAAGAGTTTCAGGAAAAGATAAAGATGACTTACAGGCTGTAATCCAAATGCTTCGAAAAAACGATGACAAGTATGATTATCCTTTACAGTTCACAAATTACAGATAAATTTAAAGACCTCATTAAGAGGTCTTTTTTGATACTATAGTTATTGATTTTGTACGGATTCTTCCGGATTGTCAGTAGATTTTGAAGATTCGCCGGTTTTATCATACAATTTATCCAATTTTTTATCTACAGAATCAATTTCCTTTTGTTTTTGCTTGATTTGTTTTTCTGTTTTTATAATATCTTTTGCTAATTGATCTTTTAAATATTTCTTATAAGCTTCTTCAAGCTCCGGTCCCTCTGTTGAACCTTTTAGAGTTTGAAGTTTTTTGTAATCACGATATTCGTCTTTATAATCAGAATTTAAAACCCTGATATTATATTTATATTCATTTTTAATGCCTTTAACAACCTCTTTATCTTCAGCTTTTTTCTGTTTTTCCAAGACTTTACCCTGTTGTTTTAAGAATTTTTCTTGAATTTCAACTGTTTGATAAGATTCAACACCATCTCGAACAACTTTTAGCCCATTTTCACTAACACTAGGAATAAAACTTTTATTAAAAGAAATTAGCCTAGATTGTTCACCTTTATAATCAACACTCCAAGCCCCTAAATACACGGGAGTAGAGCCTGTATAAGCATAAGCTTGAACAACAACTCGATTAGGGCTATTTAAATCAAAACCTAAAGGAATAATATCCCATCTTTTATCAACAAGATTTACGTCCATATATTCTTTCCAAAAGTAAGATATCGCATCTCGAATTTCAATCAAATCATAACTTACCCTGTTTGTGAAATCGTAAACATAAAGCTTTGTTTCCCAAATTCCATCTTCGCTTGAACCGAGTTTTTCTTTTACTAATAATTTTGTACCATCTGTCGAAAAATCAACCGGAGTTAACGTTCTAAAAGCCGCAAAATTATCAATAGATTTATCTGTTGACAAAATTGGAACAGGATTTCGATTAGCAACATTAGCTTTTAATATTGTATTCAAAACATTTTCATCTCCAAGCAACGGAATAACGAACAAATCACACGCAACAGAGGCGCTATCCGGATAATAATAAACCGCAGGGTATACCAATTTTGAATAATCCGGTGATACAATTCCTTGAGCATTAATCATTTTTCGAACAAAAAGTTTTTTGCCCAACGTCAATTCAACACTACCGGCAGGAGAATTGTATTTAACGATCTTAAAAAGAGGTTGAGGAACGTATTTGAAATCTGACGGACGCTCAATCTTTGGAACGTCAAATTCGAAATTGGACTTATCCTTGTATTCAGACAGGTCTTCATATTCTTGAACGGTCATATAACCTGACGGAGTACGATTTAAAAGCTTGCCTTCCATCTGTTTCTTCTCATCATCTTTCAATACGTTATATTGATACCTTAATTCTTTTGAACGGGTATCAAAAGTTTTTGAAAAAGGATTTCGAATATTTGCAGCAAGAGAAGATTTTGCACACATCAAAAGGCATATTGAAAGTATTAAAATCTTCTTCATAGTGTTAACCTTAAACCAAGCCATCTTTCATTGCCGTTGCAACAGCTTTTGATCGAGTTTTTACATATAATTTTTGTAAAATGTTATGTACATGAGTTTTAGTTGTTGCAATAGTAATAACTAATTTTTTAGAAATTTGAGGATTTTTCAAGCCCTCTACAAGAAGAGCTAAAACTTCCATTTCTCTTTCAGTTAAACCGTAAAGATTTTTGCCTTTTTGGTAATTAATTTCGCCATGTTTAGCTGACTCAGTTTGATTATTTTTGCGAATATTTGATAATACAACTCTGGCAATTGCAGGGTCTAACCAGCCAACACCCTCACTAACAGCCTTGATTGCAGAAATTGTTTGCTCAGAAGTTGCACCTTTTGTAATGTAACCATCTGCACCTGCGGCAAATGAATCAAGAATATCATCTTCATTATCACGAGAAGTATTCATCAATACCTTAATTTCAGGCATAGCATTCTTGATTTTTCTGGTAGCTTCAATACCATCAATTGTTGGAAGCCCAATATCCATAATAACTAAGTCAGGTTTAAGCTCAAGAGCTTGATTAACACCCTCCAAACCATCAGCAGAAGTTCCTAAAACTTCAATTGATTCATTGTTAGACAACGCAAATGAAAGTCCCATTCTTGTCATATCATGATCTTCAATTATTGTTACTTTAATACTCTTCGACATCTTAAACCTTACCTTTTATAAACTTAAACTCTTGATTTTGCAACTACATTTGTCAATATAAAGGAGAATTCACTACCTTTATTTACTTTACTTTCAACCCAAATTTTACCGCCATGGGCTTCAATAATTTGTCTTGATAAATAAAGCCCCAATCCCGTACCTGTTGAACGTTTGCGACTTGTTCCCTGAGAAAATCTCATAAACAAATTCGGAATATCTTCTTTAGGTATTCCGTTACCATTATCAGCAACAGAAAAAATTAAATCTCCGCATTGTGCTTTTACGTAAATATCAATTGTACCATCTTTATTTGTGTAATTAATAGCATTCCCGCACAAATTAATAATTACACGTTTGATTTCAGCCCTATCCGCATCTATTAGCAGATTTTCATCTACTTCGTCATGAAGATTGAATGAAATATTTTTCTTCTTCGCAAGTGGTTCAAGTTCTTCATAGCATTGGGTAACCAAATCATGAATTCCAAACACTGTCTTGCATAATGACAATTTTCCACTGTCAAATCTATAAACTTCCAATAAAGCATTAACTAAACCTAACAAATCTTCATTGCTTTGTAACATTGTAGAAAGAAGAACTCTTTGCTTTTCTTCTAATTTTCCTAATGAACCGTCAAGGAAAAATTTAAGTGTCTGAATTGCGGCAGATAATGGTGTTCTCAAATCGTGAGTAAGCGTTGCAATAAAATCATCTCTTAATCGTTCATTTTCCTTTTGAGCACTGAAATCACGAATTACACCAACAAATTTTTCAACATCAGAATCATCTGTAACAAGTGAAGCAAAATTGATTTCCACAGGTACAGATTCTCCATTAATAGAATTTCTCAAATACAAATCTCTCAACAAAAATTCAGAATTTTCACAAGACAAACCTAAAATTGTGCTTTTTACAGATGATTTAGGTGCTTTATTCATTTTAGGATTATCAGAGAATGCAATTTCTTGAATTTTCATTTTAGTCAAAGCTTCTGCGCTCAATCCAACCATATTCTCACAAGCAGGATTTACTTGTTCAATATTTCCTTGAGAATCAATTATAATAATCCCATCAGCACAATAGTTAATAATTCCGGACAATTTTTTATTTGCAACGGTTAATTCTTTTGTTCTTTCTGCGACAATTTCTTCTAATTTTTCAGAATACTTTGTCAATTGAGCTTTTGCATGTTCTAATTCTTTAATTTTATCTCTCAAATCTGATAATAAATGACTTCTTTCAATACCATTCCTGATATTCATAATCAAATCATCATTATCCCAAGGTTTTTCGATATATTTATAAACCCCGATTTCATTAATCGTTTTAATAGCATTTTCTTTATCAGCATAAGCTGTTAATAAAATCATACTGGTTTCAGGATAAAGTTTTTTAGCTTCTCTCAAAAATTCCAAACCGTTCATCTCTGGCATCAAAAAATCAGAGATAATTAAATCCGGAGAATTTGTTTTTAAATATTCAATAGCCTTTATCGGGTCATTATAAACAACCACATCTTTAAAACCCTCAACTTTCATCAATGTACTAAAAGTTGAAGTCAACAATTTATCATCATCAACGTATAATATTTTCCCTAAAATCATACTTATATAATAAAATATTTTCCTGAAATAGACAAATTGTTTACAAAAACGCAATATTTGTTAATTTTGAAAGAAATAATTAAAAAATTGTTAGTGATTAGTATTTCATAACCACTAACAATACTAATAACTTGAAGGAGAATATTCTCTAGATGAAAGTTCTCTATCTATCAGATATAATGCCGATTTTTCTTCTCCAAAGGCCTTAAGTTTTGATATTATGCGAAGAACAGAAGCTTCTTCTTCGGTTTGTTCTTTTAAGTACCAATCAATAAAGTTTCTAGTTGCCAGATCACATTCGCCCTCAGATAAGCTTGCAACACAGTCAATAGAAGTAGTAATTGCCCTTTCATGCTTATAAATTTGCTCAAAAACATCTAGAGGCCCTTTCAAATCAAGACTCGGAGATTCCAATGATTTTAATCGGATTTGTGATTTTCTATTCAAAACATACTCAAACAAAATCATTCCGTGGTCAATTTCTTCTCTAGATTGTATTTTAGTCCAGTGAGAAAAACCGTATAAGCCAATTTCAGAAAAATATGCAGACATCGCCAAATATAAATAAGCGGAATAAAATTCTTTATTAATTTGTTCATTTAAAATGTCCTTAATTTTATCACTAATCATGTTTTCCCTCCCATAAACCATGAATATTACAGTATCCAAGTGCGCAATGAGGGTTTGCAAATTTGTCAATTTCCATTACGGGTTTACTATTGGGAGAAAAATATTGTAATTCAATTTTATTTTTATCCTCAGAAATAGTTTCAATAAATTGGATATAATGCTCTTCTGACATTGGGTGCAATGTTGAACCAACTTGAATAAATTCTTTGCCACTTTCATCATGAATAAAAATTGGTACATGCTTTTCTTCTAACATCTCATCAGATTTGTCTTGCGGATTAAGATAAGTCATTGGCTTTCCACAACAAACAAGTTCGCCCCCTCCAGATAAAAGAACTTGAACCAAATTTCCACAAACTTCACATTTATACAACGCTAATCGTTCTGACATAAAATACTCCTTTCAAACTAAAATATAAAACTTGAAAGATTTTATTCATTAGTAAAGTGGGGAATTAATTATAATAAATTGGCAAAATAAAAAGTTTTATGCTACAATAATCATAAGCCGTACTCCACGGGGAATTGCAATCCCTCGACCCGAAGCTTATGCGGGGTGCAGAGTCTGTTGTGAGGACTTTATAGGTCCGTTAAAATTTAATATGATTGTTGATAGCAATAGTTAAAATGGCGTAAACTTTCGAACCGTGTCAGGGAGGAAACTCAGCAGCACTAAGATTGATCTTACGGGTGTTTTAATTATTGAAGGAGAAAATATTAGAGGATAGCGAATTTATAATTTTCGATAGACAGTAGTACGGCTTTTTTATTGTTTCAATTGATAAATCTAAAAATTATATAACAAAATAGATTACGCAATATTACCAATTTAATTTTCAAATTATTCATATAACATACTATGGAAAGGAGAAAATTAAAGATGAAATCAGTCACAACATTTGATTTACAATATGCCCATCGTTTTTTAAATTTTAAAGGGGAAGCTCAATACTTACATGGGCATACCGGAACCCTAACAATTGAAGTTGAAGATTCTATTAATACGGGAGTAAATATGGTATTTCCTTGCAACGAAATAAAAAAAATGGCTTGGGACATATTAAAAAACTTCGACCACGCACTAATTTTAAGAGAAGATGACCCATTATTACCGGCGATATTTGATATTTATGAAAAACAAGGAATTAAAAACGGCGCACCTCAAAACACAAACATAGGTGAAGCCTTTAAAACCGAATTGGCAACAGCATATCCTAATTGCAGAATCGTTGTAACAAAGGAATCAATGACAACTGAAGGAATGATAAAAATTGTATATGAGTTGTTAAAAGATAAGTTAAATATTTCAAAAATAACATTCACAAGTGGAGGAAATATTGCAACCGAAGAATATAAAATTGATAAAACAATAGAACGTTGCCCTTTATGCGGGATTGCACTAACCAACGGCATCTGTACAAAATGTGGATATAAAAAGGCTTAGTTTAATACAAAATCTATATTTTAAAACGTACGATTTTGAATTTTGAAATCGTACGTTTTATTTTTTTTTAGTGATAAATTTATTTCAATTCCTTTTCAGTAATATATCTTGGACGAGCTTTAACTTCTCGATATACTTGTCCGATATATTCTCCAATTACTCCCAAACAAAAGATTTGCAAACCGCCAAAAAAGCACAACAAAATTATCATTGTTGCAAATCCGTTTGGAGAATTGTGGAAAAATAATTTTTCAAAAACCGTTTCTAAACCAACCAAAAAGCCAAATAATGCCATTAAAAAACCTAAACATGCAACAATCCTCAAAGGAACAATACTGAATGAAGTTATTCCATTCAATGCTAAACCCATAAGAGACATAAAATTAAACTTTGAACTTCCTGCAAATCTCGGTTTTACATTAAAATGTACTGTAGAAGTTTTTAAACCTAATTCATGAAATACACCCCTTAAAAATAAAGCTTTTTCCGGATATAATTCTAAAATATCTAATGCATGTTTACTTACCAACCTATAGTCAGAGTGATTCATTGCAATTTTTGCACCAAGCAAATTCATAATCTTATAAAACATTACGGCAGTTGTTTTTTTGAAAAAGCCATCAGTTTTTCTGTCGTTTCTAATTCCTAAAACGATATCATAACCTTTTTGATATTCATCAAGAAACTTTTCAATCGCAAGTTCATCTTGTTGCAAGTCTGCATCAATAGATACAACACAATCACAACCAAGACTTCTTACACCCTCTAAACCTGCAATAAGAGCTTTTTGGTTTCCATAATTTCTTATAAACTTTTGTCCTTTAATAAGAGAGTTTCCACTATGTAATTTTTCAATTAAATTCCAAGTATTATCTATTGACCCATCATCAACCAAATATAAATAGCTATCAGGTGTTATTTTCTGTTTATCAATTAAATCTTTCAAGACCTCTAAAAGTCTTTTACAGGTTGATTCTACACATAATTCTTCATTGTAACATGGTATAATAATTGCTAATTTCGGTGTTTGCATTTCAACTCTCTTTCTATTATCATAATTATATTATTTCATAAGAATTATGCAAGGATATCCGTATGATAAATAAAAAATTTATTCTTAATGCCGATGATTTTGGTTTAACTCAGGCACATAATCAAGCTGTTTTAGAAGGATATAATAACGGTTTTTTAACAAGTGCAAGTCTTTGTGCTAATGGAGAAGCATTCGAAAGTGCCGTTCACGATATTTTGCCGGATTGTCCCAATTTAGGAATAGCAGCTCATTTAAATATAATGGAAGGGAAATCCTTAACAGATTGTCCTTTATTAACTGATGATGACGGATATTTTAATGTCGGTTACGGATACTTAATTCTAAATCAACATAAAAAAGAAATACTCGAACAAATAGAAAATGAGTTTAGAGCGCAAATTGAAAAAGTTCAAGCAAATACAACAATTGACCATTTGGATTCTCATGTGCATACGCACGCAATACCTGAACTTTTTAAAATTGTTTGCAAATTGGCAAAAGAATATAATATCAAATACGTCAGAACTCAATTTGAAGAGTTATATTTTATTCCTAAACTTGAAAAACATTTGAATTTAAATTATCCATTAAATCTTATAAAAATTGCGCTATTACAATATTTCACAAAAATTAACCGAAAAACAATTGATGAATATCAGTTGAAAACCAATGATTTCATTATTGGCGTAGGCTACACCGGAATGATGGATTCTGATGCAATTGAATATGGTCTAAAAGCCCTAGATGAAGAATGTATTGCAGAAGCTCTTATTCACCCTTGCAAATATAATAACTGCATTAAAGATTCTCACACCAAAGAATTTTCAATAACCCAGAATATGACGTTGAAAGATACTATTGTAAGACTTGGTTTTGATTTAACAAATTATAAGAATTTAGATTAATGAAAAAGATTATTGCGACAATCTTATTGTTAGGACTACTTAGCGGATTTTCCGGTTTTATTATTCGTAATAACAAAACAAAGGAAGTTCTAGAGGTTTATTCTCCGAACAAACTCGGAATTGACCTAAACAAAGACAAAGTCATTGATAGAGATGAAGTAGTTTGTGTTGCAGGTATTGAAACTTTTTCTCTAACTCCAGATGATAAATTTGTACAAAAGTATTCAAAGTTATTCAATCTAACAAGGTCAGATATAATAAGTCTTGGATATTTAGCACAAGACAATGCAACTAAAACAATCGAAAATAAGAATGTATCTGTAAAATTATCAGGAAAACAAAATAGTGAATGTAAATTTGCCAAAATTAAAATAAACGGTTTAAATTACAAAATAATACTTGAAAATAGCGGATTTGGAATTAAAAATAACAAAATTGGAAATATTATTAAATTTAAGAAAAATTTAACCGTCGCAAAGAAATTGCACCTTGTTATCTTAAACCATCACTCCAATAAATACCATACACTAGATTGTAAATTTGCAAAACTTGCCCACGATACGGTAATAATTCCACAAAAACAACTACCAAAAACTGCAAAACCTTGCAGATACTGTCATAATTTAAATAAAAGACTTAAAAAGAAATGCCATAAACATGAAAAGCAGAAACTATATTTTTTCAACTATGAAATACCAAAAATTCCTGCACCTCCAACAATTATCTCTGATGGAAATATCTCGTTGTATTTCACTAATTTTACGAAAAAATTAAAGCCTGACAACAAATGTCAAACGAACGTCTGCAAAGAATTTGTCAAACTTACAAATAATGCAACAGAATCTATAGATATTGCAATTTTTGGATATGAAAACGTTCCGGAAGTTACAAAAGCACTAAAACTAGCAAAAGAAAGAGGAGTAAAAATTCGATATGTCTATGACGAATATTTTAACCCAGCGCAAAATGTTTACTCTGGGAATGACATAATAAAAGGAATCGCAGAAATCTCAAAATCCGATAGAGGAGGAAATTCAGTAAATAGCAACATGCTAATGCATAACAAATTTATCATCTTTGATAATAAAATTGTTTACACCGGATCTATGAATTTTTCTCAAAATGGACTTTCTGGTTATGACCAAAATGACGTTATCATAATCAATTCAAAAGAAATTGCGAAATTATATAGCCAAGAATTTGAACAAATGTTCTCCGGTAAATTTCACAAAGATAAAATTAAAAATCAAGAAAACAACACTTATAAAATCGGGAATAGCGAAATTGAAGTTTATTTTTCACCGCAAGATAAATCATCTTTCCGCATAATTCAACTTATACAAAACTCAAAACATTACATCTATATTCCAACATTTTTAATAACTCATTCCAGAATTTCAAATGAACTTATTAAAGCTCGTCAAAGGGGAGTTGATGTGAGAATGATAATGGACGCAAATAATGTTCACACTAAAAACACAAAACATCAAATTTTACGAAAAAATAGAATTCCTGTAAAAATAGAGAGTTATGCAGGAAAATTACACTCCAAAACAATGATTATTGACGATAAATATATCATTATGGGTTCAATGAATTTTTCTAACAGCGGAGAAAACAAGAATGATGAAAATATGCTCGTAATCAATAATCCCCGACTTGCAAAAAGATACAAAGAATTTTTCAACTATCTGTGGGCAATGATTCCAAACAGATACCTTAAATACAATCCTAAAGCAGAAAGTAAAGCCTCAATTGGTTCTTGCTTTGATGGTGTTGATAACAACTTTAACGGAAAAGTTGATAAGCAGGAAGACTCTTGTAAATAAATTTACTCTGTTAGAATTTTTAATTGGTAAGGTTGTATAAATAACTTACCCTTAACATGTTCCATATTTAAAGTTATATTCTAAACATTACATTCTTTCTGGAGCTGATACAGCCAAGATATCCAACGCATTTGATAAAACAGTTTTGAATGCCCAAACTAAAGCCAATCTTGCTTTTGTCAACTCAATATCATCAGTAATAACTCTTGTTGAATTATAGAATGAATGAAATTCGGCAGCCAACTCTTGAACATAACGACAAATTGTATAAACTTGACGAGTTTGTGCTGACATTACAATTAAAGACTTAAACTCTTCTAATTTCAAAATTAATTTTCTAGCATCTTTAATTGTTGAATTCATAATATTTTTATCGAAATTAGAAATTAAGTTTTCAAATTCTTCTTTTGTCAATACAGGAGAAATTGTTTTGCCTGATTCCGTATCAACTCTATCGTTAGTTGCATTTCTAATTATTGAACAAGCTCTGGCATGCGCGTATTGGACATAAAATACAGGATTTTCATCAGAATTAGTTTTTGCAAGCTCGATATCAAAATCCAAAGTTGTATCAATATTTCTCATTGCCATCCAAAATCTGGTTGCATCAACTCCAACCTCATCAATCAAATCTTCCAGAGTAACCATATTTTTACGTTTACCCATTCGAACCTCATTACCATTGATTACAAGGTTAACCAATTGCCCAAGCAGAACTTCCAATTTATTAGAATCATAGCCTAAAGCTTCAATTGAAGCTTTAACTCTTGCTACATAACCATGGTGATCCGCACCCCAAATATTTATCATACGGTCAAATCCACGTTCTAACTTATCAACATGATATGCAATATCTGCTGTTAAATAGGTATTAGAGCCATCTGCTTTTTTGATAACACGGTCTTGGTCGTCACCATAATCTGATGATTTGAACCAAACTGCACCTTCTTTTTCATAAATTTTGCCGCTATCACGAAGTTTTTGAACACATTCATCAACTTTACCTGATTTATGTAATGTCAATTCTGAATAGAAGTTGTCAAAATGGACTCTAAAATTATCTAACAAACCTCTTTGAACTTTTTCTTCATAATCCTTAGCAAAATCACAATAAACTTTTAAATCAATTTTATCTGCATCATTATTTAAAGACTCAAGTTCTGATTTATAATCTTCAACAAAATTTTTAGCAACAGGAATTAGATAATCTCCTGGATAATAATTTTTTCTTTCCACTTCATCTGTTGGGAAATCAATATCTTGTCCTAATTCTTGTTTAACACGAATAACCAAAGAACGTCCAAGTTTTTGAATTTGAGATCCGGCATCATTTATATAGAATTCTTGATAAACATCATGACCATAAAACTTTAAAAGGTTTGCCAATGCACTTCCCATTGCAGCCCAACGACCGTGACCAATGTGGAAAGGTCCGGTTGGATTCGCTGAAATATATTCAAGAATAATTTTTTCTTTATTTATATTTTCAGGACGACCGAAATCTTTGTTTTTTTCAAAAATTTCATCAACTAAATTTATTAAAAGAGAATTTCCGGCTCTAAAATTGATAAATCCACCAATTACAGAATATTCACAGTCTTTTTTGTCAATAAATTCAACAATAGAATTTGCAATCATTGGAGGAGCAATTCTTGCTGAACGAGCAAGAGAAGAAACATTTATTGCCAAATCCCCAAAATCAGGATTCTTCGGTTTTTCGACAACAAGAGAACCTTTTGCATATTCACTCATTTGTCCTAGCTTTTGAGCATTAACTGCTTCATTTATTGCATTTTCAACTTTATTCAAAAAATAATCTTTTAACATATTTACCTCGTTTTATTATCCTCTTAAAACAATTGTATAATAAACAATGGCAAATATAAATATTTGCCATTAATCTTTGTTAATTAGAAATTATAATCCGGAATATCAAACGGTTCATTATTCGCATCTTTATCAACAAATTTTAAATAGTAAGTCATTGCCTTATCTTTTGCAGAATCATAAAATTCCTCAGGAACGACAGATTGATGAGTATAAGTTCTATCTCCGGAATAGTTACCTAAAATACTTGCATATTTTTCAATATCTGCTCTATTCAATCCTCCACCATAAGCCTTAGTTTTGGCATCTGTACCAGATGGACGAATTTCAATATATTTGTTATCAAATTCAAGATAAGTTCCGTCTCCAACGAATTTAATTGATTTCAAGTTATCAAAAATCAAACCTTTATCTCTAAATCTGTCATTTAAGACATTTTTAACGTCGTCTAAAGTTATAATATTTTCTTTTTTTGCAATAGCAAGTGACAAATAGAATAAATCATTCTTTGTTCTTAGTGCTTCACCAGTGACTTTAGCTTCTTTTAACTTATTAATATCTGGTTCTGATTCATTGTAATAAGCTATGTCAACCCTTGTATCAAAACGACCAATAATATTATTTGAATTAAACACATTTGACAAATACTGAGATAAAGACACATTAACCTCAGATATTTGAGAAACTAAAGAAGAAGCAACAATTATAGCTTCTGTTGCACTTTTTTCTCTCATTGCAACAGCGCATCTTCCATGTTCAGACTTGATAAGTTCCTCTGTACCCATAATCATTCCACCGGATTCTTCACCTGCAAATACAAGTCGTGGATTTATCCCCAAATCAATAGGATTACCGAACACATCTTCAATAACAACAGATTCTGTTAGGTTATTTTTTAATTTAAGTTCGACTTTCTTCATTATATTTGCAATCTCTTTGAACCCAACCGGAACATTAACAACCTTTACACCGTTATTTTTAGCCCATTCGTCCCAAGAAAGAGCTGATGCAGTTGTTTTAATCATAAATCTAGGGTGATTGTTCCATAAATTTTTAGTCTTTAATTGTTTTGACCAAAAATCCATTAACATAAGAAAAGCTTGATTTGCACTGAAAACAGTCAAAACGACATCATCATTTAAATTAATATAATCAACACCAAGTTTTTCTAATTTAGCAATTCTTGAAACAGATTCTGTTTGCGTAATAGTTAATCTGTCATGGTCAGGATCTGTAATTAAAATGACAGTACCTACAGGATAATTTTTAAGTCTTTCAGGATAATGCATTGTATCTATAACAGGAAAGAATTTTGTTCCATCTTTTCTTTTAGCAATAACAGTTGCATCTACAGAATAATCATAAAAAGCTTTTTCACCCTTTGGAGTCACATTATATTTCCCAATTGAATGAAAAAAAGAATCCTCTTCTACATCAAACCAATCAAACTTATCAGATATATTCAGCTTCTTCAAAACTCGAGATAATGTTCGATAAGCTGAACCTCCAACATTTTCAATAATAATTTTAGATTTAAAATTTTTAATTAAATCTAAATTACAATCTTGTGCTACACCCGATTTCAAATATTCAACATACAAATCAACACCATCATCAACAGACTTTAAAACATTTTCATTTATCAATGGATTATCAGTTGCTGCAATTTTAATTTCATAAGAACCTTTTGCGTTAACTTCATCAAAAATTTCTTGAATTTTGTTAACAAATTCCATTGATTCTTCCGGCAAGTATTGACTTCCTTGGCAATTCAAATCTTTTGTAGCATTTTTAACTGAAATACCATGACTTGAAGTGATATATTCCCCACCCAATAAATCTAATTT
This sequence comes from Candidatus Gastranaerophilales bacterium HUM_12, assembly GCA_002102825.1. GTDB lineage: Bacteria > Cyanobacteriota > Vampirovibrionia > Gastranaerophilales > Gastranaerophilaceae > Zag111. Next base: position 14,526 of record DABJ01000005.1, on the reverse strand, counting down.
AAAAGCCAAAAATGAAGCCAACCAAATAGGAATAGTTTTTTTACCCTCAGGAACAAGAGTTTCAATTCCTTGTGCTGCTTGAATTCTTGTAATTGCATCTAAAAATAATTGAGAATTATAACGAACTTCACAACCTGCAACTTTCACAATTCTCTTATTTGGATATTTTTCTCTTGCAACAAGTGCTTTGGCAAGTGTTGCAAGAACAATACCAACTAAATTAATCGGGAATCTTGTATCTTGTGGGTATAAAATATTTTGAGGTCCTCTAATTCCTGCTGTAGAAACCTTCGCTTCTTTTGCATAATTTGCGAACCATTCTTCTAAATTCAAACCTTGGGGATTACTACTTGCATCATAAGGTTTTAGATTTTCTTTTTTCAAAACAAAAGAAAATTCACCTTTATTATCAAAATTCATTAAATTTAAGTGTTTAACGTATTCAGGTGTTTTTTCATATACACTTTTAAATAATTCATTTTCCAACGGATTATCTGATTTTTTCATTTCAAACATATCTTCTCTCTCCTTGTTTTCTCTGATAATACTATAAAAATATATTAATCAGTAGATTTTGAATTAATTTTTATGTATAATACCACTTGTTAGTATGGAGAGCAGACAAATGACAAAACAAAAGAAACAATATTCATCAAAAAAAGCCTCCCAATTTAATATTTGGAGAAGAATTTTCCAATTTTTAGTCTGTAAGATAGGCTATATGATCAGATTAAAATTAGTTTACAGAATAGAAGTTCACGGACTTGAAAACGTACCAAAAGACAACAGATATATAATTTGTCCAAATCATTTATCAACACTTGACCCTCCATTGATGGTTGCAGTTATGCCAAGAAGTGTTTCATTTATGGCAAAGAAAGAGTTATTTGATATTCCGTTTTTAAGATGGTGGATTGATTGGTTAGGAGCTTTTGCAGTAAACAGAGAATCTCTTGGACCATCAACAGTGAAAACTGTTCAAACAATAAAAGACAGTAACTGGGTTTTAGGAATGTTTCCACAAGGAACTCGTGGAATTCCTGGAGAAATAAAGGGAGTTACTAAAGGTTTTGCAGGACTTGCAAAACTTACAAAATGCGATATTTTACCTGTAGGAATTATTGGCTCAAATGAAGTAAAAAGATGGCCTTTTACCGGTAAAATCATTGTAAATATCGGAAAACCTATTCCTTATGACAAAAATCCGGATATTGTAAAAGAAAAATGGATTGAAGAAATTCAAAAATTAACAGGATTCAAATATATAGAAGAAGAACCGGCTACTGAAGGAGAACAGAAGAATGGATAAAGAAGTGCGAAACTTCAATAGAAGATATGCAAAAGAGTATAACATTTTTAGGACAATCTTTTTTATGTCCTTTCTATACATTGTAGTATATGGATTTTATGCTATTTTCTACAATTACAAAATAGAAGGAAGAGAAAATTTACCTAAAAAACAATCTAAAAATGGAAAATATATTTATGCTGCAAACCATGTTTCAATTTTTGACCCTCCAATGGTAGTTATGGGGGTTCATAAACCGATTGCGTTTATGGCTAAAAAAGAATTATTTGAAAACAATGAAAAATTAAGTTGGCTGGTAAAAAGACTTGGAGCTTTCGCTGTTGATAGAACAAAACCGGAAATAGCAACATTTAAAACCGTTAGAGACGTGCTAAGTACAAGCTGGTCATTGGGTATATTTCCACAAGGCGGGACACGACCTTACGGAAAATTAGAAGGGATTAGAAAAGGATTTGCCGTTATTGCTAAAAATGTAAAAGCGGATATTATTCCAATAGCCATTGCCGGTTGGGACGGATATCCAAAAGTTAAACCTTTCACAAGAAGAAATGTCACTATTAAAATAGGAAAACCTATTTCTTATAAATTAAAAGAAGACGAAATTATATATGAATGGTGCAAGCAAATATCTGAACTTGCTGGATATGAAAACTGTGCAGAACTTCCAGAATCATACAAACAACAAGTTCCGGAAACTGAAACAGCGATATCTATAAATTAATCTTTTCTTCTAATGAANNGAAAACTAAAGACAAAAATAAAGCCCCTTTTCAGGGGCTTTATTTTATTTAAAGAAAGGAATCTTTTATTTATAAATCAACTGCAATAGATTTTAAACCTAGGCTGCTACTTTAACCTGTTCTTGCTTTGGCTGATTAATACTTACTTCTTGAGCTTTTGCTTGTTCTGGTTGAGCTTTAACTTGGTCTAATTTTTCTAATGCTGTTTTAGCTGCTTCAGCTACACCTGCGTCTTGGTCGTTCTTAGCAACTGTAAATAATGTTGTTAAGTCTTTTTTGTATTCAGGGTTTTGGATATAGCTTAAAGCTTCGATTGCTGATGCTCTAACCATTGGGTTCGGGTTGTCTTTCAATTGATCAACAATTGTTGTCGCTCCCGGTAATTCTGTTAGAGGAACAGTTGTTTTTGACAATTTTGCTACTTCATCAGCATATAATTTTTCTAATATTGCAGAAGTGAACAATGCATAACTTTTATTTCTTTCAGCTTGTTCTTTTGGAGAGAAAGTATTAGCTAATTTTTTCTCATCTTCTGTTACTTCTTTACCGGAATTTAATTTTTCCCTAGCATCTAATTGTTCTTTAGTAGGTCCTTCTAATTTAGAAGAATCAAAGTTTACAATATTATTCAATGCATCAAAAACTTTTGTATCAACTAATTCAGTTGCTTTATCCGGAGATTCTTTTACCATATTAGCAATTTCTTCCATTCCGGCAGATTGAGCTTCAAAATCAGGGTTAGCTAATTTTGCAATAAAAGAATTTAAATCAACTTGTGGGGAAACAGTTTCTGGAGCAACCACTTCTGGTTTTTCTACTGTTTCAGCCTTTGGAGCTTCTTTAGGAGCTTCTGCCTTTGTTGTTTCAGTTTTTTCTTCCGGAGCTGTAACAACCGGAGCAGGAACTACAGGAGCTTCAACTTTTGGAGCTTCCACGGCAACCGGTGATTCAACCGCTACCGGACCTTGAGCAATAGCAGGAGCTTGAGGAGCTACCGGAGGTACATTAACTGCTTGTGGTAATGGTTGGTAATATGGTTGTTGTGTTGGTTGTGCTTGAGGGTAAGCATAAACCGGAGCTTGCGGGTAAGCATATAAAGGCATTGTAGGTTGTTCATATTGTGGATTATATTGTTGTCCTACACCTTGTGTTCCAACTTGAGGGTTATGTATGTCAATTTTAACCGCATTGTAATTTGGTTGTTGCGGAACAGACATATATCTTGCTTGTGGTTGTACCATTGGATTTGCTATCGGTACAAATGGGATTTGATTCATAAAATTTTCCTTTCCTACATAAAATTGAGTCTATTACCATTCTACCGTTTAAATGAGCGTGAAGATAATTTATTGCTAAAATTGGATATTTTTTTAATAAAACTTTACATAAAAAACAAAAAATTAAGATATACTTGATTTCTAGAGGGTAGAAAATTCTAGTCAGTAAAATATTGGTTTTTAAAGTCTTTTTATGTTAAAATCTAAATTAGAAATACTGAGGAAATGGCTGAAAGCCACGATATATTTGAGGATATAGATGAAGATAGACAAAACAAAATCAAGTTCCGTTAGAAAAGCATTTGGAAAAGCTTTAACGAGTCTTGGTGAAAATAATAACAAAATAGTTGTCATGGATTCAGATTTAGCATGCTCAACACAAACAAAAATATTTGCAGACAAATTTCCGGAAAGATTTTTTGATTGTGGCATTGCGGAACAGGATATGACTGCAACAGCAGCAGGTTTAGCCTCTGAAGGGAAAATTCCATTTATTGCAAGTTTTGCAGTTTTTGCGACAGGAAGAAATTACGACCAGATAAGAAATGGTATTTGTTATCCGAATTTCAATGTAAAAATTGTTGGAACGCATGGGGGAATTACAGTAGGAGAAGACGGTGCAACTCACCAAGCATTAGAAGATATTTCTTTAATGCGTGGACTTCCGCACATGCAAGTTTTTGTACCTGCAGATAGTAAAGAATGCGAAGAAATCGTGAAATACGCGGCAGAGCATGACGGACCAATGTATATAAGAGTTCCTCGAGGCAATGCCATTGACATTTTTGATGAAAATTATAAATTCGACATTAATAAAGCAAATGTTTTAGAAAAAGGTTTAGATATTGCATTGTTTACAAATGGTGAAACTTTATCTCAAGCTTTAATTGCTGCAGAAGAATTAAAAACCGAAAACATTTCTATTTCGGTAATCAACGTTCCAACAATTAAGCCTCTTGATAAAAACACAATTATTGACTGTGCAAAAGAATCAAAATTTGTTATTACAGTTGAAAATCATTCAATTTATGGTGGACTAGGTTCTGCAGTATGTGAAACTTTATCAGAAAGTTATCCGTCTAAAGTATATAGAATAGGAATTAATGATGTCTTTGGGCAAAGCGGAACAGCAGAAGAACTTATGAAATACTATAAACTTGATGCAGAAAGCTTGAAAATCAGAATTAGAGAATTATATAATAGCGAGAAAGAACAAGGAAATATATAATGATTACATTCCAAAACGTAACTAAAAGGTACAAAAACGACCATTATGCACTAAAAAATGTAAGTTTGGAAATTCATTCCGGAGAATTTGTATTCATTGTTGGAGCTTCTGGAGCTGGGAAATCAACCCTTATGAAACTTCTTTACAGCGAAGAAAAACCAACTAGCGGTATTGTTTCCATTGGAGGAATTAATATTGCAAACCTTACAAATGACAAAATTCCGAATTTAAGAAGATGTATGGGGATTGTTTTCCAAGATTACAAATTACTTCAAAACCAAACCGTTTATGATAATGTAGCTTACGTTATCAGAACACTTGGAATTAGTAGTAAAGAAATAAATGCTCGTGTAAATGGAGCTTTAAAAATTGTTGGATTGCACGAAAAAATGAATGCAACACCATCTGAATTATCTGGTGGAGAACAACAAAGAGTTGGAATTGCCAGAGCAATTGTAAATGGGCCACCATTGTTAATTGCCGATGAACCTACAGGAAACTTAGATCCGGCAAATTCAATGGAAATTATGCAAATTTTAAACCAAATCAATCAAAGAGGTATTACCGTAATTGTTTCAACTCACGATAATACAATGGTTGATTATTTCAGAAAAAGAGTTATTAAACTTGACCACGGCGAAATAGTAAGAGACATACAAGCAGGTACTTATGAATAAAAATCTTAAAACAAACGTAAAAAAACATATTCCCAAAGATTGGCTATGCGAATTAAGAATATTTTACAGACTGGCAAAAGAAACATTTAATGATATAAGAAGAACAGGCTGGGTAAATGTTATTATCATTACAACAATGGCTGCGATTCTTATGATTTTTGGTGCTTGCTTTAGAACCGCACTTTCTATTTCTTCTTTTTCAAAAGAGCTTGGAAATGCTCTGGAAATATCTGTTTACTTAAAAAATAGTACTGATGCAAAAGAAGTTAAATCAGAAATAAGTAAATTTGAACACGTAGAAAGCATTGAAATTATTCCGAAAGCAGAGTCTTGGGGCAAATTAAAAGATGAAATGAGCTTACCGAATATTGATAATCCTCTTCCTGATACTTTACACGTAAAAGTTGATGAACCGGAACATCTTCAAGGTGTTTTTGACAATATAAAACAAATTCATTCAGTAGAAGACATGAGCTATGCAAAGGATTTAGCAACCAAAATTGAACTTGTTAACCATGTCGTAAAAACAATAACTCTTGTTGTAATTGCAATTATGGGATTATTGACAGTAACAATTATTAACAATACCATTCAACTTGTAATTCAATCAAGAAAAGAAGAAATTGAAATCATGCGACTTATGGGTGTTAGTAACTGGTATATTAGATTTCCATTTATTATGCAAGGGGCATTTTACGGATTAACGGGCTCTCTTCTTGCTCTTGTACCTCTTAAATATATACAAGAAGGACTTGTTAATGTTCATAAGTTCTTTATGATACCATCACCTCCAAATGCTCAAGGTTTAGTAATTCTAGTAATGTTTTCAATGAGTATTCTGTTTGGAGCAGTTGGAAGTTTCTGGTGTATAAAAAAACATCTACAGGTATAATTTATGCTCCATGATAATAACAACATACTTCTAATAACCGATTACGAAGAAATCGCAAAATTAGTTTTAGAAAAACTCATTCTCCTTAGAGATAACGATAGGATTACTGCTTGTAATTCACAAAAAATAAAAAAAACTTTGGAGAATTCGTTATGTTGTATTGTTATTTTGCATGAAAACTCCGAAAATCCGAATGTAACAATTAAATTAATATCAACTATAAAAGAAATCAAACCAGAAGCCGAAGTTATTTTGTTATTGAACAATGAAAACAAAGATTTGATATTAAGAGCCTATGATGCAGGTATTTATGATTATTTTACAACAGAAACTCCTGATTATGAAATACTCATAAAAACAATAAACTGCTTTAAACTTCGAACATTTAAAGATACTGCAAATAGAAATGAAAAATTTTTATATCAACTTGGAGTTATAGATAACAAAAATAATTTATATAAATATAGTTATTTAAAAGAAATTTTCATTGACCTATCTGACGATTTGAGAATTCAAAATGGCGTATTTGCAATATTAACACTCGATGACAAAACCAAAACAAAAATTTCAACAAATCGACTTGCCGGAGCCATAAAAAGTTGCGTAAGACAAGACGATATTGTTGCAACAGCAAGAGGTGGAAAATTTTATCTTATTATTCCGAATATTGACATTGAAGGAACAAAAGCCGTTATCAAAAAAATTCAAAATAAAATGGGTGACGATTTTAAAATACGTTCTGGACTCTCTAAAATTGGAATACAATCTTTTGAAACTTTAGACAAAAATACTTTAGATAGCTTAACATCAGCAATTCAAAATGATGTAATGTGCGTTTCGTTATCTGATAATATGGGGAATTCTAATTCTTGGCTTGAGGAAGATAATAAATCTGAAAAAAGCTTTAAACTTTTTAAAATGGCATTCACTAAAAAACTCAAAGAAGTTATCACCCCTGTGTTTTTCAGATTTCAGAAAGAATGCGAAACGAAACTCACAAATACAAATGTTAGCCAATATGCAAATAGTATTGAATGTGTTTTTAGCTTAAAAAACGAAAACATTCATAGTGAATTGATTTTAAGATACAATGGTTTTGCAAAAATAAAAATAGAAATTGTTCATAGTGGATTAGACAGTGCGGAGAATTCAAAAGTAGAAATGCCATTGAGCAAACTGACAGAAAAAGAGCTATTGAAACTACTGAAACAACTAAAAGACGAGTATAAACAATCAGCATATAAATAAATAATAAAGGAGATAAAAATGTTAAACCCAGAAAAAAGTGCATTAGTAATAATTGATATTCAGGAAAGATTAGTTCTTGCATCAAAATATGGTGAAGAAGTTGCTAATAATATGACAAAAGTGGCAAAAGCTGCAAACATTTTATCAATATCAACAGTAGTAACTGAACAATACCCAAAAGGTTTAGGTAATACTGTTATACAATTAAAAAATGCTCTAGCTGAAAATACATTTGTAACAGAAAAAGCATCTTTTTCTGCATTGCTTGAACCGGCATTTAAAGAAAAGATTGAAGAGCTAAAAAATGCAGGAATCACACAAATTGTTATCGGTGGTATTGAGACCCATATTTGTGTTCTTCAAACAGCAGCAGCCTTGATGGAACTAGGTTTTGAAGTTTATGTAGTAAAAGATTGTTGCGCAAGCAGAAATAAAAATGAATATAAAACAGGCTTAGAACTTTTAAAACAATATGGAGCAAAAATCACTTGTGTTGAAATTGTTCTATTTGAATGGTTAAAGACTTCAAAAAATCCACACTTCAAGGAAGTTCAAGCATTAATTAAATAAGAGCAATAAAAAATTATAAAAGGCATAACATTTTTGAACCAAACAATAAAAGTCAGGTAAAAAAGGCGGCTTTATGGTTTCGATTTATTTAAGTTATGTCTTTTTATTTGCTTAATATAACCATTTCACAATTTTTACAATCAAATTTTAGAGGATATTTTTTGCCTTTTACATCTACTAAATATAAGTTTTTTGTCGGTTGTTGGCATAAACCTGCGGCAAATTTCAAACAATGTTTTGTGCGCATTAGTTCTATTCCGTTTTTTATTGATTGTTGAGATTCTAATGCAGGTTCAAGCACTTCACATTTACAATTTTCGTAAAAAGTTTTAGCTTCGGAATTAAAAACATTACCTCTATAATCAATTTTTCGTTCTGGGAAATCTGCATAATGAATAGGTTTTTGAGTCTCTTTCTTATAATTAGCTAGTCGTTCTTCAATTAACAAACTTAACAATTCTCTTCTCGTTTCGTTAATTTTTGCAACAGGAACAAAAGATAAGTCATCATCTTCAATATCTACAGATGTTGTATAAAAGTCACTAGTACCAGTTTTTTTCAGTTGATTAATATAGTTTTCTTTTAACTTTTCAATATTTTTCGGAGTTTCTCCAATTGGAAGTTTTATTGAAACAGTATTATCATCTTCATCAGTAGCTACTATATTTCCGGCACTAATTTTGAAAGAAACAGCAATTTTTCTAACCGTTTTAGAATTTTCTAAAAGTTTTTCAAAATTAGCATTAAAATTTCTATATAAAACTAAGCCGGACTTAATTCCGTCCATCTTATTTGGATATACCTTATTACCAACAACCTTATTAACTAGAAAACCGGTCATATCACCATCTTGAACAAAGCAAATCCCGTCTTGAGGATTTAATTTTGCATCAATTTCAAAATAATTTTTGAAAATTCTCTTAACTTTACCAAGTTTTTCTCCTCTTGATTTTGGAGATAGAAAATTAAAACACTGCTCTCTGCCATTAAGAAAATAATTTGTGTAACCTCGATTAAATGTCTTATAAACATCAGGCTTAAAATCCAAAAATACTTTACCGGAAGACGTCCTTTGAGCATATTTATTTATCAAATTATTGTAATAGGCAACAACATTTCTAACATAACTGATATCTTTTAAACGACCTTCAATTTTGAAAGACTTAACACCACTATTTATAAGATTTTCAATACAATTTGAAGCATTAAAATCTTTCAACGAAAGTAGATATTTATCTTTAAATATAACTTTCCCTGATTCATCAACCAGAGAATATTTCTTTCTACAAGGTTGAGCACATTCACCTCGATTGGCAGAACGACCACCATTTGCGAATGACAAATAACATTGTCCGCTATAAGAAACACACAATGCACCATGAATAAATGATTCAACTTCACAAGACACATTTTTGCAAATTTCATCGATTTGAGACAACGAAAGTTCCCTTGCAAGAATAATACGAGATACCCCTAAAGTATCGAAAAATCTAGCTTTTTCAAGAGTCCTTGTATTACATTGAGTACTTGTATGGATTGCTATAGGTGGAAGATTTCCATCAATTGCAGCTTTTAACAAACCCATATCTTGAATAATAATTGCATCAACCCCAATATTATATAGGTTTTTCACAAGTTTTATTGCTTGATTTAATTCTTCATCGTTAAGAATTGTATTAATTACAACGTGAATTCGAACATAAAACTTATGAGCATAATTAACTAATTTTTCTATGTCTGATAAGGAATTAGGTGCATTTTTTCTCGCTCCAAATTCGTTCGCTCCGATATAAATTGCATCTGCACCACTATTAATTGCAGCAATTGCAGTTTCTATATTTTTTGCAGGTGCTAATAATTCTACTTGTTTCATACTATTATTTTATAACAAACTTATAAAGAAATCGTAATAATAAAGCCTAAATTTTACAATTAATGATAAAATTCAAAAAAGAGGTAAATATGAAAATAGCACTAATAAATCACGGTTGTGCCAAAAACCTTGTAGATGCAGAACTTATGCTAGGAATGCTCGACAAAAAAGGGTACAAAATAACACTTGATGATAAAGAGGCAGATATTGTTATCGTAAATACTTGTTCATTTATTCACGATGCAGAACAAGAATCAGTTCAAAGTATTTTAGAAATGATTGAAAGCGGAAAAAGAGTAATCGTAACCGGCTGTCTTTCTCAAAAATATAATGACGAATTGAAAAAAGCTATTCCTGAACTATCCGGAATGGTTGGAACTTCGAATTTAACAGACGTAGTAAAAATTATTGAAGATTTGGAACAAGGAAAAGAATACGAAAGTATCATTTCTGATAAACCTCATTATTACTATCCGGAAGAAACTGCAAGACAACAAATTACAGTTGGAGCAAGCTCTTATTTAAAAATCGGAGAGGGGTGCAATTATAAATGCGGTTACTGTATTATTCCAAAACTTAGAGGACCTTATATCTCTCGACCAATCGAAAACATTGTTAAAGAAGCCAAAGAACTTGTTGCAAAAGGAGTTACAGAAATTATTCTTATTGCTCAAGATACATCTTCTTACGGCATAGATTTATATGGGAAACAGGCATTACCAGAATTATTGAGAGAACTTAATAAAATAGATAATTTATCTTGGATTAGAATTATGTATGCTTACCCAACGCAAATGACCGATGAACTTATTGATGCTATTGCAACTTTGGATAAGGTAGTAAAATATGTTGATATTCCATTACAACACTCTCACCCTGAAGTTTTAAAACGAATGAGACGACCTGTTATGGATTATACAAAACTTGTTGAAAAAATAAGAGCAAAGATTCCGAATGTTTCAGTTAGAACAACTCTTATTGTTGGATACCCAGGGGAAACAGAAGAAGAATTTGAACACTTATATAATTTTGTTAAGAATGTTAAATTTGATAGAATGGGAGCTTTTGAATATTCAAGAGAAAAAGGGACCTATTCTTATGGCTTAAAACCACAAATAGACGACAAAATCAAAAAAGAACGAAGAGAAAAACTAATGGAATTACAACAAAAAATTTCATTAGAAAATAACCAAAAATATATTGGTTCGACCCTTAAATGTATCGTTGAGGGATATACAGATGATGGAGTTATCATATTGCGTTCAGAGCATGATGCACCGGAAATTGATGGAGTCGTTTACGCAGCGTCAGACAGAGAAATTATCCCAGGGGATTTAGAATATGTAAGAATTACAAAAGTAGATGAATATGATTTATTCGGAGAAGTAGAAGACTAAGAAGAGGAATTATGGAATATATTGAAAATAAAGAATTAGAAGAAAAGGAAATCAAAGGCATATTCACAGATATGCTAAAGTATGCACCATCAAAATTGTGCGGAATGCTTGGGAATGTAATCACCGTTCCAATATACACAAGCTTATTTTCTACAGAACAATACGGACTTTATACCATATCAATAGCAATGCTATCGTTCTTGTGCATTATATTTTCAGACTGGGTTGGATTGTCTGGTCTAAGATTTTTCAGACACCACCAATTAGAAAAAGATTTACCTAAATATTTAACTACATTAGTTACACTATTAACTATCAACATGGTTTTAATGTTTGGTATATCTATTATTTTCAAAAACAGTTTATACAGTTTCTTTCATGTTCCATTTAAATATTTTATGGCAGTTTTAGTTCTAATTATACCGGTTGCCATAAGAGCATTGTTATCTCAGCTTTTGAGAGCACAACTTAAATCTGTTTCATATACTCTTGCAACAATATTAAACCAATTTGCAACGATATTTCTTGCAGTCTTCTTTGCAAAATTTTTCAACCTAGGAGCAGCATCAATTTTGTTAGGTATGGGGGTATCAATATCTCTAATCGATATATTATTACTCTATCAAAGTGAAATTTTAAAGGTTTTCAAATTTCAAAAAATCGAATGGAAATTCATTGTTCCGATTATTAAGTACGGAATTCCAATTGCAGCAACTTCACTCAGCGCGTGGCTTATAACCCAAAGTAATAAGTTCATTATGAACAGTATCAGTGGTTTTTCAAAAGCAGCTCTTGTTGGAGTTGGTTATGGATTAACATTACCAATCTTAATGACTCTATTTGCAATGATTACAGTCGCTGCAATCCCAAGAATTATTAACTTATATGAAGCAAAAATTGATGTTAGACCTGTAATTTCAAAATTTTTAGGCTACTACGTATTGGTTGCGTTACCTGTTATTACAGTAATGGCGCTATATAGTGTTGAATATACTCAAATATTTGCAAATGCAAAATTTGCAGAAGCTTGTACACTTGTTCCGTTTTTTGCATTTGGTGTATTTTTCCTTGCTATGACAGACTATACTACACTTCAATACCATTTGGCCAACAAAACTCACATTGAATTCATTATCAAATTGATATCTGGGATAATAGGTATTATTCTAAATGTAGTCTTAATTCCTAAAATGGGATTAATAGGAGTTGGAATTGCAACACTTGCAGCCAATTTCATATATTTCTTGTTAAGTGTTGTCATTGTACTTCCTCAATTAAATTTAAGATTCCCTAAAAATACAGTGCTTAGGATTTTAATCTGTGGAATTCCTACAGGACTTGTAATTTATGCAATGAAAAATTTTGGAGTAATTCCAGCCTCAATACAAATGATCGTTTCTCTTGTATTTTTCTATGCATTGTACGTTGTAACTAAATTGAAAGTACTTAAAGAATCTGATTAACAAAACTTAATATATACTAAATAGATAGCAATTTTATATATTCATGGTCGTTATTAATACTGTAAAGCATAGCATGGGTGAAGCATGGCTTAAAAAAAAGTAATAATTACGACCTTTTTATTATGCTCTTGTTACAATAGAGAAATAAAGGATTCATTCTATTACATTTACTTATCGATAATATTAAAATTTATAACGTTATGAAAGGATTTTACCAGATGAAAAGCCGAAAAAGACAAAAGCGTATTATCGCATCAATGTTAACAACATTGTTTGTTGCTCAGCAATCAATGTTATTATCCGTTGTAGCCAGCGAAATTTCTGGAGTGAACGGAAACAACGGCATCTATAATATTAACCCGAGTGCGTTAATTAACGGTACTGATATGGGTTACAGAAAGTATAAGGATTTCACACTTGATAAAGGTGATATCGCTAACTTGATTTACAAATACGGAAACACAGATGTTTCTACATTTATTAACTTAGTTGATAACAAAATTAACATCAATGGTATCGTAAACACAATGAGAGATGGAAATTTCTACAACGGGAAAGCAATCTTTGTTTCTCCAAACGGAATGGTTGTAGGAGCTTCAGGTGTTCTTAATGTTGGCTCTTTAGGTGTTTATACTCCGAATGATGTTGTTTACACAAGATATAAAGAAAATCCACAAGCTGATTTAACATCTTTACAAAATTCTTATGGCGGAAAACCTGTAACAATTAACGGTAAAGTATTCGCCGCAAATGATGTTGAACTAAATGGCGGAAAAGTTTCAGTTGGTAAAACTGGTGGAGTTATAGCCGGTATTAACGAAAACAAAATGGCTATGATGAATACAAACCAACAAGCAGAAAATTTATTTAACCAATTGGTAAATACTGATAATTTAAACACTGGAAATGCTTTTTCTAGTAACAACGGGAATATTTACATCAAATCTAATCAAAGAACAGAAGATGCAGGTGTTGACATTGCAGGAACAGTTAAAAACTTTGGTAAAGGCAATACCGAAATCAGAAGCACAGGTGTTGACGGTATTAAAATTTCAGGTACAGTTGCCAACGCAGACGGACTATTAAAAGTTAACAACAACTGGGGTGATGTTAACATCTCAGGAACAGTTAAAAACAATGGCGAAACTCAAATTTTCAATTCCCCGGGCGAAGGCAAAGTAACATTTACCGTAAATGGTCAAGAATACTCTTATCAACTTGATACAAATAACAGCATTGATATTTCAGGAAATATTGACACCAAAGGTAAATTAACAATTAATAATACCGGTGATAAAGGAATTAATATCTCTGGTACAGTCAATAATGACGGTACTTTGAGCATACAAAACGGAATTGCAGGTGACAGCCAATCAGCTAAAACAAGAAATGAAAGAACAGAGGCTTTAAAAATTTCAGGTACCGTTAACAATAATGGAACAGCAGATATTACAAACTATGGTAAAGGCGGCTTGAACGTAACAGAAACCGGAATTGTTGAAAACTCTAACGGCAAACTTGCTATGACTAACAATGGCGAAGGTGGTTTCACTGTTGACGGGAACATTTCTAACGTTAATGGAGACACTACTTTAACTAACACTGCCGGTTTTTTAACTGTCAATGGGAATGTTCAAGGTATCAACAATTCAGATATCTATTTAGATAATTCTGGTTCCGGTATTGAAATCAACGGTAATATTAATGCAAATAAAACTGCAAGCAATGGTAGTTCTGTTAATATCAACAACACAAATGGTGCTATTAACTTGAATTCTACCGGTAGAGTTAATGCTACTAAAGATATAAATGTTACTAACTCTGGTAATGGTGGTGTTAACGTTAAAGGTTT
>DABJ01000039.1:43694-44906 GCA_002102825.1 Candidatus Gastranaerophilales bacterium HUM_12 | reverse complement strand
TCCGCCATTTTTATTAAATAATTTATTAATAAACAATACTTTTTAACGCACAGAAAATTTTATCTGTAATTTCTTGAATATATTCTTGGCTAACCATACCATTTATAACCGCATCAGAAATTTGATAAGCAGGACGAATATATTTTTGAGCAGTTTTATTAACATCTGCGAATTGTAAATCAGCCGCCGTACCTGTTTTGCCACGTTCTGCCGCACGTCTATACCATCTATCTTTAATAACTTCAAGAGGTGTAAATACATAAACCTTAACGTCCATAATATCTCTTACACCTTCATTTAGAACATATAAACCCTCTGTTAAAATAACTTTCGCAGGTTTTTTTTCATCACCATTGGGGTCCGATTCACATGTTACAAAATTATAACGAGGAGATTTTATAGTTAACCCCTCTTTCAATGCGACAAGGTGACTTTTCATCAAATCTAAGTCAATAACTTCCGGAGTATCAAAACTAAATCCTGTTTTAAATAATTCTTCATAACTACCGGCTTCTTTCAACTCTTTTGAAGTATCCTTATAGTAATCATCACATCTGATAACGGTATAAATTCCTTGTGTCTTATCTTTTACACAAGCCTTAATTGTATTATCTACAAATACAGTTTTGCCTGATGCACTTTCTCCAGTAATACCAATAAGAAAAGTTTTTTTCTTTTCTTGGACAACTTTTCTTGCTATATTAAGAATCAAATTATCAGAAATCTTCAAAAACAAAGGCTGTTCTTGCTTTTTATCTTCTTCCAAAATTTTCTTTAACGCGTCTACAATATTAGAAATGATTTCCATATCTCTTCGGTTAGAATAAAAATCGTAATTTGTCAATTCAAAGTCCTTTAGCATTTGGTTTCCCCTTTGTAAACATGTTAATATTTTACTTTAAAATATTTCAAACAACTACTAAAAATGAAATTTTGTAACAATATTTTTATGAAAAATTAAAGTTTTTATAAAAGTTGCCGATTATAATATTGTTAAGATAAATAGGAGTATAATTTATGTACCAAGACAAAATTTTTAACAATGCTTTAAGAGAATCAAAAGAAGAAAGTTTCAGAGCATTACAGGGTGAAGTGAAAACAGTTGAAAGAGTGATTGAAAACTTGTTAACTCAATTATTGGAATGTACATCATCTGTTTCAGAACGTGATTTCCACGTATGCGGAGTGTAATTCAGTAAAAAGTTGGCGCTG
>DABJ01000039.1:17279-43678 GCA_002102825.1 Candidatus Gastranaerophilales bacterium HUM_12 | reverse complement strand
CCTTTCGTATATATTTTTTCTTTAAGAACCAACATATCTAAAATAGTGACCATCTAGATTTAATGGAGTACCTTGACTAGGAGAAGTCATTCCAAATGTTTGTTGATATAACATATCGTTATTGTATAAATTAGCTGGTGTTGTTTGATATGGATTGCCAAATACACTGTTTTGAGTTGTTGGATTTGATGTCATTGGGTTCAAATTGTTATTCAAACCTGCAGTCAAATTCATTGGGTTGTATGGATTGTTAAATGGATTCATCATTGGAGTTGATATACTTGGAATTTGGGCATCAACTTGCGGTGTTCCAACTCCATTTGTTTGAACTGGTTGAGTAGCTTGCTCTGATTGGGTAACAGGTTGTTGAGTTTGTATTGCTTCCGGTTGTTCTGAGGATTGCAATACTTTTAATGCTTCTTCGTAAGTATAACCGTTAGCTTGAGCTTGTGATAATTCTTCATCAGTAATGCCAAGTTCTTTCAATTTTGTAATCTGCTCCGGTGTATATTGTTGCGGTTGTGGAGTTTCAGCTTGAGTCTCTTGGGCTTCTGCCTTTTGTTCTGAATATGATTTACCAACAACCATGCCAGTCAACCATTCACCAACAACCCAACCAACAACAGAGCCGATTCCCGGGCAAATTGCGGAACCAATTGCAGCACCGGCAGCACCACCGCCTAATCTCGCAGAAGATTTTAAAACTTCCCCAGTAGCAGCCATAATGCCTTTATCTTTTGCAGTTTCAATAATATTTGGGATTTCAAAAGCAACAGTTGCAATTGCACCAATAAAAGGTAATTTTTTTGCAACACCCTTTACTACCCCTTTTAAGGCCCCTAATGTGGTACTTTTACCGGCAATCTTTGCAGCTCTAATGCCAACTTTTGGATATTTATGAAAAATATCAGGAGCAAAAGATTTTACATTTTTCCACAAACGAGAGAAAAAGCCGCCTTGAGTTGATTTTTTTGCAACATCTTTTTCCAATGCTCGAACACCTGCTTCAGCCTTAGCAAAAATTGAACCCGATGTTTTTCTCATTGCCTTACCGGCAACTTCTGTACCGGTTCCCAATATTGCTTCCGGTGCTAATTTAAGAGCCTTTGAACCATATCTAAAAAGAACACTTGCAATTCCCATTTTCTTTTCCCCGTAAATTTATATCCCCTGTATATATCTAAAGTATTTTTAGATATGAAAATTGCTACAATTATTAAGTAATATTAAACGGTCACAAATTTTACTTAGTGACCGTTCGTATTTTATTTATTAAATGTGGGGTAATTAAGCTATTACGTTGAAATTTTTCATCATAATATCATTGTCGTATTGAGTAGGAGCAACTTGATAATTATATAATGGATTTGTCATTCCTCCACTAAATGCCGGTTGCATTGGTTGTCCCATCTGAGACATTTGTTGATATGGTTGAGCTTGCGCCAATTGAGTTGCAACGTCTTCCTTTTTTTCTGTATAAGATTTACCAACTACTTTGCCTGTTAACCAATCACCAACAAACCAACCGATAAAGCCACCAACAGGAGGTAATAATGCTGAACCGATTGCCGCACCTACAGCGCCACCGCCTAATCTGGCAGCTGTTTTTCCAAGTTCTGCAATACCTTGTCCAATACCTTGTTCTTTAGTTGCAGTTATTGCATTTGGAAGAGAACCCAAAATAGTAAGCCCTGCAAATAAGAATGGCATTGCTTTACCAAAACCTTTAGTTGCACCTTTAATACCACCCCAAATTCCACTTTTTTTAGCTTCTTTTGCAGCTTCAAAACCCTCTTTAGCAGAAGTTTTTATGGTTGATGGCATACCAACAATGTTTTTATATATTCGCTTGAAAAAATTGCCTTCTGCAGCTGATTTTACAGCTACATCATTTTCTATTGCATGGAAACCGGCTTTTGCTCTTGTCCAAACATCACCTTTTGTTTCTCTCATTGCTTTACCAATGATATCAGTGTTAAAGCCAATTGCAGCATCTGGATAAACCTTTAAAATCCTTTTCCCATAATTGATAATAGGACGAATTGAACTAATGTTCATAACTACCACCTTTAAATATACCTTTACCTAACCTACATATATATAAAAAAAATCGCCACCCGAAAATTGATTAATTTTTGAGTGGCATTTATAAAAGTTAACAATTATTTTACAAAACTACTTTATTGCATTTTTGACAAATGATGGAATATCAGTACCGAATTCAGTTTTTACAAAAGAATCAGAGACAGGAGATTTTTCAAGAGTTTTTGCAATTGATTGTTTTACAAAGAAATGATTTAAATCATCAATACAATCTAATTTCAAATTTGATGGAACTAAAAGTTCTCCCGTATTTTTCAAATCTCTTGCCCTTGCAATCATAGTTTTTCCGAAAAATGCTTTGTCAAATGGATTTAAAGTATTTGTTTTTATAATTTTTATCATATTTTTCTCCTTTTTACTATTTGTATAAATTATAAACCCTGTCAAAAATAAATTTGACAGGGTTATAACAAATATTTACAAAGTTCAATTATGCTTGAACTTTTGCACTATTTTTAATTTCTTCTTCAACTTTTGCCAAAATTTCATCAAGTTTAGAAGAATCTTTAACGC
The DNA here is from genome assembly GCA_002102825.1 of Candidatus Gastranaerophilales bacterium HUM_12. GTDB lineage: Bacteria > Cyanobacteriota > Vampirovibrionia > Gastranaerophilales > Gastranaerophilaceae > Zag111. The sequence continues at coordinate 41,062 of DABJ01000039.1, read as the reverse complement.
CACCTTGTGCAAAGTTTGGACGTCCGCCACCATTTGCACCTGTTGCTCTTGCGATTTCACCAACAAGTTTACCTGCATTAATTCCTTGTTTTACAAAATTGTCAGAAACTTTAACCGCAACTGTAGTTTCACCAGCAAGAATAATTACACTGTTTCCAAGTTTGTTAGACAAATATTCCAAACCTATTTTAATTCCGATTGGTTTCAAGCCCTCAACCTTAGAAATAAATAATTTACCACCATCAATTTCTTGTGCTCTTGAAATAAATGAAGCAAATTTGTTTCTTGCATTTTCTTCTTCTAATTTTTCAACATGCTTTTGGAGTTCTTTATTTTCATCGGTTAATTTTTCAACACGTTCAACAACTTCATCAAAATGAGATTTGAATTTTGTAGATAATTTATCAATCTCTGCAGATTTTGCATTCAAATATTCAATTGCAGAATTTGAAACAGCCGCTTCAATACGTCTTGTACCTGCAGCAATTGCACTTTCTGAAACAACTTTTACAACTCTCAAATCAACAAGCTGTCTTGCATGAGTACCTGCACAAAATTCTTTTGAAATACAATCAACACCATTTTCTGTATCTTTCTCAATAGAAACAACTCTAACAGTATCTCCGTATTTTTCTCCAAACAATGCAGTAGCTCCGGTTAATTCAGCCTCTTTAATACCCATAACTTTGGTATTAACTTTATAACCCTCGCCAATCCATTTGTTCATAAGATTTTCAACTTTAACAATTTCATCATGAGTCATCGCTCTTGAGAAAGTAAAGTCAAATCTCATTCTATGCTCATCAACATAAGAACCTGCTTGTTTAACTTCTGAACCCAAGACTTTTACAAGTGCAGCTTGAAGCAAGTGGGCAGAAGTGTGATGAACTCGAATTTGTTCTCTTCTAGGAACATCAATATATGCTTTAACGGTCTCGCCAATTGTAACTTCACCATTTAGAACATTACATCTGTGAACATACAAATCATTCACTTTGAATGTTGTTAAAACTTCAGCTTTTAAGTTTTCATTTTCGATATAACCGCTATCACCTACTTGACCACCACATTCAGCATAGAATGGTGTTTTATTTAGAACGATATCAACATAACCCTCGCCCTCAACCTGAGCCAAAATCTTAGCATCAGAACATTCATTATCTGTATAACCGACAAAATCAGTTGATCCAACTTCTTTTTCGATTTTTGCATACTTCATATCGCCTGTAACACTAATTTTTGCAGTTGCAGCCTTTGCACGTTCTTTTTGCTCTTGCATTGCAGCCTTAAATCCGGCTTCATCAACTTTCAAACCTTGTTCTTCTGCGATTTCTTTTGTTAGTTCAAATGGGAAACCGAAAGTATCATAAAGTTTGAATGCACTTTCTCCGTCAATATCTTTTTTATCATTGATAAATTCATCTAACATTTTGTATCCTCTATCAAGAGTTTTTGCAAAACGTTCTTCTTCTTTTTTAATAGTATTAATAATTTTTTGTTTGTTTTTAACTAAATCCGGATAAGCTTCTCCATAATTTTCAACAATTACATCAACCAATTTATACAAGAATGGCAATTCCATACCCAAAATCTTTCCGTGACGCAATGCTCTTCTCAAAATCATGCGTAAAACATAACTTCTTCCCTCATTCCCCGGAATTACACCATCTGAAATCAAGAAAGTAACACATCTTGCGTGATCTGTGATAATTCTCAATGATACATCTGTTTTTTCAGATTTTTTATAAGGAACACCGCTCATTTCTGAAACTTTGTCCATAATTGGTCTTAACAAATCAGTTTCAAATGTAGATGCAACTCCTTGGCAAACCATTGCAATACGTTCTAATCCCATGCCTGTATCAACGTTTTTCTTACCTAGAGGAGATTGGTTGCCTTCTTCATCTTGATATAACTCAGTAAACACCAAGTTCCAAATTTCAACCCATCTGTCACATTCGCAAGTATCAATACCACAATTAGGGTCATCACATTTGTATTCTTCACCTAGGTCGTAGTGAATTTCTGAACAAGGTCCGCATGAACCAGATGCCCCAGGAGGGCCCCAGAAATTGTCTTTTTTACCCTTACGTTTAATACGTTCAGCAGGAACTCCGACACTTCTCCAAATATCAAAGGCTTCTTCATCAGTTTCATAAATTGTAATCCACAATCTATCTTTATCAAGTTTCAAAACTTCAGTAACAAATTCCCAAGCCCAAGGAATAATCTCTTTTTTGTAATAATCGCCAAAAGAAAAGTTCCCTAACATTTCAAAAAATGTATGGTGGCGAGGAGTTCTACCTACGTTTTCAATATCAGAATCTTTACCACCGGCTCTTGCACATTTTTGACAAGAAGTTGCACGAGCTGGTTCGTACGGACAAGGCTTAATACCTAAAAATATCGGTAAAAACTGCAACATGCCTGCTGTTGTAAGCAAAACAGTAGGATTGTCCGGCACTAAACTTGAACTTTCAACTATAGTATGTTGACGTTTGTTTTTAAAATAGTCAAGATATAATTTTCTAATTTCATTTCCGGTTAGCATAATAATTTCCTTATAATTTACTACTCTATAAGTAAATTATATATTAAACATTCTCAGTTGCAAAAAGAATGTGTCAGAACTTTAACGGGTAATTTGCAGGAATTTTCCAACTATTTCGTTTAATTAATTCCATACAGAAAGCACCTCTTCCCCAACTATAACCATTAACAGAAATTCTATCAGAATTTGAGCCACAAGACTCAATAAGTTTTTCATCAGAAATTTCAAAGCCAATTTGATCTAAACCAGAAGTTACAACTAAACCATTATTTGAATTAAAGATTTGAAAACCAAAGACATCAATGCCTTCTATTTGTTTTTTCTTTGCCGGATTTATTCTAAATTGCGCAGACATTAAATATGGAGAATCAGTATCTTTTCGCCCTGCCCAAAATATAATGGATACACCATTTGGTAAACTATAACATGCTCCATTATAATCAATATACATACTAGAATTTGGATTTTGACCGTATGCTTTTGAAAGCTCAACACAATCATCTTGAGAATATTCATAATTTATTTTCATAAAAGGTCTAAAATATTTATCAAAAACAATTTTTGAATTCTCAGGACTCCAGCCAGTACCTGTTAGAACATCTGTTGGTTCAAACCCTACTCCATACTCTTCTTCTGCCATTTTAACCGCATTAGACATGATTGCATAAGAATCTTTTAACCTATTTTCGACAATAATTCTATGATATTTCGTCATCAACATTGGAATTGTAATCGCAGCAACCACACCAATTATACCAAGAGTAATTAATATTTCTGCAAGCGTAAAAGCTTTATTATTATTGAATAATGCCATTCGTTAAATCCTTTCGAAACATAAAAGATGTAATCTTATTTAATTATACACTTTTAACGAATATTAATCAATAGTTTGAACAATAAACGTTATGTTAATAAGGAATATAATATCTAAAATTGATATAGGGAGATACTTATGGATTTGAAACAGATATTAGGCAATAACATAAAACACTACAGACAATTAAAAGGTTATTCACAAGAAGAGTTTTCTGAAATGCTTAATATTTCACAACAAACATTGAGTAGAATTGAACGAGGAATAAATTTTTTAACAGCAGAAACGTTGGAAAAAATTCCACCAATCCTTGAAATAAATCCCTATGAATTACTTATGAATGAAGAAGATTATTCGACAATAAACATAGTAGAAGACATTGAAAAACATCTTGAATACATAAAAAAAGACCCTAAAAAACTAAAATTTATCCAAAAAATAATCCGAGATACAGCACTTTTATAAAAGAAACACTTGCAAGAAAATTTTTTCATGATAATATAAAAACTGTAAGCAGTTTGCTTAACGGAGTAAGCGTCCGTAGCTCAGCTGGATAGAGCATCTGCCTTCTAAGCAGAGGGTCGCGCGTTCGAATCGCGCCGGGCGTAAATTTTTAAAAGAGCCTTTAATGGCTCTTTTGTTATATTTGCACTAATTATCAAAAAACGAAACTTTTACAGAAGAGAACGTTAAGTTATTACATAAGTTATTCGATGAAAAAATTGACAGTGAAAAAGCAGGTAAATATAGAACATCGCAAGTCATAATTACAGGTTCTGATGTAGAGTTACCAAGCCCCGAAGAACTTGACGAAAAAAATACATAAGTTTATTTTGCTGTTACTAAAATTAAAAAGCCGAGTTACACCATGTAGAATATGCGGCAATGGTACACATAATTTTCGTAAACATTCACCCGTTTGCAGATGGTAAATGGCAAAGTAGCCAGATTATTAATGAATTCGGCACTCTTACAAAGTGGATATAATATCGTTGTAATTCCGCCAGTTGTAAGAGCAGATTACATTTCAGCATTACAAGAAACTAACAAAGACAATAATACTTATTTTATCAATTTCATTTCAGAGATGGTTTTAGAATCACAAAAAATACCTTAAAATTATTAGCCGGTTTTAAATATTCTTATAACGCAAAACCTAGAATTTATATGGGTAATCGCCTTTAAATTCCCATTGGTCATTTTGCAATAAACGAGTACACCATGTAGCATTCTCTTGACATTTTGATATCATACCATCTCGAGAAGCCCCTGCAGCAACAGAACCGCTTCCATAAGACCCAAAAAAGATATCGTCATTACCAAACCAGCCCTCTCGTTCACTCTTATCAAAACAGAACAAGAAACGAAACCGATCATACCCCGCACGATTTGGACCTTTCAACCCATTCACATCATAATCAACATCTAAACAACCCCCAGAATAAAAAGTTGTAAGAAGCGAACCATCTGAATAAAAAACCTTATTACCATCTTTAACATATTGATGCCCTACATAAGGGTCGATATACTTCATATACCAATCATATCCCTTGCCATTATCAGGTTTTCTCAAATCTCTAAAAGAGCCATAATCCGTTTCCATATCTAAAATAGCATTATCCATACGACTATAGAAATTTTTCAACTTAGTAGTATATTCTTTCTTGACTCTTTGGTAATGCAATGTCGGAATTGTCATCGCCGCAACAACCCCAATAATAGTCATTGTTAATAAAACTTCTGCTAAAGTAAATGCCAAACTCTTTTTTATCATACTCTATAAAATTCCCTGTTATATCCTTTCTCATTATAACATATATTTCTATCCTACACAAGATAAATATTGAAAATATATAATTTGTTGTATAATGTACAAAAAAATAAAAAAGGAGTTTTTATGAAAATAGCAAATGATTTAACAGAACTTGTAGGCAAAACACCACTAGTAAGACTAAACAAACTTAATTCAGGATATGCTGATATTGCAATTAAACTTGAATATTTTAATCCTGCAAATTCAGTAAAAGATAGAGCTGCACTACAAATGATAGTTGATGCGGAGAATTCCGGCAAAATAACCCCTGAAACAATAATCATTGAACCAACAAGTGGAAACACAGGAATAGGATTAGCAATGATTTGTGCAATAAAAGGATATAAAATTATTCTAACCATGCCGGAAACTATGAGTTTTGAACGTAGAAAACTTCTAAAAGCATACGGAGCAGAACTGGTTTTGACAGAGGGTAAATTAGGAATGAAAGGTGCTGTTGATAAAGCTCTTGAACTTCATGATAAATACCAGAATTCATTCATACCATCTCAATTTGACAACCCATCAAACCCTAAAGCTCACTACATTACAACATCAGAAGAGATTTGGGCTGACACAGACGGTAAAGTTGATATCATTGTTGCAGGAGTTGGAACCGGAGGCACAATTTCCGGAATAACAAAGAAATTAAAAGAAAAAAATCCTCAAATTAAAGCCGTTGCAGTTGAACCGTTCACTTCACAAGTCCTTGAGGGGGGACAAGCAGGTCCTCATAAAATTCAAGGAATCGGAGCAAATTTCATACCAAAAAACTTTGACCCATCACTCATTGATGAAATCATTCCTGTAAAAAATGAAGATGCAATTGAAACTGCAAGAAACCTAACCTCAAAAGAGGGAATTCTCTCTGGATTTTCCGGTGGGGCTAATGTTTGGGCTGCGATTGAATTATCTAAAAGAATTGAAAACAAAGGAAAACTAATTGTCGCTATATTACCGGATTGCGGCGAAAGATACCTAAGTTCAGAACTTTATTCCTAAGTTTTGAAAAAAGATGAAAAATAATAAATAATACATTTGCAGGGCGAAAGCCTTTAAACTTTAGGCACGGTTAAAGACTCTTCTTCACCCTACTATTTTGAAATAAATAATGCTACTAAGAGTATGTCAACTGCTAATAGTAGCATTATTTATATATTTCTAATATCTAAATCCGTCCGCTTTCATTCTATCAATTACTTCTTGCAATTTTTCATCACTGCATACAAAAGATAATCTAAAGAAACCCTCACCATATTTACCAAAGGCGCTTCCAGGAACAATTACGATACCTGATTTTTCAAGCATATCTTCACAAAATTTGTAAGACTCTTTATATTTTCTTGGAATTGGTAACCATAAATAGAATGTAGCTGTTGGAAGTTGAGCATCATCTATTTCCCAACCTAACTCTCTTAAACCTTTTACAACAATTGATTGTTTGCGTTTGTAATTGATATTCCCTTGAGCGATATATTCATCACCCTCAGCGGAATTCATTATACAAGCACAAGCCTTTTGTAATGCTTTAAATATGCCGTTATCAATTGTTGATTTTGCTTTAGCAAATCTTGTAATTACATCACTATTACCGCATAACCAACCCAACCTCCAACCTGTGATTGCATAAGGTTTTGACAAACTAAAAAATTCTACCGCGATATCTTTTGCTCCATCAAATTCCAAAACACTAAACGGTTTTTCTTTTTCATCAAAATAGATATCACAATATGCAGCATCTGACATCAATAAAATATCATACTTCCTACAAAAATCAAGAACTGATTTTATATACTCTCTTGTTGCCGAAACACCTAATGGATTATTCGGATAATTAATAATCATTGCTTTAATCTTATCAGGATTAAAACCATCACGAATCAAATTTTGATAAACTTCTTCCAAATCCGGTTGATAATTATTTTCAGCAGTCAACGGTATTGGATAAGACATTCCTCCTGAACACTTAACCATTTGAGAATATGAAGCATACCCAGGGTCAGGAATAAGAATAATATCTTTTTCCTTAACTTGTGTCGTCGGAGTAATAATAAATCTAATCAAATTAGCTAAACCATCTTTTGAACCCAACAAAGAGAAAACCTCTTTATCCGCATCTAAATCAACACCAAAACGATTTTTCATTCTCTCAACAATTGCTTGTCGGAAATAAGGCTCACCTCTAGTAACAGAATAGGTGTGAATATTATCCTCCGTTAAAAATTCTTTCAGTTTTTCAATTAAAACTTGTGGAGGATTTGCAGTTGGCGCACCCATTGACAAAGAAATCGGAGCTCTACTTTTTTGAGTTAACTTATCTCTCAATTGAGCAGTCTTTTCTTTCAACTTAACCATAATATATGTATCTAATGACATTGCATCTTCATTAAATAAATTCTTTTTCATTTGTCTATCCTCACTCATAATCTTTTTAAGCTTTTAACTTCATTGGTCCATCAAGAGAAGCCGTTACAAATTGTCTTGTATAAGGGGTATCTTGTTTTAACAATTGCATTGGAGTCCCCTCAAAAACAATTTTACCATCATATAACATGATAACTCTGTCCGCAGTCCTTGTAATTGTTGACATTTGGTGAGTTACAACGATAGATGCCGCATTAGTTTCTCGTTTCAATCTAACAATATAATCCTCAATCAATGTAGATGACATAGGGTCAAGACCTGCTGTCGGCTCATCATACAAAATCGTATTCGGTTTTGTCACAATTGCACGGGCAAAACTTACACGTTTCTGCATACCACCTGACAATTCTGACGGAAATTTATTTTCAATACCTTTCAAACCCACAAGTTCGAGTTTTTGAGAAACAATTTGTTTAATTTGGTCTTCTGTATATTTTCTTCTTAAATCTTTTCTTTCGTGTAATGCAAAAGAAATATTGTCATAAACGTTCAACGAATCAAATAAAGCCGAATATTGGAAAACCATTGCAATATCGCCATCAGAAGTTAAAACTTCTCCATTATCATAAGGGATTAGTCCGCAAATTAATTTTAAAACCGTACTTTTACCGGAACCGGAAAACCCGACAATTGCGAGAATTTCACCGTCATTAACCTTGAATGAAATATCATTTATAACAACTCTGTCATCAAATTTTTTAACTAGATTTTTTACTTCAATGCTCATAACTATATCCTTACACAAATTAAAAGAAAAATAAAACAGCAAATACCATATCCAAAACAACAATTGAAATAAATGACCATACTACTGCTTTTGTTGTTGCGATACCAACACCTTTAGCACCACCTGTTGCGTGAAATCCACAAGTACAACTAATTAAAGCAATTGTTCCACCAAAAACAGATGCCTTTAACAAGCTTACCCATAAATCTTTCATGTATAATCCAAGCCAAGCAGAATCAAAATAAGCTCTATAAGTTAAACCTGCAAACATATCCGATGTCACAGCACCCAATAAAACACCAACAACAGATGCCAAAATTACAACAAACGGCATCATAATAATTCCAGACAAAACTCTTGGAACAAATAGATATCTTATAGGATCAACACCCAAAACATCAATTGCATCAACTTGCTCCGTTACCCTCATTGTAGCAAGTTCTGAAGCTAAAGAGGAACCAATCATAGAAGTAATTGCAAAACCTGACATAATTGCACCAACTTCACGCACAATTAATATTGTCATAAGCATTCCGACAAAATTACCGCCTCCTTGCTTAACCATCTCATGCGCGACCTGTGAAGCGACAATAATAGATGTCATTCCAACTATTGAAAGAGTAATAGGTAAAGAACTTACACCAAATCTATCACATTGAAGCAAAAGTTCTTTCTTTGAAATTTCACCTTTAAAAATACATTGCAAAACGTGAAAACCAATTTGAGCAATTTTACCCAATGTATCTAAAAAATCAGCAAAAACAACCCCCAAATGAGAGAATACTTTGTATGTTGCGGATTGTCGTAAATATTTGCTCAAAGTTATTTCCATACCGGAATTATAGCATAATAGTTCAAATATTGCTATCATTATGAGTTTTTAAGTTTCTCATTTTTAATTTTTTTGAAATGTTCAATATTTCTATATTTGAAAATTTTAGCAGGATTACCCCCAACAATTGAATATGGTGGGATTTCTCCATGAACAACAGCTCCCGCTTGTACAATTGCCCCCTCACCAATTTTTGTTCCAGGTAAAATTATTACTCTTGCCCCAAGCCAAACATAATCCTCAATCAAAATATCTTTGCTAATAAAACTTGAATCATAGGGTATATCTTTCCCCTCATAGTTATGAGAATCAGAAATAATTAATGAATCAAAACCCGCAATAAAATAATTACCTAAAATAACATTTCCATTCCCACTAATATGTAACCCATTTAATTTTACATAATTCTTTATAACGGTATTTTTATTAACAGTTGAAAATTTTCCACAATAAAAGTTTTTACCAATCGACTTTGCAGTAAAAACAATTTGAATACTATTACAACATTGCCTGAAATTATGACGTAATGATTTTATAGGAATTAAACATGAAAGAATTTTTATCATATCAACACACCTATTATATTTTATAAAGGTAACTTGTCAATCACTTTATAAACAAAGGTGACGTAGTAGGGCTTTAAAATAGGTGCTTTGTCAGTTACCTTATTATTAAAAAGGATAAAAATATGTTTCTTATTAACAAACAAAATATTGGATTTGTAATCAAACAAGCTCGTAAAAAAGCTAACCTTAAACAATCTGAACTTTCAGAAATTGCTGGTTTTAGTGAAAAACATCTCAGCAGAATTGAAAACGGCAAATACTTGCCCAAATTAGAACATTTTTTAATTCTTACGTCTATACTACATCTAACACTTAAAGATTTTGGAATTACAAACAATGAACCAACAAACCCTAAAAAATCTGAATTATCTGCTAAAATAATGGCATCAACCGAGACTAAACTTGAATTATATAGTGAAGCATTTGACTATATTGATAAAATTACAGAATACGCAAAAGCAAAAAAAATTTAAGGCACCATTGCAATATTACAACAATTATATACGATAACTTTTTTATTTCTAATAGCATAAAAAAAACAGGCATGAGGAACCATGCCCGCTTATTTCATTTCTGAAACAAAAAAGGATTCACATTAACCTAAAATGTATAATTCAATTAGTATCAAATTTTTCACTTTCAAATAACAACCTAACCTAAAAAATAATATATACTTTTTATACTACATTTATATAATAAAATAAATGATTTAATTTTTCTAATCTTTTAATAAACTTTTTACAATTATTTTTTATATCAATGAAAAACAAGTATTCATAAGGATTTTAAACCATCAAAAAATTTACATTTATTTTGTTAAATAAAATTAAAAAACACTTGCAATACTCAAAACTAGTCACTACAAGTGTTTTATGATATATTTAGTATTTTATTATGTTAAGATAATTTTCTAATTAATTCTTGTGCATCTTCGCATTCTGGGAATGTCTCTGTAATTTTTTCAGCACATCTTAAAGCATCATCATTTTCGCCCAATTTTTCATGACAATGAGCCACATTTAACAAAACATTCACATTCATAGGTGCTTTTTCAAGCAAATTATTAAATATTGATTTTGCTTGTTCATAGTTACCCAATTCCATATAGCAAAGACCCAATAAATTTTGGACATCTGGAAGTTTTTCAAGTTCATAAGCCTTAATCAAATACATTTTTGCGCAATCATAATCTTTATCTAAGAAATAGATTCGACCTGCAATAAATAATAAAAATGCAGAATCAGAGCATTTTTTCATAGCTTTTGTAATTTGTTCTTTGGCCAAATCTATCTGTTTTAAATGAGTCTTGTTTAATGCCGAAAAAGCTAAACCATTCGGGTTCTCTTCATCAATTTCAATTGCTTTTTGGTAGAATTCATCAGCTTTTTCAAAATCAGAAGTTGAATGTAAATAATTTGCATACTCTAAAACAACTGAATAATTTTCGGGGTCACATTTGTAAGCTTGTTCAAACTCATCTTTTGCATAATCAAACAATCTCTTATTTAGATAAATTACACCTAAATCCTTGTGAGCCAATGCAAAATCAGGATTTAACTTGCAAACCTTTTTCAATATTTGTTCTGCTCTATCAATATCATCAGTTTTAACACATAACAAAGCCAATTCATAATACAATTGGAAAGAAGTTGTACCTTGAGTAACAATTTTTTCGTAAATTTCTTTAGCTTTTGAATATTGACCACTTGCCATGTAAATTCCGGCAAGTTTCTTCATAATATTTGTTGCTTTTGGATTCAATAAAGCCAACTGCTTTAACAACGTAATTGCAACTTCATATTCTCCTACAACCTGATAACAGCATGCCAAATTGTATCTGTAAGAAGATTTTTGAGGATAAGCTGATGCCAAATATTTGTAATGCTCAATTGCTTCTTTAAACTGTCCCGCTTTAACTTCTGACAATGCCCAAGCTACCAAATAACTGTCCTCTTCAGGTTCAAGTTCATGAGCTTTTGCAAAATATTCACAAGCTTCTTTATGTTTATTTTGCAATTGAAGAATTGAAGCCATATTGAAATAAGTTAAAGAATCTTTCGGATCAACTTGAGAAGCTCTTTCATAAGTTTCAAATGCTTTATCTAATTCACCAATTGTCAGATACGATGTGCCTAAATTATTATACAATTGAACATTTCCCGGATTTAATTTAATTGCGTGTTCAATATATTCTACACTTTCTTCAAACCTCTTAGAAGCCATACAAGCTGTACCTAAAATATAATAAAGAGCATAATCTTCTTGACTATATTCTAGACCTTTTTTAGCATATTCAATTGCATGGTCATGGTCTTCAGTTTTGATATAAACAATTGCCAAACTTTTGTAGGCATCAACATACTCCGGTCGTAATTCTAAAACTTTTTTATAAGCAAATTTTGCTTCCACATATTCTTCCAAATTGTCATAACAACAACCTAAATAATACCAACACAAAGCATCATCTTGCCTGTATTTGATAACATCTTCAAGAATACTTCGTGCTTGGTCATAGTGTTCAAGATTAACTTCGCATAAGGCTAATAATCTTTGTGCATCTGTATCTTTAGAGTCCACCTCTAATATTTTTTTAATTTCTACTTCTGCTTCATCATATTTTGAAGCATCAATTAATTCGTATATTTTATCTATTTGTTTCTCTTCCATAATAAACCCATTATAGCACAAATAATAAAAGGATAAGCCATATATGGCTTATCCTTTTTGTTTATATTTTATATTTTTTAGCACTACATACCCATGTAAGAAGCGAACAACGGTAAATAAAGAGCTGCTGCCAATACAAGTACGATAGAACCAATTACAATCAACATTATCGGTTCAATCATTTTTGTCATAACATCAATAATTGTATCAAGTTGTTTGTCAATATAATTTGTTGCTTGACCTAACATATCCCCCAAACGACCTGATTGTTCACCTGTTGCAATCATGAACAAAATCATTTTAGGCATTGTTCTTGTTGCTCTTAATGCTGCAGACAAGTGTTGACCTTGTTGAACCCTTACAGTTGCTTCTTCAACCCTAGTTTCTAGAGTATGGTTAGTTAATGTCATATTTGACAAATACAAACATTCCAAAATCGGAACACCTGCATCGTAAGCAACTTGCATAACGGCAATAAAGTTTGCAAAATTTGAAAATTGAATTAAATCTGTAAGAACAGGAATTTTCAAAACAATATCATCAATTTTCCATTTACTTGGTTTCCAGTGGAACAAGAAGTTGATAAAGAAACCGATTGCAGCAAATGCCAACGGTATAGCCAACCAATTTTTCTTTAAGAAAATACCCATTTCCATCAAAACTCTTGTAATCCAAGGTAATTGCATTCCCATTGAATCAAACATTTCTTTGAATACCGGAAATACGAATACCAACATGACAATTACAATAAATACTGCCAACAAGATTACGAAAACCGGATACATCAAAGTACCGATTACTTTAGATTTAATTGCAGCTTGTTTATTTAACAATTCCAACAAACGGTCTAATGTCTTCTCCAATTCACCGGAATCTTCACCGGCTCTAACTAAACCGATATAAACTTGACCAAACTGTTCAGGGTATTTTGCAATTGTACCGGCGAAAGTACCACCGTTCATAATTTGTCGTCTTAATTCAGTAGCACATTGACGAATTTTCAACTTTGCCGCATCATTTTCAATAAACAGCAATGATTCAATAATCGGAATACCGGCTGCAGCCAAAATTTGAAGAGTAGATGTGAAATCAATCTGCTCCGACAAACCCAGTTTCGGCATTTTACCAGTTGGCTTTTTCTTTTCATCTTTTTTAACGGCTTGTTCCTCAACAATATTTGTTGGAGTAAAACCTAAACGTCGAACCGCTGCACGAGCTTCACGTAAATCATCGGCTTCAACTTTACCTTTTACAAGTTCGTTAGTTCCATCTTTTATCGCTGTATAATTATATACTGTCATAATTCCCCTATTCGCCTGCCATACCTAAAACTCTGACAAATTCTTCAATAGTTGTTTTACCTGCTAAAATGTGTTGGTAGCATGACTTGTGTAATGTTGTCATACCATTTGCAACAGCACTTTCTTCAATTTCAAGGTCATGAGCACCTTGAGCAATAAGTCTTTTAATATCTTTGGTGATTTGCATAATTTCATATACACCTAAACGACCTTTATAACCTTGGAAACCACATTTATTACAACCTTTTGCCCTGTAAATCGGGGTTTCCATAATCTTTTTAATTTCGTCTTCATTCAAAGTAACCATCATTGCTTCTTCTCTAGTGCAATAATATTCTTCTTTACAATCATCACATAAATGTCTTACCAAACGTTGAGCAATTACACCTGATAAAGTTGATGATACCAAGTAATCTTTCGCGCCCATTTCAATCAAACGAGTAACAGTTGCAGCAGCGGAGTTTGTGTGAACAGTACTTAACACCAAGTGACCTGTCAATGCAGCAGAAATTGCAATTTCCAAGGTTTCATAGTCACGAATTTCACCAACTAGAATGATATCAGGGTCTTGACGTAAGATAGCTCTCATACATGATGCGAATGTAATACCCGCTTTTGCGTTGATTTGAGACTGGTTAACACCCTCAAGTTTGATTTCTATCGGATCTTCAATAGTTGTAATATTAACTGTTTCATCGTTCAAACTTTTCAATACAGAATACAATGTAGTTGTTTTACCAGAACCGGTAGGACCTGATGTAAGAATGATACCGTTCGGACAAGATACCATTTGTTTAACTTTTGCAATATCATGTTCATTTGCTCCGACCAAATTTATTTCTTTATCGCCGGATTTCAAACTTACAGCCGGAGCTAGTACACGGATACAAACCTTTTCTTTACCGGAAACAGGCAATGTATTAATACGAAAATCATATGAGCAATTATTGTAAGAAATTGAGAACGTACCATCTTGAGGACGTCTTTGTTCTGCAATGTTCATTCTTGACATAACTTTGAAACGAGCAATAACTGATGTTTCAACTTTTGCCGGAACGTCAAGAACTTTTTGCAACATACCATCTTTTCTGTATCTTACAATATAACCTGATAATCTTGGCTCAATGTGGATATCGGAAACCTTATTATCAATTGCATTTGTAATAATTTGATTTACAAATTTAGCAACAGAACCGGTAGAATCTTGCAATTCAGCATCGACTTGTTCCCATAAAGTTGCTTCTTCGTCATCTTCCAAAGTTTCTTGTTTAATTTGGTCAATAATCTCTTCGGTTTGTTTTTTCTGTTCTGAGAAGAAAGTATTAATTGCTGTTTGATACTCATAGTGAGTCATCAACAATTGTTTTGGATTTTGACCTGTTAAATAAATAATTTGTTTTAAAACATCTTGTGAAATAGGTTTAACAACACCAATTACAAGAGTTTTACCATCTGATGAAATCGGAATAACAGAATTTGCCTTGATAAAATCTTCTGGCAAAATGTTAACAAATTTTTTCTGATTCACCAATTGATCTGCTGAAACTAACTCATAACCAGTTTGAGTGTGCAATACTTCTTTCAATTGATCAAGAGTAATAACACCCATCTCAAACAACATTGAACCAATCGGAACACCTTTTCGTTTAGACTCAGATAAGGCTTTCATCAATTGAACTTCTGATAAAACACCTTTTGCTAGAAGCATTTCACCAAGTTTTGAACCATTTCCTTTTGGCATTTGTGGTTTTGCTGGAGCCTGTGGAGACGAAACACTTGAAACTGCAACCGAACTTTGTGCAACTCCACTTGGAATTGACAAAGATGTCAAAAGTTCTTTTAAATCATCTTCACCAACCAGCATAAACTTGATTGATTTATCAAAAGCTTTCTTTAATATCGTGTTAATTTCATCTTTATTTGAAACTTTGGAAACAGCCACAAAAAGGAAATTATCTTTCACACTAATTGGGACAAACTGGTGTTGTCCCATTAGATTTTTATCAATACTATCAAGTATTTTTTTATCTATGCTGTTTTTTAATCTTAATATTAGTGCGTTCATTTATAATGTAATACTTTTCTCTTCTTTGATATAACGAATGTTGTTAAATTTGACTATAAAGTCGTGTCGTTCCCAACAGCATCTTCTGTATCAACTACAATCTGAGGAGTCAACATAATAACCATTTCTTCCTTAGATTTTGTAGTACCGGTACTTCTAAAGAACATACCAACTACAGGTAAATCTCCTAAAAACGGGATTTTACTTACGTTTTTAGTTTCAGATTCTTGAATCATACCACCAATTACAAGAGTTTCACCATCTTTGATACGAACACCTTTTAGTGTTAAGTTTCTTCTTTGTAACAGTGTCGCAGCCAAATCGTTATTACCTGTTTCAGATTTAGTATATAGTTGCTCTTTAATGGTTGCATAATTTGGATTGATATCCAAGGTTACATAGCCATCAGGACTGATAAATGGAGTGATTGATACTTTGATACCATTATCATTGGCGATATCATATTCTTTTTGTACTTGTGCTGAACCAGAACCAGAAGAGTTATCCAAATATTCAGAAGTTACTTTTGATACATAGTCAGAAGTTAAGTCAATAACTGAATTTTGACCACTTGTAAGTAAAACTCTTGGATTAGCAAGAACTCTACCTTTTTTATTATCTACTAAATAATTTACGGCATAAACCAATTGAGGTGATTGACTCCATTTACTAAACGAAACAGTACTGTTACTTGAAGAACCGCTACCACTATCTGAAGATGAAGATGATGAAGATTTTGATTCAAAGCCTCTACCTGCAAAGAAAATAGGGTGTTCAGGATTTGTTGCAAAACCATTACCACCACCGGCATTAAATGAGAAGTTCTTACTCAAGAATTGCCATGTATTATCAAATGTTTTACTACCTGATTCTGATAATGAAATAATTTGAACTTCCAAATATGCTTGAGGAGTTTTCTTATCATTTGCGGCAATATAATCTCTAATCATATCAATTTGAGTCGGAGTTCCGCCAATAACTTGAATTGTTCCCAATGTCGGGAAATAAGAAACAGACAAGTTTTTGAAAGGTAAACCTTCATAACCGGAAGCTGAAGCAGATGAAGCAGCAGAACATAACATTTTACCGCCACCTACTGAAATAGAACCGCCTCCGCCACCGGAAGAACCGCTATCAGAAGAACTATCATCTTCTGAATCAGAACTATCATC
Source organism: Candidatus Gastranaerophilales bacterium HUM_12 (assembly GCA_002102825.1). GTDB lineage: Bacteria > Cyanobacteriota > Vampirovibrionia > Gastranaerophilales > Gastranaerophilaceae > Zag111. The sequence continues at coordinate 24,130 of DABJ01000039.1, read as the reverse complement.
TGAAGCAAAACCAGTTACAACACCTGCGGCAAAACCTGTAGCTCCAGAAGCACTACTACCACCAGAAGAACCTCCTTCATTACCATCAGAAATTGTTGATGGCAAGAAAGAATCACAAATCATGCTTGCCATTTCCATTGGAGTTGTGTGGTTAACTTTAAAAGTTGTAATAGACGGTTTCACATCAAATTGTGCAACCATTCTTTTTGCCATTTCAACATCATTTGTTGTACCCATAACAATCAATTCATTTGTCGCAGGGTTAATAGTAACAACCGGCTGAGTAGAAACACCCGGATTTATTCCATTTTTAGTAAATATGTTTGTATTTAAAAATTTTGCAAGAGCAGCTGCATTAACATATTTTACAGGAATTAGAGTCATGCCTTTTGAAGCAACAGACATTGCTTCATCTTTGTTTGATACAACCAAAGTATTTGCTTGAATATCATAGAACAAACCATTTGTTTTAATAACCAAATTTAAGGCTTCTTCTAATGGAATATCAACCAAATCCATTGTTACAGTCCCATCTACAGAAGAAGAGAAAATAATATTCATTCCTGCTTGATCCGCAAACATTCTCAAAACTTGTTTAATATCCGCATCACGCAAACTCAAGTTTACAACAGAATTACCATTCGGTATTTTCACACTTGAACGAATATCTAACGATGTCGAATCTCCTGAGCGCAACATTGGTCTATCTGTTCCTCCAGCATATCCGCCATACACATCGCTCATTGCAAACGCACCGGTCATAGTATTAGTTAGAACAAAAGCTCCTAACATAACACTTGCAATAATTTTTTCTCTAATCTTAGTTTTCATATTTGCTCCTGCTTTATTTCTTTTATTAATTAACCTTTTCTACCACCAAATCTGTTCTTTAAGTTATATAAATCATTTTGAGTTTTACTAAACTCTTCCCTAGAGAACATTTCACCAATACCTGCCGAATATACGTTAGAACCTAAACTAACTGTAATCCAGTTCGGATTGATTTGAATAACCTTATATTCTTGCCCGATAATTTTATCACCTTGACGAACTAAATAATCTTTATCATCAACATTGATAATCGCAGACGGATTATTTCTATTATACATAATACCAACAACTTTTGTTCTGGTAATTTTTGCTGCAGCGGCTGTAGAACTTGCTAAAGATGTCGGTGGAACAGGCAAATTGAAACTATATGGACTTATATCATCAGCTTCACGAATAACTGTTCCTCTTTTCTTTTTAATAGCTGCAATTTTCGCATTATGAGCATTTGCTTCTGCTATTGCAGATTTTCTTGCATTTTCAAATGCTGCAATCTCACCAGATGGCATAAACGGATCAGAACGACCAATTGAAGTTACATCATAAGACACTAAGTTACTTGCTTGTTCAGACTCAACATCTAAATCAACACTATTTTCACTTGGAACCTCAACAGCTTCTCTTGGCGCCGGATTTGTATCTGCTACAGGTACTTCCTCTTGTTTATTTCCGCCTAAATTTTGTAAAAAGCCGCAACCTCCTGCGATTATACCAACAGAAAAAACAACTGCTAACAGCGTCAAAACAAGCTTTCCTCGCTTGCTGAATGTGTTATCTACCCAACTATCATTCCTGTAATAATTTGTATTCACGTTATTCCCACCCATCTAATAAGTTATTATAACTACATTATATTAAAGCTCTTCTTTAAATGTATCAATTATTTAGAGTATTTCACTAATAAAAGATACTCATCAATACAATAGTATCATAATGTCAGGATTAAGGCAAAAAACTAAATATAGGGCAAGTTATAAGAACGAAACAGGCTAAATCATAGTAATAATAGTATTTTTGACAGTTTATATTTTGTAACAGTTGAAAAGACAAAGAAAAAAGTTCAATCTTTAGATGTACTTCAAACTAATGACGAATAGTCATTCTTTCCAACATTCGTACGAATCGAACAATTTTAGACTCCGTACCCGCAGTGATTGAATCAACTAAAATTGTTTTACAACCTAAAAATTTTCCACACAAAATATCTGTTAATGGTCTATCACCAACTAAAACACAATCTTTAGGTTCAATATTATGTTCTGCTAAAAATTGGCGAACAGGACCTGTTTTAGGCTTGCATGCTCCAAATAGCATTGGGAATGGAGATATTGCCCTAACCTTTTCAATATAAGATTGGTTGTGATTGTTTGAAACTACTGCCATGAAAAATTTATCTTGAACATTCATTAACCAACTATAAGTTTCATCAGAATAACATGCTGATTTAGAAGCCATAATTGTGCTATCCAAGTCCAATAACACAGCTTTAACCCCATCTTTTTGAAGTTCATCTAAATTGATATCATATATACTTTTTAAATTATAGTCTGGTTTAAGAAACATGCTCTTTTACTCCAATTGTTCTCGCTAGTGCAACTTTATATTCTTGTGGATTTTGAGATAATTTCAAATACACATTAGAATTTGTATTTGCAACATCTAAATTATCACCTTTTTCATTCAAAATTTCTTCAACTTTTGTAATAAATTGCTCTTTAGGAGTAATAATCTCAACTTCATCGCCTAAAAGAATTTTATTTTTAATTTTCACAAGATATAAATCATCTTCACGATTTGAAGTAGTATCAACCTCAAAATATTTTTTCTTGCCATGGAATTCAAACAAGAAATCAGCACCGGCCAAACCTTTTGAAATATCATAACTGTAACTATCCGGTTTATTTTCTCCTAAAGCAAAACCTGTTGTATATCCACGGTTGCCAACCTTTTTCAATTCCATAAAATATTTTGATAAATCAATAAAAGGATTCGCACATCCAGATGCAATATTAACAGGAGTAGAAACAAGAAGCTCATCACCAGTGCAAATAACAAGAAACGAAAATNNATATTTTGATAAATCAGCATTCGGATTTTGTACAATTTCATCAATTGCATTTCTATATGTTTTCGCAACCGCTGAAACATAATACAAGCTCTTTGTACGCCCTTCAACCTTGAATGAATCAACACCAGCATCAATCATTTCTTTCAAATGCTCAACCAAGCATAAATCTTTAGGACTTAAAATATGTGACCCCTTGTCATCTTGATTGATTTCATAATATTGTCCCGGACGAGTTTCTTCAACAAGTTTGTAACTCCAACGACATGGCTGAGAGCAATTGCCGTGATTTGCTTTTCTCTCACCATTTGTAAAATAATCACTCAACAAACACCTTCCAGAGAATGAAACACATTGTGAGCCATGAATAAAACATTCCACTTCCATATCCGGAACTTGTTTTTTTATTTCAGCAATTTCTGGGATTGAAAGCTCACGTGCTAAAACAACTCTTTTCGCACCCATATCTTGCCAGAACTTAACGCATTCATAATTCAAAATATTTGTTTGAGTACTAATATGAAGTTCCGTATCCGGCATATATTTCTTAACTAATCTTAATATACCAAAATCACTAACTAATATTGCATCTGGATTTGCATCTTTAATTATATCCATGCAAGATTCCAAATGTTTGATATCTTCATTAAAAGCAAATATATTTAATGTTAAATAAGCCTTTGCACCCAAAGAATGAGCCAAATCTACTGCTCTTTTAAGATTTTCAAGAGTAATAATTTCACCTTTTCTCATTGCACGCAAACTAAAATCTACCACACCAAGGTAAACCGCATCTGCTCCATATCTTACAGCATATTCTAATTTTTCCAAATTGCCAGCCGGCATCAATAATTCAACTTTTCGCATAACTCAATAATAGGCTAAACTAAATTAATAATCAACCGAATAGGTGATGTTGTTTTTCCATAAATGTAGAAAATAGAATATATAGAAAACAGTTTATTTGGAGAGAGAGTTTTATGCAAGCAATCAACAATGCAACAAGCACAATTAAAGAAATTTGGTCTTATCAACATCCGGTAATGCACACTTGGTTTTTATTCAGTGCTGCTTCTTTAGGTTGTATGTTTGCACTTTTATTCTTTGCTATCTAAAGATTAAAATAAAAAAGTTACCCCCAAAAAGAACAAGAACTAACAAGCAGGTTCTTGTTTTTTATATTCGGAATCATAATATTTTTTCAATTTATAAAGCATGATGGAGCAAAGTAAAATTGCGGCTGAAACCAAGCCAATCCAAAAACCTTTTAAATAAAACTTGCAATGGAATGCTAAAAAACAACCCAATGGAATAGATACACACCAATATGCAACAAAGTTAGCAAACAAAACAATTCCTGTTTGTTTTATCCCTTTGCAAATACCGGAGAGTGCAACTTGCAAACCATCAAAGGTTTGAAAAATTCCTAAAATATACATAATTGGGATTGCAATATTAAATAAATTTTTATCAACAGTAAAAATGCTTACAATTTGTTTTGGGAATGATGAAAATACGATTGCGCTACACAACATAAATCCAACAGACATAACAGTTCCAACTAAGGAATATCTTTTTAAATCAACAGAATTGTGAGAACCATTTGCAAATCCGACCTTAACAGCAATTGCATTAGAAATAGCAAACGGAACCATAAACGAAATTGTCGTCAAAGTACAAACCAAATTCTGAGCAGCAGCATACACACCTGAAACTCTACCCATAAGAATTGCAATACTATTGAAAGCAACAAACTCAACCAATACAGCCAAAGAAATTGGCATTCCAATTTTCACCATATTATGATAATAAGCTTTTTCGTGATAATTTCTGAAAGACATATTTATAAAGCAATAAATTAAAAGAGCAAAACCCATAAAATATCTAACAAGTAAACTTGCAATCGCAAGCCCGATAACACCTAATGACGGGATTGGCCCAAATCCAAACACCAAAATTACATTTAAAACGACGTTCAAAAATACACAAAACATTGTAACAATATTAGGAAAGACAACAATTTCAAAAGCTTGTAAAAATTCTTTTAAACAAGCATGTAAATATACTCCAAATGTACTCAATGCGGTAATCAACATATAATCTTGAATCGGGTGAATTAATTTTTGCTCAAAACCCATTTTCGGGATTATGGGAATAAAAGCTACAATTGCCAAAGACGTAATTATTGCAAGAAGCATTGCAAATCGAATTGATGGGTAAAAATATTTTTTTACAGATTTTTTCTCTCCTCTATAATTTGAAAGTAGAGGAGAAATGCTTGAAATCAAACCAATTCCGAAAGTCAAAATGCAGTTTAATATAGCAGTTGCAATACTAATTGCAGCAAAAGTGTCAGTTGAATGTCTTCCTGCGACAACAACATCACCAACACCTATCAAGATGAAACCCAAGTTTCCCATGATAATCGGGGCGGCTATTGTTAAAAGCTCTTTAATGTAATATTTAATTCCTTTTTCACACATACCTAACGTCATGATAACACAAACAGAATCTAAACAAACATTCAGAAATATTTTGCTCAAAACTTACATTTATTTTTAATTAATTTTACATTTGTTGTGGTGGAACCTTTGGAGCTGATGGAACAGATGCCCCAAGAACATTTCCCAAAACAAAGCCGATAAAAGCACCCCAACCTAAATTTGTCCAACGAACCCTTTTGAAAGCCCGAGAAGAAACATTATCCCTCAAAGCTTCTGACTTTTTGACAGTATTAAAAGTTGTAGCAAAAAGTTGCTTTGTATTTTTAACTTCAATAGAATCCGTTATAGAATTTATTAATTGTTTAATTTTAACTTTGATAGCATTCATATCTTCAGGGACACTCATTTGAGATAAAAACAATTTCTGTTCAGTTTTTAATCTTTTCTTCGATAATGAAATTGCAGCTTCATCTAACCTTGAAATATTAGAATTTGTGATATTTCGATGAACGGCAAAAGCACTTTTGATATATCTTTCCTTTGTTACAGGTAAAAAATATGCATTCATTCCAACCAAACCTAAAACCGTTCCTGCAGCCATTGATGTAGAATTTGATGGGGTATTCATTGACATAAATTTTTACTCCTAATTTATTAGCAGCTTCACTAAAAACCGTAAATATTAAAATTTGCCACTATTTAACAAAATATTTCAATATATTGAGGAATGGAAGTAAATATGTTATAATAAAAAAGAACACGAATGAGGAATAGATTTTAAATATGATAAAGAAGTTTTTAGCATTCACTCTTGGAGAAATTTTGATTGCACTAACTGTAATTGGAGTTGTTGCGGTATTAGTTATGCCGCAATTGGTACTTGGACAAAAAGCGGCTAAGGCAAAAGCTCAATTCAATACAGCTTACGCAATCCTCGCAAAATCAATTGCAGAAATGGACGCAGACGAAGTATCAACAGATCCGAAAAACTATGTGAAGGCAGGTGCATTTTATCCGATACTAAAACAATACCAAAAAGTAACTATTGACTGTGGGGTATATGCCGCAACAAATGATAGTGTGTGTATTTCAACAACTAATAGAGATAATTCTTCAGACTATACTATTAGAAAAAACAACAATACAAAAATGAATGCACACATGCTTGACGATGGAGCTTTTGTCATAAACAATGGAATGTTATTTGTTATTGAAAACCCTGCAAACAATCCAAATGGACTTCTTGTTTCTATTGATATAAATGGGAAAAATAATCGTCCAAACAAATGGGGTTGGGATTTATTCACATTTGAAATCGTTAAAGGCGATGTTCTACCTGTTGGCGCGCCTGGAACAACTGCAGCTTGGAGTACAAATCCTGCAACATACTGTGATGCAAATAGCAACAGTGATTTAAATGGAATGACTTGCGGATATTATGCCTCAACGGATCAAGACTACTTTAAAAAGTTATACAATGGTCACTAATTTTTGATAAATTTAATTCTTTTAAT
>DABJ01000039.1:0-17261 GCA_002102825.1 Candidatus Gastranaerophilales bacterium HUM_12 | reverse complement strand
AATCGCCACTTTTAACGCAAACGTGACATGAAAAAGAGCTGGTTCAGATTTCTCTAAACCAACTCTTTTTAACTTTGAAACACTTTTAACTATTTTGAAATAGTTTCGAAAAGTACATTAAATGCTTCAGGATCTTTTACCGCTAAATCAGCTAACATTTTTCTATTTACAACTACGTTAGCTTTTTTACAAGCATTAACGAATCTTGAATAGCTCATGCCACGAGATCTAACAGCTGCGTTGATTCTTACAATCCATAATCTTCTCATATTACGTTTTGTAGTACGTCTATCTCTGTAAGCATATTTTAAAGCTTTCATAACTGCGATATTAGCAACTTTGAAGATTCTGCTTCTAGCACCAATAAAGCCTTTAGCAAGTTTTAATATTTTTTTGTGTCTTTTAACACCAGCATTACCACGTTTAATTCTCATTTTTTATTCGCTCCTATCTTGAATACTTCTTGTATGGTAACTCTTTAGATACCAATGCTACATGTGACTCAGAAACACCCACCATCTTGAAAATTCTACGTTTTCTAGATGCTGATTTGTGTTGGAGCAAGTGGCCTATGCCTGCTTGTCTTTTCATAATTTTTCCAGTTGCAGTTACTTTGTAACGTTTAGCAGCTGCTCTGTGTGTTTTCATTTTTGGCATTTTCTTCTCCTTTTGTTTTAAAGTAGTAACTAAAAAATTATAGGCATACCAAAGCCCATAACTTTCGGCTGAGTACATTATATTATGCAAAATGAATATTTGCAAGCAATAAGTTAAAATATATTAATATCAAAACGTTGCGCAAGTTCTGATATCATATAAAAAGAACCGCAAATAATATTCAAATGTCCATCATTAAAATCAATTTGAGTGTTCGGAGTTAGTTCTTTTGATTCAAATGGACAAACCTTTTGCAATTCCTGAACGGGACATGAATTTTGATGCTTAAAATGATAAAAATAGATTTCATCTCCTTGCATAAACAAACTTTGAACCATTTTTGTATAATCTTTATTTTTCAAACACCCAAAAATAAATCTACGATTTGTATTTGGATAATACATATCTAAACTTTGACTTAGAGAATTTATCCCATTTGGATTATGCGCACCATCAATTATCAAATTTTTATCTTCTATATATTGAAATCTGCAAGGGTGCTTAACTCGGCTTAACCCCTCATCAATTACAGCTTGTGGAACTTCTGGGAAAACTTCTTCAATAGCTGCAAGAGCAAGCGACAAATTTTCTTGTTGATAAGAACCTTTCAATGCCAACTCAGTTGTTGGAGCAAAAGGGGCAACCATAAGCAAAAGAGAACCTAGTTCGTCTGTAACATCTCGATAAACTTCTCTTCCCTCAAATACAATACAAGGGCAATTCGGCTTGATAATTCCGGCTTTTTCTGATGCAATTTCATCAATCGTATTTCCAAGCCTTTCAGTGTGGTCGAAATCAACATGCGTAATAATTGAGCAAAGATTTCTTTTAATAATATTTGTTGCATCAAATCTCCCACCCAAACCAGTTTCAAGAACAACAACATCAACATCATTATCATAAAAATATTTGAACATTACAGCAGTTAAAATTTCAAATTCGGTCAAATCAATGTTATTTTTATCAGCCAAATCAGAAATTTCAAAAACATATTTTACAAAATCGTCATCTGTAATAGGGTTTCCGCATATTTGAATTCGTTCTGTATATTTGAAAATATGAGGAGAAGTATAAAGTCCAACTTTTTGCCCAGCACAAGTTAAAATAGAAGATAAAATTGCGCAAACAGAACCTTTACCATTCGTACCTGCGACATGAATACAGTTCAATTTATCTTGCGGATTACCAAGCAAATCCATAATTTTGAACATTCTATCTAAACCCAAAGAAATATGAAATTTACCAACAGATGTTAACAATTTTACCGCATCATTATATGTTTTTGTCATTTTATACCTCAAACTATGTATCGGCACAGCAATGCCAACCTACATTATTTTGATTTTTACACTACATGAATTATAGAACAAAAACATTTACAAATCTGCCGTTATTTATTAGTATATGTTAGAAGAATAAATAAAAAATTTTATTATTAACAATTTTATTCTTTATTTCACAATCTTCTAATGAAGAAAAAGAAACTGGCATTATTTGTCAGTTTCTTTTTACTACCATTTATATTATTAATTTTGCGCCTTATTCCTCGCTCAAACCTTTACGTTTGTAGAAATCTTCAATAAATCCTGTATTAAATTTACCGCTCATGAAAACTTCATCTTCAATGATTGCTTGGTGGAATGGAATTGTTGTTTCAACACCTGTAACAACATATTCTTTCAAAGCTCTATACATTCTACGTCTTGCTTCGTTACGAGTTCTACCCCAACAAATCAATTTACCAATCATTGAATCATAGTATGGAGGAATTGTGTAATCTTGGTAAACGTGAGAATCTACTCTTACACCAAAACCTCCAGGGGCTAAGTAGCCAGAAATAGTTCCCGGATTTGGCATAAAACCTTTTCTTGGGTTTTCTGCATTAATTCTACATTCAATTGCATGTCCTTTTAAGTGAATATCATTTTGAGTATAGCTTAATTTTTCACCTGCAGCTACAAGAATTTGTTCTCTTACCAAATCAACACTTGAAATCATTTCTGTAACACAGTGTTCAACTTGGATTCTTGTGTTCATTTCCATGAAATACCATTTACCGTCATGGTCAAGTAAGAATTCGCAAGTTCCTGCCCCCTCATAATTGATTGCTTTAGCAGCACGAACGGCAGCTGCACCCATTTGTTTTCGGGTTTCTTCATTGATTGCAGGAGAAGGAGCTTCTTCCAACAACTTTTGATGTCTTCTTTGAATAGAACAATCTCTTTCACCTAAGTGAACAACATTCCCGAAACTGTCACCTAAAATTTGAACTTCAATGTGTCTTGGGTTTTCCAAATATTTTTCAGCATAAACATCAGGGTTGCCAAAGAAGTTTTTAGCTTCTGATTGACAAAGTTCCATATTCAATTCAACTTCTTCATCACTTCGGCAAATTCTCATACCTTTACCGCCACCACCTGCAGTTGCTTTCAAAATAATTGGGTAGCCAACTTCATTTGCAAAGTCTTGAACTTCTTCAACAGTTTTAACAATTCCTGTCCCAGGAGTAACAGGAACATCGTTTTCAATCATTGTTTTACGAGCAGTAGCTTTATCTCCCATTTTTCTCATAGCTTCTGCGGTAGGTCCGATGAATTTTATACCTTGTTTTTCGCAAATTTCCGCAAAATCAGCTCTTTCAGACATAAACCCATACCCTGGGTGAATAGCATCAGCACCAGATACCATTGCAGCAGACATAATTGCAGGAATGCTCAAATAACTATCCGCACTTTTTGCAGGTCCAATACAATAAGCTTCTGTTGCCAATCTCACGTGCAAAGAATTTGCATCTGCCTGAGAATAAATTGCAACAGTAGGAATGCCCAACTCACGACAAGCTCTGATAATTCTAACTGCAATTTCGCCTCTATTTGCTATTAATACTTTTCTAAACATTTTCCAAATATCCCTTATCAAAAACTTGAAAGTGAACAGTTTAAAAACCGTTCACTTTCAACAATTTTAAATTATTATTCTACATACATAAGAACTTGTCCAAATTCAACAGGTTGACCGTCTTCAACACAAATTTCAACAACTTTCCCTGCGATTTCAGACTTAATTTCGTTCATCATTTTCATTGCTTCAACGATACAAACGACATCTCCAACTTTTACATTATCGCCAACAGCAACAAATGCATCAGCATCAGGAGATGGTGATTTGTAGAATGTTCCAACCATTGGAGAAGTGATTGGAGTTCCTTTTTTAGCCGGTTCGGAAGTAGCAGGAGCTTGAGCAGGTGCAACTGCTGGAGCAACAGGTGCTTGAGCAGCAACCGGAGCAGAAGCTACAGGAGCAACAATAACATCTTTTCTCAAAGTAATAGCTTGTTCACCATCTTCTAAAGAAATTTCTGTTAAACCTGTATCCGCTAAAACCTTAGCTAATTTTTCTATATAATCTGTTTCAAATTTCATTTGTTTTCCTCTTTATATTACCGAAATAAAATCAATAGAAGCTAACTAGCATCTATCTAAGTATTCATTAGTTCTGGTATCAACTCTGATAACGTCACCAATTGCTACGAAGAATGGAACGTTAACAACAGCACCTGTTTCTAATGTCGCAGGTTTTGTACCACCTTGAGAAGTGTTTCCTTTTTCTGATGGAGGAGTATCAACAACTTCTAACTCAACGTGAGCAGGAATATCAACACCAATAATTCTACCTTCATGAGTAAGAACCATAACGTTCATATTTTCTTTTAAGTATTTAACTCCGCTACCAATTTGAGCTTCTTCGACGTGAATTTGGTCATAAGTTTCGTTATCCATCATAACGTAAGCAGTACCTTCTTTATACAAATACTGCATTTCACGTCTGTCCAAAGTAGCCTTAGCGACTTTTTCACCAGCTCTAAATGTTTTTTCAACAACTTGACCGGTGATAACATTTTTCAATTTTGATCTAACGAATGCAGCACCTTTACCCGGTTTAACGTGTAAGAATTCAACAACTGTCCAAAGACCGTTATCCAACTCAACTGTCAAACCTGTTTTAAAATCATTTACTGAAATCATATTTTTCCCCTTTTTATCAAAAGTTTATCTATTCTTGTGTATCAATAATATCACAAATATCTATTTTTACAAAATTCTTTTAAAATATGTTAACAGACAAAGACTTGAAAACCTTAAAGGTTCTTTATTTCAACGACCACAATTCATCGGGAATTTTCCACCCATTTGCTTTAACCAGATTTATACAATAATAACCTGCATTTTGCCCCGTGGCATTCTTACTGCAATTTTGTTTAACTGTTTCATTTGTTTCGCTAAATCCGGCAGGAACAAGCCCATTCGTCGTATAAGCTAAAATATAAATATCTTTTCCGATAATATTAGGCCCCCTATCTCCATTTGCGTCTATATAAACAACCAAAGAAGCAGCATCTGTAATATCAGTACCAAAGAATCTTTTCATATCTGATTTTGAAAAGCCGTCCAAACATAAATTTGCGCCATTAGTAAGTTTTATTGTAATAATGCCGTATCCGACACCGATTCCAGTTCTATTATAAACAGCAACATTTCCTTTTAAATTTTTGGTTGGAACTTTTGCCTGCCAACAACCTGACGTGTTATAACAGATTTTACCATATTTTAAATGAGGTTCTAAAAAAGTTTCTGACCACAATTTCATACCCTCTAGACTATCAGGGATTTTTACATCAAAAGACACATCATCATATTCTGTATATTTCATCACCTGTTGAATAATTGAGTATGATTCTTGCAGATTAGCTTCAACAATATGTTTTTGGTATTTACTTATTAATGTTGGAATTGTCATTGCTGAAACGACCCCAATAATGCCAAGGGTGATTAAAACCTCGGAAAGAGTGAATGCCAATTTTATTTTATTTTTCATCATAAACCTACCTGTTATCTCATGCGTAAATTTGAACAATATAATGTTCATACTATCCTTATATCTTATTTTAAAAGTTTTGTCAATTAAATAGAATTAGAGAATGAAAGATGACAGATTATTGCAATTGGGACAAAAGATACGATACGAAAGATTAAAAAGAAAATTCAGCCAAGAAGACTTGGAAGAAAAATCCTCCGTATCAAGGAGAACAATTAGCGAAATTGAACGTGGGAATGCAGATATAAGATACACAAACTTATATCAAATAGCAGAAGCATTCGGTTTGAAAATTTCAGAACTCTTAGATTTCAAATTATAGCTCAAAACGCTTATAAATAGTTTCTATATTATGCAAAAAGGCATTTTTATCAAAAATAGCTTCAATTTCTTCTTTTGATAAAAGTTTTGTAACCTCTGAATCATTCAAAAGATTTGCCTTAAAATCACCGTGATTTTGGAATGCATCAAGAGCATTTCGTTGAACAATTTTATATGAATCTTCTCTTGATAATCCTTTTTCAACAAGTTCTAGCAAAGCCTTTTGAGAAAATACAATGCCACCAAATTTGTTGGTATTTTTTAGCATATTATCTTTGTGGACAACAATATTTTCCATCAAGCCGTTAAATCTATTCAACATAAAATCAACAAGAGTTAAACTATCAGGGAAAATTATACGTTCAGCAGAAGAATGAGAAATATCTCTTTCGTGCCATAGGGGAATATTTTCCAATGCAACAATAGAATTTGCTCTTACAACCCTTGCAAGACCGCATAAATTTTCGCTCAAAACAGGATTTTTCTTGTGTGGCATTGCAGAAGAACCCTTTTGACCTTTGCCAAAACCTTCTTCAAGCTCTAAAACTTCTGTCCTCTGCAGATGTCTGATTTCTGTTGCAAATTGTTCTAAAACACTTGCAATCAAAGCTAAAGATTGCATAAAATATGCGTGATAATCTCTTGCAATAATTTGTGTAGAAATTTTTGCAGGCTTTAAATTTAAATGCTTGCAAGTAAGTTGTTCAACTTCTGGAGGAATATTGCTATAAGTCCCAACAGGTCCGGAAATTTGTCCAACTCTTATTTGCTCTAAGGCATGTTCAAAATTATCTTTTTGACGAGATAAAATATCAATCCAAGAACACATCTTAGCCCCAAATGTCATAATTTCTGCGTGAATTCCGTGAGAGCGACCTATACAAACGGTGTCTTTATGAGCTTTAGCAAGATTTTTCAATGTTTGAATGGTTTTGGTTAAATCAGCCTTAATAATTTTCCCACTATCTTGAATTTGAAGAGCAAAAGCTGTATCAATCACATCAGAACTGGTCATTCCAACATGGACAAATCGTCCTAAATCACCCAAGCTTTCATTAACACAAGTCAAAAACGCAATCACATCATGACGAACTTCTCTTTCAATTTCGTCAATTCTCTCAACCGTAAAAGATGCTTTTTCTCTGATTTGTTTTGCAGCATCTTTTGGAATAGTTCCAAGTTCTGCATAAGCATCGCACACAGCAAGTTCAACTTGCAAATAATAATCAAATTTGGAATTCAAATCCCAAATCTTAGCCATTTCTTCACGTGAATATCTATCTATCATAAAATCATATTAACACAAAAATCAATTTTCTTTACGGTCAAAATAATCAATGTCCATTCCACCATTATTTATATATAGTGCAGAGCACAAGTTTCACCTTTATTGGTGGCCTATCTACGTGCGTAACACCACACACCCTAGCCCTCTCCCATAAATTTACGAGGGAACAAATCTCCATGTCATTACTATTAAACAAAGATTTCATAATTTTTAAAGTGTCTCCATAAATTTTTTAAGTATATTTTACTGGAATTTATCCAGTAAAATTATGTTATCATTTCCAGTAAGATTGTCAAATGAATGAAGATGAATTATACATTGCATTAGGAAAACAAATAAAATTCTTACGCGAAAATGCTCATCTTACACAAGAAAAATTAGCAGAGAAAGCAGGCATTAGCTTAGACTACCTTGGGAAAATTGAAGTCCATATAAATAAACCGGGACTTAAAACACTCATAAAGATATCAAATGCACTATCTGTACCATTAAAAACTCTTTTTGATTTTAAAAATAATTAAATATATTAAACTATTCTTTTAAAATCTTTTCATATTTATCAAGGTTATTCAAAATATTTTCAACCTCCGGAGAATTATTTTCCTGTGGTTCTTTTCCAGTTCTTTGGGCTTCTTTTAGAGCATTCATATCCGCTTTTGCCTGAACTGCAATTTTCAAAATCTCCGGCATATTCAATGCTGTTGGACGTTCACTTGACAAATTCTTATAATAAGAATCTTCGTAATCTTTATTCAATCGAAGTTTCCAATTTGTATCGTTTTCTTTTCCGCCCTCATTATAGGTTTTATCAATTCCAAAGAAATCAGCAAATGATATCTGAATTTTTTTGCAGGTCAAAAATAATTCTGCAAATTTAGCCTTTATCCTATCAGAATCATTCTCGGCTATTTGCTTGCAAAATGAATCTCTGTATTTTGCTCTTTTCGGATTAGAATTTAAAAATCCGGCAAGATAAAATATATTCCAAGCATCATGATCTTTTACCCAATCTTTCTTAATCATTTTTGTTGCAGGATCCGAATCATGTGAGCCGACTAAACCCCAATCACCATCATCTTGCGAATTTTCTGCTCTCATATATTCAAGCTGCGTAATACCCGGGAGATGATTTTTTTCGTGATAAATCTCATTGAATGTTTGAGTATCTGTACACAAATCTTCCCAAACCGGATAATCTTTATCTATTCCATGCACAGCTAACGTTGGTAAAATTATCTTATTTAAAACTTTTTTGTAACTGCCATCTGGGTCAATATCCGGCATATAAGAAATATTATTGGCTCTAAAATGACTAAAATCATTACCGTTTAGAGAATTCTTATCATAAATATATGGGTCTATTAATCCTAAAGCATGGTCAATCCTGACATTTTCAAAATTATCAAGCGAAGC
The DNA here is from genome assembly GCA_002102825.1 of Candidatus Gastranaerophilales bacterium HUM_12. Lineage (GTDB taxonomy): Bacteria > Cyanobacteriota > Vampirovibrionia > Gastranaerophilales > Gastranaerophilaceae > Zag111. The sequence goes on along the minus strand of DABJ01000039.1, from coordinate 8,707 downwards.
ATCAAGCTTTTTCTTCATATATAAACCGGCATCACCAAGTGAGCCATCATCATTGAACAATTTTTTCGGGTCAAGAACCGGTATATTCCACAATTGTGGACCGTATTTTCCTCCATTAGGACAACCCATTCTCCAATTTTTTAAGAACAAATCTTGATGTGACCATTCATCTGATTTTGAAAATCCTACAAGTAAATCACTAATATATTTAAAATTCAAATCTTTTCTTAATTTCGTATTTTCTTTTATCTGTTTATCAAGAATAAATTGTCCAAAGATATATGTTTCAAAATCATCTTTTGAACGAGTAGTTATTTTTTTATACCTATCAATTGCCTTTGGATTTTGATTTTTTAGTTCTTGAATTAAATTTTTATCTAATTCACTCCATTTGTTAAAATCCATTGTTTTATATTCGTTTGTTAAAACATCAAACAACGCATCTTGATAAATATCAACACCTTTTTCTTTTTTGAACTGAACAAATTCTTCATTTAATTTCTGAGCCATAGGGTCGTTATTTGCGAGTTTTTGTTTAAAGTTTTTATTTGCAATCTTCATTAAATACTTATAGTTAGAAAAAGCTTCAGGGAAATCAGAATATGCATAATCTTTCCCATTATCATCAGTATAATCAATCATTGAATCAATATCACTTTGAGATAAAACATTTGCATATTTATCAGTAGTCAAGTCATTCAAATCCGTAAATAAATAATTTCTTGTAGAAACTGTAGATTTGTAGGGTGAAATGTGCTGAGCATCACGAATTACTCCAATTGGTCCAAGCTGATTTGAATTAAAACCATGCAAAATTTCAAATGGAATAAATTTTGCAGCAGCTTTTCCATAAGGAGAACCGACACCCAAATCTTGAGCTTTTTCCGGATATGAAGTTCCATGAACAATCATTGCAACCTCTTCTGTTCCCAAGTAATCAAATGCCGGTTGCAAAACATTTTCTCTGTAATCTTGTTCTTCATCTTTTCTTAATTTGCGTCCAAATAAAACCGTAGTTCTATTTGAGTTAGAAATTTTTGATACTAACATATCCCATGAACCCTTAATTAAATATCTAAAGTATATCCATAATTATAATACAATTATTTATTTTTTTTGTAAAATTTTATCAACAAATAGCAAAATATATTATTTACAAGTCTTTAATTCTCTAATAAAATAAAAAAGACGAAAGGATTATCAAATATGGCTCCGATTGAAGGAATTAAGTTAGGTTTTAAACTTGCAGATTTAGCAAAATCACAAGGTAAAAAGTTTACAAATATAAAACTTAAAAATAATGCCGAATTGAATATTTTGAAAAATGAGAATGCTTATGATGTTTATATAACAAGAAAAGATAGACTACTAGGTGCAACTGGATACAGAGGCAATTCAAAATCTTTTGCAAACTTTATGGAAAATTTAATGATTAAAGTTGCAAAAAGTTTTGAAATATAAGAATTCAAACCAGAATTTAAAAACAAAAAGACAAATAGAAATATTTGTCTTTTTTATTGCACGAAATAAATTTTTAAAGTAAAATAAAGTATAATGTATTTTGGGGTGTGGAATTATGAAATATGAAAATGTGTTTTCTTTATTGGAAGATATTACAATTAACAATGGAGAAAAAATCTCTTTAGGCATGAAATCGAAATGGGGTTGGAATGAGTTTACATATAAAGGTCTAGGACTTTTATCAAGAAGACTTGCATCTTACCTGATAAATAATTTAAAAATAGAAAAGTGCGAAAAACTAGCAATCTTATCAGAATCAAAACCGGAATATGGAGCATGCGTATTTGGCTCTGTTCTTGCAGGCTTAACAACTGTTCCGTTAGACAACAAGTTAACGATTTACGAATTGGTTTCAATTCTCTCAGATTGTGCACCTAAAGTCATTTTAGCGTCTGCAAATAATATTGAAAAAGCTAAAGAATTGAAAGACAAAATTCCATCGCTAGAATATATTATCCTAATGGATTCTTCCCCTTATGAAAATGATTTAATTCCGAGCCTTTATTCTTTACCTGAAAACTACAACTCAAAATGGAGAAGACGTCCACTTAGTGCAACAGCTTTTATTATTTATACATCAGGGACAACAGGAAATCCTAAGGGGGTTGAAATTACATTTAAAAATATGCTTGCTCAAATGCACGATTTGAGAATTGCACTAAAAGAAATTTTACCTAACAAACAAATGAGAATGTTGTCAATTTTACCTATGAATCATTTGTTTGAATTGACTGTCGGATTTTTCACCTTTTTAAATCATGGATTTTCAATTTATTATACTCAGAGCTTAAAACCTAAAGATATTTTAGAAGTTATGACCGAAAAGAAAATCCAATTTATGATTACTGTCCCTGCATTTTTAAAATTGTTAAAAACTTCAATAGAATCAGAATTAAATAAAAAACCTAAAATTGTTCAATTTTTATTTAAATTAAATTACAAAATCGCAAAATTTATGCCAATAAATTTAAGAAGAATAATGTTTAGCTCTATTCATAAAAAGTTCGGCGGAGAATTCTTTGGTTGTATCTCTGGCGGTGCGCCATTAGATGTAAATGTCGGGAAATTCTTTGAAAGAATTGGTGTAAAAGTTTATCAAGGATATGGACTATCCGAAACAAGCCCTGTTGTTGCCGTAAATAGAGGGAAATGTCAAGACTTGAAATCAGTTGGACCAGCTCTTAAATCTTTTGAGGCTAAAATTGATAAAGACACAGGTGAATTGATGCTAAAAGGACCTTCCGTTATGAAGGGTTATTATAACAGAAAAGATTTAACTAATGAAGTAATTTCTTCTGAGGGTTGGTTGCATACAGGTGATATTGCACAAATTAATCCCAAAACTAAATTGATTTACATCACAGGTAGAATTAAAAATATGATTGTGTTATCCGGAGGTAAAAAAGTTTTTCCGGAAGAAATTGAATCTGTATTAGAGCAAAGCCCAAATTTTGCAGAAGTTTGTGTCACGGGTATTTCAAAATCAGGTGGCGAAAAGAATGGTTGCGAAGAAATTGCCGCAATTATTGTTCCAACAACTAACTACGCAATGAATTTTGAAAATTTTGACAAGCTTGAAACAGCAATAAGAAAAGAAGTTAAATTTTTATCAACACATTTAGCTCCATATAAAAGACCAATCAGTATAGTTGTCAGACAAGAAAGCTTGCCAAGGACGACTACACGAAAACTAAAACGCAATATAATTAAAGAACTTATTTCAACGAGTGTTTAATTAATATCGACAACACTAACACCGTCGCCACCTTCTGCATCTTCACCGGCTCTATATTTTGCGACATAAGGAGAAGATTTTAAGAAATCTCTAACGGCTTCTTTTAACGCACCTGTTCCGTGTCCGTGAATTATATAAACAGGAGAAAGGTTAGCAAGACTTGCTTTGTCTAAATAATTTTCTACTGTGTCAAGCGCTTCTTCTACTCTATAACCTCTCAAATCAAGAGTTGATGACATTTCGAGTCGCCTTAATTCAAACCTGCTGAATGTTGTCCCCGGAACTTTGACTTTAGTTGGGGCTTTATAGTTTTCATCTAAAACTGCAAGTTCATCTTTCTTGACCTTCATTTTGATAGAACCCATATCGACAAAAAGTTTTTTGTTTTTATCAGGTAGTGATAAAATCGTAACTTTTTGATGAAGATTTTTAAGCATTACAACATCGCCAACAACAACCTTATCCCAATCTATTTCAAGATATTGTTGCTTGTCTGAAACATTATCAACATCATTTCTGAAACCTGACTCCAATTTTGCAAGTCTTGAATAAGCTCTCCTTGCCAGTTTTTCAGATTTTTCTTTCCTAAGTTCGTCAAGAATTTTTTTGATTTCGCCTCGAGCTTCCATCATCTCAACATCAAATTTGTTTTTGATATTTTTAATCGTCTTTTTCTTTTCTTTTTTTACCTTATTTAAATTTTCTTCGTATTCTTTTTTAATTTCCAGTGAAGATTCTTTTAACTCTTGTGCTTTCATCAAGTTTCGAGAAAGTTCTTGATGAGTTTCTTGCAACTTTTCAACAACTGCAACTGTTGGGTCTTTTTGAGTTATAAGAACTTTTTTTACATTATCTACAATATCCTTATCCAGCCCCAAATTTGCAGCAATTGAAATCGCATTACTCAACCCCGGAATACCAATTAGTAATTTGTATGTAGGCTTCAATGTTTCAGTATCAAATTCAACAGATGCGTTCTTGAAAAATTTATTAGAATATTCAAGAGCTTTTAATTCTCCGTAATGAGTCGTAATTATGCTTGTTACTTTCTTTTGAGCGAGTTTTTCTAATATACCTTGCGCAAGCACTGCCCCCTCAACAGGATCAGTACCTGCACAAATTTCATCTAACAAAACGAATGACTCATCAGTACTTTGTTTCAATATTTCAATTATATTTGTCATGTGAGATGAAAATGTTGACAAACTTTGCAAAATACTTTGAGAATCCCCGATATCAGCAAAAACATTTTTGAATGGGTATAATTTGGCATAAGTACAAGGTAAAAACATTCCTGCTTCTGCCATTAAAATAAATAATCCGATTGTTTTTAATGTTACTGTTTTTCCACCTGTATTTGAACCGGTTACAATCACAGAATGATAATCTTTGCCGATTTCAAAATTATTGGCTACAACATTTTCACTAACCATTAATAATAATGGGTGTTTCATATTTTCAAAATAAATATATTTTTCGTCTGTTAACTCCGGTTCTACAGCTTGTAATTTTACAGCATATCTTGCTTTTGCAAAATGGAAGTCAATTTCAGACATTACCTTTTCGCAAAGTTCTAATGGTGCCATATATTCTTTTACAAGGTTTGTTAATTCAACTAAAATTCTAATGCATTCAGCATTAATTTTAGATTTGATTTCTCTAATCTTGTTATTGAATGGTACAATTTGAGCAGGTTCAATATAAAAAGTCTTTGCACTCGCTGAAACATCATGCACAATCCCAGGAACCTTATTTTTGTTTGTTGCCATTACTTGAAAAACAATACGGTCATCTCTTTGTGTATAGATATTGTCTTGTAAATACTTTGAGAATGTTGAGTTGTTTAATAATGAATTAATTTGATCTCTTAAATTTTGTTCAGTATCTCTCAAAGAAGAATACAATCCTTTAAGTTCCGGAGTTGCATTTTGTTTAATTCTCAAACTTTCATCAAAAGTATCAAAAATTCTATCTTCAAGCTCTTTATCTGAAACTAATTTTTCTGCAAGATTTTTTAATAACCAATCATCTTCAGAATTTTCATAAATAAATTTCTTAAGAAGTCTAGAAGATCGCATTGTTCTTGCAATGTCATTCAATTCGACTTCGGTTAAATATGAAATCACAGAAGTATTTTTAATTTTTCCAATATCAGCAATGAATTCTGTGGGTGTGTCTTTTGCAAAGTCTAAAATTTTCTTTGCTTCCCTTGTAAGTTCAAGCTGTTCTTTTATCTTATTTCTATCTGTTAGAGCGTGTAAACGCAAACACAAAACTCTACTTTGTTCAAATTTTGCAAATTTGGAAAGTTCTTCTTTGACTTTGTCAAATTCTAAGGTTGTATTACTTTTTAATGTGATATCCATAGCATTGATTTTATTACAAAAATCAGGTATTGCAAAGTAAATCTCTGATGTATAATTTAGTTATGGTAAAAAGTGTTTACATTCATATTCCTTTTTGTAAGTCAAAATGTCATTATTGTTCATTTGTTTCTTTTAACAAATTAGAATTAAAAAAAGAGTATTTGAAAGCTTTAGGACAAGAGATTAAACAATCCTATCAAGGAGAACTTTTGAATACAATTTATTTCGGAGGAGGAACTCCCTCACTACTTACAGTCCAAGAATTTGAAAATCTTTTGAGATATTTTAATATAAATGAAAATACTGAAATTACTACAGAACTAAATCCTGATTCTTGCTATTCAAATGGGGATTTTGTATCGATTGAGAATTGTAAAAGTGGTAGTTATGACTATTTGCGTGGACTTTATGATATTGGAATAAATAGACTAAGTTTTGGCTGTCAAACCTTTAATAATGATATTTTAAAACAAATAAATCGCAGACACACGTCAAACCAAGTGATTGATGTTGTCAAAACCGCACAACGAGCTGGTTTCAATAATATAAGTTTGGACTTCATATATGGATTACCACACCAAACACCGGAAATGTTTTATGATGATTTGAAACGAGGAATCAATTTAGGAATACAACACATTTCTCTTTATGGACTAAAAATAGAGGATGGTTCTTGGTTTTATAAAAATATGCCAGAGCAATTGCCTGACGATGATACGCAGGCTGATATGTATTTAGGAGCAATTAAATTATTGACAGAACATGGTTTTGAACATTATGAGGTAAGTAATTTTTCAAAATACGGATACAATTCAAAACATAACCTTAATTATTGGAATAATGATGAATATTATGGATTTGGAGTTGCTGCACACGGATATTTAAACAGTGTTAGATACGGAAATGTTGAAACGATTGAAGAATATTTGCAAAATCCTCTAAATCACAAAGAATCAAAAATTTTGACAGAACAAGAAAAACTTGAAGAGGAAATCTTTTTGGGTTTTCGGGAAATGAAAGGGATAGATGTTCAAAACATCAATTTTAAATACCAAATTGATTTTGATGAAAAGTATAAAAATATCCTTGAAAAATACTTAAAATTAAAATTGATTGAAAAAACTGATATCGGTTACAAATTGACTGTGCAGGGCATTTTAGTAAGTAATGTGATTCTTGCAGACTTTTTAGATTAATAGATATCTTGACAAGTAGATTTATCTATGCAAAGATAGTTCTAGTTTAAGAACATTCTACTTCATCGGGGAGGATCGCATGGATAAAAGATTTTATATAGACAGTTTTCCTTACGAAATCGAGCTTACGGCAAGAATTTGTCATGAAAACGCAAAAAGACTACTCGAAAATTGTACTAAAGAAGTTTCAATTGATGAATTTACAGTTATTGACACGCTAATTGCTTGCCCAGGATTATCACAAGCAGATTTAGCAAGATTAATCTTAAAAGGGAAAGCTCACACCGGAAGATTTTTGATGGCACTTGAAAAAAAAGGATTAGTTGAGCGCCATATTGAAGAACGTGACGGAAAACTTATCAAAGTTTCAACTGTAACTTCAAAAGGGCATGCATTATATGATGAAGTGATCTCAAAATTTAAACCTGCAATTACAGAATTTGACAAAATTATACCGGAAGAAGAGTGCAGAAAAATTATTGAAAAATTAAAAGAATTACGCACATCAATAGAAAAAGTTAGCAAGATTGCATTTGAATAAAATGGATAAAGAATAAAAATGAGTGAAGAAGTTATAAATAATACCCCGCAAGAAGAATGGCGTCCCAAGAAAAACCCATGGTTAATTTCAATACCATTAATGGCTTCCGTTTTTATGTATGCACTGGATGAAACTATTTCAAATGTTGCATTACCATATATGGCAGGGTCTTTTTCATGCAGCCACAACGAAGCTACTTGGGTTGTAACATTTTATTTAATTGCAAGTGGTATTATTATTCCTGCAGTTGATTTCTTCTGTAAATTATTTGGAAGAAAAAACTTTTTCTTACTCAGTATAATTATTTTCACCCTAGCATCATTTTTATGTGGAATTTCAAATTCCTTAATCATGATGGTTTTGGCGAGATTTTTACAGGGTTTAGGCGGAGGTGCAATCCTACCGCTATCACAATCCATAATGATGGAAAGCTTTCCTAAAGAATCAAGACCGCAAGCAATGGCATTATTTGGCTTGGGGGTTGTATTCGCACCAATCATCGGACCGGCTGTTGGAGGTTGGATTACCGAAAACTGGTCTTGGCCACACATTTATTATATTAATATCCCAATCGGCTTTTTTGTATTAGCATCAGCTAAGGCTCTACTTGAAGAACCTCCTTATGCAAAAAGACAAAAGGGGGTTAAGCTTGACACTGTTGGTTTTATCTTCCTATCAATATGGCTTGTATGTTTACAAATCGTACTAGATAAGGGTAATGATGCTGATTGGTTTGGAGCAGCATGGATTTGTTGGTTAACATTTATTTCATGTATTGCCGGTGTTTGCTTTTTCATTTCTCAAATTAAAGGTAAAAATCCATTGACAGATTTATCAGTAATGAAAGATAGAAACTTCTTCTTTGGTACACTTATTCAGATCGTATTGATGGGTGTAATGATGGCATCAAGTACGATTCTACCTACGATGTTACAAAGTATGATGGGTTACACCTCATTTTTAAGTGGTATTTCAATGGTTCCAAGAGGTGCGGGTTGTCTTGTTGCAACAATATTCAGTGCAATATTTATCTCTAAAATCGGAGAGCGGAAAATGGTTTTCTGGGGCTTGATAATCCTTGGATTTGGCGGCNNGGCGGTTTGGCATTTGGAGATATCAATTTACAAATTGCCCTTAAAAACATTGGATTTCCGAACTTTTTATTCGGGATAGGTATGATTATGGCAATGGTTCCATTGATTGAACTTTCATGCAGAACTTTAAGAAACGACCAATTGACAAACGCATCAGGAGTTCAAAATCTATTGAAAAACGTTGGAGCCGCAATCGGAACTTCTCTTGTCACAACTTGTATCTCAAGATTTGGACAAATGCACCAATATATGAT
>DABJ01000033.1:30588-30719 GCA_002102825.1 Candidatus Gastranaerophilales bacterium HUM_12 | reverse complement strand
ACTCTGCTCGGCTTGTTTTCCTTGTAATGAGCTTTTAGGGGCGGGGGCAAAGCCCCTGATGACTCGAGCCATTTGATTATTCGTGTTTTTCTTTTTCGGTTCTACATTTTCTTTTTGCATCGAAATCAAAA
>DABJ01000033.1:14269-30490 GCA_002102825.1 Candidatus Gastranaerophilales bacterium HUM_12 | reverse complement strand
GCTCGTGCGACCTCAGTATGACTTATATTAACAGAAAAGTGGGGTTTTATCCCAGCTTCCCGTTTATCACTTATAGACCTATGGACTTTTAAAGAAGTACCCACTTATTATTTTTTGTGCTAAAATCTATTATATGGACTGGAAAGAATTACCTAAAAAGAAAAGATTATATGTAGTTGTAATACTTACTCTCGTTGGAATTTTGGCTTGGGCTTTCATTACGGCAGGAGTGATTACGCATAACTTTAACAGGCAACAAATGGCTGCGCAGGGTGAAGACCAAGAAGCAATCGTTGACGGTATAATTTTAACTGAAACCAAAGACGACCAAAAGTATTGGGAAATCTATGGTGAAACAGGCAAATGGGATAGTACAAAAGGAATTGCTCAACTTAACAAAGTTACAGGAAACTTTTACAAAGACAACGAAGTTTCAATGAGTTTTGAGTCTTCAAAAGGAACATATAATTCAAAAGTCGGGGACATTACTTTATATAGCGATACATTCATTGCCTTAAAAGACGGAATTACCCTAAAAGCCGACAAACTTCACTGGGAGAACTCTCATTCACCAATCGTCGGTGAGGGTCATATCAGAATTCAAAAAGGCAAAGAATTGCTTTCAACAGCCGACAAAATCATAATCAGTCCGGATTATAACAGTTTTAAAATTATCGGAAATACAGTATCAAAAGTTTATGAGGATAAAAAGTAGTATGAAAAAATTATTAACAGCTTTCATATCAATTTTGGTATTAACAGGTTTAGCAACTCAAGCGTCTGATCTTGTTATTGAGTCTAAAAACCAAACATATAACGAAGCAGAAAACAAAATCAAATTTAATGGAAATGTAAAAGTTTCTATAGATGATTTGAAAGTTGTCGGCGACAAAGCAGATGTAAGTATCACAAAAGACCAAAACTTAGACACCGCAACTTTCTACGACAAACCTTATGCTTTTGAAGTTAAAAAGAACAAAAAAAGAGAAGTCAAAGCAAATATATTAAAAGTTTCATTGATTACAAAAGTAATTCGTGCAGAGGGAGACACTCAATCAGTTGTATTTGAGGGAAAAACTCCGGTAGTTGTAATTAACTCTAACGTTCAAGAATACGATACTAAAACTGGTGTTATGACTGCAACAGGTGCGGTTACAATGTTATACAAAGAAATTGAAACATTTTCAAACTCTGCTCAAATTACAACCGATAAAAACGGAGATTTGAAAAGGCTTGTTTTAACAGGAAATGCAAGAGTTAAACAAGAAAACAATGAGTCTTTTGCTGACAGATTTGTATATGAAGCTTCTTCTGGAAACTTAACCGCCTACGGAAACACGACTTCTAACGCGACAATGGACGATGGAGCTAAATTGACATTAAAATCAAGTTTCCAAGAATACAATCAAAAACGAGGAATCTTCAATGCAAGCGGAAATGTTAGAATTTGGTATCAAGACTACTATGCTGCAGGACCAAAAGTTACTCTATACCCAGGAGCTGACGGAAAACCTAACCAAGCATGCTTTACAGGAAGATCAAGCATAGCTCAAGGAGTTAGAACAATCTTCGCTGACAGAATTAAAATGACAATGAAACCAAAAAGCTTTGATGCTCAAGGCAATACCAGAACGGTTATTAAAAATATCGGTTCCGGTTCAGATGATAACAGTGGAATGACATTAGGATTATAATATTATGAAAAATAAACTTGATAAAGCAATTGAATGTTTTAAAAAGAAAGATTGGAATGGTGCAATTGATTTATTCACCTCAATTTTAGAAGTTGAACCTAACAATGCAGAAGTCTACAACAATTTAGGATTATGTTATGCAAATTTAGGTGATGATGAAAAAGCCGAAAAAGCTTATTTAAAATGTATTGAATTAAATCCTAAAATTCCTCAATGCTATATCAATCTTGTTGATATTTATTATAAACAACACCGATTAGGGGAAGGCATAAATACATTATCTTACGCAATTGATATGATGCCATCAGATTTGATTTTCAGACATTATCTTGCAAGATTTTATATGGAAGATGCTAAAAGAGATTTGGCAATTGACGAATTAGAATATATTTTAGAAAGACAACCTGAAAATTATGATGCATATTATGATTTAGCAAGAGCATATTTTGATATGGGCATATATGATTCTGCAATTGAAAATCTTGAAAATGTATTAGAATTTAAACAAGATAATGAATGGATTTATTTCTACCTTGCAGAAGCATATCAAGCAAATGATGAAATAGATAAAGCTATTTCTAATTTTTTAAAAGCAATTGCAACAAACAACAAGTTTTCTATCCCTTACAAAAAAGTGGCTATTTTATTTATGGCAAGAGGGGATTATGATGATGCAATTGAATACTTGGAAGATTATTTAAACTTCGACATTCCGGAAGAAGAAAAGAAGAATGTTAATGCATTAATTGAAAATATCAAAAAGAAACAAGGAACTAATGAAGAATAAATACTGGATTGCGTTTTCTTCAATTGAACAAATAGACAGCAGATTTATCCAAAGATTATTTAATTATTTTGGGAATATTGAATCTGCGTTTAATGCAAACTTAAACGAGTTAAAAAATATTGACGGACTTAGTGTAAAAAAAGCGGAGAACTTTTTGAAACATCGAGATAAAGTTGATATTGACAGAACTTTTACGGCGGTTGAAACTCGTGGGATAAATTTTCTAACACTTGAAGATGAAAATTATCCGCAAATGCTAAAAAATATTGAAAACCCACCGGCAGTTTTGTATTACAAAGGAAAATTATTTGAGTGTAATCTAAAAAAAACACTTGCAGTTGTTGGTTCTAGAAAAGCAAGTACGCATGCCAGAGATAATTTAAAAAGAATTATTTCAGAACTTGGGAATACAGATATTTGCATTGTTTCAGGATTAGCCTCCGGAATTGATACTGTTGCTCACACGGCGGCAATTGAAAATAATTTAAAAACAATTGGTGTAATCGCAAGCGGTTTTGACTACGTTTATCCGACAAGCAACAAAACACTTTATCAAAATATTGAAAACGGGTACGGGGCAGTAGTTACTGAATATTATCCGACTTTTGAACCGATGAAATTCAGATTTCCGCAAAGAAACAGGATTGTTTCAGGTTTATCTTATGGAACACTTGTTGCAGAAGCATCTCTAAAAAGTGGGGCTTTGATTACTGCAAATTTGACACTTGAACAAGGAAGGGAATTGATGTGTATTCCCGGAGAGATTTCAAATCCGAATACCCAAGGGATTTATAAACTTTTGAAAAACGGAGCAACAATTGTCACTGAAAGTTGTGACATTTTAAATGCTCTAAATTGGGAAATAAAAAAAGAAACACCTCAACAACAATTGACACTTCCAATGCTTACACTTGATGAAGAAAAAATTTATAATAATATTCAAGTTGAAGAAAAAGGAGTTGATGAACTATTAACTTTAACAGGTCTAAAACTTGATGATTTACTCATGAACTTGACAACAATGGAGCTTAAAGGCATAATAAAACAGTATAATGGGGATAGGTACAAAAAGGTTTAATTTAATGTTAAAGAAGATTTTGACAACATTATTTACAATAAGAGAACCTATTGGCAGATTAGATTTTTTCAAATATGGTCTTAGCCTTTGGGTTATTGGAATCTCGATATTCTATTTTTATATGTATAGTCCAAATCTTTTAAATTTAATTCCCATTGACTCTGTTCAAAAGATTTTAAACATAATTATCCTGATTTTTGTTATTTTATGGATATTATTTGTTTTTATAGCAAGTTTTATATTAATAACAAAAAGATTTTGGGATATATTTGGTAAAAAGACACCCGCAATTATTTGCGCTATAATTTTCATGATTATTGCAAAATTAAGTAAAATTATTGCACCTTTCTTAGTAATTAAAGGGCTATTATCAATAGCATTAATATTTACTAAAGGAAGAACTATAAATAACAACATTCAACCAGAAAAAGATAACGTTGGAGAAAATCAAAATACAGGAGAAAATTAATATATAAATGGCAACGGCAAGTAAGAAGAAAGAAAAGGCATTAGTAATAGTCGAATCACCGGCAAAATCAAAAACTATCAAAAAAATCTTGGGTGATGGCTATACAATAGAAGCAAGTATGGGTCATATTAGAAATTTGCCAACGAAAGACCCTGCAACTCAGAATTTAGGTTTTGATGTAAATAATCATTTTATTCCTAAATTTGAAATTATTCCAGGGAAACAAAAAGTAGTAACCAAGTTAAATGACTTAGCCAAAAAAATGGATAAAATATACCTCGCAGCCGACCCCGACCGCGAGGGAGAAGCTATTGCATGGCATGTTCGCCAAGTTCTAAAAGTGCCGGACGACAAGATTTATAGAGTTGTGTTTAACGAAATTACTCCAAAAGCCGTAAAGCATTCTATTGAAAATCCTCGTTCTATTGATATGGAAATGGTTCAAGCGCAACAAACTCGTCAAATTCTTGATAAGCTTGTAGGTTTCAAATTAAGTCCTGTTTTGTGGAAACAAATCGGAAATAGAAACTTGTCTGCAGGAAGAGTTCAGTCTGTAGCACTTAGAATGGTTTGCGAAAGGGAAGAAGAGATTGAAGCATTTATCCCGCAAGAGTATTGGACAATTCATACTCTGATGGATAAAGAAGGCAAACAGTTTGAAGCCGAATTATCTAAAATAAAAGGTAAAACAGTTGAAAAAACTATCAAAACTAAAGAAGATGCAGATAAAATTGTTGAGTTTTTGACGAATCCGACGACACAATTTTCAGTTGAGAAAGTTACCAAGAAAACGACAAAAAGAAAACCAACTGCACCTTTTATCACATCTACAATGCAACGTGCAGCAAGTACAAAATATGGTTTTGGAGCTTCACGTACAATGCAAATTGCACAAAAACTTTATGAAGGTGTAGAAATTGATGGTGCTCCTGTCGGTCTTATTACCTATATGAGAACAGATAGTGTCCGTGTTTCAGATGATGCTCGAGATATGGCACATGATTTCATTCTTCAAAATTATGGGGAAAAATATTATCCTGAAAAAGCAAATGTTTATGTGAAAGGGAAACAAAACGTACAAGATGCTCACGAAGCAATAAGACCCTCATATCCGGATAAAACCCCGGAAAGTATTAAACAATATCTTGATAACGACCAGTATAAATTGTACAAACTAATTTGGGAAAAATTTATGTCATCTCAAATGGCTCCCGCTGAAATTGCAAACAAAACTATTGAAATCAATTCCGGTATTTACACACTAAAAGCTGGTACAAGTAAGATTATGTTTGATGGTTTTCTAACCTTGTATAATGATTCGGAAGACGATTCAAACGGAGATAACAACAACTCCAAAGATGCAAAAATTCCTGATTTAGAAAAAGGGGATTCTGTTGCGTGTCAAAAAGTTAATCCCAAACAACACTTCACTCAACCACCTCCAAGATACAACGAAGCATCTTTAATCAAGGCTTTGGAAGATAAAGGCATTGGTCGTCCATCTACTTACGCTACAATTATTACGGTTATTCAAACAAGAAAGTATGTAGAAAAAAATCAGAGCAAAGCTCTTTATCCTACACTTTTGGGTAAAACTGTTTGCAAACAGTTGGTTTCTCAGTTCCCGAATATTATGGATTATCAATTTACTGCCGGCATGGAAGAAAAATTGGATAAAATTGCCGAAAAGCAAGCAATTTGGAATGTTGTTTTAGAAGATTTTTATAACCCGTTTATTGAAAATGTTAACTCTGTAATGAAAACAGCTCAAAAAGTTAACATTGAAACAAAAATAAAATGTCCAAACTGCGGGAGACCAATGTTACTAAGAACAAGCAAAACAGGTTCTCAATTCTTGGGTTGCTCCGGTTATCCTGATTGCAAAACAACAATGTCGTTAAATGTTATGCAAGAAATTGAAGACGAAGAAAACGGAGAAACACAAGAAAAACCGAAAGAAGTTTGCGAAGAAAAATGCGAAGAATGTGGTTCTGAAATGATTTTCAAACTCGGCCCTTACGGTAAGTATATGGAATGCACAAATCCTGAATGTAAACACCGTAAACCATATAGAAAATCAACAGGTGTAACATGCCCAAAATGTGGAAAGGGAACAATAGTAGAACGTAAATCAAAAAGAGGAACAGTTTTCTATGGTTGCGACAAATATCCGGAATGCGATTTTGTACTTTGGAATGAACCAACTGGAGAAAAATGTCCAACTTGCGGAAGCCTTTTAGTTAAAAAAGTTCTTAAAAAAGGTGACGTAATTTGTTGTTCTAATCCGAAATGTGGCTACAAAAAAGAACCTGAACAATCAGAACAAACTTCAACAGAAGTATAGGAGTTTAGTTATGGCTGTAAGTAAGGAATTATTAGCTCGATACAAAGAGATGAAAGCTAAAGGCATAAATGTTACTCTATCTGAATTAAAAGCTCAGATGGAAGAAGAAGCAAATGCAACAACAAGCGAAATTATAAATGAAACCTACGAACAATCATCACCGATTGAACCTGAAAGCAATTATTCATCTAGTAGTGCTACATCTTATACAGATAATCCTTTAGAAACGAAACCTGAAGAGGCAGAAAATAGTTGGACCACAACGTATTCAAATAGCTATTCTTACACTGCTACACAACAAGAAACACCAAAAAGAGAACAACAAACAACTCCATCAACATGGACACAAACACCATTTTCAACTTCTTCATATTACAATAATTCAGAACAAACGATTGCTCCAAACGAACAATCACAAACAATTGAACAACCTCAAATACCTGAACAATCACACATATTTGAACAGCCTCAAATCCAAAATATTCAACAAGTTGAACCAGTTCAACCTGT
Source organism: Candidatus Gastranaerophilales bacterium HUM_12 (assembly GCA_002102825.1). GTDB lineage: Bacteria > Cyanobacteriota > Vampirovibrionia > Gastranaerophilales > Gastranaerophilaceae > Zag111. The sequence continues at coordinate 23,608 of DABJ01000033.1, read as the reverse complement.
ACAAGAAGACAGTATCAATGCGCCAATTAAAAAATTTGCCGTAATTGGTTACCCCTTAGGACATTCGCTATCAACTTATATTCACAATGCAGGATTCAAAAGCCTTGGAATAAAAGCAAGTTACGAAATTTTAGAAACCCCGCCGGACGCTCTTGTTGATAGAATTAAATACTTTAAAACTCACGGTTATAGCGGATTTAATGTGACAATTCCTCTAAAATTACCTGTGACGTTCTTTTTAGATGAAGTTGATGAGTCTGCAAATATTGCAAATGCTGTAAATACTGTTGTTATTGACGAAAAAACAAAAACTTTGAAAGGTTACAACACAGATGCATCTGGCTTTAGAAATGCAATTCCAAATGACATTACACTCTGCGGAAAAATAGCAGGTGTTATGGGTACAGGTGGAGCCGCAAGGGCAGCAATCACTGCACTTGCACTAAGTCAAATGAAAGAAGTTAAAATTTTCACAAGGAATGTTTTGAATAGTTTAGAACTAATCAATTACTTAAGAAAAACATTCCCGAATGTAGAATTCAATCCTTATCAAATCGAAAGAATAAGGGATTTATCAGATATCGACTTGCTTGTAAATGCTACTCCGATTGGAATGCAAGGACGAGGAGCTGATTTTACACCGGTTGAAGAGCCTGAGCTTACAACCCTAAAAGCAGGTGCAACCGTTTATGATATAATCTACAATCCTAAAAAAACAATTCTGCTAAAATTAGCCGAAAAACACGGATACAGAACAATTAATGGTGTAGATATGTTCATTCACCAAGCAGTAGAAGCCGAAAAAATCTGGACAGGAAGAACTCCAGACTTTAAAGATATGAAAATTGCGGCACTTGAAAATTTATAGATGATTACATACTCAAATTACGATGTATTTGATTATTAAGATTGTTCATTTCTTCAGCAATTAATTTTGGCCAAACTTTGTTGGAATTACAATATTTATCTCTAATTCTTGCAATTGTTGTATGACCTTTGGTTACATAATTTTTATTCAAATTTCTGCCCAAACTATCAATACATGCGGCATAACTTGTCGGTTTTTGCCCAACTGCACCAACAACATTATATTTACAATAAGTTTTTGGTTTTGCACCATAACCGGATTCAACTTTTGCAATACTCATCAAGAATAATGCATTAATTCCATATTTATTCTGAGCATCTAAAAAAGCTCGCCCTTGACCTTTAAGTTTTGTTTTTTCTAAGCATTTATCCAAATCTTCTGCCGTTCCCCCAAACAATTTTGTTGTAACATTAGTGTTTGGAGAATAAGAAAAATTGAAATACATCGGTTTTTGAACCCTTGTAGACACCGGCTCACAAACATCAGCTTTCTTCGTCATTTGCTGAATAATTTTATCATCATAGTGAACCATTGTTAATGAATTTAAATTAACTTCACCTGTAGATTTAAGAATTACTTGATTATTGTCATGAGAATTTTCAAAAAGAGAAGTTTGATTTAATGATGCTTTCGCAGGTGCTTGTTTATTTTGAGCTCGATTTTGCCTTACGGAAGATTTATTTTGCACAACTCTTTTTTTGCCATCATCATCAATATAATACATATTTTTATCTCCACTCTTACTTTATATAAGGATTTTTGGAGCAAAAAATTGCATAAATGTGAATTAATGTAAAAGATTTTTGCCTAAATTTTTAACCGTTTCAATATCTTCATGAGGCTCACGACCAACTGTTGTAAGGTAGTTTCCGATTAAAATACCCTCAACACAGGTGTTCAAAGCCAGTTCTTGATTTTCTTGAGACAATCTCATTCTTCCGCCGCAAAAACGAACAACGGCATTCGGATTTGCAATTTTAAATACAGCCATCGTTCTTAAAACATTTTCTTCATCAATTTTATCATGGTAATTTTCAAAAGGTGTTTCCGGTATTGGCATCAAAATATTTATCGGAATTGAATCAGGTTCAATTTCAGCTAATTCCATAGCCATTTCAATTCTTTGTTCAACAGATTCACCCATACCCAAAATTACACCACAGCAAAGTTCCATACCGTATTTTTTTACAAGTTTGCATGTGTTTAATCTATCTTCCCAAGAATGAGTTGTGCAAACTTCCGGATAATATGAACGACAAGTGTTGATATTATGGTGAAATCTTTTTAATCCGACTTGAGCCAATTGTTTTGCCTGTTCTTCATTCAAAATTCCAATTGAAGCACAAGATTTAAGTCCGTCAATTTTATTGATTTCTTTAATCATATCAAGTTCAATCTTAAAATCGCGTCCCTCATCAGGAGTTTTGCCACTAGTAACAATTGCAAAACGAGAAACATGATTTGCCTTAGCCTCATTTGCAACTTTTTTAACTTCATCAATACTAACAAGGGGATAGGATTCAATATTTGTACAATAGTGAGAACTTTGTGCACAGTATTTACAATTTTGAGAACATTTGCCATTCCTTGCGTTGATAAGAGAACAGAACTCAATATTATTTGACATATATTTAGATGATTCTTTCAGCAAATCTTCTAATGGTAAATTATAAAATGCTAATAATTCTTCTTTTGTATAAACTTTTTTCTCCGTGCTATTCATATTTTCCACCCCTTTTTGTATAAGAAAATATTATGTCACATATAAATTGATGTCAAATATTACTCCTTTTATAATAGTTGATCTACATGTTTTATTATTCTATTTTCGTGTAACAATTTGTTAATGCTAATTTCGAAATTATTAAAGATTTACCTAAAAATACCGATAAAACTATATGTATATCTTTAAAAAGGATAAAAAGGGCAATGAAAGTTACTAGAAAAGAACCAAAATTCACAACAAGCGGTACTAATAACAGTACTGCAGGTGTAACTATTGATGCCAAATTAACTGCAGGTTACAATGATAGAATCGTAAATACTGCAATCCAATTAAAAGCGAATTACGGTAGCAAATATTCTGATGAATATTATCTAGATGCTGCAAGTTCTTGGTACAAAGAAGAATTAGGTGCAGCTTTTAAAGCTGCTTATTCTAAAAACACCAGCAAATGCCCGATTAAAGATTCTAAATGGGCCGGATATTCTTACGAAGAAATTATTCAAATGGAAAATAGCGGTGTAAAAATTCCGCAAGAGGTTTTACTTTGGGCTCATGCTCAACAAGAATCAGATGTTACGGCTTACGAAGTAATTTCTACAACTTCTGCAATTGATGACAATTCTTCAACAGAAGAACTTGTTGGTGATTTTGATTTAAATAGCTTACAAACAAAAGCAAAACAAAGTATTATGAAAGCAACAGAAGCCGAAAAGAATACTCAATCAGTTACAGAAGAATATAACAAAAATAAAGGCAGAGCTTTAGAAATCAAAAATGAAAATAACAATTCATACCAAAAATCAATGAATGAAATTTCAAATTTGACTAATGAATGGAAAAAGCTTGATAAAAAAGCAAAAAGCGGTCAATTATCTGAAGCTGAACAATCAAGATATCAAGAATTAAGCAAAATGCTAGGTAACAAAAGTTCTTCTTCAATGAAAGAAATTGAAGTTAATTCTAAAGAATTGGATAATTTGTTATCATCTATGAATTTGCTAGAAACAAAAGTCACTGAAAATGAAACAATTGCAGATGATGCAGTTCAAGCAGGCAAAGACCTCTCTAACCTTAATAAAAATTACCACGAAATGCAACAAACTCACCCAACAAGTGGTGTTGTATATTCTAATATGGGACTTTTATCTGATGTATTATATGGCATAACAGGTTCATCAATTGAAAAAATCGCAATTGAAACAGGTAAAGATTTAACAGAAACTTCTAACAACGAAATTGCAGAACTCCATTCTTCTGCAGATATTACAATGTTTGCAAATGCTTATACATCAAATGTTGTTGAAACAAAACAAGCTACAGTTGTTGCTCAAAATACCGAAGAAGAAAACAAAACAGATAATACAGAAAAAACTGCCGAAAACAATAATCCTGCTGTTGATAACAACAAAACTGAAAATACAAATAACATTGAAGATAATACATCAACAAACGAAGAAGACAGCAAAGATTTAAGTCTTGAATTTACGTATCAAAATGCAAGAAAAGCTACTGAAGTAACTGAACAAACCACAAATGATATTATAAAAGGTCAAGAAAACACTGATAAAACGAATAAAGATTTGCAAAAACAAAGCATCAAAAGTCAAAAAGATGTACAAAAAGTTAACCAAGAAGTTGCAAAAGCAGAAAGTACTTATGCTAAAAATGCACAAGAACAAGCAACTTTGTTATCCGAACTTGAAAAACTTCAAACAGAAGCGGCAAATCCAAATATTCAACCCGAGGAAGAAGACCCTCAACAACAAATTGCTCAACAAAGTGCAGTTCAACCTCAAGCACAACAATCACCAATTCAATCATTGTCAAACAACCAAAATGCTCAACAAAATACAAAAGCACAAGACAATATGTTTAAACAACTTGAAATTGTTAGCGGTTTAAACATTATTGAATCTCAAAATAAAAAGATTGAAAAAGGTCTTAATATCGCATTTACAACGGGTAAAAATTCAATTAATAACGTTCAAAAAACAGTAAAATCTCTTGCTGAAGAAAATGCACAATTGATTTTAAATAACGCAAAACATATTGTTAATATTTCAAAAGCAACATTTATTGGTATTGGAACAACAGAAAAAAGTATTGTTACAACAGCCGCTGGAACAACTCTGGTTGCTACAGGCTCTGCCCTATTATCAAACCCTCTAACTGCTACAAAAGGTTTGAACATGATAAAAACAGGTAACAAACTTATTGTCCAAGGCTCATTAGAATTTACAAACGGTGTTGCTGCAACAACTACCGCTCTAGCTGCTTCACTACCATTGACTGTTGTAAGTGACACAATGAGTGTTGTTAAAAGTGCAGTAAAACAAGGTACCATCGTTGCAAAAGCAGGAATGAATGAGTTGAAAAACATCACTCAAGCAGTTGGAGCTACAACAGAATTAGCTATTTCTAATGTTTCAGTTGTTGGAGAAGTTGTTGGAGAAGTTGCAAAAACAGTTGGAGCAAATGTTCAAGGATTAATTCCAAATCCAAAAAACTTAGTTCCGAATAATCCATCTCAAAAAAATGACGACCAAAATAATAATCAAGAAAATCAAAATACACTAGATCCAAGTTTCAGCTTTGCAAATGCTGTCCGTTCAACAATACAAACACTTTCTGCAACTCAAGATTTGAACATAGCAGCTTCAAACCTTGATAAAAAAGATTCTAAAGTTGAGCAACAAAATAAAAAAAGCCAAGGTCTTGTAAAATCTATTGAAAAAGATGCTGCAAAAACATTATCTATTCAAGAAGAAGATGATAAAAAAACTGAAAACAGTGTATCTGCAACCGTTCAATCAATTGCAAATCCTGTTTCAGCACAAAATGATGTTACTGCAGGTCTTGAAAAATCTATTAATAACAATATTCGACAACTAAATGTATTTAAAAAAGATTCAACAAGTTTGAATAATCTAATTTCATCTCACGAAAAAAGTAACTCAAATTTGATTGACGTTTCTACAAATGCAGTAGTTGTTGGACTTGGAACCAGAGTATTGGGAGCTGCTCATGCAGGCATTGGCTCACTACTGATTACCGAGGGTGCAGTTTTATTACCAAACCCTGCTACACATGCTGTCGGTGTTGCAAAAACTGTTATTGGTACAGGACTTGTAAAACAAGGAACTTTAGAAACCGTTGGTGGTGTAACTTCTCAATTGACAGGAGAAGCAGCACTTTTAACCAGTGGAGTTGCAAAAGCTACTACAACAGTTGCTAAATCAATTATGAAAACATCTAAATCAGAACAAAAAGATGCTGATAAGAGAATTAAAGCCGCAACAAAAGAATTAACAAATAAAAAAAGAAGAACTCGTACATTTAGCTTTAATTTAAATAACAAAAACGCTTCAAATAAGACAAAAACTTCAACATCTTCAACTGAAAATCAAGATGTTCAAATCCAAGCACAACAAAACGATAATCAACAACAACCAATTCAAATGCAATCTCAACAAGAATTAAATACTCAATCCGCTATTGCATTTAATACCCCTGAAGAAAATGAAGATAAAGTAATTGATACAGAAAAAATTGCAAATCAAACTGCTTTAGAAACTGCAATTGTTGAAAATAATACTCAATCCGGAGAATTTACTAATGATCCAACATTGTTGGGAGCTTCTGCAACTACAAATGCTGATGTAAAATCAAATACACAAACAGATGATAAAGCAGACAGAAAACTTTCAAGATTCAATATGGATAGCATTATTGAATCTAAAAAGAAGAGAAAGAAAGTTCAAGGTGTTTCAGCTTCTTCAAAAGGTTAATTTACATCTTTTCGTAGACAAAATTACACATTCCACCCAGTGACATAATTTTTGTACTCGAAAGTTTGAAAACACCTGATAACCTGAGCCATTTGACCACTCACTAAGCACACCATTGCCGGATACAAGACTACGTGCAGAGTATCTTATGAACTTTTCAGTCTATATATGTTTTTCAATATTTGAAACAATTGTTGATTTTGGCATCAAACCGGTCATTCTCTCAACGGCTTCTCCAGCCTTGAAGACTAACAAACTTGGTAATCCGCTTATTGAATAAGTTTTTGCAGTTTCTGTATTATCTTCAACATTAACTTTTACAAATTTAACTTTACCGTTATAAGATTCAGAAATTTCATCAATTACAGGTCCTAATTTTCTGCAAGGCCCACACCAAGTAGCCCAAAAATCGACCAACACAGGAATGTCTGATTTTACAACTTCGTGTTCAAAATTTTCATCGTTTATTTCAATAACATTTCCCATAAATTTCTCCCCATAAGTTAACTAACTCTTCACATTCTAACACGGAAAAAATTTTTGTGCTATTATCTACATAAGCACTAATTAGGACAAATAAATGGCAAGAAAAAAAGTAATAGAGATAGTTTTAGATACAGAAACTACAGGGTTGGATTACACTAGGGAAAAGATGGTTGAGTTCGCAGCTCTTCGCCTTGAAAATGGAAAAATTAAAGACGAATTCCAAACCCTTATTAATCCGGAACAACATATTAGAAAATCAAGTATAGCAATTCACGGAATCACTCCGGATATGGTTGCAGATGCCCCAACAGAAGCAGAAGCAATGCCAAAAATTTTGGAATTCATTGGAGATTACCCAATTGTTGCTCACAATGCAATCTTTGATTATACATTTATCAATGAAGCATCAAAAAGAGTAACCGGTGAAGAAATCAAAAATGAAAGAATTGATACTCAACAAATGTTCAAAGAAGTTTACCCGGAACTTGATGCTCACGGGTTAAATGCCTTGACGGAAAAATTCAATGTTGAACTTAAAGACCACCACAGAGCAATGGGGGATACAATGGGACTTGCTCTTGCATACCCAAAATTAAAAAAACTATTCTTACAAAAATATGATTGGGAAAATAAACAACTAGAAAATGTTGAATATTTATTTGAAAGATTTTTAAGAATTCAACAAACCGTTACAACTCTACAATCTGAATTACAAGACTTAAAATCCGTATTCAAGTTATATTTTGAACAAGGCGGACAACCGATAACTTCTCAAGAAGGAGATACGTTAATTTATAACTCAAAACAATCTTTCGGATACGATTTCAATACAATCAAGCCAATTTTGGAAGAAATCGGAGCTTTAGAAAAAGCGACGAAGTTAAATACAGGTTTTATTGATAGATTAGTTCACGGTCACAGCTTAGATGAAGAAAAAAGAGAAATCATCAAAAATGCAAGGCAAGAATTAACAGAAACAAGAAATATTCAAGTGATTAGAAATAATAAATAGGAGAGGAAAAATTATGTTGAAGAAATTAGGGGCATTTTTTAAAGAGCCTCCAATTGCAGAAGCGATACAGGATCAAGAAAAAGTTGATTCAATGTATAAACATTGGCGTTTAAGAATTTTCTACGCATGTTTTATCGGTTACACTATTTTTTACTTATGTAAAAAGAACATTGCAGTAGCACTTCCCGGAATTATGGAAGAATTTCATTATTCCGCTACTGAGTTAGGTTTGTTAGGAAGTTCACTATACCTAACTTATGGTATTGGTAAATTTGTAAACGGAGTTTTGGCTGACGGTTCAGACGTCAGGAAATTCTTCCCAACAGCACTTTTAATGACAGCAATTGCAAATATTTTATTTGCCTTAGCACCGAATTTTGTAAGTATTTTAGGGCTAAGTGCCAAGATGTCAGCAATGGTTCTATTATGGACATTGGCATTTTTATGGGGTGTTAGCGGTTGGTTCCAATCAGCCGGATTTCCTGCTGTTGCAAAGAGTTTGACTTATTGGTATTCAAATTCAGAACGTGGAACAAAATGGTCTTTATGGTCATGTTCTCACCAAACAGGTACATTTTTAAGCTTTATTTTAGCAGGTCACATTGCAGCTCACTTTGGTTGGAGAGCAGCATTTTTAGTTCCTGGGATTTTGGCAGTAATCACTGCATTGTGGTTATTTGACAGATTACGTGATAGACCTCAGTCTCTCGGACTTCCAGATGTTGAAGTTTACCGAAATGAACCGGTTAAAGAAAAATCAGCAGAAGAGAAAAAAGAAGAAGACGAAATGTCTTATGTTCAAATCTTTAAAAAATATGTTTTGTGTAACAGAACTCTTTGGTTGTTAGCAATTGCATATATCTTTGTTTATATCATCAGATTTGGTGCTGAAGACTGGATGATTATGTATTTGAAAAATGCTAAAAACATCAAACTTGAAGATGCAACAAACATGATTGCGTCATTACCACTTGTTGGTATTTGCGGAACAGTTTGTGCAGGTTTAATTTCAGATAAATTGTTCAAAGGGAAAAGAGCACCGGTTAACTTGTTATACTTGGTTGGTGTAATTTGTGCCGTTATTGCTTTGAAATTCAACACAATCCCTGCATTGAACTACGTAATCATCGGTTTGCTTGGAGCTTTCACTTATGGACCTCAAATGATGATTGGTGGACTTTGTGCAGTTGAATCAAGCTCTAAAAAAGTAGCATCTGCAGCTTCCGGTTTCACAGGAACATTTGGTTATATCGGAGCATTTTTATCAGCTACAGGTACTGGATTCTTGGTTGATAAACTTGGCAAAAACGGTGTTCAAAACTGGGACGGAGCGATTTATTTCTGGTTAGCATCAGGAGTAATTTGTTTAATCATCTGTACAATACTTGCAGTTGATGAATATAAAAAAGATTCTAAAAAGGCATAAGCTTAGCTTTAATTAGAAATATAAAATTGATTG
>DABJ01000033.1:2015-14241 GCA_002102825.1 Candidatus Gastranaerophilales bacterium HUM_12 | reverse complement strand
TTTTTAGTTACAGAATAACAATAAAACAAATAATAAACTATTCACTTCTCTCCATTCATTTTTCATAGAAAAAGCAATTTCCTCTTTCATTCCCTTTGTGATAGAATCAAGGTGAAAGAGTGAGGCGATATGAAAGTTGCAGAAATTGAAAATGACATTCTTGTTATAAAAAATAGAGAAGATGAAAAATTAAATGGTCGCAAAGGTGCTTTGGTTAAAGTTCTCGGTTGTGGATTGTGTGGTTCTGATATAGTTAAATTAACTCAGCATAGAGCAAAACAAGGAACTGTTTTAGGTCACGAAATCGTAGCATTTATTACTGATATAAATTCAGATACAAACTTCAAAGTTGGTGATACAATCATAACTTCTCACCACATTCCCTGCGGCAAATGTGAATACTGCAAAAATGGGAATGTTTCTATGTGCAGACATTTTAAAGAAACAAACATTTTCCCTGGAGGGTTCAGTGAGTATGTTTTTGTATCAGAAGAACATCTTAGAAATGTTGCGTATCTAAAACCTAAAAATTTGACAAATGACGAAGTCGCTTTTTATGAACCATTAGGTTGTTGCATTCGAGCTGTGAAAAGGGCAGGTTTAAGACAAAATTCAACAGCACTAGTTGTCGGCTTAGGTTCAATCGGAATACTTATGGCTCAAGCACTGAAAGCTTTCGGTATGAATGTTATCGGTTGCGATTTAATTACATCAAGAGTTGAACTTTTAAAAAACTTAGGAATTGAAGCATTTAAAGTTACTGAAATGTGTGACAGTATCAAAGCAGATGGTGTTTTTATGACATCTGGTTCTGATAAGGCAATTCCAACCGCTTTGAAATATGTTCGAGATGGCGGAAAAATTTTGGTATTTTCAAGCACTCCGCAAAACTTTGGATATGCAAATAATGAAATTTATTATAGAGAATTGACAGTTCTTGGAAGTTATTCTCCATCTCCTGCAGATTTAAAAGATTCTTTTGAACTATTAAAAAATAAAGATGTCAAAGTTTCAGGATTATCAACCGAATACAATTTAGAAAATGTTCAAAAAGCCATCAATGACACTCTAGATAATAAGATTTTAAAAGCATACATAAAAATAGCAAATTAATAAAATTATAAGGAACTTTAATGAAAGCAATTCAATATTACGGACCAAAAGACATACGATATGAAGAAGTTATGGTAAAACCTCCGGAAGATGGTGAAGTCGTTGTAAAAATTATGGCAGCTTTGACTTGTGGAACAGACGTAAAAACTTTCCGCAGAGGTCACCCTGTTTTAATCAAAGAAATTCCGTCAGGATTTGGGCACGAATTTGCAGGAATTATTGAACGAGTAGGACGAAATGTTGAGGGTTTTCAAGTTGGTGACAGAGTAGTTGCCGCAAATTCAGCTCCATGTGGTGAATGTTTCTACTGTAAAAAACAAGAATATAATTTATGCGAAAATTTAAATCTTTTAAACGGAGCTTATGCTCAATACATTACAGTTCCAGCCAGAATCGTAAAAAAGAATATGCTCCACTTACCGGACAGCTTGAGTTTTGAAAGAGCTGCATTTTGTGAGCCTTTAGCAAACGTTGTTCATGGGGCAGAAAGAACAGGAATTAAAGCAGGCGATAGTGTCGGAATTATCGGCATCGGTCCAATAGGATTATTATTTGCAAGGGTTGCAAAACTAATGGGAGCAAGAGTAATCGTTGCAGGAAGAAATCCAATGAAACTTAAAGCCGCTGAAGATTTTGCCCATGTTGATGAAATTATTGACTTAAAAAAATATTCTAATCCGGAAAGAATTTTTAGAGAATTTTCAGATGAGAATAAAGGACTTGATGTGGCAATTGAGTGCGTTGGATTACCGGAGATTTGGGAACAAATTTTTGCCTGTGTAAGACCTGGAGGAACAGTGCATTTCTTTGGAGGTTGCAAATCGGGTTCTAAAGTAACCTTTGACACAACAAAAATGCACTATGGAGATATCAAAATGATGAGTGTTTTCCACCATACGCCAAAGTATTTTAGAATGGCATTAGACTACATTGCATCAGGGGATATGGAAGTAGAAAAATTAATCACAGATACGTTACCACTTGACAAAGTTGAATATGCAATGAATGAACATATCCAAGGACGTGCTATAAAATTCCTGATTAACCCTTGGTTATAATAATCATTCATACATTTACATGATTTCGATTTTTTAAATTTTATGGTATTTTATTAAGTATGAATAATACGTTTAAAATAATTATATTTTCAGCAATTTGCTTTGTACTGTTAGGCTTGTCAATTTTGGGGTTATCAAAATTAAAAGTTGATGATTTTCACAAAGCTGCAGTAATTTTTGTAGTTGATTCATCAGCATCAAACCAAAAACGATTACCAAAACAGAAAATGATAATTAGGCAACTTTGCTCAATGCTTGACCCTGAAGACAATATCAAAATTCTTCGAGTGTCAGAAGATTCATATTTGATTTATGAAGGCTCTCCACAATCAAGTGCAGAAGTTCGGAAATCAATGGAAAAATTCACTCAAATTAATTCTAAAGAATACGGAACGGCTTATGGTTTATCATTAAAAAAAGCATTTAACCACGCAATAAACATGAAAAAAGACGGATATGTTCCTGCCGTTGTCGTAATTGGAGATTTGGAAAATGAAGGTGCTTCTTCAAAACAAATCAACTGGAACACTTTCCCTGATGAAGTTGCACAAGTTAAAAATCAAATCGGAAATTTTTCGATGATGTTCTTATATGCAGAACCGGAAAAACTTGATATGGTAAAAGAAAAATTAACTCCTGTTTTGGGAGAAAATCATTTGATAATCGGAACTGAAATGACTTCCAACAAGGCACTTAGGAGATTTTTAAATGCTATTGGAAGGTAATAATACAATGGAGTAGAGCTTTATATGAAAATTATTATAAAATATTTAGATAAAATTCAAGAATTTGAAAACCAAAACACTATCGTTATCGGAAATAACGATAGTTGTAATTTTTTTATTGAAGAATTAAAAGAAGAAACAACTTTAAAACTTATTTATACTCAAAAATATAACAACTACGTTTTGGTTAATTCAAACAACGATAAAGAAATTTTGTTAAACAATAAATCTTTTTCTAAAGTCCTTGTTCCACAGAATTTTTCACTTAGTTCTCCTACCCTTCATGACAATATTGAAGTTTCAATTGAACTACCAAAGACAAGTTCTCAAAAATCAACAAGGGCAACTACACGTACAAAAACAGCTCAAACGGTACAAACTACTTCAAACAATATAAAAGAAGATGTTTTCAATAGTCCGGTTGAAACGAACAGGATTGCCATCATAAAAGAAATTGGCTATAAACTTGTAGAACTAAAAAATTTAATCCGATCTGCAAATATCACATCGGTAGTTTTGCACATTGCTATGGTAATTCTATCAATTGTAAGTGCTTTTGGAGTTACAAACTTTTTACTTGGCTTAAAAGTTGATAACTCATCTGCTGTATTAAATCTAACAACAAATGTTGGATTTTTAATCTGCATATCGGCAATTGTTATTGCAATATCCATGATTTTGAAACAAGGAGTTTATGCATTACTAGACTTCAACCAAACTAAAAGACTTGGAGATTCTGATATTGCACAAAAATTGATAATTTTTACTGGCATAATTTTTATGTTCATAATTTATGTAATCAATTTATTTTATTACAAAACAATTCCGGGATTTTTAGCTGCATCATTTTTTATTTCACTACTATTTGTAGGTGCTTTAACAGCAGTTGCAACAGCTTGCGGATATTTCAAATTCCAAATTAAAAATTATCAACACCAATTAACAAATTATGAATACAGAGAAGATTTTGAATCCGTAATGAAAAACTACAGAAATCTAATCAATACTTTTGTTAATAAATTAAGCGAAAACAGAATAAATAGTATCAAAAATAACTTAGTTAATAACCAATTAAAAATGATTGTTGAAACTTTTATCGGAATTTTAACAGCTCCATTTCTAGCTTATGGTGTTTCTAACACATTAGCAAGTTGTTTCCCAGAAGCAGCTAATTGGGTAAGAATTTCCGGTTTAAGATTTAGCCCGATATTCTTGGTTCTAGCAACATTTTTGATTATTTTCGCATTTTTCTCTTTTGTTAGAGCCTTTACAATCTCAAAACAAATTAAAGGTTCTGAAATCATTAAATTTGACGGATTTCATGATTACAACAGCCACGGTGTAACCGTTCTTGGTATTGATTCAATGAGAAATCTTTCAAGAGAAAAAAATGTTGTAATGTCTATTGCTTGTTTCATTATCCTTATTGAATTCACAATGAACGTATCTTATTTCATTACTGAAATAGGTGGAGATATTCAAGGTATGTTTTTGAGTTTTGTAACAGCACTCGTACCAACAGCTTTACTTATCGCAGAAACACATCTTTTGAGCTCTACAATGTTCAAAATCAATAACTATAATGAATTATTATCAATGTTGGATTAAATAGAAAATGCAAAAGTGGTTCATTACATCTGGAATAGCTATTTTTATATTAGTGACAATTTGTGTACTAACTATAGATGACTCTTCCCAAAGGAAGAAAATTCAATTTACAAACCAAAATTTTACACTAAAAAATGATAACACAGATATTAAAAATGAGAATGTTGATATTAAGGTAAACCAATCGAAATTATCAAACACAGATGTTTCTGCGACCAACAAAAATATAAATTTAGATGCAAACAACATTAAATTCCAAAACCAAAATTCAACAACTCAAAATACCGATTTTTCAAACACAGGTAACAGATTTTCTAACAACTCAATAAAATACACTACAAATGATTTTAAAAATCAAAATTCAAAGTTAAATAAACAACTTGCGGATTACGAAAATCAAAAAAACAAAATGCGTGATATTGAAAATGGTTTAAACAATACACACTATACACCAAAGCCGATTAAAAAAGATTTTCAACCAGTACAAAGGAACAGATATATAGTAAAAAATATTGATTGGAATACGTGGAAGAGTAATTTCATAAATCAGATTATTGATGATAGCATGTATATTCATTCTCTTGATGATTATGAACTCGGCTCTTGGTTTTATTATTCATTCAATGTTGATAAATATGGCAGAATTTCAAACATAACCATTCGTTCAATGCAATTGTCTCCAATGGACAAAGAAAGAATCAGAAAACTCATAAAAAGTTATGAATATCAAGACATAACGGTATTTCCTGCAAACACACAAAAAACAATAGCAAAAGTTGATGCTGTTGTAATGCTTGGGAATAGTGAGAAAAAATCTCGTCCGTCTGATTTCAACGAAAATGAACAGATTAAAATAAAACTTCCTTACTAACACTTTTACAGTTCTTAATTGTATTTTTTACACTTAAATGATAAAATGATTTTGTGTAAAAAGGAAAAGAACGAATGTTAGATATAATTAAAAAAGATTTTTTAGCCTCAATAATAGTATTCTTGGTTGCATTACCACTTGCAATAGGAATTTCAATAGCTTGTGGTTTACCAATTTATAGCGGTATAATTTCTGGTATAATCGGCGGTATTGTTGTTGGAATGTTTTCTGGAAACTCGTTACAAGTTTCCGGACCTGCAGCAGGTTTAATATTGATTATTGTCGAAATAATTCAAAAAATGGGAATTGAACAACTATTTTTAATTATATTTTTAGTTGGAATTTTACAAATTATATTTGGGCTTTTATCTTTTGGCAAATGGTTTAGAGCAATCTCACCGGCAATTATTCAAGGTATGCTTGCCGGAATCGGGATTTCAATTTTCTTATCCCAATTTCACATAATGCTCGATAACACTCCGAAAAATAATTTCATTGCAAATATCACAGACTTATTTCGGGTAATTTATAATTCAGTTTTACCTTTTGATGGTTCTCCACACCATCATGCCTGTATGATTGGGCTTTTGACAATTGCAATTATTTTAGGCTGGAACACGTATATGCCGAAAAAAGTTCAAATTGTACCTGCAGCACTGGTCGGAATTATTATCTCATCTCTTGTTGCAAATTTATGCCATTTTGACATCAACTATATTCAAATTGATTCAAATTTTTGGAGCGGAGTAACGTTTATAAAACCATCTGCTTTTCAAAATATTTTGAATATAAGTGTAATAATAAATGCATTAGTTATAACATTCATCGCAAGTGCCGAAACTCTTTTGACGTCCGCTGCGATTGACAAAATGTGCGACCGATCAAAAACAAATTATGATAAAGAAATCATTGCACAAGGACTTGGGAACTCTTTATCAGGACTTATCGGAGGTTTGCCAATCACCGGTGTAATTGTCAGAAGTGCCGCAAATATTAATGCAGATGCTCAAACAAGATTATCAGCAATTTTGCACGGTTTTTGGCTACTGTTATTTGTATCATTGCTACCTTGGGTATTAAAATACATTCCAATTTGTGCGTTAGCAGCAATTCTTGTTTACACAGGATATAAACTTATTGATATCAAGGCTGCAAGATACATCTACAAATTAAGTAAAGGTGAATTTGCAATTTATGTAATTACACTAGTATCAATATTATTTACAAATCTTTTTGAAGGAATTTTAATTGGTTTTGCTTGTGCATTTATTAAAAGTGCGTATAAAGTGTTAAAAGTTGATATTGATACGCAAACTATTGAAGAAGAAAATCGAATAATCGCAAAAATTCACGGAAATATTACATTTTTACAATTACCGACACTAATTGATGCTTTAGAACATTTACCAAAAGATAAAAATATAACTTTATGTGCTGAAAAACTTCATTATATTGACCATGCCTGTATAGACTTTATCAAAGGTTGGGAAAAAGAACGAAAAGAAGAAATGAAAGACTTTGATATTCATGTTGCGTGGGAACAAATGAAAGAAACTTACCCGAGTTTTAAATGGAGTACATTCCATAAAGAACACGGAAAACATAATGCACACTAATAAAATTAGCTAATTGTACAATAACGTATTTTTTACATCTATTAAAAAATATCTTTGAAAAAATAAAAATAAGGAGTAAAAAATATGAGTATGTTTTGTTTTCAATGCGAACAAACCGCATTTCATAAGGCTTGCACTAAAAAAGGTGTTTGCGGGAAAGAACCTGATACTGCAAATTTGCAAGATGAATTAACTAGCTCTGTAATTGAACTTGCAAACTGCGAAGAAATTAATGACGAAAACACAAAACTAATTATTGATGGGTTATTTACAACAATAACAAACGTAAATTTTGACAACACATCAATTAAAAATTTAACAGATAAAATTAAAAATAGAATTTCTTGTAATTTCAAATTTGATATCAATGATGTTTGGAATTGTTCAGAAGATTTAAGGAGTTTAAAATCTTTAATTCTTTTTGGACTAAAAGGAATGGCTGCTTATGCTTATCATGCGCGAATTTTAGGATATAAAAATGAGGAAGTTAACAACTTTTTCTATGAAGCATTAAGAACAATTTCAAAAGAATCATCTCAAGAGGGATTAAGCAAACTTGTTCTAAAAACAGGAAGAATAAACCTAAAATGTATGGAACTTTTAGACAAAGCGAACACTGAAACTTTTGGGAATCCTGAGCCAACCAAAGTTACAACAAATATTGAAAAAGGACCATTTATTATTGTTTCAGGACACGATTTAAAAGATTTACAACTTTTATTAGAACAAACAAAAGATAAAGGAATAAATATCTACACCCACGGAGAAATGCTTCCTAGTCATGCGTATCCTGAGTTAAAAAAATATCCGCACCTTAAAGGAAATTTTGGCACAGCTTGGCAAAATCAACAAAAGGAGTTCTCCAGTGTTCCTGCCCCAATTTTATTCACAACAAACTGTATTATGCCTCCAAAAGATAGTTACAAAGATAGAGTTTTCACAACATCAGTTGTTGAATATCCGGAATGCATTCATATTTGTGACAAAAAAGACTTTTCTGTGATTATTGAAAAAGCACTTGAACTTGGCGGATATAAAGAAGATAAAAAAATGACAGGTATTAATGGCGGAGATATTTTAACTGTCGGATTTGGTCATAGCACAGTTTTATCAATTGCAGATAAAACAATTGAGGCAATTAAAAACAAAAAAATAAATCATATTTTTCTTGTTGGAGGTTGTGACGGAGCAAGACCCGGGAGAAATTATTATACAGAATTTGTCAAAAAAGCACCAAAAGATAGTATAATCTTAACTCTCGCTTGTGGCAAATATCGATTTAATGACCTTGATTTAGGCGACATTGACGGAATTCCAAGAATCATTGATATGGGACAATGCAACGATGCATATTCTGCAATTAGAGTAGCAATGGAACTTGCGAAAAACTTTAATTGTTCTGTCAACGAATTACCACTATCATTTGTATTATCGTGGTATGAACAAAAAGCAGTTTGTATATTATTAACCCTATTATCTCTTGATATTCATAATATAAAACTTGGTCCAACACTTCCTGCATTCATTTCACCAAATATCTTAAATTTTCTAATTGAAAAATTTAAAATTCAGCCAACAACTACTCCAGAAAAAGACTTAAAAGAAATATTGGACAAATAGTCCCGCTAATAATATGTAGTGTGGAGCTTTAAAAAGTTCCACACTCTTTTTAAAAAACTTCTAAAATTTATACTGGAAATCTCATTGATTTTTATGTATTTTAAAATAAAGGAGTTTTATATGAATACTGCAACAAAATTTAAACCAAATGAAAAACAACAAGAATGTATTGATAATATTGAGGGTAAATATTTAGTTTTAGCAGGTCCGGGGACAGGTAAAACTTATACAATCATTCAAAGAATTAAATCAATGATTGAACGAAAAATTAACCCTGAAAAAATTCTTTGTTTAACATTTTCTGATGCAGCTACAAACGAAATGAGAACACGTTTAGAAAAGGAATTAAATAGGGCAGATTTTGGAGTAAATATTTACACATATCATGGTTTTTGTAATGAAATAATTTCAGAAAATCTAGCAGATTTTGAACTCCCAAATAATTTCAAAGTTATAACATCTGCAATGTCAAACCAGTTGTTAAAAGAATGTATTGATGAAATTCAATCAGACGTATACAGAACAAAACGAAATGACCCATATTATTTTATTACAGAAATTAAAAACGGAATAAATGAAATAAAATCTAACCGATTAAATAAAGATAAATATTTTTACAATTTAGAAAACAATCAAGATTGGATTCCAGAACTTAATACTCTAAAAAACGAATTAAAAGAAAAAACTGAAAAAGGACAAAAGATAACAAAAAAACTTCTAACAGCAATCGAAACGTCAGAAAAGAAAATTGCCAAAGCAAAAGAATTGTGGAATTTTTACGAGCTTTATACTTCTAAAATGGAAGAACAACATTATGTAGATTTTAATGACATGATTAATTTCGTTTTGGAAAAGTTTGAAACAGAATCTGCATTCTTATCAAAAATTGCAAATAATTATGAATATATTCTTGTTGATGAATATCAAGACACAAACAAAAACCAAAATGAAATTGTATTCAATCTGACAGAATCACTAGACAGCCAAAATGTTTTTGTTGTTGGAGATGACGACCAGATTATTTTCACATTCCAGGGAGCAAAACTTGATACAATTGAAAAATTCTTGATAAAATTTCCAGACACTCGTGTTATATGCCTAACAGAAAATATGCGCTCAACTCAAAGTATTCTTGATACTGCAAGAAAAATTGTTGAACAAGACTTAAAAAGATTAGAAACCAATTCAAATTTTGCAAAATTCAATATTACTAAAAAACTAGTTGCAAAAAACACCGATATAATCTCAAAAGACAAACAAGTAAGGTTTTACAAATATGCAGACATTTTACAAGAATACCAAGAAATCGTAGATGAAATTGATACTTTGATAAATTCTGAAAACTGTCCCAAAGATGAAAATGGAAACAAAAAGCTATCTGAAATTGCAATTTTAGCAAAAACAAATGGAGAATTAACCACTTTTTCAGAACTTTTAAAAGAACGAAATATCCCATCTGAACTCAAAGAGGGTAAAAGTATCTTTGAAATAAAATCATCAACAGTTTTATATTATTATTTGCAACTGTTGACAAATCCTGAACTACACAGTGATAAGTTTTTCAAACTCGTACTATCTGAACCCTTTAATATTCACCCAAAAGATTTTGAACAAATTTATGAACAAAAATCTAAATATCTATCTTTTGTTGATGCCGTCAAAGCAATCAACCCAGACGAATACATCGACAAAGCTAAAATTGAAAAATTTATACAAACTTTTGAATATCTATCACGTTATAAAACAAATGAGACTTTAAAAAATACTATTTTAGAAGTCGGGGCAATAACCGGAATTTTTAATTATTATCTAAATTCTGAAATAAATAAAGTCGAAAATATTGCAGGCTTGAAAAAAATAACAGATGAATCTGTTGATTTTTCAAGCACTTATAAAAGAATCAGTCTTGAAGATTTTATTGAATATATTGATATGTGTATAAATGATGAAATTGAGATTAAAACAGACAAAGCACCCCTAACATTAAATGCAATACAATTATCAACTTATCACTCCGCAAAATGTCGGGAATTTGAATATGTTTATATGCCAAACTTACTTCGTGAGAAATGGGAGAGTGATAGAAGTTCAATGAAACCTATTATTCCTCTGTCACCATCTGAATATAAAACAGAAGAAGAGCTAAAAGAACTTAAAATATCCGATAAAATCAAACTTATGTATGTAGGAATAACAAGAGCAAAACATACACTACGTTTATCTTGTCCTAAATCTGTTGAGGGAAAAATTAAAACACCAACATCATTTGTTTTAAATATTGAAGGAAATCTTGAAAAAGAAAAAGAACCATTTACATACAATATAGATTCATATTGGAAAGAACGAACAAAATCACTTCTAAAAAGGAGCTATGATTATCAAAAAGATTTCTGCGAAATCGTTGATAAAAAATTAAATGGGAAATATTTCTCTCCCACTTCTATCAATACCTACCTAAAATGCCCAAGACAATATTTATACAATTATATTTTAGAATTAGGAGCAAAAGACGGGAATCCTGATTCTATGAGCTATGGTTCAGCTATACACAAAGCCTGTGAATTTGCAGTTAAATTTGCGATTGAAAATGGTAAATATCCATCTAGTGAAGTTTTTATTAACCAATTTAAAAAAGAATTACAAACATTACCAATGTCCACAATTGAACAAAGAAAAATTCACATTGAAAGAGGTGAAAAAGCATTACAAGAATATTACCCGCAACTTTGTGCAACTCCTATTTCAAACTTATTTAAAGCAGAAGAAAAAATAACTCTTGAACTTGATGGAGTTAAATTCAAGGGAATAATTGACCGAATCGACAAAAACGATGACGGATCTTATACAATATATGACTACAAAACAGGTTCTGCAAAATCGAAAAAAATAATTTGTCCAAATGGAGATCATGAGGATTATTACAATCAAATCGGTTTATATAAATACTATTTTGAAAAAGCAACAAATGAAAAAGTTAAAAATACAACATTTATCTATCCGGAGGACTTCACAAATAACCTAACTTTGGAACTCAGCGAAGAAAATTGCCTTGAAATAGAAGAGAAATTTAAATCTGCAATCCAGAAAATCAGAGACTATGAATTTGCTCCGACTTACGACAAAAACGCCTGCAAATGGTGTATTTACAAAGATTTTTGCAACATGGAACAAGTTTAAATTAAAGATAGCTTATTGTCTATATTTTTGCAAACCAGTACACTGATTTTTAATTTCAGACACAATATCTTTTGCCAATTTTTCTTTTAAACCTATATTTTTAGCAACCGACAAAATATTATCTAAATTTGGATTTTTACCTTATCCATCAATTGTTGTAGCATGTTCGCTATTAAAAGACGAACTGTAAGTTAAATCATAAGCTGGTGATAAGTGCCACTCTTTTTTTGCTTCATTATAAATATAAGAAAAATTCTTTGAATGATCCTCTCTATTATGTGCAAAAACATTGAAACACATAAGTCTATAAAGTTGCTCTATGTCTTGGTAATTTTTTGTCAATTTTAAAGTTAATTTCATAAGGATATTGTAATCAAGATTTGGCAATAAAAATTTTCTAAATAAAATCACATGCTAAAAACCGCCCTATTGAGGCGG
>DABJ01000033.1:0-1964 GCA_002102825.1 Candidatus Gastranaerophilales bacterium HUM_12 | reverse complement strand
GGAGAAGGTGGGATTCGAACCCACGGTACAGGTAACCCCATACAACACCTTAGCAGGGTGCCGCCTTAAGCCTACTCGGCCACTTCTCCAAGATCCTTGTATTCAATTATCAGTACTCCGTTTATCGGATTACGAAATCCATTGTATCATAAATATTTTTATTCGTAAATACCTTTTACAAAAATATTCTATCCTCAAATAAATTCCAAATACTATTTAACATAATTTTTCTCCTCCATTTTTCATATTGACCGGCAAATTTTATTAAGCTACAATGAAAGTAAGATATTTAAAGAGGCTTATATATTATGATTGAAATGAAAGTTATGGGCATCGCCCTTGATACAAGAACCGGTTCTCCCATTGTTGTGCTTCACGACAAAGAAAACAGACGCGCTCTTCCTATATGGATTGGTTCTGCAGAAGCTAGTTCTATTATTCGTAAAATTGAAAATTTATCTGTAACTCGTCCAATGACACACGATTTGATTATTAGCATAATTGAAAAAGTTGGCTACAAAATCTCTAAAGTTGAAATCAATGATGTGGAAAAAGAAACGTATTTTGCAACTATTTTTCTTGAAAACGAAGATGACGGCAAAATTATTGAAATTGATTCTCGTCCATCTGATGCCATCGCAATCGCAATTAGAATTGATGCTCCAATTTATGTAACAGCAAATGTTCTATCTAATGGTTCTGTTTCTACAGACAGTACAAAAGATGCGCAAGAAGCAGAAGAGTTTAAGAATTTTGTTCAAAGTCTTAAACCGTCAGATTTTGCGAAATTGATGAAAGAAAATGACCATCACGAAAGTGATCAATAAAAATTTTCAAATTTAAATTTAAAAAAGAGGATTGTTAAATTTGTAACAATTCTCTTTTTTATTGAAATTACTTTATAATCAAAAACTTTATTTATAAGAGAGAGTGATTATGTTCAACGCAATTAATGAAGTAAAACGACAATACATGTACACGGTACAACCTGTAAAGCTTTTTGAAACAAGAAATTCTCAAGAAGCACAAAAAAGTTCGTTTGATTTTATAAATCAAGCGAACAAATCCGGTTACAATCCATTTCACCCAAATCTTTCCAATACTGACAAAGGAGGTAAAATAGATTTAATGGGCTAACAAATCCAAGATTTTGATGGAGTTATATAACCTGCCAAAAGCGGTTGTCCATTAGAATCTTTTGTCGGAACAGTATCTAATACCTGAGGAGCTCTTTCATACGGAATAGATGCGTATGAAGCGGATTTAAAACTAGGAGTTATTCCTCTTGCTGAAGAAACTGCACCAGATTGAACCCTTGCCGGTGATAAAATATTTTGTCCTAATAATATTTTTCCAATTTGACTGCTCATATTAGTCCCCAATTTTTCCCTATATTATATATAAGTATATTCTGAAGCAAAAATTGATTAATTTACAGCCTATTATTAAGATTTGTGAACTATAATTTTATAATAAGAAAAAATTATTACTGTAATTGGGTTTAAATGTTTGTTTATAGTATTTAATTTTAGGTGGTTCGTAGTAATAATGCCTGTTTTCATCTTCTTTAAACTTAGATAAACCTACTGCAGGAACTTCGTCTTTAATAAAAAATTTCAATAATTCCATCATATACCAATCCTTCTTTTTTCATGTATAATGTACTATAATGATATTTACGTAAAAGTCAAAAAGGAGATAAGATTATGGCTGATAAAGTTACAAAAGAAATGAATATTATGGAAATTGCACAAAAACACCCTGAAAGTATTGAAGTATTTCACAGATACGGTTTAGGTTGTATCGGTTGTGCGGCAGCAAGATTTGAGAACCTTGAAGCAGGTGCAAAAGTTCACGGATATGATCCAGATGCAATGGTTGAAGACATCAATAAACTTATTGAAGCTGTTGAAGGTTAATTTTTCAACTTACAGAGTTTTAGGAGAGGCGACGAGGTGAAACCT
>DABJ01000024.1:2824-15647 GCA_002102825.1 Candidatus Gastranaerophilales bacterium HUM_12 | reverse complement strand
CCGGTTCAACTAGTGTCCCTAGCCCTCCCCCACGTAGGTGGAGGGTATATAAAAGCTCCCTCCTCAAAATCAAAGATTTCGGACTTCCAGTAAGGGGGGACTATAAAGGAAGAAATAAAAAACACTCCTAGAGTTTTTGTACAAGGGCATAAAATAACAGGGCACTACTTGAAAAAGCAGTGCCCTGTGTGATTATTCTTTTTTTTAATTACTCAACGTATTCTTCTAAACGTTTTTTACGGTTAGGGTGACGAAGTTTTCTCAATGCTTTTGCTTCGATTTGTCTGATACGTTCACGAGTTACACCAAACAATTGTCCAACTTCTTCCAATGTTCTTTGGCGACCATCGTCCATACCAAAACGTAATCTCAATACGTCACGTTCTCTTGGTGATAATGTACACAAAACTTCCGCCAAATCTTCTTTTAACAATTCAGAAGCAACCATTTTTACCGGTGCATCAGCTTCTTTATCTTCAATAAAATCGCCTAAACGAGAATCTTCTTCTTTACCGATTGGAGTTTCCAATGATAGAGGTTCTTGCGCAATTTTAATGATTTCACGAAGTTTTGAAATTGAAACGTTCATTTCTGCTGCAAGTTCATCTTCGGTTGGTTTTCTTGATAAATCTTGAGCTAATTTTCTTGTAACTTTTTTCAATTTATTAATTGTTTCAACCATGTGAACAGGAATTCTGATTGTTCTTGCTTGGTCAGCAATAGCACGAGTGATTGCTTGTCTAATCCACCAAGTTGCATAAGTTGAGAATTTGAATCCTCTTTCGTGGTCAAATTTTTCTGCAGCTCTGATTAGGCCTAAGTTACCCTCTTGAATCAAGTCAAGGAATAACATTCCACGTCCAACATATTTTTTAGCAATACTTACAACTAAACGTAGGTTTGCTTGAACCAGTTTTCTTTTTGCGATAGCTCCAGGAGTACCGCCTTCTAAAATTTTTCTTGCTAATTCAATTTCTTCGTTAGCTGATAATAGTTTAATTCTACCAATCTCACGTAAGTATAATCTTACCGGATCGTCAATTGCGACATTTTTAGGAACTTCCAAATCGCTTGGGTCTGGCTCATCTGATGAATGCATCATATAAATGTCTTCCGGTGCCATTTTATCACCCATTTTTGAAGTAACGATATCTTCAATATTATCGGTTGAGATGTCAACATTCATATAATTAATTGAATCGTGATCAGAACCTAAAACTGAATCCTCATTAATATTTTGTAAGTCTAGTG
Source organism: Candidatus Gastranaerophilales bacterium HUM_12 (assembly GCA_002102825.1). GTDB lineage: Bacteria > Cyanobacteriota > Vampirovibrionia > Gastranaerophilales > Gastranaerophilaceae > Zag111. Next base: position 14,396 of record DABJ01000024.1, on the reverse strand, counting down.
ATTCATCTTCCATTACACTAACTACTGAGGAGCCTGCTTGTCTTTTTTTTGTCATCTAATTTTTCTCCGATTTTTGTATTTTTTTCTTTATTTTATCTCTAAGTTTTATTTGAAATTCTAGGGCTTCGGGATCATCATCGTTAATCCCTTTGTATTTTTTCTTAATGCTTTCGATTTCTTTAACCTGTCTGCAACGATTAATTTTTCCTATTGTTTCTTCTATCACACTTCGAAAATCTTCTTCCGACAGACCTTTATATGCTTCTGATGTTGCTAATAGTTCGGGCAAAATCGCCTGTATATCTGGCTTGTCAACAAATTCAGTATATAAATGTTCGATTAATTCTTTCACATTATTTACGGTACATGTCAATTTGTCAATTGTAGATTTTACAATTATTAATATTTCATCATCGAATGTAACGTCGCCTATTATTTCATTTATTTGAGTAAATGTATAAGGGCTGTCAGCAACTAAAAAAACACTCAATAAATTTTTTTGCGCTTTTTGGAGAACTGTGTTATTTTTTGTTACATTTTTTACAATTCTTTCTACTCGTGGAATGTTTGCTCTTTCAAAATTCCTAATTTCAGAATTTATGGCTTGACTATTAATTGATAATGATTGGGCTACCATTTCAACGTATTCTGCTCTTATGATTTTGTTTTTAATCTCAACAAGTATTGGAATAATTGAACTTACAAGTTGAGCTTTTTCTTGTGGTGTTGAGAATTTATCTTTGTTTTTGAGAATGTTTTCTAATTGAAAATCAATAAATAATGGAGCATTTTCCATATACATTTTGTAAGCATCAGCGCCAACTGAACGAACAAATTCATCTGGATCTTTGCCCTCAGGTGGTGCGATTACTCTGATTTCGCAAGCATATTTGTCATTGTCTGAAGACACATAGCTTTCATCAAATTGTTTGATGTTTCCTAATCCCGCAAAAACTTCTTTGATAATTGCAGCCCCTCTTGCAGTTGCTTTTTGACCGGCAGAATCAGTATCAAAAGATAGGTAAATTCTTCTTGATTTTGTGTATCTTGAAAGTAATTTTACGTGGTCCGGAGTTAGGGAAGTTCCACAAGATGCGACACAGTTTTCAATTCCGTGTGCTTGGGAAGAAATTACATCAAAATATCCCTCCATCAAAATTACCGAATCATTTTCTTTGATTGCCTCTTTTGCGGTGTAAAGCCCATAAAGGATTTTACTTTTGTTATAAATCAAAGAATCTGACGAATTTAAATATTTTGAAATTTTTACATTTGGGTCTGTTTCCAGAGTTCTTGCTCCAAATGCTACGAATTCGCCATTTTCATTTTGGATTGGGATAATAACTCTGTTTCTAAATCTATCTATATAACCGCCTTTTTCACTTTTTAAAATTAGACCGGCTTTTTCAAGTATATCGTTAGAAAAATCTTTTCTTAATTCGTCATACAAAGTTGAATATGCTTTTGGGGCAATTCCGATATGAAATTTTTTAATAATATCTGTACCTATTCCTCGTTTTGTCAAATAATCAAGTGCGATATCAGAATTTGAACTTTTCCCGCGAAGTAACAGGTCGTGATAATATTCTGCTGCAACCATTGTTGCTGCCATCATTTGTTCTTTTACTTCTTTTAACGAACCGTCTGTTTTTTTGTGCGTACGAGGAACTTCAAGCCCGAACTGGTCAGCAAGTTCAATAATTACATCTTTGAACTCTTTATTTTGAGTTTTCATTATGAACTTTAGAGCATCTCCTGCTTCTCCGCAGCTAAAACATTTATAAATTCCTAAATGTGGGGTTACGCAGAATGATGGGTTTTTATCTTTGTGGAATGGGCATAATCCCCAATAGTTGTTCCCTTTTTTCTTCAGGACAACATCTTTGGATACTACTTCTACAATATCCAATCTGTCTTTAATCTGTTGTATTAATTCGTCCCATGTGCCAGCCATACCAAAATTGTAGCATTAACAAACTTTTTAGGAAAATGTTTAGAGTGAAATTCATATTTTCAGATGAAACAGGGCAGAATTATTTAGCTGGTTCTTTATTTTCAAATTCTTTTGTTCCCGGGAATGAATTAGAACCTGTTCTCCATTTAGTAATTTGATATTGAAGTTTTGGAATAAATGTTGATAAGAACAACGCAGATGTGACAAATCCGGCACCCCAGTTAAGAGCATTCATTCTCAAGTTCTTGTTAGAAGCTTTTGAAATCATTTGAGATGTAACTTCTTTGGCATCAGTTTTTCTTGCAGTATCAATAATTGATTTTACATAATCTACAAGTTGTTTCTTAACGTTATCTAAATCGCTTTGAGCAACGTATGAGTATTTTTCCATAAATTTGTTGCCAAAAGTATTTTTGAAGAATTCTTGTAAAAATTCAGGATTATTGATATGTCCGCCTGATAGAATATCTTTTGCTTGTCCCTCAGTAAGGATTGAAACTCCTTTGATTTTAGGTTGAAGTTTTGACATTGTATCTGCAATTTGTTTGAATGAATCTAATTTTTCAGGAGGTACAAGATTTTTCAATTCAGCTTTGAATTCTTCGGTATTAATAATTCTTGTTCCTTTACCTGTGAATTTATCTTTCAAGTTTTGAGGAAGTTCAATGTCTTTGCCTAACATATCTTTAGCAAATTTATCAACATTAATTTTTTCAGCATTTGAATCTTCCATGTAATTTTGCATATATTTAGATGCAAATTCTGCTGAAACAGGATCAAGTCTTGTTGGATTTCCTTTTTGTTCAATTCGGTTCAACCAGTTGTTCATGTTGTTCATATTGAACATGTAGAAGTAAATTGAACTTAAATCTCTGAATAAAATTTCCACTCTTTCATCATTGTTTCTTGCAGAGTATGCACGACCGGAAGCTGTTCCTGCATCAACGGAAAGAAGTTTGTAGTTTCTGTCGCTTTCAAATTTGTTCGCAATTGATAACAAATTCATACCGAAAGTAACATCTTTTTTGTCATCTTTTTGGTCTTTTTGTTTAATAAAGTTATCCATTGAAATTTGTTGATTATTTTTCAATGGTTTGTTTTCAGTTTGTTGAGGTTTATTCTTGTGATAAGAACGAGTGATTGCTTGATTGATTTTAGGTAATACAAAACCAATAAATGCGTTTGCGATTATGACACTTGAAATAACTTTGGCAAATTTGAATTTAGCCATGGTATTTTCAAAAATTTTCTTGCCATTTTTGGTTGTTTCTGAATTTAAGTAATTATCAAGAGGTTTTCTTACATTATCACTTGCAATATCAACTGTTTTACTTGGTAATTTAAGGATTTTTTGACCAAGTTTTTCAAATAAATAATTTAGTGCAGTCACACCGCCAAGCCAAAATACAGCACCAGAAAATTCTTCTGTAATTCTTTCTCTGGCTTCGTCAAAACCACCTCTTTGGTATGCTTGGTAGGTTCTTCCGGCTTCAACAAAAGCTTCAAGAGCAATTACTGGTAAAAAACCGTCACTTGCTGCTTGTTTTACTATATTTCGAGCTATAACTTTATTTGTATTTGCGATTGGAATTCTAATTGACATAATTTATTATCTAAAACTTTCTTCCCATTAAATGTATCTAAAGATGTTTTTTTGCCATGGTTAATAAATCTTTTAATATTTTGTTACATAACGAAGAGTTTTTGTAATTATATGTTACAAATATTTAAGTGTTATAATATTAATAGCAATATTTTTCATGTTTGGTTTTTGCTAATATAAAAGGTGTGTGAAGATTATGATTAACAAAATTATATCAAGCAATGTAAATAGCTATAATTACTTTAATTCTCAGAAAAAGAATGTAAGTTTTTCTTCTGAAAGCTCTGAGCAAAAACCTTTAAATAATAAACAAAAAGCCGTAGTTTTAGCAACATCAGTTGCTGGCATGATTCCTGTAATGGCAGTACTTGCTAAGATGAAAGGTTTTTCTCTAAATCCTGCAAAAATTATGAAAACTCCAATAAAAGATTGGGCTATTTTCAAGTTTTCACCAAAAGATAGGGCAATTGAATTTGAAGAACCTCAAATTATCTCTATGGCATCAGCTTCTGTTGTTGGTGGTTTTGTTGGTGGTTCAATTGTTGATGACAAAGCAAATTTAAAAGCTAAAAAAAGAGAAATATTAAATCAAATTTTAGGTAACGTAATTGTTCCGGTTATGTGTGTAGGAACCGGTTCAAGAATATTTAACAATTATGCTGAAAGATTGCAAAATTTGATGCCACAAATTGATAGTAAAAAGAGTGCAGCAAAAGTTTTCAATATGTGTATGAAAAATATCCCGAATGGTATTTCAACTCTAGGATTTTTAGGGTTGGGTATTTATTTAGGTAATAAAGTTTCCAATTTAATTAACGAAAAGATTTATCATAAAAAAGTTGAAAGAAATATCAAAACAAGCGATTTTGCACCACACGTTGATGATTTATGTATGGCAACATCAATGATGAACAAAGATTCATTATTTGGTTCAAAATTAGGCAGGGTTATTCCTCTTGCATTATTAGTTCCGGGGTACGAAACAGGAACAGCTCGTGAAAAATAGTTTCAGTCTGATTTTATGTTAGAATACTTTTATGAAGATATTAGGCATAGATCCCGGAATGGCAATTGTTGGTTATAGTATTGTTGACTATGACGGTAAAAATATTGAACTTGAACATTCCGGTTCAATTCAAACTCCTAAAGGCGAAAGAGAGTCTGCAAGATTATTAGAAATTTTCAACGATATGACTTCTATTGTTGAAAAATATAAACCCGATGTTTGTGCGATTGAAAAGTTATTCTTTTTCAGAAATCAAACTACAGTTATGCCTGTTGCTCATGCAAGAGGAGTTATTTTAACCGTGCTTGAAAAATTTGGAATTCCAATTTATGAATACACTCCAATGGAAGTTAAACAGATTTTAACGGGTTATGGTAGAGCAAGCAAAAAAGAAGTTGAACAGATGGTTAAAATTGCATTAGAGTCTGAAAAATTACCAAAACTTGACGATACTGTAGATTCTATTGCTATTGCTATTTCTTACACAAGAAGTCCTGATGCTTTAGAAGATTTGAAAAAATTTGAGTTTTAGTTAAGTAAATGGTAAAATAAATTTAAGATTATGGATAAATTTATAATTAAAACAATTGTAGTGTTAAGCTTGATTTTGGGCGCAATTTTAGGTTTGCTTGCTCCTATTCCGTTTGTTGGAATGGTGATGCTTTTCGCGGCATTACTTTTAGCAGCTCCGCTTGTAGTTATTTATTTGATTATGGACGGAAAGTTTGATTTAACTACAATAAAAGATAGTATTATTACAGGTGCATTGATTGGTTTTGTATCAAGCATTGCATTTTCAACTGTGTATGCAATTGTTATGACAATTCTTGTAAAAGTTTTTAATTTTACTACTAACTTTTTACTAACTGCGATGATAACTCATTCACCAATATGGTTGCTTGGAGTCTTTATTGTATTTATTGGAGTGTTGAGTGCGGTTACAAATGCTTTTTCAGGATTTATTACATATTATGTCATAAATTTTATCCGAGATATGTACGAGAAAAAACACGAAATTAATAATAAAAAGGAAATATAAATGGCAGAATTCAAATCAAAAATAAGAACTATAGAATGGATTGATACATATTCAAGAATGGTTGACCAAACAAAATTCCCAGACAAGTTTGAATATGTAGATGTTAAAAACGGAAAAGATATGTTTGATGCAATCAAAACAATGATTGTGCGTGGAGCTCCGGCTATTGGAATTGCAGGTGCTCATGGGGTTGTTTTGTATGCGCAAGAACTTGCTAAACAAAATTTATCAAGAGAAGAATTTATAAAACAATTACTTGAAAAAGCTGATTATATGGCTAGTGCAAGGCCTACTGCCGTTAATCTTATGTGGGCGGTTGAAAAGCAAAAAGAAATTATTAAAAATTCAAAATCTGATATTCATGATTTGATAAAAGAGTTGTCCTCTAATGGTAAAAAGTTAGAGCTTGAAGACATTGAAATTAATAAAAAAATTGGTGATTATGGGGCAGAAGTTGTTCCAAAAGGCGCAACAATTTTGACTCATTGTAATGCAGGAGCTTTGGCTACTGTTGGATATGGGACGGCATTGGGTGTTGTAAGGTCAGCATTTGCAAAAGATAATACTGTTCAAGTTTTTGCAGATGAAACAAGACCACGTCAACAAGGTGCAAGAATTACGACACTTGAACTTACTATGGACGGAATTCCTGTGACATTGATTACGGATGGAATGTGTTCATATTTTATGAAAAAAGGTATGATTGATATGGTTTGTGTCGGAGCAGACAGAATTGCTGCAAATGGTGATGCTGCTAATAAAATTGGTACTTACACTGTTGCTATTGCTGCAAAATATCATAATATTCCGTTTTATGTTGCTGCTCCGTTATCGACAATTGATACAAGTATTAAAACAGGTGATGATATTGTAATTGAAGAACGTTCACATGATGAAGTTACTCATATCAATGGTAAAACAATTTGTGCTGAGGGTGTAAATATTATCAATCCCGGGTTTGATGTTACACCGCATGAACTTATTGCAGGAATTATTACCGAAAAAGGAATTTTAAGACCTGATTATAACAAATCTATTGCAGAAGTATTTAAGGGAGTTTAAATGAACAAGAAAAAATTAACCGCGTTAACTATTATTATTGTTGCAATTGTTCTGGTTGGAGCATTGAGTTTTTCAGTCGGATTTTTTATCTCTAAAATGAAAGGTTCTGAGCATTTTGCAGAAGATGTTCAATATAAATATATTATGAAATTGCAAGATAAAGTTGAGAAAAATTGGGCGCCACCCAAAGATGCTAACTTTGGAGAAGTTCCGGTTGTGTCATTTGTTCTTCACAAAGATGGGAAAATCACAGATGTAAGATTAAAAACATCTTCCGGAAACAAACAGGTCGATGATTTGGCAGTTAAGACAATTAAAAAATCCGCACCGTTTGCAAAATTGCCAAAAAATGTTGATACAGATGTTGTTGATTTTGAATTTAGATTTGAATTTTATCATCCGGAAAAAGAATAGTAATTAAAAAAGTCGGAAAATTAATTCCGACTTTTTTAGTTTTAAAATCTAAAATCTCTTTGTCCGTTTTCAATATTATGAAGATTCTGTTCGACTGCACATTCAATTTTTTGATTGTCAAAACTTTGAAGCTCTTTTTTAATCAGTTTTTCTCCGACTTTTTTAGTTTCAGTAGAAGCATAATCTTCTAAATACTCTTTTAATGTCATTATTGCATTTGGGTGACAGAAATTGTGGATTTTTTGTTCTTTACAGATTTCCATAAATCTATCTCCAACTCTACCTTCCCTATAACATGCCGTACAAAAACTAGGCACATAACCAAGTTCCATAAGCCATTTTACTATATCGTCAAGACTCCTTCTATCTTCAACATCAAATTGGGCGGTTTCTTCTTCGGTGGAATCCTCCGGGTGTGCATAACCACCAACACTTGTTTTTGAACCTCCACTGATTTGAGAAACTCCGAGTTTAAGAACGCGTTCTCTACATTTTTTTGATTCTCTTGTAGAAATAATCATACCAGTGTATGGGGTTGAAATTCTTATGCAGGCAACAATTTTTGCGAATGTATCATCATCAATTCCATTGTCAAAAGTTGATGGGTCAATGTCGTCTGCTCTTCTTATTCGGGGAACTGAAATTGTATGAGGACCAACTCCAAATGCTGCTTCTAAGTGTTCGGCATGCATAAGTAGTGCTGTGAATTCATAACGGTAAAGTTCAAGTCCAAATAAAACACCAAGTCCTACATCATCAATTCCACCCTCCATTGCTCTATCCATAGCTTCTGTATGGTATGCATAGTTATGTTTTGGACCTGTTGGGTGAAGTGTTTCATAAGATTCTTTGTTATATGTTTCTTGGAAAAGAATATAAGTTCCGATTCCTGCCTTTTTTAATTTTCTGTAATTTTCAATGGTTGTTGCTGCAATATTAACATTAGCTCTTCTGATTGCACCATTTTTATGATGAACAGAATAAATAGTTTTTAATGATTCTAAGACATATTCAATAGGGTTATTAACAGGGTCTTCTCCTGTTTCTATTGCAAGTCTTTTGTGTCCCATATCCTGAAGAGCAATAACTTCTTCTCTGATTTCATCTTGTGTCATCTTTTTTCGTGGAATATGTTTGTTTTTTGCGTGATACGGGCAATAAACACAACCGTTTACACAGTAATTTGACAAATATAATGGCGCAAAAAGTACAATTCTATTTCCGTAATAATCTTCTTTGATTTTTTGTGCAAGTGCAAAAATTTCTTGATTTTTTTCATCAATTTCACAATCTAATAAAACTGCTGCTTCTCTATGCGTTAAACCTTTTCCAAGTTTTGCTTTTTTTAAAATTTTATCTATAAGTTCAATATTGTTTTTATTTTCTTGTGCGTATTTTAATGTATCTAAAACTTCTTCATGATTTATGAATTCTTCTGCTTTATGTGATTTTGGATTGTACATATTTTCTCTCCATTTCGGGTAAATTAAGTTTCTTTTTCATGATAAAACTTTAAGAACAAATGTAAAGTATTCACAAATTTGGTCTTTGAATTTTACAAATTGCCCAAATTCATTGATTGCCCTATAATTTTGTTATGAAAAAGTTTGACTTTTTTAACCAATACAGGGATCCTGTTATAGTAATCAGAAATTATGAAGATGTTGTTTTTAAAAACAATATCTTTTGTCGTGTTTTTCAACAGTTTGGAGATATAAGAAAATTTGCACATAAAATGACATTTGATTTTTGTCCTATGGATAGTGAAAATGTTGATTTGTATTCTCCGGTTTTTCAGGCAATTGTTTCGAAACAAAACTTTTTTGCGAGAGTTTCTTATACTTCATCATCAAACAATACATCATACTATGATTTAACAGCGGTTAAACGTGGTGCTTATACGATTATTTTTCTTGTAGACGTGACTTCAGAAGTTATGTTAAAAGATAATCAAAAGGAAAAAGCTGTTTATAAAGATAAATTGTCTAAGCTTGAAGAAGAAAATGACGAGCTTCAAAAAATCAGACAAAAAGCCCAATCACAAGCTTTTAAGATTGCATTAATTAATAAGGTTTCAAACATTATAAGAGCATCAATGGATATTTCTATGATTTTGAATTCCGGCTTGCGAGAGCTTGCAATAATGTTTGGGTGTTTCAAAGCTTATTACGCCTCATCAAAAGACTTTGGTTTTTGTATTGAAGAGGTTTATGGTGAAAATAATATTCCAAAAGGTACAGAAATTTCATTTGATGCACTTGCGATGAAGTATTTGAATTCCGGTAAAATTTCAATAAGTTATTCTTTGATGGAATATGTTGGCGCAGAACCTTTTAAACAATCTGTTTTGAGAATTATTGTTCCGGTATTTCATTTGCAAAAAATGATTGGTGTAATTGTTCTTTTGAGTTATCAAAAACGTGAATTGAATGAAGAAATTGAAATTCTTGATGCCGTTTCTTCTCAACTGGGTAACGCAATTATCAGAGCCGAACTTTATCAGAAGAACGCAAAAAATGTCAAAGATTTGAAAGCGACCCTTAATGAGTTGAAAGAAACTCAATTGCAATTGATAAATTCTGAAAAAATGGCATCACTTGGTCAATTGGTTGCCGGTGTTGCACACGAAATCAATACTCCTGTTGCTTCAATCAAATCAAATAATTCAATTATTTCTAAATTGATTTCTCAAATAGAACAAGATGATTTAAGGGAAATGTTTACTCAAATAAATTCAATTGATAAAGAAGCGATTCAAAGAATCAGTAATATTGTTGTTTCATTGAAAAAGTTTGTAAGACTTGATGAAGCTGAATTACAAGAAGCAAATATCAATAAAGAAATTGATTTGACACTTGATTTGATTAGCCATGAAACGAAAAATAAAATTGAAATAGAAAAACATTATGGTGATATTCCACCGATAAAATGTTATCCGAATATGTTAAATCAAGTGTTTACGAATATTTTAGTTAATGCTTGTCAAGCAATTGACACCAAAGGCAAAATTACTATTACTACTAATTTTCAAGATGGAAACCTTATTGTGAAAATAAAAGATAATGGTCAAGGTATACCAAAAGAAAATCTAAATAAGATTTTTACTGTCGGCTATACTACAAAGGGTGTAGGAGTTGGTACAGGTTTGGGGCTTGCGATTAGTCAAAAGATAATAAATAAGCATCATGGCAAAATTCAAGTATTTAGCGAAGTTGGTGTTGGAACAGAATTTATTATTACTATCAAAAGTGAGTAATATATTGTTAAGACATGTTAAAAATTTTGTCGGTTTATATTTAAATTAGATGTATCTTTAAAAAAACAATTACAGAAATTTTTAAAATTATTTATACAATTGAAGTATAAAGTTCAAAAATATGTTATTATAGTAGTACAAAACAAATAAGTGTCAGTCTTACCCTTAATAAAACATCTGACATCAAGAAAGTGTATAAGTAGTAGGAAAAACTTAACAATAAAATATGAATTGTAAACAAAGGTTAACACATAAATAATAAAAAACGCAATAATATTCATAACAAATACTTTATATAATAGTAGGTAGGTATGAATATTTATTGTTGTGTCGGAGGAAAATAATGACAATTAGTGTGAACAGTAAGAAAAAACAAGTGAAAAAATCATTCGATGAATTGCTAACTGACTTGAAAACAAGTAACTCAGAAAAAGTCAGATACAATGCGGCTCGTATCTTGGGTGAAATGGGTGATTCAAAAGCCGTTGAACCTTTAATTGATGTTTTGAAACACGATAAAAACGGATCTGTAAGATTGTATGCAGCAAGAGCTTTAGGCGAATTGGGTGATTCCGCAGCTACAACTCACTTGATTGAATCTTTACGTGAAGATAGAAATGTAGATGTTAGAGTTCGTGCAGCAAGAGCATTAGGTCGTTTAGGCGGTGCAATTGTTGTTGAACCTTTAGTAGAGGCTTTAAATGATGAAAATCCTCAAGTTTGTATCACTGCAACTGATGCTTTGATTGAAATCGGTGATGTTGCAACTGATGCTTTGATTGCATCTTTAGATCATGAAAAAGTTAACGTAAGATGTGATGCAACAAGAGCTTTGGGTGAAATTGGTAATAAAAAAGCTGTTGATAAGATTATTAATATGTTGTATGACGAATGGGTTAACGTAAGAATTTATGCAGTAACTTCATTAGGTAAATTAAATGATACAAAAGCTGTTCCTGCATTGATTGATGTTATGAAGAACCATTCAGAAAACGAACTTGTTAGAGCTGGTGCCGCAGCTGCATTGGGTGTTTTAAGAGACCCAAGAGCATTGATGCCATTGAGGGAATTGATTATGGAAGCTGAAGAATTAGGTGAACTAGAAGACACAGCTTTGAAATCATTCAAAAAAATCATGGCTGCAAATTGGCAATCAATTCCTGGAGCAACTCCTCAAAAGAAACCAGCAGGTACTTTTTAATTGGCTAATGGTTATTTAGTTTATATAAAATTCAAGG
>DABJ01000024.1:0-2731 GCA_002102825.1 Candidatus Gastranaerophilales bacterium HUM_12 | reverse complement strand
TAATAAGCACAACCCCAACCATAATCCCCAATATCCATACATGTTGTTTTATAAGTGTTGCTTGAATTGTTGGGGTGTCCAGATGGTACAAGTCCTAAACTAGGTCGATATGTAAATTCAAAAATGTCTTTACCCCATGTGTTAGGTTTTGTCNNTGCTGCTCCATTTGTATCAACTAAAAAATACAAATACATATCGGCTTCAACTTCAGCACTTTCAATAGCAAGAGATGTTCCATTTAATAATGATACATAATATTTTGTACCTTTTTTGGCATTCCCTTTGCTAATCCCGTTTAAACTTTCTATAGTTTCAGGGAAGCATTTGTCACTTTTTTCCATTTTCATGCCACAGTCAATGTTGATTTTAAGATAAGGAATAATTTTTTCTGCAACAATAGCTGTACTTTCATCATTTCTTCCGGTCAATCCCCATTCTTCAGGATATCCGTTTTCTTCTCCGCAGAGTTTGAGTGCTTGAGTAAGAATTGAATACGTTTCTTTCAGTCTGCTGACAGTTTGTTTTTCATAATATTTTTGCATAAGTGTAGGAATTGTCATAGCTGCTACTATTCCAATTATGCCTATAGTGATTAAGACCTCGGCTAATGTAAATGCAAGTTCCTTTTTAGGCACTAAAGTATTAAGGCAATAAGGCATTAGGTTTTTTACGGTCTTATTATCTTTTTTAATTAAAAACATTTATTAATCTCCAAAATTTAAAGTATTACTTTATTTAGTATAAAGTATTTATTTTAATTAATCAATATTATTAAATATTTTATTTATGTTTAAATTTTCAAAAATTATTCATAATTTACTAAGGGCAAAGGGTTAAATTATGGAAGATATAAAAATACTTGTCGGAAAACGAATAAAAACTATCAGAAAAAGTAAAAAATATACGCAAGAACAATTGGCGGAACTTGTCGGGATTGAACCGCAAAGTTTGAGTTATATGGAAACTGGAAAATTTTCACCATCTCCTGATACTTTGCAAAAATTGGGTAAAATTCTTAATGTTCAACCTTACGAATTTTATTATTTTGAACCTGTTAATGAACAAGAGATGGAAGAACAAATTGTTGGAGCAATAAAATCGAATAGGAAGTTTTTAAAAATGGTTTATAATCTTTATTGTTCATTAAAATATGATTTGTAATCAAATAATGCATACAAAAACACCTGCTGAAAAACTTCAACAGGTGTTTTTGTAGATTTAAAATAGTTGTTAAAACTAGTCTTCCATAGCTTTAATATCAACAGCTTCTTCAGTTTCTTTTTCTTCTTTAACATTACGGATTGAAGCTTTGTCAGAAGAAATATTTTTATCTTTTAGCTTAGTGATTTGTCTCGCTAATTTGTCAGCTAATAAGTCAATGCTTGCGTACATTGATTCAGCAGCTTCTTCACAACGGATACTGCCTGTGTTTGTTTTACATGTAACTTCTGCTATATGTTTGCCTTCAGCAGCAGGATTTTTAATTACAGATAAAACAACGTCAATACCTTGAATTTGATCATAACGAGTAGCTACTTTACCAATTTTTTCTTTAACGTAAGCTTTAATTGCTTCTGTAATTTCAATGTTTCTTCCGTTTACGTGTATGTGCATCTAAAACCTCCAATTTTCTATACTGCTTTGTCAGTATAACACAATTTTAATAATTTTTAAAGGGCAAATTGATTATTCGTCTGCCAAAAATTGTGGTAATTCAATGTCCGGAGTTCCAATAACTCTAACCAATTCCAATACAGATGCTTTCATTTGACATTTTTGAGAAGAACCGCTAAAGAAATCTCTGTAAAAACAACCTTCGCAATTGCAACCTCTTTTATAACATTCAAGAGCTGTTGTTGTCCATCTTCTGACTGCAACTGCTCTTCCCATATCCCTACTTCTAAACAATTTATAAAATCTCCACTTATCTGATTAACTAATTCGATATCCTAAATAAATATATCGAGTATCTCCCCTAAAGCCGTCATATCAATGTCTTGCGACTTCATACTTTTATTATAAAAAATCAGAGCTTTTTTTCAAGGTTAGGACATGTTGTTATGAAGTTTTGTAACATGGGGCTAAAACCCTCTCATACTATGCTTTTTAGAATTTCGATAAGGCTGAAACCATGTTATACCATGAGCTAGGGAATTTTAAACCATGGAAAACCATGTTATGACATGCATTTGCATGGTTTTTGTTCTTATTAAGATTTGTAAAAAATTTTAAATATCCCCCAATAGGGCATGCTTTGTTGGGCTAAATGTTTATGTGTTCATCAACCAATTCATTTAATTCAACTTCAAGTATTTGAGCCAAATTTCTTAAATAAACTATTGTTGGATTTGTTAATCCTCTTTCAACCTTGCTGTAGTAACTTTTGTCAATGTTTAATTCATTTGCGATATCGTCCTGCGAAAGTTTTTTTATATTTCGTAGAATTTTGAGCTTTATCCCTAACCGTTGTAAATATTCTTCATTAGTCATTTTACAATTTTAAAAAGTTGACTAATCTAATACAATAGTTTATGTTAATAATATAATGGTTTATAAACTATTATATTATGAATAAAGTAATATTTTATATGAAAGTAAGCTAATAAAAGAAAGGGCTAAAATGTTAAATCATATCATTACGCAAGCCGAGCAAAGTGCGGAGCAGCCTATACAGAGTAACATAGTAATCTCAAACATAGCGCACCAATGTTACCCTGAACTTGTTTCAGGG
>DABJ01000001.1 GCA_002102825.1 Candidatus Gastranaerophilales bacterium HUM_12 | reverse complement strand
GGAGATCGTGGGTTCGAGTCCCATCTGGACCGCCATTTAGAAATTTAAGTCATCTTAGGATGACTTTTTTTGGTAATCCGCAATTAGATAGGGTCGACTAAAAGTTGGCTTCAAAAATTGTAGGGTTGAAAACCCTATGAGTGTTTAAAGGATTATTAACTAGGGAGCAGAGATTTCAATATCTCTGCTCTTTTATAATGGGTGATTTGAATCAATGTATTCAGTTAACTTGTCATATAATTCTTCGAATTTTATATCAATGTATCCGCGTAATTCTTCGATTTCAAATTTCATTTCATTGTCTTGTAGATTTCTGAAGTATTCGATCAGTTCGATAATGTCCTGTGCATCCATGATTATTTCTCCCTTGGTTCCAGACTGAATGTTGCGTTTGAATCGAGTACATACATTACGCGATTGCGGAAGCGAAGCCAGTTGGTGTAGCCATTGGCGTTGTTCTTGATACACTTGATAATCTTGTTTCGATTCTCAATGATCGCATTATTCACTTTTTTATTGCAGACCACCACCTGGCCTTTGTCTGCCTCAACTTTATATTCAGTATCTACAATCGTAAATGAATTAATGATCTCCTGTTTCCAGTTAATAAGATTATTGGAGAATTTGATCATTTCTTCAATGTTTGTATCAATGCAGCTGCGAATCAGATTTTCAAGATTTACTTTCGCATTGTCGATTGTAGATTTTGAATAGAAGTCTACAAGTTCTAGTTTTAATGAGTAACAAATAGTTAAATCATTATTGATTTCGAGTAATTTCTTTCTTAAATCATAGTAGTTCATATAGCTTTTAAAATGAGAGTTGTATTTACGTTCACGTTCTACATCAAACAGTCTTCCATGTTTATCTTCATCTTCTGGATTTTTGAATAACAGCCAGTTGAATTTTTTGAGAAGATAATATTCATCTGAAGCCTTGTTGTCTTTGTATCCTTTCATGACTTTAATACGTACTTCGTTCATTTTTTTGTGAAAATCTTGAGAAAGATGGAAATAATCTAACAAGTGTTTTGCCTCAGGAAAGACCTTATGTACAACATCTCGATATACTTCATACATGTCTGAACAGGCGTATTTTACCTTTTTCCGTTCTTCTAAAGGGATCTTTTGAAAATAGTTTAAAAGATATTCCTTTTTACGGTTCGGCAGAACATCAACGGGAATCTGCTTTTTAAAATCAAGCAGGACACAGACATATTTACTCTTTTCGGATTTGAAGGCATATACTTCATCAAAATTAATGATTTCCGGAAGCGGGTTTCTGCCAATATCCACATGATTATCAAAAATAGTGGATACAGAAGTTGGAGAAACATGGTATCTTCTGGCAACAGAAGTAAATGTTTCGTTGAAGTCTTTCAGATCCTTCAGAATATTATGCACAGTAAGAATCGATATTTTCTGGGATTTAAAGACAAAGGGATTGAATTCATAGTAGGTCTTTCCACAACATGGACATTTGTAGCGCCGTGCCCTGTATTTTATTATGCATTTCTGTGTGGTAAGAGCCGAATGAGTGATCTCCTTGGTTACATACTCCTTGATTTTAGGCGCAGTAAACCCACAGTAAGGACAAGCCTGATGTTTATCTGCAAGAGTAACGATAAGAACCATCATCTTATTGAACGTAGTACAGAAAATGTTGGCAATATCATCAGGATTCAGGTGAAAAAGATTGATTAATAGCAGTTTGAAAGCATCGTTTTCGATCATAAGATCATCTCCTCTCTAATTTCAATGACATAATATCAGAAGAAATCAGAATCAGAGTTGCGACCCTGTTGGTGACAGTACACAAAGTTTACAATAACTTCTAGTGGATCCAAAGAGAATATTGTGACGCTTTAAAGATTCTATTTTCAAGTCATCCTGTTTGAAATCTCTCCAGTCTGGGAAGAGTGAATCCCAAAATTCGATTACACGAGCTTTAACTTTACGAATCGTTTGTAGAGCAACTTCAAAAGAAGTGATCAAATCATCATTCTCATCAAGTGTGACAATATAGTAAATGAAAAGATAAGTGAACTGAGTATAAGGAACAAAATTAGTTGGAAGCAAGGCATGAGTGGATTTACATTGAGTACATTGGATACGTTGAACAGGAATTTCAATCTTACAATTGCCACTGGAAATATCGTCAATAATCACAAATCTTTTGTAGTGTCCATATAAGATAAAAAGACCAACGACACCACAAACAGGACAATGTAAAGAAAGCAGATCAATCGAAGCAACAAAAGCCTGATAATCATTTTCATTCAAAATCATGTTGAAGTCGTTGGTGATTTTCAGTATCATATTATTGTCTAAGAGGACGGGTAGAAATCGCAACTTTGGTCGGTGAAGGATTTCTACCTTCTTTTATTTACGTCCAATCCCTTCTAAAAATACTGTAACAAAAAGATAGGAAAAGTTCACCCTACAAGTGTTTAAAGGTTATCTCTTTCTCAGAGCTAAAATCCCTATGACTTTTAAAGGTTGATTTATCCCTATCTAGTTTTATATATTCTTTTTATTTTATAATGAAAAAAACATTTTTTATATCCTTTCCAAATGAAAAAAGGCCTTAGTCACAACCTAATCCCTTATACT
>DABJ01000012.1 GCA_002102825.1 Candidatus Gastranaerophilales bacterium HUM_12 | reverse complement strand
TGCAATTTAAAAAACAGGAAGTTTTAAATGACAAGTAATGATAAGGATAAACTTATTATTAGCCATTTGGCGAATTCTTTATTTCTATTATTTCATCTATTCTATGTATAGCAGAAGTTAGAATTTTAGGACGATGAGTAGTTGTGTATGCAAATTTCCCAATAAAAGATACTGAGATGATAGATAAGATAAAAGATTTATTTTTGAGTACAGGAAATTCTCAAGGTTATTTACTTTTTGTTTTAGCTATTAATACCGGAATTAATTTAAAAGAACTATTGAAATTAAAAGTGCAAGATATAAAAAATAAAAAATATATAGTTTGGGGAAAAGATAAGTCAGTTCCTCTTGATGATGAACTTCAAGAAATTATTAAGGATTTTACTACGAATAGTCAAGGAGAGGATTACTTGTTTAAAACCAAAACCGGTAATACGTTAGATCGAATTTTTGTGTTTAATGTATTCAAATCTATATGTACCAAATTGGGGGTTCAAGATAGGTATTCTGTAGCCTCTTGGCGCAAAACATTTGCTTATCATTATTACATAAAGTATAAAGATTTGTCTTATTTACAATGGTTGTTTAATCAATCAACAGTAAAACAAACTTTAAACTATATAGGTGTTGATGAGAATATGAATTTAAGATTCCGGGAAGGTGTTTCTTTATAGTCTGCAAAATAATCCGTATTATTTTCTTAGAAAACTATTTAAATGGGTATAATTAATATCGATATCCTTTTTGGTATTTTTATAGAATTTTACATATAAATTTTAATGGGGGTATATCTATATATAGCAAAAATATTTTTGTTTGAACCTTATAACAAACAGGAGATAAAAATGTTAAATATTAGTAGTTATAATTATCAAAATAATGTAGTAGCGTTCAATGGCAGACCTCGTTGTGATATTTTCAAATGTCATGCAAATTGTTGTATGAATGCACCAATTCCCGAGTCCTATTTGTCTAAATATAGTGATAAAGTTGTTAACCCTGTTATAAAAACAGTCGAAATGGGAAATATTCCATCGCAAGGTGGTAAACAAATTATTCCAATAACGACATTGTTTAATTTGTTAAAGAATAAATGCCCGTTTTTAAGAAGTGATTATAGATGTAATATCTATGAAAACAGACCTCAAATATGTCGAGAATATGGTACAAGCAAAAATCCAAAATCTACCATATTTTGCGATTTGACTGTTTAATTTGTTATTCTAAATCACTTGGGTACATAAGCCAATAGTCGATGTTATATTGTTTCGCGACTTTTTCAAGTCGTTTTACATATTTTTGTTCTGATTGGGAATTTTCTAAAATTAGTACAACTCCGGCTTTTTTACAGGTTTCTAGTCCATAATAAAGCGCTTGTCCAATGCTTTCATATACTTTTGGTGCGAAGTCAAATTCTATAGCATGAGTTGAAGTTAGGCAATCAACTCTGGTGTAATCAGAAAGTTTGTATTCCATAATTCCATTATGCGCATTACACCAACAAGTTTGGTATTCTTTTTCTAAGTGTAAATGTTTGGCTTGTACGGGAAGTGCTAATATTAAAATTACTAAAAGAATTATTTCATACTTCATTCTAGTAATTTTACTAAATTTATCTAAATAAAACACTTCGCCGTTTGGCTAATAGAAAAAGCCTTGCTTTTATATGCAAGGCTTTTTCTAAATTATTCAAAATAGTTTATTTTCATTGCTTTTCTAACATCGTGGAGTGTTTCTGCAGCAGCTTGTTTTGCAATGATACTTCCTTGTTTAAGAATTTCGTAAACATCAGGAATTTTCTTTTCCCATTCTTTTCTTCTTTCTCGAATTGGAGCTAATTCTGTTTGAATTACATTATTCAAGAATTTTTTAACCTTAACATCTCCAAGTCCCCCTCTTTGATAATGAGCTTTTAACTCGTCAAGGTTTGCATAATCCGGTAAGAATTCTTTGAAGTGCTCCGGTTTACTAAAAGCATCAAGATAAATAAATACCGGATTATTTTCTGTTTCGCCAGGATCTTCCACTCTCAAGTGGTTAGGATCCGTGAACATAGACATAATTTTCTTTTTGATAGCTTCCGAGTCATCAGACAAATAAATGCAGTTACCGAGAGATTTGCTCATTTTCGCTTTTCCATCAATTCCGGGAAGTCTTAAACAAGCACTGTTTTCCGGTAGAATAATATTCGGTTCAACAAGGGTCTCACCATAAACATTGTTAAATTTATGAACGATTTCTCTACATTGTTCAATCATTGGCTTTTGATCCTCTCCAACCGGAACACTTGTTGCTTTAAAAGCCGTAATATCTGCAGCTTGGCTGATTGGATATGCGAAAAATCCTACAGGAATACTTGTTTCAAAGTTTCTCATTTTGATTTCTGTTTTGACGGTTGGATTTCTTTGCAATCTTGAAACTGTAACCAAATTCATATAGTAGAAAGTTAATTCGGTTAATTCCGGTATCATAGATTGAATAAAGATTGTCGATTTTGTTGGGTCGAGACCGCAAGCAAGATAATCAAGAGCAACTTCTATAATATTATCTCTGACTTTTTCCGGGTGCTCCGCATTGTCAGTCAAGGCTTGAGCATCTGCAATCATGATATATATTTTGTCAAAACTCCCTTGATTTTGAAGTTCTACACGTCTTCTCAATGAACCTACATAGTGTCCGACATGTAGTCTTCCTGTTGGACGGTCTCCTGTCAAAATTATCTTTCCCATTCTATTCATACCTTTCTAAAAATAATCTCTTCTGTTGGTATTATGGTATAATTGAGGAGTATTGTCAACTTGAATATTCTCTAAAATCTCTATTTTTTAGAGGTTTCGACACCTTTGCTATCTCTGATAATGAACGGTCTTACAAAAGCCCAAGTTCCGTATAGTGATGTTAATAATCCTGCTGTTGTTAAAGTTTTTCCAAGTTTTGGGTGCTTGTTAGCAATAGAACCAAGGGTTACTAATGTTGTTCCTGTCATAATTCCTAAGTACCCCTTAAATATCGTTCTTGGTACAACAATTGTGTCTGTCATATCTGCGGAATTTCTCGTTTTTTCATGAAACAAACTTAGATAATCGGTTTTATTCTTTTTATTTGATTGTTCTGCTGTGAAGTTTGGATTTATTTTTGTAATTCTCATTTTTTTATCCTTTAGATTCCAAATATTTTAAATATTGTTCTTCTTGTATCGTGTTTTATTTTTGAAACGTTGTCAAATGTTACTCGCTCAGATTCAACAATAAATTTTCTTGCTTCCATTGTTTTAGGGTATAACTTATTAACTCTTATTGCAAACATTTTGAATAATTTTTGAATGTCTTTTATTTTAATCACAGAATCTATATTTTTATTATAGCTAATAGGATTATTTGTTTTTGTTACGTTGATATTTTCTTGATATGCAAGCATTCCTCTTGTCGGATTGATAATACTTCCGGCCATATAGTTAGCAAAATGCTCACGACTTGCTTTTAGCCTTGAAGATGATAATGCCATTTTGGTGAGGTAAGCCTCTTTTCTGAGTGTATTTATATCAAAACAATGTGTTTTTAATGCCATTTAGAATCCTGTAGTTTTAAAGAATAATCTTCTAAAATTGTGTTTTGCTTCTTCTGTTACATCAAAACGAATTCTATTTGTCTCAATAATGAAATCTCTCGCTTTTCTTGTTTTGGGGTAAAGCTCTTTTAATTTGTCATTAAGAGCATTCATTAAATTTTTAATATCCGGAAATTTTTTAACCGCTTCTAAATTTCTTCTATAATATCCCGGATAATTTTGACCTCTGCTAATGAATGCATCATTATATGCCATCAATCCTGTTGTTGGGTGTTTTAAGCAATCTCTAAGATGTTCGGCTAAATATTTTGTACTGTCTTCATCCGGACTAAGAGGGGTGTCAAGAGAGGTAATGACTCTTTCTGCTCTTGTTCTAATTGATTTAAATCTATCTACTGGTATTGAATCTGTATTTAATGGCATAACAACTCCTTTGATACTGATTTAAAACCCGAGAAAATAAAATTTGCTACTTTGTTAAGCTTTATGTCTTTGGATTATTATTTCTTATCGTAAATCCTGTTTGTACAATATTTTTGCCAAATTTTGATTCCAGTTTATCAAAACATTTTGCAAGATTTTTCTTTTTGGTTTCAATTGTGTTATCTGAATATAGTGAAAGTTGTTCAGTGCCTTGTTCGCCAATTTTATCTAAAATAACACCGGTACTTCGATATAAAATATTGGGATTATAAATTTCTTTTAAAAGATTAATTGCAAGATTTGAAATCTCAAGTTCAAAATCTGTTGGTGTGATAAGGTCTTGTTTTGTATAAAAAACTCTGAAATCTTTCGTTCTAAGCATTACCCCTATCTGTAAACATTTAGTTTCATATTTACGAAGTTTTCTGCATGAAGTGTGGATATGTTTGTTTAATTCGTTTTTTATAAAATTAAAGTCATTTGTAAACATTCCAAAAGCTCGTGTATTTTGAATAGATTTTGGAGCTTTAACTTCATTTGTAACCGTAGAAACCATTTCTCCCAAAAGTTCATGGCGCATTTCAATGCCGTGAATCCCGATTTTAGAATCAAGCCATTTGTCTGTTTTTTCAACTAATTCTTCTGCTGTTAGAACTCCGTGTCTTTTTAAATTTTTTGTTAATCTTCTCCCAATTCCCCAAATTTCTTCAATATTGGTATGTCGAAGTTCTTTTTTGATTTTTTGTTTGCCAATTAAGTAAATTCCGTCACTGATATTTTTTGCTTTATCAGAGGCCAATTTTGAGAGTGTTTTAGTTGAACTAACTCCTATTGATACCGGAATATCAACTTCTTCAAGAATTTTAGACCGTAAATGTTTCGCCAGTTTATAGTAATTTCGTTTGTAAAGTCTTGTTAGTCCTGTCAAGTCAATGAAAGCCTCATCAATTGAGTATATTTGAACAAATGGGCTAAAATTTTTTAATATTGACATAATGTGGTTTGATACTTCTTTATAGTATTCGTGGTCGGCTGTTATATAAATAGCTTTTGGGTGGTCCTTTTTTGCCATAAAAAATGGTTCACCCATTTTAATCCCCATTTTTTTAGCTTCTTTAGAGCGAGAAATAACACAACCATCGTTGTTCGAAAGGACACAAACCGGTTGTCCTTTCAAATTCGTATTTCTCTTTTGTTCGCATGATACGAAAAAAGAATCACAATCAACTAATGCGAGGTATTTTTGTTTAACCATAACAATATAAGTATTCATCACAAAGCATTTCAAGTCAATTTTAATTAAGTCTTTGTAATATAAGTAAATATAATAGCAAAAAATATCTTGATGTTTTTTTACACATAGTATATTATTAGAACGTGAAAGTAGGTAGAAATTATGAACTCAAAAGAAAATGAATATATTTTTCCGCAAAAATCATCTTTAACAAAGATTGATATTTCAAGCATAGAGATGGACTTACCCGATTTAAAGAATATTTTTGAATCTAAATCCGTTGTTATTGCAAAGTGGTTAATGTCATGGATTGAGCATGATTTAGCCTGTGGAAAAATTTCTATTAATAATATATTGCCATCTAAGGCAGAATTTGCGTATCTTTTGGGGGTAAGTATAGGAACAATGCAAAATTCTTTCCGATATATTGAAGATTTGGGATATGTTGAATCAAAACAATGTATTGGAACATTGGTAAAAAATGCCGAAAATAAAACTTCTACTATTCGAAAATTAACTTCAAAAAGAGAACTTGCGGTTGACGAAATTAAACGTTATATTTTGACAGATGGTTTTAAAATTGGTTCTCAATTACCATCTTCACGTACAATTGCAACGATTATCGGTTTTTCAGCTAACACAACAAGGCTTGCTCTTGAATATTTGGCAACTCAAAAAATTATCAGACATAAGTTTAAAAATTCTAACGAATATGGTTGGGTTTTGGAAAGTTTAGATTTTGATGTTAAAAATTCTGCGCCGAAACAAAATTCTGAAACTTTAGTTGATATGGTTGTTAAAGATTTAGAAGCATATATTTCTAAAAATTTAAAGGTTGGAGATAAAATTCCATCTCACTCTGTGTTATCAAAAGGTTTAAAAGCAAGTATTAAAACCGTTCACGATGCATTGAAAGTTTTAATAGACAGGGGAATATTACTTGCAAGAAGAGGTCGTTACGGAACATCAGTAATTAGACTTCCTCAAAGTGGAAACTGTTCTCAAAAGCCGGAAACATCTATTTTTGCATCAGCTCAAGATACCGCATTTTATCATTATGAAAAGACACAAAATCATATAAAGCGAATGATTGCACAGGATTATGAAATCGGAGATAAACTGCCATCTATTATGGAATTATCAAAATCGTTGGATTTAAGCCCAAATACAATAAGAAAGGCATTTCATAATTTGGCAAAAGAGGGTTATCTTGTATTTTCAAGAGGGCGTTATGGAGGAACTTTTGTAATTGATATTCCTGAAGTTGAAGCTCAAACATTCAAATGGCTTGCTGTAAACCCTCAATATGCAAAAATGTATGAAGAAGCGAATAATTAGATTTATATTTTTGTTCTATAAAATTTCTCAAATTAATAAAAGTTCAAGAATTGCAATATTTTGTTGACACTATAAATATTTTGCCGTTAAATAAGTGTAAAATATACATTTAATAATTTAATAATGAGAGAAAGGATTTACAATGATTACAAAAATTACAAGTACCCCTGTATATTCTAAATCATTTAAAATAAACTGTTGCGGTAAAAAGAATTCTACACCAATATATAGAGATGCAAATACCGGAGATTCTATAACATTCACTTCAAAAACTCCAGATGTTGAAAAGCTTGTAAATGACGTATTTTTAAATATATCTAAAACAAGAAAAAATAGGGGTTTAGGGCTTATTGCAGGTACAATTGGTAAAACAAATTATAGTGTTAGAGAAACGAAATTCGGTAAACAAGCAGAGTTAGATATAATTAGAAATGGAAAACACGCAACCTTTGATATATTTAGATTAAATAATACTCCGGTAAAAATTGAAGAGTCTCTAGATAAAAATAATTCTCCGGAATTGGTAAAAATT
Source organism: Candidatus Gastranaerophilales bacterium HUM_12 (assembly GCA_002102825.1). Lineage (GTDB taxonomy): Bacteria > Cyanobacteriota > Vampirovibrionia > Gastranaerophilales > Gastranaerophilaceae > Zag111. The sequence goes on along the minus strand of DABJ01000012.1, from coordinate 10,783 downwards.
GTTCAAAGATTTATCTCAAATAAATAATCAAAAACTTCTATATTGAAAAGACGTCAAAAATTATTTTGACGTCTTTTTTGAATTCAAAAATTTTATTTAATAGTGTATAAATACCACTATTTAGATTTGTAAAAACCTTGATACCAAAAGGATTGAAGTATTTGTAAAAATATGTTACAATAATAGTAGGAACACCCTATTAGCCCTCATAGGTCTCTGATGAGTGTTATTCCCCACCCCACTCTAAAAACAAAAAGGTATCCGAAGTAATTTACACCAATAGGTGATATTATGGATACACTGTTCGAAAACAAACAAATACATTTACCGTTCAGGACTTGCGAATATGTCTTAACTCTTTCGCTTTTTGTAACATTAGTTCTGACACACACGATATTTATACCTCCACTTTTTGCAAATGATTTAATTGCTAATAGTACTGTAACAACTCCGACACTAAAGGAAATGAGTCAATATATTAAAGAGGAAATGAACCCTCAAATTAGGCAAGAAAAGTTTGAAAATAAAATTAAATCAAAATATAAAGGGTATGTAATCAACAACGTTGATACCGGAATTAAGCATATCAAGATGGTTAAATACTACAACGGCAAGCCGGTTAAAATCAATGTTGTTGAAATGAATAACAAAGTAGCTTCAAATTATGAAGTTAAACCCGCAATTGCATCTGTAACACTTCCAAACAAAAGAACGGTTCGAAATATTGCACAACGAACAAATTCTATTGTTGCAATCAATGGTGGATTTTTCAAACCTCAAACAGGTGTTCCTTTAGGAACTCTTATGATTGACAAAAAAATCTACACGGGACCAATATATGATAGAGTTGCTCTTGGAATTTTCAAAGATGGTTACGATGTTGGACGCGTACAACTTGACGGAAAAATTATCGGAAATAACCAAGAAATAAAAATTGATAATATTAATCAACCAAGAATGTTATCCTCATATATTTTAGCTTATACTCGGGATTGGGGAAAATATGCCCCTGTATCACCACAATACGGTGTCCAACTTCAAATTGTTGGAAATAAAATTACGGCTGCTTCTGCCAATCCCCTTTCCATTCCGGAGAATGGCTATGTTCTTGTTGGTCCGAAATCAAAATTAGGTAAACTTTTTGGTGCAGATTATGTTGATGTCGAAATTAAAACCAATCCGAAGTGGGAAAATGTTCAGCATATTATAAGCGGAGGGCCATATTTATTAAAAGATAATCAAATATTTATAGACATGACCGCGCAAAAACTTCAATCTATTGGGGGAAGAAACCCAAGAACCGCAATTGGCTATACTGAAGACAACAATCTTGTTTTAGTAGCAGTTGACGGACGGGAAGGAAGTTCTGTCGGTCTTACGTTAGTTGAACTTGCAAAATTAATGAAGACATTAGGTTGTACAAATGCTATCAACCTTGATGGTGGCGGTTCAACTGTAATGTATATAAAAGGTCAAATTGTAAATCACCCGCATCAACCTGGAGGTATCGCTTTATCTAATGCACTTGTTATTTCTAAAAAATCTACAAACTAAATTAATCAAAACCTTTGCAAAAATTGCTCAAAGTGTATTCTTATTTGCATAAAATTATGATTTCAAAATGTAAATAATCCTACACAAGTTTGACATGCTTACTATTATCCTGCAATAATAGTAAAAGACTATACTTGGGTAGATTTATGTACATAAAACAACTTGAAATTGATAATTTTAAATCATTTGCAAATAAGTCAGATATTCCCCTGTTGAAAGGTTTTACGACTGTTTCAGGACCAAATGGTTCGGGTAAAAGTAATATCATTGATAGTATTATGTTTGCGTTGGGGCTTAGAACAGGTTCTGCTTTGCGTATTGAAAATTTATCTGATTTTATTACTACGTTTAACAATAAAAATGAAGCATCTGTTAAAGTCGTTTTTGGTGATGTTGATGGAAATAATGAGCTTTCCGTAACGCGTAGAATTCGTAAAACCAACCAAGGATATGCTAGTACATATTATCTGAATGACAAAATTGATACACTAACAAATATTCGTTCTATTTTAGAAAAATATAATATTACTCCAAATAGTTACAATGTTATGATGCAAAACGACGTCACAAGTATTGTTATGTGTTCATCAAAAGTTCGCCGTGGAATTATTGATGAAATTGCTGGGGTTGCGGATTTTGACAGGCGAATAGACCAAGCAACAAATGAATTAAAAACGGTTGAACAAAGGGTTGAATCTGCTATGTTAATTCTAACTGAAGTAGAAAAAACTCTTGAGCAATTGAAATCAGAAAGAGAAGTTGCCCTAAAATACAAAAAACTTCAAGAAGAAAAAAATGAACTTGAATCTCAAGTTAGTACGGTTAAATTCTTTGATTTGAAAAGAAATTTAGAAATTGCACATGATAATATTCTTCAAGCAAATAAAAAATTAAAAGAAGAACAAATCAATAAAAAAGATATTGATGAAAAAATCAAGCTTATAAATCAAAAATATACAGAACTTGATGCAAAGCTTAAAGAACAAGGAGAAGATGAGCGTAACAAATTAAAAGATGCACAGAGTGATTTATCAGCAAGAATTCAAACTAAGAAGAACGCAATTGATTATTCTGATACTCAAATTCACAAAGGTTTACAGTCAATTGAAAATGCGAAAAACGGTATTCAATCTTACAAGAAGAAAATTGAAGATGAAAGATTGAATATCAAGCTTTCTCATGACAAAGTTGGAATTATTGAAACGCAATTAAAAGAAAAGAAAGTTGAACTTGCTAAAAAACTGGAAGATATTTCAGGTTTAAGTTCTACAGCAGATAAATATATTCAAGAAAGAAATGATGTTTCTCGTTCCTTAGATTCTTTGAAAGATAAAGATAATGAATTATTAAAACAATCATTACCGAAAGAAAACGAATTAAAGAATTTGAAAAAGGAACTAGATGAAGCAAAAGCCTTTATTGAACAAGCAGAAAACGCAAAGGCTAATTTTTCTGATAATAAATCGTTAAAAGAAATGCAAGTGTCTGATCTGAAAAAAGAGATGGACGAATTAAAAGAAATCCAGACAAAAACAATGAAAGACCTTGACGATATAAAAACCTCAATTGAGGATTATGACCATGATGTAAGAGCTGCTTATCGCAAATTTACAGAAATGGAAACTCAGAAAAAAGCTATGTCTTCAACTGCTGGAGCGACATTACCGATTAATACCGTAATGAATGCTAAGCTTGAAGGAGTGCATGCTCCTTTGATGCAATTAGGTAAGGTTGATGAAGAATTCAATTTGGCTCTTGATATTGCATTTGGAGGAAGATTAACTCATATTGTTGTAGATGATCCGCATGCGGCTTATGTTGCAATGGAATTGTTAAATTCATCTCGTTCAGGTCGAGCTACTTTCATTCCGTTGAACAAAATTAAAAAAGCTCCAACCAGACTTCAATTGCCTAAGAACAAAGGTGTAATAGATTTTGCTATCAATCTTGTAGATTTTGATGATATTTATCTTGATGCATTTTTCTATGCCGTTGGTGATACATTGATTGTTGAAGATGCAGAATCGGCTGAACCACTAATGGGTAAATACCGTATGGTAACATTAGACGGAAAGTTATATGAAAAATCTTCTGCAATTACTGGTGGTTATGTTAAAAAATCAATGTTCGGATTTGGTAAGAATGACGACAAAGATTTGGAAAGAGCAAAAGCTAAATTAGATGAATTACAAAAGAAATATGACTCTTCCGTAATTAAGAAACGAGATTTGGAAGACAAATTAGACAAAATTCGTTCCGCATATTCTGCTTCTTCTACTGAGTATGCAAAAGCTAAATTAGAACTTTCTAATATGACTTCTCAATTTGAAAATAGTCAAACATTATTAGAATCAAAGAAAACTTTTGTAGCTGAAAATGAACCCAAAATTGAAACTATAAACAAAGAATTAGACAAAATTGAACTGAAAAGGGTCGAATTAGCTGACTCTATTCAACAAGCTCAAGACAAGTTAGCCGAGCTTGATAATTTGTTAAACGACAAAGATTTGAAAGATTTGAAAGAGAAAACTCAAGGTATTGAAGATGAAATTCGTCGTTTGAACAATAACTTGATGAATGTTAATAACGAAATTCAGGGTTTTGAAAATACAATCAAATTCAATGAACAGTTAATTACGTCTAAAGAAGAAGATATTAAAAACACAATAAAAAATAATGAAACCCTTGAACAAGATAAAGAAACGTATAAGACAGAAATCGTTCAACTGGAGGAACAATTAAATACCCTATCTGATAAAATTGCGGTAATTGATGAAAAAATCGGAGAACTTGTGAAACAAAAAGAAGAAATTCATAAGAGCTTAGTAGATTTACAAACAAATAGTGCCGTAAAAGCATCAGATATTGATAGAATTAATGAATCAATTGAATCTTTCAAAGCCAGAAGAAGAGAACTTGAACCTCAATTGAAAGAAGCCGCTGATGTTTTATCCGATTCAGGGGTTGATGTCGATAAACTTGAGCCTGTTCAAATTTCAATAGATGAATTAAATGCAAAAATTCAACGACTAGATAAGAGAATGCAAGAGTTGGGTGATGTTAATATGCGTGCAATTGTTTCTTACGAAGAGAAATCTGCAAGAAAACAAGAATTAGACACTCAAATCAATACCTTGTCAACTGAACGTCAATCAATTTTAGATAAGATGAATGGATTTGAACAACAGAAAAAAGAAGCATTTATGACGACATTTACTGCCATAAATGAAAACTTTAAAGATATTTATCATCAATTGTCAGAGGGTGAGGGTAAATTGATATTAGAAAATGAAAAAGATCCGTTGTCTGCCGGCATGACAATTGAAGCTAAACCAAGAGATAAAATTACAAATAACAAACTCGGAGCTTTATCAGGTGGAGAAAAAGCTTTAACAGCTTTAGCTTTGGTATTCTCTATCCAAAAATATTTACCTGCACCGTTTTATGCACTTGATGAGGTTGATGCAAGTTTAGACACAATGAATGTTGAAAGAATTGCGGATATGATTCAAAAACAATCAGCAAATACTCAATTTGTAGTTGTAAGTCACAGGCGACCAATGATTGAAGCTGCTCATAGAACAATTGGTGTTACGCAAAAAGAAAAAGGTAAAACAAAGGTTACCGGAGTTAAAATAAGAGATGACGAAAATGAACAATAATCTTTTAAATGCTGAGGATTTAGAATCTTCTATATATGGTAAAACTGGTGAATTTGATGCTAATGACGGTATCGGAATTCTTGTCGATATGGCAAAACAAGGTAAGATTGACCCTTGGAACATTGATATATTAGATGTTACAGAAAAATATCTTCAAAGAATGATTGAATTGAAATCGCTAAACCTTAGAGTCGCATCAAGAACACTCCTTTTTGCCTCCATTCTTTGCCGTTTGCAATCAAATGTTTTAGCCGGTTTGTCATTGGAAGATTTTCAAGATGAGGAACAGGATAATACTATTTATGATGATGACGGATTTATTGTTGAATATCCGGAAGATCAAGAGTTTATCCCTACAAGTAATGTTGTAAGTTTTGATGAAGCATTGCAAAGAAGAACAAGTATCAGACTTAACCGTAATCGTGTTGTTACTTTGAAAGACTTGATTAAACAATTGGAGTTCTATGAAAAATTAGAAAAACGAGCTTCAATGAAAAGCGCACATGAAAGGGCAAAACGTCATGTTAGAAATTATTCAAGATTAACTCCTGAAGAAATTGTTTCAATGGCTCATGAAGAGTACATTGAAGAAGCTGTTTTGAAATTGAAAGACAATCTTGAACAAATTTTTGCGCGAGAAGAAAAAATTGAATTGAAAGAATTAACAATGCTTGGAATGGACAAAATCAGTGCTTATATTGCATTGTTATTCTTATGCAGAGATACTGATTATGAATTGGAACAAGAAGAATTTTATTCTGATTTATATGTAGTTAAAGGTGGAAATAAAGATGCAGCAACTGAAGTCTAGAATTGAAGCGGTTTTATTCGTAACCGCAAAGGCTTTGACCTTGGAAGAAATTGCAACTTATTTGGATAAAGAGCCTGAGGAGGTTGAACAAGCACTGCTTGACTTGATTATGGACTATGCTTCAAGAGATGGAGCATTGGAAATTGATGACGAAAACGGTTATATTCTTCAAGTTAGGGAAGAGTATTCAGATATTGTTGAAAAGATTTGTCCGATTGATTTAAAACCTGCAGTATTAAGAACATTACTTGTAATTGCCTTAAAAGAACCTATCAGACAAACTGAACTTGTAAAACTTCGTTCAGCTGCTTACGAACATGTCGCAGAACTCGTTGAAAAAGGCCTTGTTTCTAAACATAAAGACAAGAACGGTCGAAGTATCAACATTAAAACAACTCCCAAATTTGCAGAGTATTTTAAATTAAAAGGTGATACCAGGGCTTTAGCTCAAAAACTTGAACAGGATTTAGCAGAAAAGAAAAATAATGCGTAAGGTTTTATTATTTATTCTATTTGTAGTTCTCGTGGTTTATATGCTTTATAAATCACCATTTAGTGCATCTTATTATTATAATAAAGCAAAGGCTTTATATTCTGCAGGCCAGTATGAACAGTCATTGCCTTTATTCGAAAAATCATTATTTTCTGACCCGAAAAATATTTTGACACGCTTTTATTATGTTTTAGCTCTTTCAAAATCAAAACCGACATATTCTGTACAAAAGAAACTTTATGAAATTGGAAATTCTAAAATTAATGATGAGGCGAAAAAATATGCTCGTTATCAAGCCGTTTATCTAAGGCATAATTTACTTATTGGTGTCGAAAATAATTATATTTTTAATGCCGTAGCAGGGAATGATATTATTCGTTGGGATATAAATTCTTTTCCGCTAAAGATTTATTATAAAAATGTTAAATCTGTGCCGGCTTATTACCATGAAAATATAGACAAAGCCTTATCTCAATGGACTCAAAGAACAAATTTTGTAAAATTTGTACAAACTAAAGATGAAAAAGATGCAAATATCGTTATTAAATTTAGCGATATTTCTGATAATTCCTGTAAAAGTGAAAATTGCAAATTTGCAATTGCATACACTGATCCTGTGATTACGTCAAGTGGAGTTCTTGAAAAAATGAATTTAACATTTTTTAAGACAAATCCTCGTCACGAATTATTTTCACCATTGGAGGTTTATAATACTGCACTGCACGAAATCGGACATACTTTGGGACTTATGGGACACAGTGATAATCCGGAAGATTTGATGTATGCATCTAATGACAATAGCAAAAACATTTATGCCTTGTATCGTTCTGATTTTCAATATTTGACGTCTCGTGATTTAAAGACTTTAGCTCTTTTATATAGGTTAGAACCAACAATTTCTAATGTTAAAGGTTTACATAGCGAGAATTTTTACTACCCTCCGCTTATTATGGGTAGTGAAGATGCAAGACTTTTAAAGAAACTTGAGGAATATCAAAAATATATTCAAAAATACCCAAATTTTGCTGCCGGATATATAAATATCGCATCAATATATGTTGATATGGGTGATTTTGATTTAGCATTAAATGCTCTAAATTCTGCTTCAAATTTAGCACAAAATGAAGATGAAAATTATATGGTTGCATATAATAGAGCAATAATTTACTATAACAAACGAGATTATAATAATGCACTAAATTATGCAAAGCAGGCAAAATCAATACGACCAAGCAATAATATTGATGAATTGATTAACGATATTTATAAAATTAAAAATGCATCATAGAGAAGATTTAATATCGATACCTTTGAAAAATTCTTCCATCGAAATTTTTAGAATATAAGACATTTTGAATTAATCAACATCAACCGGAGGGCGTTGAATTTTTTCAATAGCTTCTCTTGCGGTGAAAACTAAGCTTTCTGGTACATTATCAATTGTCGTTAATTGTCTTAAAACGTCAACTACTCGTTTGAAAGCTCTAACGATATCTCCCTCACCAATTTCGATTTGTTCAGAAACAGTTTCCCATTCAGCACCCTCGACCCATAATTCAATTAGGGAACTAAAGTATGGATTTATATATAAAGGAGCTTCAATATCATATTTGTTTTGAGTTTTTTCAAGTTTCCGTTTGATATTTCTTATTTGGTTAAGAGTTTTTCTAACCGGTTCGGAGAAAGGAATATATGGAATTTCAATTCTCAAATCTTCTGTTGTAAGAGCACAAATTACCCCTGCAAGTTGTGATGGGGTTAGATTTTCTAATATTCCGGAGAATATGATTTCTGCTAAGAACAGTTCATTTTCAGAACGAATTTGCGAAGTCGTTTTGCCTTTATCTGTCGGGTAATCATTTACAAGATATCCGTAATCTTTTAGGGCTGCTCGGTGTGCTAAGAATTTATTCCAATAAATATCTTTTTGTTTTTCAATTTCTTTGTTTAATTTTTTCTTTTTATTTAAAAGTCGTTCAATAACTTCAAGGTTTTTAGAGTGTTTTTTGTAATGTTTACACATATCACAGGCATAACTTTGAAGTTTTTGTAATTCTGCTTTATTTCGTTTCCCGAATTCAATAATTTCAGGTGTAAGAGGTCTATGTTTTGATTTTTCTTGTTTGAGTATTTTTTTATAAGTTTGTCTATTTTGAACGTATAAAAATCTTAATTTGTCATATTCATGCATTTTTTCGTCATTCAAATGATAAGGGCAAATAAAACTACGTTCTTTAATTTCATTTTCGTATTGTTCAATTTGGTCAAGTATTGGTTTAAGTCTAAAGTCTGAAGAATAATATCCAAAACTTTTTAGGATAAGTTCTTTTGATTCTTCAAGATTAAATCTTTGTAACAAGTTCAAAACCATGGAGTAGCTTGGAGAAAATCTACTTTCAAGAGGGTTGGAAGCACTTAATACAAGTTCAGCTACTTCATCTGGGGTTTGGAAAGAAGTGCCAACAATTGTTACATAACCGACTTCGTCCATTCCTCGACGTCCAGCTCTACCTGACATTTGAAGAAATTCGTTAGCCGTAAGCATTCTATGTCCGGAATCCGTTCTTTTGCTTGTTGAACTTATAACGGTTGACCTTGCCGGCATATTAATTCCGGCTGCGAGTGTTTCTGTTGCGAAAACAACTTTGATAAGTCCTTTTTGAAATAGTTTTTCAACAAGGTTCTTCCATGCCGGCAAAAGTCCTGCATGGTGTGATGCAACACCTTGGATTAAATATTCAATATGTTTATTCCCATAGAGGTGTGGATTTTCCGCAATAAATTCTTCTATAAATGCTTTAATTTCTTCTTGTTCTTTTCTTGTATTCAAACCAAGACCTGCGCATTTTTCCATTTGCTCATCACATTTTTTTCTGGAAAATGTGAAATAAATTGCAGGTAACATATCATTGTCAGCTAAGTTTTGGATAATTTGTTTTACGTATGTTTTTTTACGTTTATCTCTACCTTTAGCCCATTGAGGTTTTTCTGGTTTGATTTTTTTATTAAGTTTTCCGTCCGGGGTTAAAAGCGGTAGTAATTTATATGGTTTAGAACTGTCAAAATAGAAAAATTTAAGCGGAACCGGTCTAAAATCAGTGTTAACTAATTTTGTTTTTGAGTGTACCGTGTTTATCCAATTTGTTAATTCTTCGCAGTTAGCAACTGTTGCTGATAGTGCAATAATTTGAATATTAGTTGGACAATAAATTATACTTTCTTCCCAAACAGTACCTCTTTGTTCATCATTCATATAGTGAACTTCATCTAACACAACATATCGAACGTCCTTTAAATTATCTGCAACCGCTCCAAAATTTGTACCATATAACATATTTCGGAAAACTTCTGTAGTCATAATAACAATTTGTGCATTTCTATTGATTGAAGTATCGCCTGTTAAAACTCCGACCTTATCTGAGCCGTATTTTTCACAAAAATCATAAAATTTTTGGTTAGAAAGAGCTTTCAAAGGCGTTGTATAAAAAATTCTACAACCTTGCTCTAATGCTCGGTTTATTGCGTGTTCCGCAATTACGGTCTTACCTGCACCGGTTGGAGCACACACAACAACGCTTTCTCCTCTGTCAATAATTTCACACGCCTCTTTTTGGAAATCATCCAACTCGAATGGAAACTCACTCATTTTCTGTCCTTTTTAAAGCTATTCTTATTAATATTATAACATATTGTTGTATAGATTAAAAGCTGGTATGTAAATATATTTTAAATGTTTAGCAAAGTTTTTATTTTTTAGCTTTATAATGTTAGTTGTAGTAAGGAGAATTATATGAAAGTAATACGTGTGGAAAATCAACAACAGAACTTTGGAATGAGTTTTAAGATAGATCCCTGTGCGGAAAAAATTTTAAAAAAGAGATTGAAAGAAGAAGATTTAGCTAAATTTCAAGAATTAATTTCATCTCAAAAAAATAATAAAAATGTTGATATTTTTTTATGTCCCCCAGAATTTTCATTCTTCCATGATAGAAAATTAGGTGCAAATATATTTCCTAAAAAATATACAGATAAAATTCCTATATCTATAAATGAAAGTCTTTTCACTATATTTAGAAGTCCTTTACATTTTATTGAATTACTTTGTAAAAAAGCTGATAAGATGTCTAAAAATATTGAATCAACCCAAAATGTAAATGATGTTGTTGATTCTGTAGCTAAAAATAGCTTAATGGTAGATATAACTAAACATTGAAAATTCAATATTTTTATAATACCTTATAAAATATCGAACGTCCTTTAAAT
>DABJ01000041.1:15695-52103 GCA_002102825.1 Candidatus Gastranaerophilales bacterium HUM_12 | reverse complement strand
GGTTTAGAATTTAAGTTTAATTCAACATATTTAAAGATGTTCAAAACAATCCCAGGTTGAAAGTAATAATTGTTATCAGCAGGTGTGATTTTTAACATTCCTTGATTTGTGTTTACATTTAATACCGTTGCAAGAAATTTTTTATTAACCGCTGTAAATAGAACATAACCAGATTTTGTTTGAATTTCGTTAATCGTAAAACGGTTTGCATTTATTGCCGCAATTGTTAAATATAGCAAAGATACATTGTCTGTATTGAAAACTTTTGTACAAGTTTCATACGGAATAGTTTGTGCGGTAATTAATGTACTTAAATTCATTTGTTCAGCCGCTTTGACAGGAACAAAACTATCAACAAATACAACACAAATTATTAATATAAATTTTATGATTCTTTCCATGATTCACCTACATTCACATCTACGAGCAATGGAACTTGTAATGGTTGACCTAATTCCATTGATTTTAAAACTAATTCTTTAACTTGTTCTAACTCTGATTTTTTGACTTCTACAATAAGTTCATCGTGTACTTGCATAATCAGTTTAGAGTCTAAATTGTTTTCTTTCAATTTGTTTGAAAAATCTATCATCGCAAGCTTGATTAAATCTGATGCTGAACCTTGCATAGGTTGATTGATTGCCGCACGTTTTGCGAACTCTCTTATCATTGCATTTGGACTTGAAATTTCCTTTTCAAGGTATCTTTTTCTGCCTAAAACAGTTTCAACATAGCCTTGTTCTTCGACAAGTGCAACCATATCTTCCATATATGATTTTATTTTTGGATAGGTTTCAAAATATTTGTTGATAAAAGTTTCTGCTTCTTCTGCTTTGATACCCAATGCTTTTGCAAGTCCGTATTTACTTTGACCGTAAACAATACCGAAATTTACTGCTTTAGACTTGTAACGCATATCTTTTGTCACTTTTTCAATTGGAACATCAAAAACTTTAGAAGCAGTTAGTGTGTGAACATCAACTCCGGATTTGAAAGCATTGATTAAATGCTCATCTCCTGATACATGCGCCAGCAACCTCAATTCAATTTGAGAGTAATCAGCTGATAAAATCAAATAATTCTCTCTATCTCGTGGCACAAATGCATTTCTAATCTTATTTCCCTCTTCTGTTCTTATCGGAATGTTTTGTAAATTCGGATTAGACGATGACAACCTGCCTGTTGTTGTAACGGTTTGGTTGTAGGTTGTGTGAATTCTGTTGTCCTTTTTATCAACTAGTAATGGCAAAGCCTCTGTATAAGTGGATTTTAATTTGGTGTATTTTCTATAATCCAAAATAAATTTTGCAATGTCATATTCTTCTGCCAGTTGTGTCAAAACTTCAGCACTGGTTGAATTTTTAGACTTTCCACGTTTTTTACGAGCTTTTAATTGTAATTTGTCAAACAGAATTTCCCCAACTTGTTTTGGAGAATTTAAATTGAATTCCTCACCTGCAAGGTCATAGATTTTCTGTGCTAATCGGTGTGCTTTTATATCAAATTCCTCTGTCAATGTTTTTAAATAAGCTTCGTCAATTGAAACTCCGATAAATTCCATATCTGCAAGTACTTTTGCCATTGGAAGTTCAATATCACGAAGAATTTTGTATTCTTTTTCATCAAGCGAATTAACCCAGTATTTTGTAAGTTCAAATAAGCTCGAAATAACATCTCCGGTGTAATTTTTTACAAAATCAACGTCATAATCCGAAAATTTCATTTTTTTGTTTTCAGATACCATTGTCGGTAATATATGGTCAATTCTTTCCATGCATTGGATATCAAAAACAGATGACGCATTTGTATCTTTGATATAGCTTGCAAGCATAGTGTCAAAAATCACTCCGTCAAGGTTTATGTCAAATGATTTGAAAATATTATATTCGACTTTAACGTCATGTGTCAGTTTTTTTATTTTAGAATTTTCAATGATTGGTTTTAAATTTTCTAAGACAAAATCTAGAGATAATTGATTTTCAAAATTGTGAGAAATCGGGATATAAAAGGCTTCTGTCTTTTCTTCTCCCATATTTATTTTTAATGACTCATCAAATGTAAAATTTTTATTTATTCCAAACGCAATGCCGTAAATCGTTGAATTTATTGCATTTTTAACATCTGCCAAAACTCTCAAAGAAATTGTTGTGGCTTTTGACAATTTTTCAACCATATCTTTGAAATCTTGAGAATCAGTAACAAGTTTTGCAATTGACGTGATATTTGTTTTGTTAACTTCTGTTTGTACGGCTTGGGCGAACAATCCCAATTGCCCGTTTGAATTGTCAGTTTGAGGTATTGCCGCATTATTATTTTCATTCGTTAAAGATATATCTTGACCGGATTTATCAAAAGATTTTAAGATAAATTCGATATTTTTTAAGAAGCTATAAAATTGCATACTTCTTAAAAATTCTGTAACTTCAGCGATATTTGGAAGTTCAATATTTGTTTTTTCAAAATCAAAAGGAACATCAACATCTCGAACAATTGTTGCCAGATATTTGCTTAATTCTGCTTGTTCACGTCCATTTTGAATTTTTTCTTTTAGTGATTTCCCTGAAATTTTATCAACAGAATTCAAAACATTTTCAACCGTTTGAAATTCAGATAATAGTTTAACGGCTGTTTTTTCACCAATTCCACGAATCCCAGGGATATTATCTGATGTATCGCCTCGCAAAGCCTTGTAGTCAATAACTTGGTTTGGGTAAACACCCAATTTTTCATAAACTTTATCCCAGTTATATTCAACAAGTTCTCCTTTAGATGGGATAATAACTTTAACACAACCGTCTTTATCCACGAGTTGGAAAGAATCTTGGTCCCCTGTCAAAATCAATACTTTATGCCCAAGTTCGCATGCTCTTTTAGAAATCGTTCCGATTACATCATCAGCTTCAAAGCCCTCTTTAGTATAAATTGGAATATTGAAAGCCTTTAGTCCATCATAAATCAAGCCCATTTGAATTCGCATCGGGTCAGGCATTGCTTCTCGATTTGCCTTGTATTCTGTGTATTTTTCGGTTCTAAAAGTATGGTGAGAAACGTCAAAAGCAACTCCAATTGCATCAGGTGCTAATTTTTCATTCTTCAATAAATCAAAAATTGCTTTGAAAAAACCATAAACAGCCCAAGTTGGAGTTCCGTCCTTGGTCTTCATATTTGTTCTTTCCAGTGCATAATATTCACGAAATGCCAAAGCGTGTCCGTCAATTAAAATTAAAGTTTTTGACTCTCCCATACAATTCTCCCTTTTATATAATTTTCGCATAAAAAAGAAGTTTTGCAAAACTAATATGAAGTAATTGCTTTTAATATCTTATAAATTTCTTCGACTTTATCCCTATCATTTTTAACACTATTTACAATATCATGTATATCTTCAACCAATTCATTTGTCGGTTTTAGATGTTCGGCATTGAACAATTCTTCAAGCGTTATATCAAGACAATCAATGATTTTTTGCATAGTTTGAGCAGTCATAAAATTTTTGCCATTCTCAATACCAATCAATGTATAAGTAGAAATATTAACCTGTTCTGCTAATTTTTCTTGCGTGATACCTTTTTTATGTCTAATTCGCTTTATCTTTGAACCGATTTCTCTTTTTATATCCATTTTTTTATTTTACTCTTTTTTATCGGAGTTTAGAATAAGAGTAAATTACATATTATTCCCTAATGGTGGTATTTAATTTAACTATTATTAAGAATTGTGAAGCGCTGAATTGGTTTTAATTACAGTATTTTAGAAAAATATAGAATTTAACACCTGTATTTTTAGCAATTCATATTTCTAAAAATTTTTTATAAAGGAGTAAGGGAAAAGATACAATTAAAGAAAGGGGAAAAATTATGACATCATTTTCAACTCAAGCAATCGCAGGACCGGTTATCGGCACAATGGTAAGTAATGACAAGGGAGATTTGTCTAACAGAGCAAAATGTGCAGGTACACAATTAAAGAACAATGCAACTACAGCCGCTCAAGCTGTGCTATTAACAGGTGCCTGTGGTGCTGCAGGGGCGGTAGGTTATAGACATTCAGCTCCTATTGCCCGTTTTGTTGACAAAGGCGTAGATACAATTATTAAAAAGGGCAACTTAGATTATACTCCCGTTAAACAATTTGCACAAAGAATAAAATCATTACCTCCAAAAGCAAAAGTATTGGCTGCAATTGGTTTACCATTTGTTATCGGGTTGAGTTATATTAGGGATAAATATTTGTATCAAGCTGGACAAATTGACCAAAAATATACAGATATGGCAAAAATTAAAGAAGATAAAGAAAAAGTTTTTGTATAAATAACTAAGATAAAAAATACCGTTCAAAGTATCTATTTTGAACGGTATTTTTTGTTTCTATATAAATCAATTAAGCAATGATTTCGTTTTCTTTTTCAGATTTTGTCGGAAGTTGAACAACTTCTGCATTCTTTCTGTTTTTAACCATATCAGCTGTTACAACAAATTTATCAATGTTTTCTTTGGTTGGTACATCGTACATAACATCTAACATAATTTCTTCAACAATTGAACGCAAAGCTCTCGCACCAGTTTTACGTTTGATTGCCTCTTTAGCGATTAAATCAACTGCTTCCGGTTCAAATTCCAAATCAACACCGTCCATTTTTAACAATGCTTGGTATTGTTTGATTACAGCATTTTTAGGTTCAGTTAAAATCATTTTTAAAGTCTTTTCATTTAACTGATCTAACACTGCATAAACCGGAACACGACCGATAAACTCAGGGATTAAACCGAATTTCAACAAGTCTTCCGGTTGCAATTTTTTCAACAATTTAACTGCATTTGCTTCTCTTTCAGCTTGTGACATTGCTGCTTTTGCTCCGAAACCAACAGAATTACTTTCACCAGCTCTTGCATCAACAATTTTTTCCAAGCCTACAAAGGCACCACCAACGATGAACAAGATATTGCTTGTATCAATTTCGATAAATTCTTGATGAGGGTGCTTTCTTCCACCTTGTGGCGGAACATGTGCAACTGTCCCCTCAATCATTTTCAACAAAGCTTGTTGAACACCTTCACCAGATACATCTCTAGTGATAGAAGTGTTTTCGCTCTTTCTTGAAATTTTATCAATTTCATCAATATAAATAATACCACGTTCAGCTTTAGCCGAATCAAATTCAGCATTTTGGTACAAACGAAGAAGAATATTTTCAACGTCATCACCAACATATCCTGCTTCTGTTAATGTTGTCGCATCTGCTACTGCAAACGGAACATCAAGCATTTTTGCTAAAGTTTGAGCAAGTAGTGTCTTACCTGAACCTGTTGGACCAACTAACAAGATATTTGACTTTTGAATTTCAACTGAATCCTTGTTATGTTCTTTGTTGTGTTTTAAACGTTTGTAGTGGTTGTAAACAGCAACTGACAACACTTTTTTAGCATCATCTTGCCCAACAATATATTGATCTAAATATTCTTTTATTTCATGAGGTTTTGGAATTGCTTTTTCTTCTTTTTCAGGAGCTCCACCATCTGCTGAACCCTCTTTTTCTTTAGATTCAAAGAACTCTTCATCTAAAATTTCATTACAAAGTTCAACACACTCATCGCAGATGTAAACTTCAGGACCGGCAATTAATTTTTTAACTTGGTCTTGAGTCTTTCCGCAAAAAGAACATTTTAATTTGTCATCATCATGCTTTGGCATTTAATAATATCTCCAATTAGCTATGTGTTATTTTACTATATCTCTAGAAATAACTTTATCAATCATACCGTACTCAAGAGCTTCTTGAGGTGTCATGATATAGTCTCTATCTGTATCTTTTTCAATCTTTTTAAGAGATTGACCTGTATTAGCAGCTAAAATATCGTTTAATGATTTTTTAATTCTGATAATTTCAGCAGCTTGGATTTCAATATCAGTCGCTTGACCTTGAGCACCACCTAAAGGTTGGTGAATAAGGACTCTAGAATGAGGTAGAGCCATTCTTTTACCTTTAGTACCGGAAGAAAGTAGGAATGCACCCATAGAAGCAGCTTGTCCTAAACAAATTGTAGAAACATCTGCTCTAATGTGTTGCATTGTATCATAAATTGCGAAACCTGCTGTTACACTACCTCCCGGAGAGTTGATGTATAACATAATATCTTTTTCCGGATTTTCACTATCTAATAATAATAATTGTGCTACAACCAAATTAGCTACCATATCATCAATAGCTGTGCCTAAGAAGATGATTCTTTCTCTCAATAATCTTGAGAAGATATCAAATGATCTTTCGCCACGACTTGATTGTTCTACAACAACAGGTACAAAACTCATGATTTAATTCCCTTTCTTATTTTAATATTATACTCTTATTTAATTATGCTTCAACTGCTTCTTTGTCAGTTGTAATTTCAACATATTCAATGTTGTTATTGTTTACCAAGAAATCTCTTACTTTATCATTGATGATTTGTTGAGATAAAGATGATAAAATTTCTGGGTTTTGGCTGAATTGTTTCAACATTTGTTGAGGTTCAACACCGTAAACACTTGCCATTTGAGAAAGTTTTTCAGAGAAGTCAGATTGTTCTACTGAAATATTTTCATCTTTAGCAATTTTATCAATGATTAAAGAGTTTTTAATTCTTGCTTTCGCATCTTCTTGTAATGTTTTAGCAAAAGCTTCTTCTCCTCCTTGGGCATCAACAAAAGTTTTCCAATCCATACCTTGGTATGCTAATCTTTGTTGATATTCATTTTTCAATGATTCGATTTCTCTATCAATCATTCTTTGAGGAATAGCAACTTCTGTAGCTTCAACTACTGATTTGAATACAGCAGCTTCTCCTGCAGATTTTTTCAAGCTTTCTCTTTGGTGGTCGATATAATCTTGGATATCAGCTTTCAACTCATCAATTGTTGAAAATCTGCTTACACTTTTAACGAATTCATCTGTTAATTCAGGAAGAACTCTTTGTTTGATTTCGTTAAGTTTAATAGCAAATGTAGCCGGTTGTCCTTTTAATTTTTCATCATGGTAGTCTTCCGGGAATGTAACTTGAATATCAAATTCATCTTTGATATTGTGACCAACTAATTGTTCAGCAAATCCTGGAATGAAGTTTGAATGAGCCAAGTCTAAGGAATAACCTTTAGCAGATCCGCCTTGGATTTTTTCGCCGTTGCAAGTTCCGTCAAAGTCAAATACAACTGTATCTGTTTCATTTGATGGTCTGTCTAGTACTAATTCCATTGAAGCATGTTGATTTAAAAATCCTTCTAATGCTTTGTTGAAAGCTTCATCATCTTTAGCAGGAACTTCTGCTTTTACATTTAAATTTTTATAATCAGCTAATTTAACTTCCGGTCTGGTTTCAACCTCAACAGTTACTTCTAAATCTTTGCCAGCTTCAAATTGGTAATCAGTGATAGCAGGTTGAGAAATAACGTCTAATTTGTTATCATAAATAGCTTGGTTCAATTGTTTTGGAAGAATCATTTCCAATGCTTCCTGTTTAATTCTATCAACTCCAACGTGTCTTTCTACAACAGCTTTTGGAGCTTTTCCTTTTCTAAAACCGTCAATATTGATGTGTTGAGAAATACGGCTAACTGCCATATTATAAGCTGAATCAGCTTCCTTTGCCGGAACTACAATATTTAAACTAACTAAATTGTCTTCTTTTTTCGTTAATGTTGATTTCATCTTTAATATCCTTTATTTTCCTATACATGTATTCTTTTCAAATTTTATCGCAAAAAATAATAAAAGCAACTCATACAAACGAACTAAGCACATATTTTGCCACATTTATTAACAAACTATTGCGCTAAAAAAGTATTTATGATTAAATTTAAGTACAAAAGGGTAATTCCTCTTTAACCCTTTTTAGGTAAAACAACAAGCGGCGGTTGAATTACCGAACAATTTAGACAAACAAAAAAGAAGGAAAAAGAAGAAATGTTAAAGATCAGATTAAAAAGATTGGGTGCTAAGAAAAACCCTACATACAGAGTTATTGTTATCAATTCTACAACTAAAAGAGAAGGTAGACCAATTCAAGAATTAGGTCACTACAATCCTAAAACTAAACTTATGAAATTGGACAAAGCTACTGCTCTTGATTGGATTTCTAAAGGTGCTCAACCAACTGAAACCGTTGCTTACTTAATCAAAAACTGCAACGAAGACGGTTCTTTGAACTACGTTAAAAAAGAAACAGTTAAACTTTCTAAAAAAGCATTAGCTAAAAAGCAAGCTGAAGAAGAAGCTGCAAAAGCTGCTGCTGAGGCTGCTGCTCAAACAGAAGAAGCTCAAGCTTAGTTCAAAGCTGATTATAAAGGTTAAAAGAGAGTTCTTACAATTTGTAAGAACTCTCTTTTTTTACAAGTTTAAATAAAAATTTTTAAATGTTTAATTTGTATCCGCCACCATAAATGGTTTCGATATACTTCTTACCATTTGAGATTTTATCAATTTTACTTCTTAGATGTCTGATATGAACTCTTATAGTTTCAATATCATCATCGGGAGAATATCCCCAAATGTCCTTTAATAATTTGGCAGAAGATACCATGTTGCCGTGATTTTGGAATAACAAGTTAAAAATATCAAATTCAATAGGGGTTAGTTTTGCTTGTTTCTCTCCGATTTTTACACTGTATAATTCCGGTAATAATGTGATATCACCCAATGTTAATAAATCTCTTGTTGAAGCGGATTCAGGAATTTGGTTTGTTCGTTTAAGTAATGCTCTGACTCTCACCAAAAGTTCTTCAACTTCAAAAGGTTTAACCAAATAATCATCAACACCGATGTCAAAACCTTTAACTTTGTCATTCAATTGGGATAATGCCGTAAGCATAATTATCGGAATTTCTTTTGTTTCTTCATTTTGACGAATTCTTTTAGCAACAGTAAATCCGTCAATATCAGGCATCATAACATCTAATATAATTAAAGATGGCATTTCTTGTTTTGCCAGCGCAAAACCTTTAATACCATCAAAAGCTTGAACTACACCATAACCTGCCAGTTCTAGATTTACTTTTATAAGTTCGTTTATTGCTTGGTCATCATCGACTACTAAAATCTTATTATTCATACCTGAATTCTATAATAAACCAGACTAATTGAAAACAATATTAATAAATCTTAATATAGAAGAGATGTTGTAAAGTATTGTATAAGTGTAGTTACGACGATTATTGAAAAATGTGTAGGAAATTAATATTACAAATAGCACAAAAAAATATTTTTTTTATTATATTATTTAATAGTACGCAAAATATACATTTATTTATAAGGAGATTGATAAATTGACAGATTCACCATTAGATATGTTTCAAATGAATTCTGAACTAGACGAAATACATTTAGGACAACACGTATTAGCTGAGTTTTTTGAATGTGACCCAAATACTTTGAATAGTATAGACAAGGTTGAAAAATATATGATTGATGCGGCTTTAGAATGTGGCGCAACTATTGTTCAGAAATGTTTTCACATGTTTAGTCCTTACGGTGTTTCTGGTGTAGTAATTATTTCTGAAAGTCATTTAGCGATTCATACTTGGCCGGAGCTTGGTTATGCTGCGGTTGATTTATTCACTTGTGGTACAAAATGTGATCCTAAAGTTGCTTATGAATTCCTTAAAAATAAATTTAGCTCAAAAAGAGCAAGCTTTACTGAATTAAAAAGAGGTATAATTACAAGAAAAACAATGAAAGTAGTTGAAAAACCATTTGAAATTATGCAACAAATTGTAAGTTAATTCTTTAGAGTTATAGACTTAATAAAATTACAAAGTACAATAAAGGTATAATAAGAAAGAGAATAGTCCAAGTGGGGAGAGTAAAATTACCCGATTGGACTATTCTTTTATAGGATTAAAGTTGTTTACTAATTATAAAGTAGGAAAGGTAAAAATAAAAAGGAGAAAATAATGATTAACAAAGTTACATTTACCGGTAGAGAAGATATGCTAACAAAAGGCTTGAAAGCAGTTACTAAAAGATATGAATACGTTAACGCAGGAAAAGTTTATTCTCAAGCAGAAAAAGATGCTGCTAAAAAATTGTTAGAAAATTTAAATAAAATTGATAATGCTCAAAATAACGACTTTGCTAAATTGAATATGGCTTATGCTGTTTCACACGGAACACCTGCAAAAGAAGTTCCTGCTCGTTTTAGCAGAATTGCTTAGTATATTTTTTAATTGATAAAGGAATGTAGCTTATCAAATCTTCAGCCATAACTGAATATTCGGTAAGCTCTTCTTTTGCCAAATCTCCGGACAATCCGTGCAAGTAAACTCCAATTACGCAAGCTTCAAACAAATCTATCTTTTGTGCTGCAAATCCTGATATCATGCCGGCAAGAACATCTCCTGATCCTGCTTTTGCCATAGAATTGTTCCCTGTTGTATTTATATACGTTTTTCCCTCTGGTGATACAACAACCGTTCTATGAGTTTTTAAAACAGTTATTGCATTATAAATTCGAGAGATTTTTTGCGCAGATTCAAATGTATTATCTAAAACCTCTTCAAGTGTACAATCTAGCAATCTCGCGGCTTCTTTAGGGTGTGGTGTTAAGACAATATTTCTCAAATTTAGAGATGTAAATATTTGAGGTTCTTTTGATAGAATATTCAATCCATCGGCATCAATAAGCAAAATTTTGTCTTTAGAAATATTTTTTATTGTAGTATTGAAAATTTCAACCGCAGTATCTGATTGAGATAAACCACAACCGATTTCAACAACATCAAAAATGTTTTCTTGCAAAGATTTTTCTAAATCGTTCAACGGCATAAAAACGATATTCTGAGTTTGTGCTGCAACTGCGGAGATAACTCTTTCTGTTGAACACAAAAAGCAATATCCACAACCAACCTTGAGTGCTGAAACACTAGACAAATAAGCAGCTCCTGTCATATAATCAGAGCCTGCAATATTTAAAACTCTGCCATAAGTTGATTTATTTGAATTTTCAATGCGTTTTGGTAATCTATAATCCATTTTGTCGTATCGCTTCATAAGCTACAATTGCTACTGAATTTGAAAGATTTAAGCTTCGTTGTCCCTCTTTCATCGGGATTGTTCTGGCATGAGAATCTCTAACGTATTTGTCCGGTAATCCTCTTGTTTCCGGTCCGAAAACAATGAAATCTCCATCTTTAAATTCAATATCCGTATATAATTTATCTGCTTTTGTTGTCAAATAATAAAAAGTTCCATCTGGAAATTCATCATACAACTCGTCCATAGACTCTAGTTTATGCAAATCTACACTGTCCCAATAATCAAGACCTGCACGCTTTGTGTATTTGCTGGATAGGGAAAAACCTAACTTCCCGACCAAATACAAACTTGCACCGCAACAAGCACACAATCTTGCGATATTCCCCGTGTTTTGAGGAATTTCAGGTTCATATAATACAATATTTAACTTTGCCATAACGATTAGTCTTCCTGTTTTTTCTCGAATAATTTACCACTTTCGGCAACAACCGGAATTGCACGAACTACACAGAAAATAATTGCAATCCATGCAAACGCAACTGCAATCATTCTCAATGGAAGAGCGATACAAGAGCATAAATTCGGAATATAAGCAAAAATTAACAAGATGAATGCCGCAACTTTTGCAACTGCATAGCTAATTCTCATAAATCTTGATGCACAAATAAATTTACCCCAAGAAGTAGATTGCATTGTTTTTTCGCCAAATGCAGTCATACCTTTTGATAGTGCGACACTTCTAATACTATCTGTTGTGAATGCTCTTGCAACACAAATCAATGGGAATAAAATATTTAACCAACCCAAAACTGCAAATACTATCCAATATGAAGCTTCAACAATTCTGTCACCCATAATATCTAGAACAGAACCCCATTCAGATGATTGGTTGTATTTTCTTGCGATATATCCATCTAATCCGTCCATCGCAAATGCTACTGCTGTCAAAATTACTGCCCAAGAATAAGCATAAGTTGATTTAACAAACAATAAACCAATTGCAATATAAGCCACAAAAATACGTGAAACAGACACGATATTTGCCATATTATCTTTAATTTTCATAAATCCCTAATCCTCTCTTACTTTTTAAAAATTACTACGAAAAACTTTCGTCTCCCGTAGTAATACAAATTTAAAACTTATTATTTCTTAGTTCTAGAAAGTGCAAAATCAACGTGGTCAAGATTTTTTGCTCTATCACCAAGCATAATTTTTTCTGCTTCTTCCAAAATACTTACAACGATAAAACCATTTTCTCCATCTGATCTTGCTTTTTTACCTGTTTCACAACAACTGATGAAGTGCTGACATTCAAGTTTTAACGGTTCGATTTCCAAATAGTCAAGCTGAATATTTTCACTGCTACCTGCTTTAAAGTTGTCATAAATAGTCAATTTATGTTCCGGAACTGTATCATCTAGAATTGCAGTTTTCTTAGTTCCTCTAACTAATAATTGAACGTGTTTTTTAGGTGTAATCCAACTGTCTGTAATATGAGCAACAGCTCCACCTTCCATTTTGATACCGATATGAGTAATATCCATAATATCGTTACCATCAGAAGAACAACCGATTGCAGAAATTACGTGCTGAGGATTTTTACCTAAGACATAGCTAATCATAGATACATCGTGTGGTGCTAAATCCCACATTACACTTCTATCATTTTTGAAGTAGTTGATATTCAATCTATCACTTTGAGCATAAACGATATCACCCAAAGCGCCTTCTTCAACTAACATTTTCAACCTGTTAACTGCCGGGTGGTACAACAACAAGTGACCAACCATTAAAACTAAACCTTTGCTATCAGCCAAATCTGTCAAATCTCTAGCTTCTTGAGCTACAGTCGAAATAGGTTTTTCAACATAAACATGCTTACCGGCTTCAAGCATTGCTTTAACGAATTTAAAGTGTGTATGTGACGGAGTTACAACGACAACTCCTGTTATTTCTTTTGAATTTAAAATATCATGAAAATCTTTTGTAGTTTTAATTCCGGGATATTGTTCTTTAACTTTTGCGATATTATCATCATCTAAATCGCAAACCATTCCTAAAGCATTTAAATTGTAAAAATTACGAACGATATTACGTCCCCAAAGTCCGCAACCTAATACTGCTATTTTTTGTTCACTCATCTTTTCCTAACTTTCTAATATAATAACTATCTTATTTTAATTATAGACTTGAAAATATTTTTTGCAAATATTTTAATAAGATTTTACAAAAAAAGTTTTAGAAAATGGCGCGAGGTGAATAGTCAATTATCTTCTGCGTTCTTGTTCCCGCATGTTACGGACTGCTTGTATTCGCATATCATACATCTGTTGATATCGGTCATAAAACATTTCTCTATCCTCTTGTGGAAATTTAAGAACAAGTTTATCTAACAACGGTTTTGGAATCTCAGAATACTTAACCATTCTTTCTAACACTTCATTTGTCATTTGGTACATTGTTTTGTAATTTTTGTAGAAAATGTGGTTACATTCTGCTTCTGATTGAACAGAGTGTTTCATAATTTGCTCACCCATTTTGTAAGTTACAATGTTTCCGTCAAACATTACCCCTTTTAACCCTGCAAGAATACATCTGATAATCAAATCATAATCTGCCATTAATTTAAATTTTTCATCAAAAAATGACATTTTTTCTAATGCAGCTCGTTTAAAAATAATTGCTTGTCTTGGGCATGGCGCAACTTGGAAAACATTTAACATTGATGGGATAAATTGAAATGCTGTGCCGTCAGGTTGAATACAATATGATGGGAAAAAACAAAAATCGGCATTTTCTTCTTCCATAACATTTATAATATCTGCAATTCCGGTGATATCGTGATAAAAATCATCGCAACTTAAAAATCCGATATATTTACCTTTTGCACGAAGAATTCCCTTATTCATAGCATCAAACTTTCCTCTATCGGGTTCTGAGAAAAAGCTTATATAACCACTATTTTTGTATTCTTTCAAGAAATCAACAGTTCCATCTTGAGAATTGTTGTCGATAATAATATGTTCAATATATGGATAAGTTTGCTTTCCCAACAATGATACAAGTAGTGTAAAATCATCAGCTTGGTTGTTATCAACAATATTATAGGTTGGTGTGATTACGGTAAATTCCGGTTCGTACATATTTTATATCCTCTAGTAATTTACATATACATTGCGAAGAATTTGCTCTTCAATATTCTTTTTATCGGCAGGAGATGTTTTAGCATCGTTTATCATAATATCAAAGGTATAAGTTTTACCTTTTCTTGTTGTGATATATCCTGCAATTGCGCTTGTATCAGACAATGTTCCTGTTTTGGCTTTTAAATTGTCTTTGAAATATAACATTCTGTTTTTCAGAGTTCCCTCCCCTGGAGATGGCATATATGCTTCAAATTCCTCAAAATTAGAATCCGAATAAATTTTTACAAGGAATGATGTCATAAAATCGGACGTCATGATATTGTTTTTTGAAACTCCACTTCCATCAACAATTCTGATATTATCGGTATTTAACCCTAAATTTTTCAGGTAAGAATTCAACATATCCATTGAATTGTTAAGGTTTCCTTGTGATTTTGCCCAAATACTACCTGCAAGTTTGAATGTTGTTTCTGCAACCATATTATTGCTGTTTTGTAAAATCTCAGTTAGAGCATCTTCAATGCTATGAGTCACTTCTGCGACTTTATAAACATTTTTTACAGGTAAAGAAACATTTGTTATAGGTTTGAAGTAGTCAAACTTTTTATCTCTTAAAACTTCTTCTGTTCTAAGCACAAAGTACCTTCGAGTGTTATTTACAGGAACTTTTAGAAATTCAGTTTTAGAAACAACACCCTCTGCAGTTAAAATATTTGGAGCTAAATTTGCATTTCTTGATAATTTTACAGAATTTTTATCGGTTAAAGATGTTGTAACAAGGTTCATAAATGTTAAAGGATAAAACGGTTTTGTCACAATTGTTGCAGGTGTATTGTTAACAGTTGGAGTAATTTCGATTTTCAACAAATTTCCGTCTAAGTTATAAGCGCTAAATTTAGGCATTAGAGGATTCAAATCATCGTCCCATTGCCAACCTTCGCCCCATTCTACGCTGTCAAAAATTCGAGAGTCAATGTACACATTTTTTGGTGCAATGATATTTTTCTCTTTTGCAGTTTGGAATAGTTTGCTCAAATCAGATGACGATAAAAACGGGTCTGCACCGAGTTTTATATATAAATCATTATTTGTGCTTTTATATAAACTTGTTGAGTAATTATAGTCTCTGCCTAGAGTGTTTAAAGCTGCATAAGTTGTCACTAGTTTTAGAGTTGAAGCGGGAAGCATTGGAGTATTTTGGTTCATTGCAAATACTTCATTCCCTGTTTTAGCTTCTTTTATTGAAACAGCTATTGCGCTTTTATTTACACCTAAAGATGAAATTGTTTTTGTAATGGTTTCGGCGCTAACTACTGAAACTGTTGCAAAAAAAGTTAATAACATTGCTATTATTTTTCGCATAATATCTTCACCTCATATTTATCCCTAATATCATTTAGTACAGTACATTTTTCTCTAAAATCATACATTTCATCAAGTTCAATGTCAGCAGATACAATCTTTTCTTCATCTCGATTTTTGATAGAAGCAAGTTCTTCGCCCTTATAGTCTATAATTCGAGATTCTCCTAAATTGTATTCTCCATTTTCAATATAACCGCATTGAGTTAACGCAATCATATAGCATTGGTTTTCAACAGCTCGAGATTTTGTCATAACTTCCCACGGAATAGGCTTTTTAGAACCCCAAGCGGCACAATTTACTAAAATATCAGCTCCAGATTTTCTATATGCTCTATAAATCTCAGGAAACCTGATATCATAACAAATTGTTAGTCCGAATTTAACCCCATCAAGCTCTACCATGACAGGAAAATCTCCAACTGTTATATATTTACCCTCATCACAACCATAATAAGAATATAAATGATTTTTGGAATATGTTGTTAATAATTTCCCGTTACGGTCTATTACGGGGCAAGTGTTGTAGTATTTACCGTCTTTAACAGTAATAAAACTTCCACCAATAATGTTAATATTATATTTTTGGGCTATTGAAGATAAAAATCTAACTACATTACTATCTTTCAAATCTTGCGCTGATTTTCGAAAATGCTGGCATGCCCAACCGACAGTCCAAACTTCCGGTAGAACTAAGACATCTGTACTTTTATCTAAATATTTTTCTATTAAATTTTTAACCTTTTGACAATTTGCTTCAACATCACCAATAACAGATGTCATTTGGAGCATTGAAACATTTATCTTTTTCTTTTCCATAATCCCTGACTTACTGCTTCGTTAAATTTTTCAGTATCATTATTTGCCAAATTCAATAATGAGTCTTTAATTTCTTTAGCAACTTCTTTGTCTTCTCTATCTCCAACATAAATTGGCATTCCATATACATTCAAAATTCGACATGGACCAATCGGACATGCCATTTTATCCCAAGATGGAAGTCTTTTAAATGTTCTATCTGTAGAAATCCAATGAACTGGTACAATAGGAACATTTGCTTCTCTTGCAAGAACAATTGCACCGGATTTAACTTCATGCAATGGACCCCGAGGACCATCAACCATAATTGCAACATTTTCACCTTTCTTTAATTTAGAAAGCATTTTCAATGTAGAAGATACAGAACCTTTTCTATTTGCAGAACCCCTACAAATTTGAAATCCCCATTTTTCACAAACTTGCGCAACGATTTCTCCATCAAGAGAATTGCTTATTAATATATTCACATTTCCTCTATCCGGTAACCCATGCACGCAGAATTGATTTTCATGCCACATTACGTAGATACAAGGTGAAATATTCGGATTGTTGAATTCTCGAATGTATGTCAACTTTTCTTGCATTTTTAGTATAGAGNNAATGCAACATTTGAAATCACACCGACATTGTTTTTATTTATTAGCCTAACCATAATATATCTATTGTAGCATACAAATAAACAAAAGCTAAAATTATTAAAAATACGTAATCAAAAAAAATTAAAAAGAAAAAGGACTTGACGTGAGATTTTTTTTATTTTAGAATTGACTTGTTCGCGAAAAGCGAATGACTCCGTCGGGATGTGGCGCAGCTTGGTAGCGCACCTCGCTTGGGACGAGGGGGTCGCACGTTCAAATCGTGTCATCCCGACCATTTAAAAATAAAGGACTTACAGTATTTGTAAGTCCTTTATTTTTGTTTTTTATTTTCTTTTTCGACTAATTTTCGACTAGTATAATTCAAATCCGTTATTGTGTCTTAATATGTTTCAAGAATATTCACAGCATCTAAAATGTTTTTTCTTGGAGTATGTGTATATTGTTGAGTTGTTTTTAAATCAGCGTGGTCTAGGATTTCCTTTATTGTTAGAATATCCACACCCTTTTCATTTAATCTTGATGCTGTTGTATGTCTTAATTCATGAAAAGTAATATGAGGAATACCTGCCCTTTCGACAGTCCTTGAAAATGTCTTTTTTATGTTTTTATATTTTGTTTTCGTTATTGGATTTGAGAATACATACTCACTAATTTTAGGTAAATTTTCTAATTCTGCTTTTAATGTTTTATTGAGAAGTATCTTTCTTGGTTTACCGTTTTTAGGATTTAAAGCGACAAGATAATTTAGCTTGAAAAATATATGTTCCCATTTTAGATTAAGAATTTCCCCTACTCTCATACCCGTATTAAGTGCAAGTATAATCATTACTTTCATTGTTGGATTTGCAACTTTTAGTAATTTTTCTTCCTCATCTTTTGTTAAAAACCGCTTATTCGGATTTTCTATTTTTAATTTTTTTAGTTCTGAACAAGGATTAAATCTTATCCTTTTATTTTCAAAAGCGAGTGAAAACACTCGCTTTATATTATCCATTTCTCTATTAATTGTAGAGTTTTTGACCTTTCCTTTGCGATATGACCTATATTTTTCCAAGTCTGCAAGGGTAATTTGTTCTGCTATTTTATTTCCAATTAATGAATAGAACTTATCAATAACATAATCAAATTCTTCAGGTCGTGCATAATTATTAGCTCTAAACTCTTTATATTCAGCAATAATTTGTGATAGGGTGTAGTTATGATTGTCAGAAGCTATATCATAGTTTGATTTTCTAAGCTCAGATTTTGCAACACATTCAAACCCTATAACTTCGTCTTTAGTTGCTCCTTTAAAACAGCGGTGATATTGCACCCCTTTATAGACAAATTTATAGCACCAACTGTTTGTTCTTTTATCTTTATACACACTCATTGAAAATGTACTCCATAAGCTTTATCCGATTAAATAACCAATGTCTACCATGTTTACCACATACACCTTTTGGATATTTACCAGCCTCAGCATTTCTTTGTATTGTTCTTATATCAGCTTTTAGAAGTTTTGCAACTTCTTTTGTATTTAAGATTTCGTAGCCCATAATAGGTCCTCCTTATATATTTATATGTTTTTAAAAGTTTATTACTTTATTACTAAAGTAGTTGAAAATATTGTGGTGGTTAAAATAGAGAGGTAATAAAACCTCTCTATTTTTCGCTTTTAGCGTTATTACACCGTTTATTACCATGTATTATTCTCGTTAGATTGGATAATTTTTTGATGATTTGCCAAAATATCATCACGTGATGGATGATTTGAGATGTCTATTATTATACTGTGACGTTTTTTACCCCTAATATCTTGAGGTTTATTAAACTTCAAGATTTTATAAGTTTCGCCATCAATATTTTTAATCTGACGTGAATTAATCTGTTTACTCATATCACTTTCAAAGTACCTGTTATATGCGTGACACATCGCAGTTTTGTGAAGTGTAAGTATGGTTAGATTATCCGGATTGAGTTTATATTGTAATCCTTCTTGGATACGTCTTTCCCATATCAATATTGGCATAGCATCAAGTATTTTATCTATCGGACTTTGAGTTTGTTTAAATCGTTTCATACAAGTAAGTATGTATTCATTTATTTTATCCATTGGCACAGTTATGTTACCGTTTGATATTTTTCTGAATACTTCAATGCCTGTTAACGCTATGGCAATTTGACTAACCATTCTATCGGATATTCCGACATATTTCTTTATCAGCATTTGCTTAATTTCTGTATGAATTTTATTTATTGTATCAAAGCCGACATCTAAGATATACGGTAGAATACAAGATAACTCCTTAACACCTTTTCCCTCAAAATAATTGAACTTTTCAGGATTAAAATTGACATTTTCTGTATCAAGGTATAATATCCTGTTCATTATTTCGGGTTTTTCTGTAGGTAGATAGTTTGAACTAAAACCAAACGGACAACATGGAGGTAAGGCTCCTGACTCTTGACCATTTTTGCCTTTATCTCTTATTGCTCCTGTCATAAGCCTTTTTAACTCATCTATAAAACTGTCTCCACCAAGTTTAAATTTGCTTATATCATCAATTATGACAGGAATACAATTTACTGTATTCATTTTTTGTTCAACTCCAACAAGAGTGTTACGAGTTGTTCCCATAAAGGACTTGTCATATCCGAATAAAGCCAATCCTAAACCTGTAATTTCAGTTTTACCAGCCTCTGTATCACCAATAAAAGCAATAGAGCCAAAACCTTCCTTTTTCCAAAATTCCGGACAGTAAGGTGACATTGCCATAAAGGATAAAGCTAGAAATGGTTCAATAGCTCCGTTCCAACTTTCAAAAATGTTATTAAACAAATCTGTTACAACTTGTTCAATAGGTTTTGAGTTTGGAACAAACATCGGAAGTAGTCTTCTTGAATTTTTTATAACCCTAATATATTTATCGTTTCCAATAGATATATTACCGTTTTTATCCGCACCATACATTTTGCCATCTATATATGCGGAGTTTGACCAAATCCAATCCATGTTACCTAATATGTTTATTCTTCCAGAATTTGAATATTGGGTAACTTGTTTTGGATTGTTTTTGGTTATGAAGTTAGCAATAAATTCAGAAATTTCATTGTACGCTAAAGCAGATAATGTTTTAACTCCTGACTTAAATAACCTGTCATTTGCAATATTATCAAAATCTATTTTAACTTTGAATTCTCGACCACTTATTGCCTCTTTCAGTTCTACTTCATATACAGGTTCAAAATTTTTATCTTCTGTCCTGTTGTTAGAACAGTCTAGTATAAGATACGGATTTTTAACCGTAGCTGCAAGTTTGGGTTTAACTGTAATAAACCTAGACTTTTCAGGGGTTATATCATCCTCTTTTGGAATATTTATTTCAACTCTTGCAATATAATCTTTAACTTGCATTAATCGATTTAAATTTCCAGCTATTTTAAGCCCTTTATCATATTTGATTACCTGATTACTTATGAAACTGGTATCTTGATAATCCCTGGCTTTTAAATTCAAAAAGTCTTCTACTGTTGTTATCCCGTATTCTAACGGTGTATTAACGATTTTTTCATAAGTTTGTGTCATTTATTTCCTCCTTTTATTCTTGTTACTACTACACTCCCCACATATTTCTGGGAAATTTGTGGAAATGTATCTACAGGTTTGTGGTTTTCCAAATCTTTTAGCACGCTGAATTTTCAACTCAGTTTCTTTAAAAGAATATTTCGGATATGTTGAAGATAATTCGTGAATTATCTTTTCACTACCAATAACCGGTGCTAACAGTGATATCATAGAAAACCACTGAGGTTCGCTGAGATGTTGGCTCTCATTTTTGCAAAACTGTAAAAAGCGGCAATTTTCAAACACTTTTCCTAATTCACAGTGCTGAATAATAGACGGCTTGAACACTTTTGCAACATTGTTGTAATTGCACTTTGATTCCGGCTCTGACGAATTATTACCATTTATCAGGCTAATCCATTCATACGGCAATCGTGCGATTGTAACAAATTTCCGAGATTCATCAATCCCATCAACGAATTTGTACGGTTTACCATCTATGACACTAGGTTCGCTTAAAATATACCCGTTCCAGCGAATATCAATACTGTTGCCAAGATTCCCTCTCGGCTTTACAATACCTTCATCACTGAAAATGAGGTGATAACCACCGTTATTACAGGATTTTTGTTTTAATGTCAGCGGGAGTTTCCCATACTGTTCTTCAAGATGTTTTAAGTCTTGAATACCGTTTTTCCCATTCTTTTCGTCGACATCAATGGCGATTAAACCATTTGGACGCATTGGTAAACCAACATTATAATCGTTGACCTGTAATTCGGATAAGTTGCAAACCTTTGCATCATGATAACCGTTTTTGGTTGCAGGAATTTTCGAGTTTTTCCTGCATCTAAAATAAGCAAAATCTGTAAGTTTGCATATTTTGGTCATTTGTCTCCTTTCTGAAAAAATCGCAACACAACTAGACCCTCAAGAAGTTCTCTTTTAGGTCTTTTACAGGAGCAAAATTAAAATAAACTATTGAAATAAATATATGTTTATGTTAAAATAGAGAAGTGCTTAGTTATTTATAGACTTTANNCTTTACCCCTGTGTGTTAGATTTTTACTTTATTTAGTTTTCAATGTACAAATTTTTTAATTTAAAATAATTAAATATCCCTAAAGGATTTTCGTCAAATAATTGGATTAAAACCCTTTACTTGTCTATATTAAATCAGGTATCAAAAAATCATGCAACTGAAAAACTAGTCAAATCTTATATTGACAACTTATAGCATCAAATGGGGGACACAGGAGGGTGGGGGGATTTTGTTTAGGTAACTAGACCAAACATGACATAGTTAAAAATTAGCATTCTATTATTTTAACATTTCTTAACAGAAAATGGCCAAAAAGCTTTATACGACTTGTTTTTGCAATAAATCAATCTTTTTAGGTATTCAGATAGGTCAATCTCTTGTATGTAGTCACCATAGTCTATCGTAGAAATATTTTGTGTGTCTCTATCATCATTATTAATGTTATCATTTGGTGTTAATAACCAATCTACATCTTCTAAATCTGGTATTGCATAGTAAGTTTTATTTTTATACTTTATTAATCTTGCTTGTTCACGCTTTTTAAGTTTTTCTTTTAAGAATAAGTTATTTCCTTTTTTCTTGGCTTTTTTCAATGCCTGTAATTCTTCAAATTCTTTTTCTGATAAATTTTTACGTTTGTTAAATGCTTTTATTATTTTACTTTTAATGCTATTTTCTATTGCGTAAGAATAATCCTCAAAAGTAGAGTTAGTACTATCACACTTAGCACCTATAGATTCCATTAAATTTTTGGCTGCAATTCTTCTACCATTTCGTTTTAAAATTCTGTGCAAAAACTTGTATTCTTGAGGTGATAGCTTTACATAAGTGGCGAAAAGGTAGATGCTATTATTTTTGCTGTCTAATACAAGTATATTTTGGGAAAATAATTCAAATAATTGCAAATCATCCATGTTTAAGGTGTCTTTTTCTATCCAATTTGGTTTTACGGCTTTTTCATTTGACATATCATACACCTCAAATGAATTATAGCACAAACCAAATAAGCAGAATTAAATTTTAAGTTCTCTTAAATAATTTTATATATAAAAGAACCTAAAGTATTATTCCTGTTTAAACTGGATAGCTGAAAATAGATAAATTATTTCTTTAAATATTGTGTTGTTGCTTTTTTAAATCGGGATAAAGACCTAGCAGAAGTTTTGTGATGAAAATATTTATGTTTTTCTTAACGACAGGTCTTGTAACCATTAGTTCAGTTGAGATTTCTTTAAGAGTATATCCCATCTTAACAAGTATGAAAAAATCTTTTTCTCTATCAGTCAGCTTTATACCTTCTTTAATTTCACAAGTAAGTTTATCTGTTAACTTAATATCGTATTTGATTAACATATCTTCAATCTCATCAAAAGACAAATCAATTATTGACTTAATCTCTGATTCTGATTTATGTTTAATCATCTTTAAAGCTGTTTCAATATTGATGTCAGTCAAAAATAACCAATCCTTGAAATATTGAAAATGATAATTGTTAATAGCAGTATGGCTGTTTTTTATAATACTGCCATCATTATTGAATATTATGCCATCAAGTGTTACCATACGATATTCTTTAATTAATTTATCGGCAATATCTCTGTTTTCAACAATTAGGGTTTCACCCAATCCATAATAAATAGCATCACGATATTTATCTTCAAAATTGATTAAATTTATTGCGTAATCAATAACACCATCAATTTTTGGTCGTTCGAATTTTTCAGGGGCTTTTTTAATTGTATCTAAAGGTAAAAATGTTATTCTGCTACTATATAATTCTTGTTTAAGTACATCAATGATTTCATAAGCAACTTTACTGTTATCTACAACAAGTGCTAAATTTTTATTTCCAAAAGCAATTTCTATTGCGTGATGGTATTTTTCAGATTGTGAACTGTACAATTCTATTAACGGTGCGTGTATTCCTTTAATTTTATTTTTAAGTTGCGTTATTTTCAATTTCACCTCCTTGATTTGTATTCTTAATTTTTATTTGCTTCCAATTGTTTTTTAATCCAATCTGCATATTTTTCAGCCAATTCTTCAAAAGAAGTTTTGGTTACAAGTGTAGAAATATTTGTAATCATAAATATTTCTTCTAAAGTATCTTGCCCGATATTTGAAATGCCTGCACCAATGTGAAATTTAGGAATTGCAAATTCGTTCATATCAAGATTGAAGTATAGATTTAGCCGTTTCCCATTCTCTGTATCATACCCAAGTACATCTATATTATTGTCAAAAGGAATTGTAGGTTTAACATCTATTTGAGTTGCTACAGCTTTTTTAAAGTTTCGCCATAAGTCATATTGAGTATTCTCTAATGCGACTTGTACTCTTTGAGCATCTTCAATGCTTTCAGCAGTATTAAAAATTAGTTCTTCTGTTTTCATATAATTTTCCTCTTTTTTTAATTATATTAACAACCCTGAAATGCGTCAAATAGTGGTCTTAAGGAGTAATTTCATAATCAAAAGTTTCATTATTCCAATCAATATCTGTATTTTCTTTGAAGAATTTTTCAATAGTATTTAATTCTTTTGATGTACATCTGCTTTTATCACCCATATTTGCCCACTCAAAACAGATTATAGAAACTCCTTTTAATGCAAGACTTTTTGGCATACCTGCATTACTATAATTTGGTTCTGTCATTGGCATTCCGACATCATCATATTCAACTTTTGGATTACCATACATCTCATAGTCTTTTTTGTACTGTGCAATAGCTTTTTCCAAAGTTATAGTTTCACTTTTTACAGTTTTATTGCTCGCATTATCACCGAAAGAAGTTTTTGATGTATTATTTGTTCCTAACGGTTTAAATACATTAGAAACAACACCTAAATGATTGCCATCACAGTCAGTAATTGAGCCAAGAGAATCAATTTCGCAGTAAGGAGTACCCAGTGCTCTAAATTGTCTTAATCGGGTTGCCATATCAGCAGGGAATACCCCATTTTCTTTTGCGTCCTTTAATACCTCTTTTAATTCAGCTACATTTTGTTCGCTTATTGCGGCATCAAATACATGGTTATAATTTATCCAATTTCCTGAATATTTATTACGATTATGGTACCTTGTTTCATTTTCAGCATCAACAAGTGCATCTTCGCAAAGTGAAATAAAATTTGCAACCATATCGTCAATCTTTTGGTTTCGCTTATCAATATCACCAAGAATTTCAGGTGAAGTAAGCTCTTGTAACATTTCACTAGTTGTTTCACCCTGAAAATCTCTTATGTTGGTAAATATCTGTTCTAAATTTTTTCTGTCTATCAAACTATATTTTAATTTGTATTGTTTTCTTACTTTAGGTAGTTTTGTACTAAGTGCAAAGCAATAATTGGAATCGGAATAAGGCAATATCTCTTTACAAATATGAACCGGATGATAAAGCATTGCTCCTATTACAATTACAGATATAATGAGTATTGCAATGATTGAAATTAAAGCTATTTTTTGATTTTTATTCATTTTTACCTCTGTTTATGTTGTTTGTTGCAGTATTATTGTTTCTAGTAAAGATTTAATACATCAGATAAGCAAATTTTGTAGTACTCTTTCAACTTTGTTGGTCTTACTATTTTGACATTACAACCCCATTTAAAGAGTTCCTGACAAATCGCATAGGTTCCGCCTGCTGTAAATGTAACCCGTATGTTTCCACTATCAAGTTTTTTCATCTTTTGTGTCGGGTGGAAATGATAATTTAACACATCTTCTGCGACAGTTTTATCAAATTCAAGTATTATATTTAATGGCTTTTCCTGATAAATACCGAAAGAATTATTGCAATAGTTCTGCAATGAAAAATGTTCATCCTTTTCAAAATATTCATCCAAAATCGACAAATTATTGATTTTATCAACCTTGTATTGCCTTAATGAGTTTACATAGTCATTAAAACCGACAAGATAATATTTATCAGCAATAATTAAACCATATGGGTTAAGCGTAATTACTTTTGTATCATCATTTATCGGATAATCAAATCTTATTTTCTTAAATGAAAGCATTGAAGTCCTTAATTGTTCCAAAACTTGAGGTTCTGCTTTAGCTCTTGAGTACTGTCTGACTGCAAAACCCTCTGATTCTAAAATTGCAGATAAATCAGTATCAAGAGTTCTCAAATTCTTCTGAGGGGCTAAAGCTTTAATTTTTGCGAAAAGTTCATCAAGCTGTTTCTTTTTATTTTCATCAGTAGATAAGCCTTTTAAGTATTCAAGATTTGCAAAATCATCCGTCGAAAATGATATCAGCGTATTCATTGAACCTTTGACAAACCGCCAGCGTTTTTTCCTGTTAAGTGTTGGAACTTCCTCAATCTTGTCAGAAAAAATATCAAACAAAAGCGATTTCATTCTTTCTGCCGAACGTCTTGAACATTCAAAATGCTCTTGAATATCATCAATACACAAACCGCAGTAACTATTTTGAAACATTATAGCAAGTTCTATTATTTCTTCAGTTTTGTTTAATCTTGACATGTAAAACCTCAATTTCTGTTCTTGCTATATATTAACATCCACATACGTCATTTTGTGTCATAGTATACTTAGTCAAATAAAAATGATACACATTCTTTTGCTTTTTCATTTAATTTTTCATCCTCTATAATATCGACAAATTCAATAATTTTTCTTGAATTTTTTGTTTCACGATTATAACGAATTTCATTATCGTTTTTTGTGTACCAAATTTCTGCTTTTTGAATTTTACCACTCTCATATACAATAACGTGATATTGAACAATATTATTATCAACCGGTTCAGATTTTGCATAAGCTATTTTATCTGAGTCGTCATAAAGCTTATT
The DNA here is from genome assembly GCA_002102825.1 of Candidatus Gastranaerophilales bacterium HUM_12. Classification (GTDB taxonomy): domain Bacteria; phylum Cyanobacteriota; class Vampirovibrionia; order Gastranaerophilales; family Gastranaerophilaceae; genus Zag111. The sequence continues at coordinate 25,765 of DABJ01000041.1, read as the reverse complement.
TTCATCATAACTTTTTTGGCTTGTTATTCTATCTCTTATTTTTTCTTTAAGCTCTATCCATTTGCTACGTTTTGCCTCTCCGATATTTTCTGCAATTTTTTCTGCACATTCAAGATTTTCTGCATTTTCAATTATCATTTTTATTATATTTTCATCCATGGTATTATTACCCTCCTGTAAAAAATTTTCTATTGCTGTCTTATATTGCATAATTATTTCTGTTATAGGAATTTTTCGTATTGTATCAATTTGACAAATGCATTCATTTAACCAATCAACTAATTGTATCCATGAAATGCACATAACACTGTCTTCGTCTTCACTAGATATACTTATTGGCATCTCACCTGTTTTTGTCAAATAGAAAATAACAGCATCATTTTTATTTTTATGTCTTTCTTCATATATTTTTCGCGTAGAATATAAATAGTCTGAACACTGTTCCTGTTGTTCTAGGGCATTAATTTTTACTTCTATAGGAATATAATGACCGTCTTTTTCATCTATTACAAAATCAATTCTTCTGTATTCTTTGCCAATGTCATCAAGATTTTTGGTTAAATCTTCCGTTATAACTGATACATTCTCGGTTTTTATTTCTTTTTTGATTCTGTCAGGTAAAAAACGATTACAAAATAAATCAAGATATTTAGTCCTTTGACAGTGGCAACCATTAGGATTCAATAACTCTGCTAATATTCTGCACATATAGACTTCTCTTGTTGAAATCCCGATAATTTCAAAAATATTAAATTGATTACCAGTATTTTCACCGCAGTGTAATTGTTTTAGCTTTTCTTGTTGGTAATCAACAATTATTTTGTATGTTTTTTGTAAAAACCCCTGTACTTTTTTTTGTTCCATAATTTCCTCAATATTATTTTATATTTACAGTAACAATATAACACATGCCTATGTCAAAATTAGTCGTAACAAATTTTATCATTAGACTTATAGTCTATACTAGACTGTAAGTATTATAGCACAATTAAAGTATGGTTGAGTCTAATTGTATTAAATTTGCTAATAATGTTAAGAAATATAGAGAACAACTTGGATATAATAAAAGTCGCATGTCCGAATTATTAGACTGCGACCTGTCCTACATTGGTAAAATTGAACGTTCTGAAAAGTTTCCAAATCTGAAAATGATATTTAAAATTGCAGAAGTTTTACAAGTTTCAGCAAAAGACTTATTTGATTTTGAATGATACACATTATTATTGTGTATCTTTGATAAATTTATTCCAAATTATTCCTGTTGTTATATTTGAAATAAACTGTAAACCCTTGTAAATAAAGGGGTTTACCTTGAATAATACATAAATTATAATATTAATATAAAGTGTATTATTGATTATAAGAGGCTTTTAGCCACAAAGGAGGTAAACTAAATGGAATTTGTACAACCAATCAGGAGTTTAAAACAGATTGAAACAATTAAAAAACTTCTCAAACAACAAAGTTTAAGGGATTATTGCTTATTTGTTCTTGGTATTAATTCGGGTTTAAGAATAAGTGATTTACTTAAACTTAGAATTTCGGATGTAGCTGAAAAAGGTAAAGTCAAAGATAGGATTAGGTTAAGAGAAAACAAGACAAATAAGTTTAAAGATTTTCCAATATCAGATAATGCCAAAAGTGCAATTAGGGAATATCTAAAATCAAGACAATACAACGAAAATGAGCCTTTATTCATATCAAGAAAGAATAAAGGTTTTTTATTGCGACAAAGAGCATATAAAATTTTAAATGAAGTCGCAAGGTCAATCGGAATTAAAGAAAAAATAGGAACTCATACATTGAGAAAAACATTCGGCTATCACGCATACAATAACGGCTATGACATAGCTATAATTCAAAAATTATTTAACCACTCATCACCGAGTGTAACTCTTCGCTATATTGGAATTACACAAGATGAAATGGATGATGTTTATTTAAGTTTAGATTTATGATTTGTCATAATCTTCAACATGTCTTACATCATAAAACTCAAATTGGAATTCCAAATAGAACAGATTGAGGATGATAGAAAAACCTTTATGGTCTTGTGTCTTTGGTCTGTAATCAAAATCTAATTTGATTGAAAACTCTCCTTTTTTAACAAATACAATTTCAATAGTTTTATATTTTGTAACTGCTAAAACAGTTACAAAATATCCAATAGGTTTCATATTATAAAATCTTAGTCTTTTTCTTTTCATAAATTCACTTCCTTTATTTCTAAGGGACTAAAGTCTGAATTAAAAATACCGTACTTGTCCTTGTATGTTACTATTAAATAGCCCATTGATTCGATTATATAATCATAAATAAAATCAATAACGGCATTTCCTTTTTTATCTACTATTCCGAATTTGCCATTTTGACCAATTATAAACATCTCACCATTATTCAAAGCTTTAATTTCAAGGGGAGCAACAAAGCTGAATTTAAACGGTAGAATTTCATTACCGTTTTTATCAATTAAGCCATGATTTTTTTCGGTTAAATCTTTAGCTACAAATGCGTAACTTCCGACAAAATCGTGTACATCTTTGTATTTAAAATCAATAATGGTATTACCATATTTATCAATATACCCCCAATTTTCAAAGTCTATTGTTGCACCGATAATATCGCTATCACAATCAGAATCTTTAATAAACTTGAATTTTGTATCACAAACTTTATTATTGTTAAAGTCAAAAATTAAATTTTCGTGATGTGTAAATTTGTCATAAGATTTAATAAAAGTTTCATCACTTAAAAACTGCATTCGGCAATATTTTTCAAAAGGTATAATAATATTATTATTTATATCTATAATACCAAAGTTTGAATATTCTTTTTCAGCAATTAAGTATTTACTTCTTTCATTGTGAGGTTTTAAATATTCGTACTCAAACGGTATTATGACTTCATCTTTTAAATTTATTACACCGTATTTATTGTTTATTTTTGCAATCAATAAGAAAGGCTCTAAAGAGATTATTGTTAAATCATCATACTTAAAATCTAAAACAATATTTCCTTTTAAATCTAATATCGCAGGTCGATAATATATTGTTTCACCTTCCGTAAAAGGTTGATATATCATTAGATTTTCATTGTAAAGATATGGCTCAACTGTATTGTATTTCGGTTCTATAATTACATTAAAATTGCTATCAATTACTCCTTCTTTATTGTTTTGAGTTATTACTATCAAATTTGAATTAAAGAAACTTATTAGATTGTCGCATTTAATCTTATTTTTAGATAAAATGCCGTTTGTATCTAATTTGTGCCAATATTCACCCAATTTAACAAGTATAGTTTTATCTTTTTCATTAAAACTACTATCAATATTGTTAAATATAAAATTATTCTGAAATTTAGTTGTTTTCATACCTAACTCCAAGCTGCTAATAATTACATAAATGCTTAAATAATGTCAACTGTGCAGGTTCTTTAATTACTTGTTTGTTTTCAATTATATCCTGTCTGTGTGTCATAATTTGTCGTAGTTTGTATTCAAAATTGCTTAGAAAATAAAATGGTGTGTATAGAACTTCAAAGAAGCTTAAAGTAATACTATCACCTCTTACAACTTTTGCCGGAATTCCGTATAAAGAAAGTTGAATATATGCCATTTTAAAGCAAATTTCGTCAATATCAACAGCTTCAACATAGAGTTGATGTTGATAGTTATATCCTTTTTCTTTCATTGTTTCAGCGTATGCTATAATCATTCCTCCACTTCCACAACATGGTTCTGCTAAGGTGATAAAGCCTTTGTTATCGACTTCATTTTTTAAATCTATAAAATTGATTTCCGCCATCATTTTACTAACATGATACGGTGTGAAAAACTGACCTTTATTTGAATTGCCTAAATTTAGGTTTGAAAATATTTGTCCTAAAAAGTCTTGATGTTTTTCTTCAAGTGCTGAAATTAAAAGAGCAAGCAGTTTTGAAAATTCTTCTGCTTGCTCTTTTGTGTAGTTACAAATTGTATTCTTATATCGCTGTTCTAGGTTCTGGCTCCGGTAAAAGGGTTGTGCTAACGAACACATACTTAATGTTAGAAAATCTAAAAATACCATTGAAATGTTTTTTGACCTATCCAATGCCTCTAAAGTCGATGTAAATTCTTTAATATAATCCATTCAAATCAATGCTCCTTTCAGTTTAAAGCTGATTAAACTTTTTGATACTTTTAAATATATTTATATATAAGAGGTGAAGAAAGTTTAACCACGTTTATCCTATAAGGTGTAAAACTTTTTAAAAGCCATGAAAACACCTTAAACCCTATCTTTTAACCTCTTTTTANNTTATATATTTTTATAATATTATAAAGAGGAACGGTGTAAACCATTGATTTAAAAGGGATTGAGTAATATTTTGAATATCTTAAAAATTACTCAAAAATTTTGTAAGTAGGGGTTGAAATATTGTACCATTTTTGGTACAATATAGATATAAGATAAAGGACAATTAAAAATGATTGATAAAAAACATGTAGGTTCAAATTTTGATAATTTTCTTGAAGAAGAAAGTATTCTTCAAGAGTCTGAAGCTGTTGCTTTAAAACGAGTTATAGCTTATGCCTTAGAAGAAAAAATGAAAGCTGATAATATTTCTGTCAATCGTTTAGCAAAAGAACTGGAAACTTCAAGAACTGCTATTTGTCGTATCTTAGACCCCGAAAACACATCAATCACTCTGAACACAATCGAAAAAGTCGCTAAATATCTTGGTAAAAAGATTGTTTTATCTTTTGCATAGCTCGTTGTATTATTGATTTGATAAATATTTAAAGAGTTTTGTAAAAAGGTATAAAACCTGTTTTTATTTTTTGATTATTTTCGTCGTATTCTATTAAATTAATAGTTTTATCAGTATTAAGTACCAATTTGGATGATTCTTCATCATCAAATAAAAAGATTTGAATATTGTCTTTTCCAATATCTTGTATTGCATTGTTTAGTATCGTTCCTAGGGCATTTATATTTTTTTCATCAAATGGTTTTGATAAATGGTCCCCAACAAATATTGGAATTAGAGGATATTCCCCATTTTCTATTAGTAATTTTAAAAAGCCGAAGTAACCACAGATTTGAATTAATGTATGTCTAGCCATACTACCAGTGTAATAATTTGTTAATACATATTGTTGAATTTTTTCTTTATTTTCACCTTTTTCAACAATTTGTATTTCTTCAATTTCAGGCTGTAAAATATTACCTTTTTTAAGATACCTAATTTGGAATTTAGCTTTATCAGTATCTATTTTTACAAAATCTGAAACATCTTTTGCAGAATTATATAAACTTGTTATATGCTTAGATAAATTATCAATTTTGGTTAAATCATCTTTGTTTTTAAGTTCGAGCAGTTCTTCTTTGATAGATTTAATTTTTGATAGTTTTTCTGCTAATTCCTCATTAGAGTCAACAACATTTTGTTTTAAATAATTTTCAAGTAAAATTACTGCTTTTTCTTTTTCTTGTATAGAATAAAGTTTAAATTTAGCATCATTTTTCTTAATTTCATTTTTAATAAGTTCTCTTTGTTTCTGTAGTGTATCAATCGTTTTATCACAAATTGAATTTTGACTAAATGAAATAGTAGTATTTAATTCATTCAAAAGTTTTTTTATCGAATCAAATAAATAGCTGTATTCATCATTATTTTTCAAGATATTATCTAAAGCAACTAACAGTTTTTTTCTATTATTGCTCTCTTTTTCAATATCTTTAATACCCTGTTTATAACTTTGATATGTTTTAATTTGTTCATTAATATTTTCAAGCATTAATGAGAGTTCTGTTGTATTTTTAGCATTAGTAGCAACTGACTTCGTATCTTTTTCCATTAACTTGTATTCCTCAAGTCTTTGTTTTACTAACTCTGCATTTTTACCATTATATTGAATATTTAAGTTTAAAATTATAATATTGTTATTTATTTCTTTAGCAATAAAATCATATTGGTTCTTCTTTAGTTCTAACTTTTTTACCTCTTTTTCTAAATTTTCAAGTTTTGTTTCTAATTCAAAAATTCTTTTTAAATTCTTATTAAATATAAAATTTAGTAAAGAAGGAAGTTTTACAGAATATTCAATATCCCTACCTTTATCCAAAAAATCTTGAATATTACCTTGTCGTTTTTCACCTAAAAAATTAAATATTGTAAAAGTTCTATATGTTAATTCTTGCCCAGTAAATATTTTAATATTATTTAATAATGACTTATTTGGAGTAAATATACTTTCTAGTCTTATTTTATATTCTCTATAAGAAATTGATTGCATTGACTCAAAATTTGTAGTTCCTTCTACTGTAAGATAATTCTCATCTTTATTTTTGGTTCGAGTTAAAATATATGAAACACCATTATTACAAACTTTTATTGTAAATTTTTTTACATTTTTATACCACTCCTCATTCTTAATTTCTTTGCTAGCACCTAACATATAATCAATCAAATTATAGAAAACTGTTTTACCAGAATTATTTTCACCTTTAAAATAATTTACACCTGAAGCAAATTCATAGCTGTATGATTCTTCTAAATAATTATAAAATGTTAACTCTTTTATCTTAAACATTCTGTAAAATCTCCTTTAAAAACTGAATTTCCGGCATTTTTCTGCATTCTTCAATTGCGTTATAAAAGAATGTGTTTTCATCATACAAAAAACTTTTTGCGTTGTCTTTTCGTTCTAAAAAGAACAAAATCCCAGATTCTAGAGTAATATTCCCATTTAATAACAAAAGATGTAAAGCTTTTGTTATGATTTTAATATTTTGACAATAATCAGAATATTTTCCATTTAGCAGTGATATAAGTTTGTAGTTCAAGTCATTAGAATCGTTTGCCGTATATGCTTTTTTGTACAAATTATATTTTTTCAGTAAGTACGCAATTGGTAATAGTTTATTTACGGAAATATTCCTATGCAAAAATAAGATTTGACATATAATATCACAATATATGCTTAGTTGTATTGCTTCTGCTTCATTTTCTAAATTATTCATCATCATCCTTCCAAGAAATTTGATTTTCTCCTATTATTTCTTTCTCTTTTGTTAAATAGATGTATGTTCCTAAACTAAGTTCTGGCGTTGAAACTATTTCATTTCTTAATTTCTGAGTTTCATCTAATCTATTGCGAGGAGTATCATTATTATTGTATGCTAATGTTTCTTGTACTCTTTCAAAATTTTCATACGATTGCAGTTCTATATTAGCAATTTTCTCAGGGTTACCCATTGCAAGAATTCTATGCCTAAAATCTACATAATAACAGCATTGTTGTAAATTCCTTTTAATTCCTGTTAATGGTAATTCACAATGTTGAAGTTGTTTATATTCCCTTTTGTTAGTGTAAGAATCAATATCAATTGAGTTTACTTTTTTAAACTCAGCATAAGTCAATGGAATTGGCATTGTTTCATTTGTATCTTGTATTATTTTTTCTTCAATCTTATTTAATTCTGCCAAGTTAATAGAATATGATTTCCCTAACAAAACATTTTCCATTATGTTGTGAGTTATATCTTTCAAAGCAGATACCAATCTTGCACAATAAATAACTTCTGGCACCGCATTTCGTTTAAAATGATTACTAGCAACCGATTTTATGCTATCATCAATTTCATTATTGCTTATAAAATATACACTATCTTTTATTTTCTTTAATAATTTATAAAAATCTCTATAAGTACCTTTCGAAAAGAATAATATTTTTATCTTACTTTTAATTGAATTCGATTTTTCTTTTTTAGAATTTATTGCGTATCTATATAATTCCTTTGCTGATATTTCGTTGATAAAATTTTCATTCGAATATTTTTCATCTGTAAATAGCATAAACTTTTTAATATTATAATGATTTTTTAAAGCTAACATCCAGCGTAGCATCAAATCTTTAGTTTTCTTTTCAGTTATTTTTGTATACTTGACTTGAATAATTTGATAACTAGTATTTTCATTTTCAATTTTACTTATAAAGGTTGTATCATAATTGTCGAATTTTTCTATATTCTTAATGGCAATATCATCTAATGATTCAAATTCTATAGAACTATATTCATCTTTTAATAGCATTACATAATAAAAAAAGACTTTTATTTGGTAAGCAAAGCCTGACAAACTGTATAGTCCACTTTTGTCATTTCCGTTATCTGCCAATATTAGTACCTAAAATTTTTTACTCATTGCTTACATGATACAATAAAAAGTATAGGTTTTAAGAAATATTAAATTATATTAAGTTATGCAATCTTCGTAAATACCCTATCTTTTACTTAGTTCTTTATATCTTTTGATTGCGACATCTAATTCTTTTTTAGGGGTTTCCTGAGTTTTCTTAATAAATGCGTGTAAAAGCACCATTGTATTATCTTCAACATAAAAGATAATTCGTGCAATACCATTTGATATATTACAGCGAACTTCTTCTAATCCACCAGTACCATGAAGAACACGAGTTAGTGGCATTCCGATTGGATAACCATATTGAACTGTTTTAATATCAAAACCAATTGTACGCATATCTTCTTTTGGTAAGGTCTTCAACCATTCTCTAACAGGTTCATTACCCGAACTTGTTACGTAAAAATATACTTCCAATGCCGTTGTACGTTCTGTCATGTGTTAATTATAACATAATCAACACACTTAGTAAATTTTTGTCAGGCTTATTCTCTACTTACAGCCTAGTGATAGGTAATATTACCGTAATACTTTTAGTTAAATAGTTATTACAATTCAAAAATATTACTATCACTTATTTATAGATATATTTTTATCCTTTTGTAATAAAGTAATAAAAAAGATAAGTGGTATTAATATAAAATGTTGATATGGGCAAAATTTGCGACTATTTTTCGACTAATGTGTTGTAAAATTCAATAAGAAACTCAAAGAAATTTTAAAGACACAAATATATCTTTGTTGCTTTACTCATAAGACTTTACAGCTGTTTATTGTTTCTCTAAAACCGTTGTTGAAATATCCCTTGGGACGAGGGGGTCGCACGTTCAAATCGTGTCATCCCGACCATTTAAATTAAAGGCTTTCAGATATTTTCTGAAAGCCTTTTTTAATGCCATTATGTAATTATTATGTAACATAGTTTCACCTTGATATCCTTTTACCCAAACAAACCAAGCATAAGTTTAAGAATTTTAAAACTATGAATTATAAACTATTTATCTCAAGCTTAATTACATAGTAGGGATAGTTGGACCTTTGTAGTGTTTATATAGTTTCAAAACATCTTCTGGCAATTTATTTCCTGCACACATATAACTAAAGCATTCTGCGACAAATTCTCGAGGGTTTGTTTTTGCATAGCCTGAAATTTTTGCAGCAACTGATTGTTGTTCCTTATTATTTTTAAACAACTTTGTTTTTCTACTAGATAAACGACCTAAAAGATTATCAAATTCTGAAATATTCATTGAATGCAAATAATGTCCTAATTCATGATTTAATACATCATAGGCGTTCTTTCCTGCTCCTTTTACAAACCCAATTTTTGAACCAATATTGTTTGGATTGAAAATTATGGAATTATTGGCTTTAGAAAAAGAGTCTGTCCAGGCAATTACTCCTTTGCCCCAAGTTTTAGTTTTCTTTTCAACTTCAGTACTTGTTGCCCAACGGAAAATCGGAGGAATATGTGCCTTTCCTTTAAATCTATTATTCACATTTGTTAAAGCTGCATTTACCCAATTTGCCATACCTAAATCATTTTTAAAATCAAATGTTCTAATTTTAAAATTTTTCTTTGCAAATTCAATTGCTTCTTCCATTGATTGGGCTGGTGAAAAATTGATATGTTCTGCAAATTTTGCAGGAAAGAATAGTTTCCGTTTTAAAAATATTGGTGAAATTAAAAGAGCGCCAACTCCTGAACAGGTAAGTCCTATAATTAATTTTCTATAGTTTATATTATTTGTTGTCGTGTTATCTTTTTGCGAAACGAATTCGTCTTTATTGTCAATATTTACTTTGTTTAACACATGTGGGGTATTAGAATTTGAAAAAACAAATTCCGACATATTTGGTCTAAATGAAATTGATGAAGG
>DABJ01000041.1:6222-15675 GCA_002102825.1 Candidatus Gastranaerophilales bacterium HUM_12 | reverse complement strand
AAAATACCTAATACTTACACATACATAACTAACGTTTAAAGATTAAAATAATTGCTATTATTTACAATAAATATTAAATTCTTGCAAAACTCTGTGAATTTCTATAATATTAATAAAAGTTTCAAAATGAGGAGAGATGAAGTATTTAAAGTCATTAGCTATTTTATTTTCAATAATTATGCTGTGTTTAACAATACCGGCATGGTTAAACATGGATAGTGAAATATTTATTAATTTTCCTTTAATTTTAATTATTTTGAGTTTGTCTTATATCTTTATTTTGAAATTACATACAATTGTCAGTGCTTTTAGAGAAAAGACTCTCCCTGACATATTATTCGTAATCATTATATTTACATCTCTATTTATTCCTCTAAGTAATATGAGCCGAGAATTTACTTCTGATTATGAAGAAAGAATACTTGCTAAATTCCCTAAACAGGTCACATTACATTTGGGCAAAGATTTAGATAATTGGTTTAATGACAGATTTTTAGGACGGGATTTGCTGATTAGATTACATAACAATTTAGTTGTTCTGCTCTCTGGCGATTTGGTAAAATTTCCAACGGTGCATTTTTACAAATCTAACGGCTGGATATTTGCTAATAATTCTTATAACGGTAAAAAGTATTATACAAAAGATGATTTGAAAAATATTTCGCAAAATATCAAGAGGTTAAATAATTTTTGTAAGCAAAACGATATTAAACTCTATGTAATGGTTGTGCCGTCTAAGGAAATAATTTATCAAGATAAAGACAAAATTAAGAATTTTACGGAGTCTCAAAATAAGGTTTTACCCGCAATAAAGGACGTTAAGCTTGAAGATAAGTTTGGTATTCTTTATCCTCAAAAACAATTTTTACAACTAAAAAGTAGAAATAAGTATGTATATTTCAAGACTGATACTCACCCAACAGATGATGCTGCGTATGTTTTGTATAAATTTTTTATAAAAAATGCAAGACAAAATTTGACAAATTTAAAAATGACAAGTCTGTCTGAGTATAATAAATCCCAAAGGAAATTGGTAAGAGCAAGCTTTGATAGAGATACCTTTGATTATGGAACGTATTATAGATTTATTCATATTGATGATAAAAATCTCTTAAATACAAAATATACATATTATGATTATAAAAAACTAAAAGACATTAACATTGATAATGATGGACTTCATCAAACATTAACAAATAATAATGGAAGATATAAATTATTTATATTGGGAGATTCTTTTCAAGAAAATTTAACATATTTCTTAATTTCAAACTTCTATCAAATAGACAAGTGGAGGGGAAATTCCGAAGAGCTTGAACCTAAGAGGTTATCAAATCTTGATATGAATGTCTTCGCTCCAATTATTAGGAGATTTGAACCGGATGCAGTGTTAATTGTTTTGCACCAAGACAATATGGATTGGTTAATTGATATGTATCCAAAAAGTGGAGGAAAGAAGTAATGTTATTTAGTTCAATATCATTTATATTTGTATTTCTTCCTATTCTTTTTGTATTGTGTATTTGTACGAAAAAAGAATATCACAATATTATTCTTTTAATTGCAAGTATAATTTTTTATGCGTGGGGTGAGCCAAAATTCTTATTAGTAATGCTAAGTACTATTCTAATCAGTTACGTTGGCGCAATTCTTATTGAAAAATATCCAAAACACAGGAAATTGTTTTTAATCTTTTCTGTTTGTTCAACATTGGGATTCTTGGTTTATTTTAAATATTTGAATTTTATTATTGGAAATATCAATAACATTTTCCATTCGCACTTTGATGCGCTAAATATTATCTTACCTCTTGGGATTTCTTTTTATACTTTTCAAGCTTTGTCATATATTATTGATGTATATAAAAAGGAAAGTGTAGCTCAAAAAAATATACTAAAACTGGCGTTATTTATAACGTTCTTCCCGCAACTTATTGCCGGTCCTATTTTAAAATATCAAGATATTTATAAGCAAATTGATTCTCGAGAAATAACTATCAACAAAATAATTATCGGCTCAAAACGCTTTGTGATTGGTTTGGCTAAAAAAATGCTGCTTGCAAATATTTTAGGAGGAGCGGTTGATAAAATATTTATGCAATCACCAACAGAAATTACAACGTTTCTTGCATGGTTTGGAGCTTTAGCATTCACTATGCAATTGTATTTTGATTTTGGCGGATATTCTGATATGGCTATCGGGTTAGGACAAATCTTCGGGTTCAAAATCAAGGAAAACTTCAATTATCCTTGGAGTTCAAGAACTTTTTCTGAAGGGTGGAGAAAGTGGCATATATCATTGACTACCTGGTTCAAAAAGTATGTCTATTGTAATATCCCTGTTCATGGAAACCGATATAAAAGCATGCTAAAACTTCTGTTTGTATTTGTTTTGACCGGTATCTGGCATGGGGCAGCATGGAATTTTATTATTTGGGGATTTTTGAATGGTTTAGTTATTGTTATAGAAAAACTTGTTAAGCTCAAAAATTTTGAACAATCACATTTTCAATGGTGGGCTAAAGTTATTTTGCACATATATTTTATTTTTACGTTAGGAATTTGTCTTGCAATATTTAGGGCTGAAAATATGGGTTATGCTTGGAAATATATTCAAAATATGCTTGGACTTTTGAATATTAATTACAACAATTTACCATACTTAACATCTTATTATGTTGGCTCAATTGAAGTTATTGCGTTTATTGTTGGTGTAATCTGTTGTACTCCAATATTCAAAAATATGATTTATCTAAGAAATAAGTATGTAAAAGTTTTTGTAAATATCTGGTTAATAATTTTGTTTGTCATTTCAGTGTCTGCAATTGCATCTGGAACTTATAATCCATTTATTTATTTTAGATTTTAAATCTCTTGCTTAAACATTTTGCTCATGTTAAGATTTAGTAGTCTGAATATTCAGACTTGTTATTAAGTTAGATGAGGGATAGAAAAAGTGGATTTTATTTCATTGACTATAAAGTTTTTGAGCTTGTTGGCTCAATTTGTAGGTAACTATGGTTTAGCAATTATCTTGTTAACAATTATCGTTAGAGGTGCAATGTGGCATTTGAATGTTCAACAACAACGTTCTATGAAAATGATGCAATCTCTTCAACCAAAGATGAAAGCTATTCAAGATAGATATCAAAGTAATCCGCAAATGATGCAACAAAAAATGATGGAGTTTTACAAGGAACATAAGTTTAACCCGATGGGTGGCTGTCTTCCGTTGTTAATTCAAATGCCTATTTTCATTTTGTTGTATTCCGCATTAATCAGCCCGCAATTTATTCAAGTTGCAGGTGACCAACATTTCTTATTTATTAAGAGTTTAGCTACGACAATGAGAGCAACCGCAGGAATTTCTAATGATGGAAAACTTGGAGCTGCTCAAGGTGATAAATTTATTTTAGGAAATACCGCAACAGTTTATCTTCCTAATAATGAGGTTCTTAAAAACGTAAAAATTACAGATCCGGCGCAAGCTATTGAAATTCAAGGAGAGATGGAACCCGGAAAAGACGTAGATATGGCTGTAAATCTTGACCATATCAAATTGAAATTCAGCCAAATGGATAAAATTGAAAAGGCTGATTTGACAGTTACAAATAGCAATATCAGAGAAAATGAAGTTATTACATTCACAAGAGATGGTGAAAATTTGAGAGCTTCTGTCCCGACTGTACCTGTTAACAAAACACTTCACTGGGATGTAATAGTTTTAATAGTATTGTTTGCGGTAACAATGTTTATCTCACAAAAGATTATGATGTCTATGAGTAAAACCGATTCCGCAGACCCAACTCAACAAGCATTGCAAAAATCAATGGGGACATTTATGCCGTTGATGATTATTGCAACTTTTGTCATTATTCCAATTCCTGCAGGTGTATTGTTATACTTAATCACCAGTAACATAATTCAAATTGCTCAAACTGTTATCATCAACAAGCAAATTGATGCTGAACAAGCTAAGAAAAAAGAAGCTGTTAACGATGATGAATTGAAAAATGCTAAAAAAGTTGATGAAAAGAAATAATTAAATAAACACGAGAGATGTAGAGCAACTCCAATTTGAAAGATAATTGGAGTTGTTTTGTGTATAATAAAGAAAAAAGGATTATTAAATATGAATATATCAGAATTTGATTATGAATTACCGGAAGAATTGATTGCTCAAATGCCGTCAGATAAAAGAGAAAATGCAAGAATGCTTGTTCTTGATAAAAAAACACATTCAATTGAAGATAAACATTTTTTTGATATTGTTGATTATATTGATGAAAATTGTGTTCTCGTTTTAAATAATACAAAGGTTTTACCTGCAAGACTTTATGGTTACAAAGATACAGGCGCTAAAATTGAAGTATTTTTACTCAATAAAACGGAAGACCAAAATAATCAAGGCACATTTTGGTCAGCTCTAATTAAACCGTCAAAAAGAGTTAAACCGGATACAATAATCAAAATCAGCGACGAATTGAGTGTAAAAGCTATTCATCGACTTGAAGAAGCCGGAGAATGGCTAGTCGAACTTATTTATGAGGGAGATTTGTTCGAAATTTTGCATAGGGTCGGGAATATTCCACTTCCTCCATATATTGAAAGAAAAATGCAATCAGAAGACCTCAAAAAATTTGATATGGACAGATACCAAACGGTTTATGCCAAAGACGAGGGTTCTGTTGCAGCACCAACTGCAGGTTTACATTTTACAACTGAAATTTTAGACAAGTTAAAAGCTAAAGGTGTTGAAATTATATATGTGACTTTGAATGTTGGCTTGGGCACTTTTAGACGCGTAAAATGTGAAAATGTTTTAGACCACAAAATGCATTCAGAAACTTTTGAAATCACTCAAGAAGCTGCAGATTCAATAAACAATGCAAAATCGCAGGGTAAAAAAATTGTTGCTGTTGGGACAACAACAGTTCGAACACTTGAAACCGCTTATCAAAAATATGGTTGTATAAAAGCCTGTCATGACCATTCAGAATTATTTATTTATCCACCTTATGAATTCAAAGTTATTGATGAATTGATTACAAACTTTCACTTGCCAAAATCCACATTACTAATGTTAGTTAGCGCTTTAGCAGGTAAAGAGTTTATCTTTGAAGCTTATAAAAAAGCAGTCGAAGAAAAATATCATTTCTTTAGTTATGGCGATTGCATGCTAATAAAATAATTTTCAAATATTGACTTTTTTTAATCTAACCTTAAACCATGTGGAGGATACAATTATTTCCAATCTTGAGTAGAATAATAATGTATATGGGAGGTAGGTTGAGAGCATGTTCTCAGAAATGATACAAAATTTATTAAATTCAGGTGGAAAAGCCGCAGCAATGCAAAGAACTGCGCAAATTAATAATTATGTAAAAAGTGTTAACAGGCAACTAAATCCACAAGCTTCGACACAAGTAAGTTCATTAGATACAATATATCCGCCAAATGGAAATAATAATATTCAATCATTTGAAAAGATTTTGTCCGGAACAACGGAATCTAACTTTGGTTCACTCCTTCTTAATCCTAAATCTTTAAATGTTAATGGAAACATTTATGATAACAGTGGAGATATTTCCGCAGATGGAATTACAAGTTCAACTCTTTTAAATGCAATCAAAGAAGTTAACGATTCAAAAAGAGATTATTCAAACAAAACATCTTTATATAGCGATAAATCACAACTAATCGGAATGATAAATAAAGTTGCGCAAAAACACGGTGTAGATGAAAAACTTGTCCAAGCTGTAATCAAACAGGAATCAGGATTTAATCCAAATGCTACATCAAGAACAGGTGCTAAAGGTTTAATGCAACTAATGCCATCAACTGCAAAAGCTCTAGGGGTTAATGACCCGTATAATGCTGCTCAAAATGTTGATGGGGGGGTAAGATATTTAAAATCAATGTTGAATAAATATCACGGTAACGTGATCTTAGCACTTGCAGCTTATAATGCAGGTCCTGGGGCCGTGGATAAATATTCAGGAGTTCCTCCATATAAAGAAACCCAAAACTATGTGAAAAATATTTTAGCTAATTATTTGTAAATCTTAAAGTCTATGCGTTGATAAGTGAATAGATCTATAAGAGGTTTTAGTCGAAATATCTCATAACTTTACTCGTTACTACAACTTAGACAATACATGCTGAAGCCTGTCAATTTTGCGATTATCTGTACCTATACCGCATAATAGCATTGTAGATTTTTCGTTTGTTCTTTCGTCTTCAACATCAAAATCTTGATATAACATTTCTGATAATTCATATCCTGATATTCCTGGAACTTTGATTAAAATTTTTGTCGGGTCGTCTCCGAAGAACTGACAACCACGGCATTTCAATCTCATTTTGTCTAATCTTGTAATTAAATTATCAATTTCTTTTCTACCCTCTCGAGAATTCAAATACTCGATATTTTCCTCAATTGATGCTAAAAGCGGATATGATGGAGATGTTGTCATAAACATATCAAGAGCCGGTCTTACATCAATTCCGCAATTACAATGAAGTAATGCTGTAGGATTCAATCCCCCTGCAGTTTTATGTAAAGATTGGACAGTAAAATCTGCAACATTTACTGCGGATAACGGTAATTTGTCCGAAAATGGATACAAAGCGCCATGCGCCTCATCAACAATCAAAAATGCATTGTGTTTTTCGCAAATTTGTTTAATCTCTTCAATATCTGAAATTATACCTTCATAAGTTGGTGACGTGATAATAACTGTTCTGATATTATATCTGCTCAAGAAATAGTCTATTACTTCCGGCTTAGTTTCTAAAGGAACACCCCATTCTTCGTCAATATCAAGGTCATAAGTTAATGCTCTTGCACCTGCAAGTCTTACTGCATTGAAATGGCATGGGTGAGAATTTGAAGCTATTAAAACCTTATCTCCAACTTGGGTGCAAGATAAAACTGCTGCAATAATTCCGCTTGTCGAACCATTAGTTAAATACGTTGTAGAATAAGTATGATAAATAGTTCTTGCTCTCAATTGAGCCTGATTCAAGGCTTCTTGCGGATTGAAACATTCTGTTTCAGAAATATCTCTTTTATACATTTCCTTTAGCGGTTCATAGATAAAAAATCTTTGACCATGAGATGGAGTTGTATATAACGTTTTATCTGCTTTTCCTTCCAGTAATCTAACTAAACTCATTATTCAAAACCTACTTATTTTTAATTTCTACACTTCGTTTTGCACAGAATTGAGTTAACATCATCTTGTCATAACCGGAATTATAGGCAAATTGACCTGAAACAGTATAACCGCCCTCAGTTCTTTTCTCAATTCTTATTGGCTGAAATTTACAAGAAACAGACTTTTCTCCGGCTAAAGGAATTGTAATATCAAAAGAGCCTTCAATATCAATTTTGGAGTCTGTTTTGAATTTCATACCGCCGGCAGAGATATCAAGAGTTGAGATTTTGTAAGTATTGTTACTTAAAGTCATATCAAGTTCGTTAATAAATTTGATACGAGTATATTGACGTCTTTGTAAAAATTTATGTTTTGCAGGACTTGCGATAATCAATGTTTTTCCGTCAATTTCTTTTGCGTAAGAATCAAAATAAAGTTTTCCGTGCGGAGTTTGAGTATAAAACTCACAATAAGTATTCTTTAAAATATTTTCCGGTTCGAAATCCAATTCCAGAGTAAAATCTCCGGCTCTAACAGCAGTAACCTTTCCTCTGTTTGCAAATTTGAAATTTTGCGGAATAACTAATATCTCTTGATTTTCTACAACTAATTCTCTCATTTTTACCCTTTCTAAAGTATGTTTCAGTATATTTGAAATTATACAACAATAAGAAAAATAATGCATAATGTTAAGATTAGAAAACAAATAAGAAAAGCCCTCATTTTAGTTAAAAGAGGGCAGCTGAGCAATCAGAAGAGTTGAGGATTTACAATTTTATGATAAGATTTTGAACAGATATTTTCATTAGGCTAAATATCTATTTATAAAAGAAAAAATAGTCTTAAAGGAGAAGCCTTTTTAGTTTTTTGTGTTAGAATGTTCTTGTCTAAGAGAAGGAGTTGTTGTTTATGAAAAAGTTTTTATTAAGTCTGTCAGTTTTGAGTTTAATTGCACCTAATGTAGCATTTGCTAACTATTTGTACCAAACACCTACGGCTGGAACAATGAATTTTTATCCTATGATGCAACGTCAGATGGAGAAAGAGGAAACTCTAGATTTTGTTAATCATCCGGAAGAATATAAGCAAAAACGTGAAGCTAAAGATACTCAACTTGATTATGAACAAGGAAAGATTAAAAGCCCGTATTTTCAGCCAACAAGAATGAACATAAATGCAAATCACTTAAAATCCTCTCCTGCAATTCAAGATTCGAACATGAAAATTACCAAGGACGAGAATGGACAAATAAGAATTCAAGGGATTAAATAGTAAAAAGGACTTTGAACTAATGAAAAAACTTATCATTAAATGGATATTATTTGCGTTAATAATTATGGGAATATGTTATCTCCCGGGGATAAAAGTCGAAAGTTTTGGGTTTGCAATGCTTGTTGCTGCAGCTTTGACTATTGTTAATATCTTTATAAAACCGATTATTAAATTACTGGCTTTTCCGATAAATTTATTTACTTTTGGCTTATTCAATTTAGTAATTAATTTTGGAATTCTTTATGGAACGGCTTATTTTATTCCTCAATTTCAACTAACGAATATGTTAAGTGCATTTATTGCTTCCATCATTATTGCAATTTCTTATTGCGTGTTGAAAAGAGTATAATTGGTTAAGTATTATTAATCACGCCATTTATATGGTGACCAAAGAATCTCATAACTTTTTATAAATATTTTACAATAATCATATAAAATAATTGAATAGATATTAAACTTAAGCATGTTGCAGGAATTATAATGTAACAAACTGTAATTATTGCAATTTTCTTGGCTAAACTATTATCCTTTTGTTCAAAACTATCTTTTTTAGAAAAATCTTTTATGTCATAAATAATTGATGCTAAAATTAAAAGCACTAAATGGATTATTCCAATAGGAATAGTCAATAGCATTACCCATAATATTACTGCACTAAAAATAAAGAATAATATATGCATAGAAGCAAAAGTGACAATATAAACAATGGTATAGATTAATGTTCTTAAATAACGAACGTCAAAAATATTTTTCACAACAAAATAACTCCATACCCAAAATGCAGGATAAAATAATAAAGCAAAAACCAGAGGTGCAGATGAAAATTTCCAAATGCTTGTAGCTTCATTAGGAGGTGAAGCATATGTAAAGAAAGGCATCACAACAAATGCAACATATAAAATATAAATCAGTGTTGCAATAAGAATTGTTTTGCATGATTTACCAAAAATTTTATTCATCTTTGATTATTATAACAATTTTGTGAACTTTTTTCAATGTCGTTAATACTAAATATATAAAAG
>DABJ01000041.1:0-6214 GCA_002102825.1 Candidatus Gastranaerophilales bacterium HUM_12 | reverse complement strand
AGTCGAAAACCGCCGAACCGCCAAATAGTTAATTTCAAAAACAAAAGTCTATTTGTTTTCTTTCAAAGCTTTGGCAAAAGATTCATTCGCTCTTGTTTTGATTTCATTTTTGATTGTTTCAATGAATTCCTCAACCTTAAATGTTCCTACTTGACCAATAGCTCTAGCTCTAACAGCAACAGAGTTTGCTTCAATTTCCTTATCTCCGATTACGCAAACATAAGGAATTTTCTTATCTTGAAGAGATTCTCTGATTTTGTAGTTCATACTTTCAGATCTGTCATCAAGATTTACTCTTATACCTGCTTCACGCATTTTCCTGTAAACTTCTTCAGCGAAATCAATGTGTTTTTCATTTGAAATCGGAACGATGTTTACTTGTGTTGGAGCAAGCCATGTTGGGAAAGCACCTGCATAGTGTTCAATCAAGATGCCGTGGAATCTTTCCATAGAACCAAAGATTACCCTGTGAAGCATCAATGGAGTTTTCAATTGACCGTCTTTGTCTTGGTATTTGATATCAAATCTTTCCGGCAAGTTGAAATCTAATTGAATTGTTGCACATTGCCATGTTCTACCGATAGCATCTTTGATTTTGAAGTCGATTTTTGGTCCGTAGAATGCACCGTCACCCTCGTTGATGTCGTACTTCATTCCACGTCTGTCCATTGCTTCTTTCAAGCCTTTTTCAGCTCTATCCCAGTTTTCGATTTCACCGATGTAATTGTCTGGTCTTGTTGAAAGTTCAACTTCAAATTTCATATTGAATATTGCAAGTGTATCTGCAACAAAATCAATAATTCTGTTGATTTCGTCAACAAGTTGTTCTGGAGTACAGAAAATGTGAGCATCATCTTGAGTGAAACCTTGAACACGAGTTAAACCGGACAAAGCACCTGATTTTTCTTTACGATAAACAGTACCTAACTCTGCCATTCTTAATGGTAATGAACGGTATGAATACCTGTTTGCTTGATAAATCAAGATATGGAATGGGCAGTTCATTGGTTTCAAAATATATTGATCGTCAGAGTCATTATCTTTTTGAATAAAGAACATATTTTCTCTGTAGTGGTCGTAGTGACCTGAAATTTCCCACAATTTAGATTTTGCAATGTGTGGAGTATTTACGATTACATAACCACGTTTTCTGTGTTCTTCTCTCCAGTAATTTTCAATTTCTTCTCTAACAATTGCAAGATTTGGGTGCCACAAAACAAGACCTGCACCTAATTCTTCCCTAGTTGAGAATAAATCAAGTTTTGTTCCTAATTTTCTGTGATCTCTTCTTTCTGCTTCTTCCAAGAAGTGAAGATAAGCTTGTAAATCTTCTTTATTCCAGTATGCTGTCGCATAAATTCTTTGAAGCATTTTGTTCTTTTCGTTGCCTCTCCAATAAGCACCCGCAACTTTTAATAATTTAAAAGCATTTGCTTTAATGTATGAAGTATTTGGAAGATGAGGACCTGCGCAAAGGTCGTTAAACAAAGCATTTCCGTCTTTATCTTTGGTTATGTATAAAGTCGGATTATCGTTTCTGTGTTCTTCAAGAAGTTCAGCTTTGTAAATTTCCCCCTCTTTTTTGAATTCTTCGATTTGTTTGTCAACATCTGGAATTACGTATTTTTCAAATGTAAGATTTTGTTTGATAATTTCTTTCATTTTTTCTTCGATTTTAGCTAAGTCATCTTGAGTAAAAGCATGACCATCTGTCAAATCAAAGTCATAGTAGAAGCCATCAGATGTAGCAGGTCCGATTGCTAACTTTGCATTCGGAAACAAGCTTTGAACGGCTTGAGCCATGATGTGAGATGTTGAGTGTCTTAGAATAGACAATGTTTCGTTGTTCTTTTCCATTTTTCTTCTTTCTATCCTTTTAGGGGTAAACTCTGTTTATATACGAAAACCCTCATATATTAAATTTACCCTCGAGGTGGATCCCTCTAACTTTGTACAATATTATTATATTACGGGGGTAAATAATTACAAGATTTTAAACTTTAATTACAAACACTCTGCGCAACAACAAATGCGGTTGACCAGCAGTTTTGCAAGTTAAATCCTCCGCAAAATCCATCAATATCCAGTACTTCTCCGCAAAAATATAGGTTTGGATATTTCTTTGATTCCATTGTTTTCGAATTTATTTCTTTCAAGTCAATTCCGCCACAAGTCACAACTTCTCCGTCCGGTACTTTTGAGATAATCGTAACTTCAAAAGTTGTTAATTTTTTGTATATTTTATCTCGGAGTTTTCCTGTAATTTTGTGACAAGGAGTGTCTTTTTCAATATCTAAATTTTCTAAAACAAATTCGGCAAATGATTTTGGTACGAATTGACCAAGTAAGTTCTTTATTTCTTTGTGCGAATTTTTGTTCAGTTCTGCTTGTAAATCAAGGTCTTTTACTAATTGGAATACTAGTTTATAAGGCATTTCTTTTCTTGCAAAGATTGAAGAGATCTTATATATTAATGGACCGGAAATTCCTTTGTGGGTAAAAATAATATCTCCATTATCGGAATTTTTGAATTCTTTACCATAAGTTTTTACATTTTTTATTGAAACACCCGAAATTGCCGAAAAATTTTCTTTTGTAACAAGTCCGACAAGTGCTTGCGTTGGAGGAATAATATTTAAGTCCATTTTATTAAATATATCCCAATTTCCGTGTCCTCCGGTTGAAACAATTACTACATCAAATGCATAAGAACTTTTGTTTGTTATTATTTTGTAACAATTGTCGAGTTTTTCAATTGATAAAACTTTTTCTGATACAAACTTGCAACCTTTCAAAGCCTTTAATAATTTTTCTTGAACATCTCTTGAGGAATTAGATTTTGGAAAAATTCTGTTGTCTTCTTGTGTGTAAGTTTCAATTCCTAATTGTTTGAAAAATTGTATAGCATCTTCTGTACCGAATTTTGAAAAAACGGAATACAGGAACTTTTCACCTCGAGGGTAATTTTTGGTCAAATTTTTGAAATCAAATTCTGCATGCGCAAGATTACATCTTCCGCCTCCTGTGGGTAAAATTGTTCTCAAATATTTACCTTTATCAAAAATAATCGGGCAAAATCCATTATTTTTTAAAAATTTTGCACAAACACACCCTGCAGGTCCTGCTCCAATTATTGCAACTGATTTATTAGAAGTCGACTCTTGTACCATACAAAAATACCATTTCAGGGTTTTCAAGGTCATTATGCATTTCTTCAATCGTTTTGTGCAGTACTGGGTGTACAAAATCGGAATTTAATTCCATCATAGGAACAAGTGTAAATGCTCTCAAATGAACATATTTATGTGGAATTGTTAAATTTTCTTCATTAATAATTTCTTTATTATAAAAAAGAATATCAATATCAATTGTTCTATCTTGATATTGTCCTTTTTCAATAGGAGTTCTTCCCAATTGGCATTCAACTCTTTGGCATGCTACAAGCAATTCTTGTGGGGAATATTGTGTTTTAATTTCCACAATCGCATTAACAAACCAGTTTTTTGTATTCATATTCCAAGGTTCCGATTCATAAAATGCAGAAGTCCTAACAATAGTAATCTTTTCGTCCATTCCTAACAAGCTTGCTGCTTGTTGTACATAGCCGATTCTATCACCTTTATTTGAACCTAAACTTAAATATGCGATTGCCATATTCTGATTTTATAAAT
Organism: Candidatus Gastranaerophilales bacterium HUM_12; assembly: GCA_002102825.1. Classification (GTDB taxonomy): domain Bacteria; phylum Cyanobacteriota; class Vampirovibrionia; order Gastranaerophilales; family Gastranaerophilaceae; genus Zag111. The sequence continues at coordinate 2,543 of DABJ01000041.1, read as the reverse complement.
TTTTGTATATATTGTCAACATGTTATGCTATTTGGTGTATAATTAACTTGTTATGGTTATATATTCTATTATTTTAATTTTATTGGTCCTGATTGTAATTTCGATGTTTAGTGAACTTTTCCTATATGGTTTGGTTTCAACTATCGTATTTATAATCTTATTTCCGTTTTATTACATTGTCAGAGTTTTCAACGGTAAGTTTTTATACGGCTGGCGAGAAAAAATGGGTTTCTTTAAAAATCCGGAATTAGGTGATAAAGTTATTATGTTCCACGGAGTTTCTGTTGGAGAAGTTATTGCTTTGGAAAACTTAATCAAAAAGACAAAAGAAGTTTTTCCTGATTATAAGATTGTTGTAACAACAGGAACTAAGACAGGTCAAGAAATTGCATTGAAAAAATTCTCAAATGTTGCAGATTTTATTACATATTTCCCTTTTGATATCCCGTATTGCGTAAATTCATTTTTATCAAAAGTTAGACCAACAGTTGTTTTGATTGCGGAAACTGAATTATGGCCAACATTTTCTTCTTTCTGTAATAGAAGAGGGATAAAATTATATTGTATTAATGGTAGAATGTCTGATTCTACATATTCCTTATATAGATTATTAAAAGTATTTTTCACTCATGTTTTATCTAAATATACAAAAATTCTTACTCAAAGTGATATTGATATGAAAAAGCTTATATCAATCGGTGCTCCGAAAGATAGAACATTTGTTATGAAAAACCTAAAATTTGATGTTAAAAAGTCAGATGAGGTAATTGATATGGGACAAGCCGGTCATAGAGTTATTATTGCCGGAAGCACTCATAAAGGAGAAGATGAAATCGTTCTTGAGATGTTTAAAGAGAAATTAGCTAAATATCCTGATATCAAGCTTTTACTTGTACCTCGCCACACTCAAAGATTACCAAAAATTATAGATATTATAAATTCTATGAATCTGAATTATGGACTTCGCTCAAAATGTGATACTTTTAAAGACCACGATGTAATTTTATTAGATACAATGGGCGAACTTAGTAAAATGTATTCAATTTGTTCTTTTGCATTTATTGGTGGAAGTTTTAACAAGACCGGCGGTCATAATCCGTTGGAAGCAACTGTTTATTCAAAACCAACAATAACAGGTCCGTCAATTCATAATTTTAGAGATATTTATTGGTTATTATCTCGTTCTAATGCCGGTAAAATTGTTAAAAATCCAAGAGAATTTTCTGATTATGTTGAAAAATTACTCTCAGATGAAGATTTTTACACAAAAGCTTGCAAGGATTGTGAAACAATATTTGCTGACCAGCAAGGTGCATTAGATGTTGTTGTTAATGAATTAAAACAAGTTCTTTAATAATACATTTTCCTTCGCCAGTATGTTGTAATGAGGTCTAAATACCTTTCCATCAAGTCTTTCACCCCAAGTCTTCTTATTTCATGTTACGAAATGTAACGAAAAAGGGATAAAAAATTAAAGTAAAATCCCATGTTTGTCGACATGCAGAATATAGGAAACACAAGAAGAAAGGAAAGACAGTCATGGGAATGAGTGCATCACAAGCCAGATTCTTAAGCTTGACAGCGCGCAAAACCAATGTTGAGTACGAAGGACAACAAATCAACCAACAAAGAACTACGTTGTCCAACGAATCAGCAAATTACTACAGTCAATTGACTAACTTGACTGTCCCAACTCCGCCATCAAGCCAAGATTATACAAAAACAAGTTATACATTCACAGATGGAGCAGAAACAAATACAATAAATAGTTTAATAGCCCAAAAAAATGGTTACTATATCTTAAATTATACACAATCAACCTTAGAAGATTCAGTAGTATCAAATGGCAACGTAATCGTAAGCAAAAAAAGTAATAACGGAGCCAATGAATACTATGTAGGTTCAACTCCATTAAGAGTATTGGGTTCAAATGATACCGCATCAATAGAAAAAGATCCGTATTTATCAACAATTAGCGATTCAAAATTGTTACAAAATACATTATCAATTGAACAACAATACTTGCAAAAATTACAAGATAAATACAAAGAAGATGAATGGTTTGTAAGATACCAAAAGAATTCAACAACCGGCACTTATGAACCCGTGTTCTATAGCAAGAGCCAAATCGAAGATGCCGATTACAGTGAAAAAACCGGAGCATCAATTTCAAGTATCAGATCGTATGTATATGGTCAAACAACCGAAACAAGAGAAATCAAAAATGCAACCGCTCGAGTAGAACAAGATACATCAGGTCGTTATATCAGTATATATGTATATGAAAAAGATGCAGACGGAAATATAAAAACAGATAAAAACGGAAACGAAGTTGGAACAGAATATACATTAACAGCAACAACAACCTGTGATGACAATGCATATAACGATGCAATGAATCAATACAACTACAACAAAAACCAATACGATAAAGAAATTCAAGAAATTAACTCAAAAATCGAAATCATTCAAGCTCAAGATAAGAACTTGGAATTGAAATTGAAACAATTAGATACCGAAGAAAATGCAATTTCAACAGAAAT
>DABJ01000010.1 GCA_002102825.1 Candidatus Gastranaerophilales bacterium HUM_12 | reverse complement strand
ACTCTGCTCGGCTTGTTTTTATTATACTAGATTTTTTAAAGCTTTGCAATATTTGTTTTATGGTATGAATATTAAAAATACCCCTCGCCAGTTTAAAATGATGAGGGGTTATAACATTAAATAAGTTGTTTATACAAATCAATTTGTTTTTGTGTCAATTTTGCAGGTAATACAATTTTTATCCTTGCGTTAAGATTTCCGTAACCTCCGGATTTTTTCGGCAAGCCTAAGTTTTTAAGTCTTAACATCTTTCCGCTCGATGTCATTGGTGGAATCTTAATACCAATTGTGCCGTGCAATGTTTGGATATCCTTTTTACAACCTAAAACAGCTTCCGGAGGGGTAATTTCGACATCTTTTGTCAAATCTGAACCTTTAATTTCATACTCGGAATCTTTTGGTGTAATTACAAGATACAAATCACCTTTTTGACCGTAAGCATCAATTTTACCTTCGCCTTTTAATCTTACTTTTTGCCCTTCTTTAATTTCTTTAGGTAATCTTACTTTTATGGATTTTGTTTCATTTATAATACCTGTACCGCCACAAGCCGTACAATATCCGCCACCTGCAGGACATTGAGTACATTTTCTCATGTCATTAAATTTGACATTAATTGGTTCATCTGAAAACAAATCTTTAGCCGTTACGTTCAAATTTTTTGTGATATCAAGGTCTTCAGATTTTGGAGCGCTTTGTCTGGCTCTTGATGTTCTGGAACTTCCACCGGCTCTTCTTGTATAAGCTTGTTGAGCACCCAAATCTCCAAAATCAAAACCGGAGAAACCTCCTCTTGTGCCACCACCAGCACCACCCATCATATCACCAAACAGTGAGCTGAAGAAATCAGAGAACCCGCCCATATCTTGACCGTTGAAGTTAAATTGTTGGTAAGCTCCACCTTGACCTCCGCCAAAGTTAAATTGTTCAAACCCAGGAGGTGGGGTATAATCTGCACCGCCTTGCCAATTAGCACCTAAGCTATCATATCTTTGACGTTTTTGTTTGTCACCTAAAACCTCATAGGCTTCATTGATTTCTTTAAATTTTTCTTCTGCTTCCTTTGTTTTATTTACGTCCGGGTGGTATTTTCTTGCAAGTTTTCTGAATGCTGATTTGATTTCAGCTTCTGTTGCATCTCTTTTCACACCCAGTGTTTCATAGTAATCTTTGTATTTCATATCAAAATCTCCTATAATAATGATAATATAAAATATACAAATTTTTGAGTTTTTTAATTATTTCTTAACGATGTATAAAAAAATTTCATTTACTTATCTACATATATTATTGACAATTTTCTTAATTATAACGACAATTGAAATATAGTTTTAGGGGGATATTTTATGGTTAAAGAAACATATTTACATGACAAACATGTTGCACTGGGTGCTAAGATGGTTGATTTTGCAGGTTGGCACATGCCGGTACAATATTCATCAATCATTGAAGAACACAAAACTGTTCGAAATGCAGTGGGTTTGTTTGATGTTTCGCACATGGGAGAAGTTTTTGTATCAGGTAAAGATGCAACAACATTTTTAAATAAAGTAGTTCCTCAAGATATTGAAAAATTAGGTTATGAAAAAGCAGTCTATTGCCAACTTCCAAATAAAAACGGAGGCTTGATTGACGATTTAATTATTTATAAATTAGGTATTGAATATTACCTTGTAATTTGTAATGCATCAAGAATTGACGAAGACTTAAACTGGCTTGTCCGTAACAAAAGAGGAATGAATGTAAAAATTGACAACCAATCACACAACTATTCACTCTTAGCAATTCAAGGTCCAAAAGCAATTGATTTAGTTCGAAAAATGGGATATAACATTCCGGATCAAAAATCTTTCACAATAAAACCCGCAATTATTGAGGGAATTAAACTTTTAGCTTCTCGTACCGGTTACACCGGAGAAGACGGATTTGAGCTTTTGGTTGAAAATGAATATTCAGAATTTCTATGGGATAAAATATTAGAAGAAGGACAAGAATACGGAATTAAACCTATCGGACTTGGCGCAAGAGATACTTTGAGATTAGAAGCAGCTCTTCACCTATACGGAAATGATTTAGACGAAACAACCACCCCGATTGAAGCAGGCCTGTCATGGTCTGTTCCAAAAGATAAACAAGCAGATTACAACGGCAAAGAGATTATTATGAGCCAAATTGCAAATGGAGTTTCTAAAAAACTAGTTGGACTTGAAATGTTAGATAGAAATATTGCAAGACACGGTTATGAAATCTACTTCAATGGAGAAAAAGTCGGACATATCACAAGTGGTTGTGTTTCACCTAGCACAGGTAAAAATATTGCTCTTGCTTATGTAAAAAACATGAAAGAAATTTGCACAGGAGCAACTGTTCAAGTTATGATTAGAGAAAAATTGCATGATGCACAAATCGTAAAAAGACCATTCATTGAAAAAAGGAATAAAGTTAAATAATAAACAAAGAATAGATGAAAAAGGAGAAAATAAATGGGTTTTAAAGATGAAATGTTATGTTCAAAATCACATGAATATATAGTGAAACAAGATGACAAATATATTATCGGATTAACAGACTACGCAATCGACCAATTAGGAGATATAGTATTCTTGGAACTTCCGGAAGTTGGTGACGAATTCAAAAAAGGCGATACTTTTGCAAATATTGAATCCGTTAAAGCTGCTTCTGAAATCTACATGCCAATTTCAGGCAAAATCGTTGAAGTTAACAGTGAACTTATTGATGCTCCGGAAAAACTTAACGACGACTGTTACGAAAACGGTTGGTTAGTAAAAGTTGAAACAGAAGCCAAAGAAGATGAGTTCAGCGATTTGATGTCATACGAAAATTATAAAGAAGAATTGGAATAATAATGAAAAACTTTTTAGTACACAATGAAAAAAACACACAAGAAATGTGTCAAACAATCGGAATCAATAATGTAGAAGATTTGTTTAAACAAATTCCTCAATCTGTAAGAATGAAAAAACTTGATCTGGCTGAGGGTTTGAGTGAAATGGAAACTCAAAGACAGGTTAAAAACTTGGCAAAAGCTAACAAGTCTGATTACATCTCATTTTTAGGTGGCGGAATTTATAACAAATTTGTACCGGCATGTATTTCGCAAGTTGCAAACAGGTTTGAATTTAACACAGCATACACTCCTTATCAACCGGAAATTTCGCAAGGGACTTTGCAAGTTATGTATGAATTCCAAACAATGATTTGCAGACTTACCGGCATGGATATTTCAAACGCAACGGTTTATGATGGAGGCACAGCATGTGCTGAAAGTATCTTAATGGCTTGCAGGATTTCTAAAAAATACAAAGTTTGTGTACTAAATTCTTTAAATCCTGAATACAAAAAAGTTATTGAAACGTACACAAAACCGCAAGGAATTGAAGTTGAATGGGTTAACGAAATACCTCAAGATACAAAAGACTTTGCTTGTGTACTTCTCCAAACTCCAAACTATTTTGGAGAAATTATTGAACCAAAAGAAGTTGAATGCTTATCAATTGTTTGTTGTGACCCGTCAACATTATCAATTCTAAAACCTCCATCTGAATACGGAGCAGATATTGTAGTCGGAGATATTCAAACTCTTGGCATTCCAATGAACTTTGGCGGACCGACTGCAGGTTTTATAGCTTGTAGAGAAAAATTTATGAGACAAATGCCTGGACGACTTGCAGGTAGAACAGTTGACAAAGAGGGCAAACAAGCATTTTGCCTAACAATCCAAACAAGAGAACAACACATCAAAAGAGAAAAAGCGACAAGCAACATCTGTTCAAATCAAGCTCTTGTTGGACTTTGTGCAACTCTATATTTATCAGTAATGGGAGAAAAAGGGTTTAAACAAGCTGGCTATTTATCTGCAAAAAATACTCATAAATTATCTGAAAAACTTCAAGCAAAAGGGGTTAAAATACTTAACAAAAACTTCTTTAACGAATTCACGATTGAAGTTGAAAATTCTGATGAATTTTTGTCGAAGTTAAAAGCAAGTAATATCCTCGGCGGAATTAAACTTGATGAACATAGAATTCTTGTTGCTGCAACAGAAATGAATACAGATGAAGAAATTGAAAAATATATTCAATCTGTATAAAAGTCTAAAAGGTCAGTTAAAAAGCTGACCTTTTTTAGTATCTTTAACAATTATATTCCCTTTTTCGTCTGTTTAAGTTATAATTAAAACAGAGAGTTTAATACATTTTGAAAGGTTGTTTTATATGAATAAAAGTCAATCAATGGGTATGTACGTAATTTTAGCAATTGTTGTTCTTGTCTTTATTTCAACAATATTCATGACAGGTCCGTCAACAAGTACGTCTGAAATTTCATACTCGAATTTCCTGCAAAAATTGCAAAATAAAGAATTTACGAAAATTGAAAAATACGATGATATGATTATCGCTGTTCCTAAAGAACAACCGGCAGCAAAAACTGAGAAAAAAGCGACTCAAAAAAATACAGTTTCGCCGTTCTTAACTCAAGAAACAAAAAATGTTCAAGCTCCGTTGTTCCAATATAAAGTTCAAATTCCGGTAAATGATACCGAATTGATGGACAAATTGAACAACTCTGATGCAGATATTACTGTTAAGAAAACAGCCGAAACAAATCAACTTGCAGGCAATATCGGAACATTTGTAATTATATTATTTGCAATAATTTCTCTTGGCTTGATGATAAAAGCAATTCAAGCCGGCGGTTCTCAGGCGATGTCTTTTGGAAAAAGTAAGGCTAAAATGCTTTTAGATTCAAAAGTAAAAACGACATTCAAAGATGTTGCAGGGATTGACGAAGAGAAAAAGGAACTTGAAGAAATCGTTGACTTTTTGAAAAATGGTGAAAAATATATGAAATTAGGAGCTAAAATTCCAAAAGGTGTTCTTCTTGTCGGACCTCCAGGGACAGGTAAAACCTTAATGGCTAAAGCGGTTGCAGGAGAAGCAAGTGTACCATTCTTCTCAATTTCAGGTTCTGATTTCGTTGAAATGTTTGTCGGTGTTGGTGCAAGCCGTGTTAGAGATTTATTTGAACAAGCTAAAAAACATCAACCTTGTATAATATTTATTGATGAAATTGATGCTGTTGGTCGCCAAAGAGGTGCCGGATTAGGTGGCGGACATGATGAAAGAGAACAAACTCTTAACCAATTACTTGTTGAAATGGACGGCTTTGATGTGAATACAAATATTATCGTAATCGCGGCAACAAACAGACCGGACATTTTAGATAACGCACTTTTAAGACCCGGAAGATTTGATAGACAAATTTATATCAATGCTCCTGATGTTAAAGGTAGAGAACAGATTTTAGAAGTTCACGCAAAAAATAAAAAATTAGATAAAGATGTAGACTTGAAAGTCTTAGCAAAACGTACCCCTGGGTTTACCGGTGCGGACTTGCAAAACTTGTTGAATGAATCAGCTCTACTTGCAGCTCGTAAGGGAGAAGATAAAATTTCAATGGACGACGTTGATTCTTCAATAGATAGAGTAATTGCGGGTGTTGAAAAACGAAGCAAAGTTCTAACAGACAAAGATAAAGAGTTGACTTCTTATCATGAAGTTGGACACGCATTGATTGACAAGTTATTACCAGATGCAAATGAACTTCACAAAGTTTCAATTATTCCGAGAGGAATGGCTCTTGGTGTAACTTGGACAAGACCAAAAGATGAAAGTGTTCACGTAAGTAAAGCTAAATTGTTAGCAAAAATTACTGTATCTCTTGGCGGTCGTGCCGCAGAAGAAATCATTTACGGTCAAGATGACGTTAGCACAGGTGCTTCTCAAGACTTAATCAATGTAACAGATATCGCAAGGAAAATGGTTACAGCTTGGGGTATGTCAGAAAAACTTGGACCTATGGCTTATGGCAAAAACCAAGAAAATGTATTTATGGGCAGAGATTTCGGACACCAAAGAGATTATTCAGAACAAGTTGCATTTGAAATTGATGAAGAAATCAAAAAAATAGTTGACGAACGTTATGAACTTGCAAAACAATTATTAACTCAAAACAGAGATATGCTTGAAGTTATTTCTAAAGAATTGTTAGAAAAAGAAACAATTGATGAAAAAGAATTTGATGAAATAATGAATAGAGTTCGTAGCGAAAGAGCCTAGATATTAAACACAAATTTTATAAGAAGTCGGAATGAGATTTCATTCCGACTTCTTTATTTTTTTAGTATTGCTCTTTTACATTTATACTATCTTAGTTGAAATTATAAAATAATTCTACAACAATTCATGAATTATCAAAACAACAATTTCGCCCGCTTGAAGATTTAAAGAAAGTTTTCCGTGTTTATTCACATCTGGCATTGACGAAATTTTAATCGGTAAAACATTATATCTTTTATTATATTTTGGAATTGTTACAGATGTTTTAACAGAATTTGTAAAATCTAAATTTCCAACAACAACAACTCTTTTTGTAGAATTTCCCAGTGTATAAGCAAATACTTTCGGATTTTTTGTTTTGATAGGAGTGAAAGTACCGTCATTCAAAGTCGGAAGCAAGCTCTGTTTAACATTATTTCCTAACAAAAAGTCATTACGTAAAGTTTGATTTTTCCCATCTGGTTTTCGTGAAAAATTAAAAATATCAATTTTTCCACGATGAGTAAAATACATATCATCATCAGTATTTGTCGCAGGAGCCAACTTGTTACCCATTTTATAGTTGTAATCATCACCGGTTTGAAAACCGTCTACAAAATACGAATCCACAGGCAATGTTGCATTAAGCCAAATAATCATCTCACTCAAAGCAGGACCCTTTAGAAGTATCGGACTAACTTCATCATGGGTTGTAAAAGCTCCAATTACAGATTTTTTATCATTAAATCTTTTAGTTTCTCCAAGAGTCAAAGAAACATCTTTATACAAGTCTTTTGCATTTTTCCAATCTTTGATATTGAAAAATGAACCATAATACCCATCAAAACCAGCCTCTAACAATTTGTCATAAGGAGTAAAAACCGCTTGTGGTGAAACGGCATCGTGCCATGATTCAGAAGACTCGGCTAACCACAAGAATTCAGGATCTTTCTGACGAGAATATGTAATCAGTTCCTTCCAAAAAGCCATCGTTTTACAATGTGCAACATCAGCTCTAATCCCGTCAACACCAAGATTCATCATATATTTTACAAAATCTTTGTACAAATTATAGACATTTGTATCAATTTTATCTTCTGTTCCTGTTGCCAAAAGTCTTACATCAGTCCAATCTGCGGGAACAACCGGCTCACCATTTGCAGATGTTACAAATAAATCAGGTTTTTGCAAATACAAATCATAAGAAGCACAAGCAGGAACATCAACGATTACACGAATATTCCTTTTGTGAGCTTCTTCAATAAACTTTTTAGCTTGTTCTTCTATTGATAAATTAGAATTTTTGTCTTTCAAATCAGGATTTAACGAATCAAAACCTGCAGCGGAATACAAACTTCCCGCAGTACCTAAGGCTTTCAACTTTCCAACAGGAGTAATCGGAAGAACATGAATCGTATTTATTCCAAGATTTTTCAACTCGTCAAGTCGTGCAATAGCATTAATAAACGACCCTTTAACCTCTCCCAAATCCTCTTGAATAAAGCCATCACCATCTAAATCCTGAGCATTAAAAGAACGAAGATTTATTTCCATAATTACTGATTCATTATTCAAAAATTTTGTTCTTAAATCATTTTTCCATTCTGAATTTTGAGCAAAACAACCCATTGCAGTACCCAAAACTACAGCCAAAGATAATGCGACAACTTTATTAAATCTTTTCATATAAACCTCAATATTATTCTTGAATAGGAATAATCAATTCTTGACCAATATTGATTTTATCAAAATTAGTCAAATTATTTGCTTTCATAACTAAATCAGCTTTTTCTTGTGACCAAGAGCCATAATAGTGTTTGATGATACTTTCACCTGTATCACCGCTTTGAACAACATATTTTTTGAATTCTTTTACACCTTTAGTCCCCTCTGCTGAACCTGAAGCATTTTCAGGAGTTGAAGAAACATTTTCTTCTTCATTAGGAATTGAAACTTGCATATCTGCAGTATCTTTAGCTCTATCAGTTTGTTGTTCTAATGTTTGTTCCGGAGTTTTTTTTACAAATAATTTTTCTAAACCGAATAAAGTTTTTTTAGGCAATTTAGAATCAGTTTTCACTGCAATTGCACCAACACAAACTAATACTAAAATAGTTGCAATAACACCAACTAAAAAACCGCCTGTCATATAAGCAAGTGGTGATTTCGTATTAAATTGGGTTGTTTTGAAAGTTTGCCACAACAAATCAATTTCTTGAGCTTTACTATCATTTTCAGATTTTGGAGTTTCGATATCTTCCGGTCTTACATACTCATTTGGCAAACCGTTAGAATCTTGATCTTTTGCAAGATTTTCAATAACTTCCATTGTTTCTCTTGATAGAGTTGATCTTCTTATTGTCGAACTTTTCATTTAATACCTCACTACCCAAATTAACTACTAAAAGAATGCTACCACGAAAACCCCCGACATTCAAATAATTGTAACATTTAGACAAAAAAGAGGCTACAAACGATTAACATTTGCAACCTCAAAATCTTATTAAAGTAAATAAAATTACTTAACTTGATCTTTGAATTTTTTACCAGCTGTGAAAGCAGGAACTGTTTTAGCAGCGATTTTCAAAGTAGCACCTGTTTGAGGGTTTCTACCTGTTCTTGCAGCTCTTTTGCGAGCTTCAAAAGTACCAAAACCAACTAAAGTAACTTTTTTACCTTTAGCAACTGTTTTTTGAATTGAATCTAAAGTTGCAGCTAAGATATCAGCTGTAGCTTTTTGAGAAACTTTTGCTTTTTTAGAAACTTCTTTTACTAATTCTTCCTTGTTCATTACGAACCTCCTTCTTCCTTTCCCACGGAATGCACCTACCATTGTCCGCAGTTGTGTAATCGACAAATTTATTATATAACACTTTTTCTAATACTGTCAAGGGTTTTAGAGCATTAATACGTATTTTTTCAAATATAGTGTATATTTACTGGGATATACGATTAAAAAATTCGGATATCACTGGATTATGAGTTACTGTTCAATTTCGCAAATTTCACATTTTGGTAGAAATATTGCAAAATCTGATATGCATTGTAACCTTGCTTTGCTAAATTATTAGCACCATGTTGTGACATTCCGACGCCATGCCCATTTTTCTTGACATCATCATCAAAAGACGGAACAGAACGAACGTAAGGAATTGTTGAACCCCAAGCAGCAGTACTTGTCATTCCTCCTGCAGATGCTGAATAATATGCAGAAATTATTTTCATATCATGGGTTAAAACAAGACCTGCGGTTTCGTCAATAACTCTATTTGTCCTGTTTGTTTCGGCAGAAGCTCCGCCATAAGCTTGGTCTTCGGTATTATCTTTTAAATCATAACCATATCTTGCCTGTTTGCCTAAATTTGCTAATGCAAAACTTCTTGCAGCAATTGCTTGGGCTTTCAGAGCTTCATACTCCCAACTTGCAGGCATTTCTGACGGCACAACTCCTCTTAAATAATCTTCTAAATCAACATCATTAATTACAACAAGTTTGCCATTAGACATTTTCACCATCAATTTACCGCGGTACCATTTGCCTTTTGTACTAACATAACCGGAACTATCAGGTCTTAAGACAACAGAATTTGTACCCAGAGTATAATAATGTCCACCGGATTTTACAGCAATTTCGCCTTTATAAGGGACTAGGAAATAACCTTTCATTGCGTCCATCGTACAAACGGTTTTGTTTGTATGAACGTCAATCATTCGACCATTTACGTTTGTACCAACACCGGCTTGATCAACTTCCGTAAGTAAACCAATTTTTATTGCATAACTCGGATTTGCTATAATTAAATTGATAATTAAAATTGATAATAAAATTAAAAACTTTTTCATAGGTACTATTTTATCACGTTACGAGAAAATGTAATAAATCAAATGTATGATTTTTCACTACTTTTGGTAAATTCGAGTGTAATTCCAGTAACTTCTGAACACTTTTTTTACATAGTTCTTCGTTTCCGGATATGGAATTTGTTCAACAAATTCATCAGTATCTTGGTATTTCAATGTCGTTTTCCAAGAAGTAACTGAACCAACTCCGCCATTATAAGCCGCAATAGCTGAAATATCTTTATTCTCCAAAAGGCTACGCAATATTGAATAGTACAAATTTCCAACTCGAATATTTAATTCCGGATTTAACAAGTCATTAGTATTAAATTGAATATCGTTTTTATTCCCTACCTCATGCGCAGTTGCAGGCATCAACTGCATCAAACCTATTGCCCCAACTCCACTTTGAGATTCGGAATTAAAATAACTTTCTTCTCTTATAATAGACATCATCAAAGCATCATTATTTTTATATTCATCAGCCATTGATTTTACTTGTCTATAATAATTCAATGGATAAACCAATCGCCACCTTAAATCTGATTTGACTGGCTTAATTTCAAGTTTTGCCATCGCATCACGGGCAAGCAGCATTGAGGTTGAATAATTGCCCCTTTGATATTCAGCCCAACTTTTGATGAAATCGTCTTTAGTAAATTTTGTAAGCATATTATAATCTTGAACTTCAATTAAACTGTATAAAATACTATTTTTGGGCGGAAACCGGTATGGATAAACAACAGGTTTAATTTCAAGATTTGCAGGAATAACTGCAGTATTAACACCCTTCAAAATCCAAAACGCACGATAAGCATAATATGTATCAGGATATTTATTAATAATATCTTGAAAATATTTTACATATTTTGAAGAATTTGAATATTTTCTATCAATTTTTCCCTCCCAAAACATAACCATTGGAGCCGTTTCCGAATTTGGGAATCTATGTAAAAAATCTTCTCCAATTTGTCTTGCCTTAACGTAATCTCGTTTTTCAACACTATCAAAAAACAAATTAGACATTGCGGTTTCGGCATAATCACCTGACGGATAATTTGCATAAAGCCCATTGTAGCAAGATGCTTTGTCTTTTTTAGGAGAATATTGACATTTCAAACTCCAAATATAATCTTTGCCCTCTCCTTTTGATTTCGAGAATAATAAAGATGCTGTTTTGTAAGAATTTTTATCAAGTTTTATATAATTGTCAACAACTTTTTTAAAGTCTTTTTTATCAATATTTTTAGAGTGTTTATTAACACCATACTCTGTTAAGACTTGCGTTTTTATATAATTACCTTTAGCATAAGCCGTTAAAGCCTGAATAGTCCAACTGTCTTCCATTTTTGTTTTAGGAAAAACTTGTTCTGCTTCTTTATATTTCCCTGCATAATAATAAGCTCGGGAAATCAAAGTCAAATCTCGTGATTTTAAATTAGGATTAAACTTTTTCCAAGTATATGCAACATTTACAGCGAGTCTTCCTCTTGGAGCTTTTTCTAAATATTTACGGAAAGAATGTTCAACTCCTGCCATTTTTGCTCGAGAAAAAATTTTGTTTGAATAACGAATATTCGCAGAGGCAATTCTGGCTTTGTAATACTCTGATGCAAGTTTATAATCCTCATCAGCATTAGACATTGCAACGGAATTAAAATATTTTTTAGCAAGTTTTGGATCTGAGTCCACAAGTAATTGTGCTGCTTGATATTTAGCTTCATTGCTCAATTTATTATTCGGATAAAAATGGAATAAAGTTTGGTATTTCTTTATTTCAGATTTTTCATCACCTAATGCTCTGGCGCATAAGGCTTGCCTATATATTGCAACAGGTTTTAATTTTGAACTGTAGCTTATTTTTGAAAATAAGTAATATGAATTTGAGTAATTTTTATTTTCATAATCTTTTAAAGCTTGTACATATATTCTATTAGTTTTACTTTCCGGCTGGTAAATTTTTGCAAAAAATATCCCTAAAGCAAGAAATCCAACAAAAATTACAACCGAAATAAGATCTCTATTATTTTTTTTCACAAACATAATACTTTCAGTCTAGCAAAATTTATAAAAAAGTAAAACTTTTTATAAAATATTTACATAGATAATTTAGGCAGATATAATAAATGCAGATACCAGTTCCAAGGAGAAAAACATTATGCCTTTATGGGAAAAAGGGCTAATTGCAATAGCAATAAACACCATACTCATTTTAGTTTTATTCAAAGTTATAAATGTTATAGATAAAAAAGTTAGAGAAAAAATCCAATCAACAGAGTCAAATTCTCCACTGTTAAGATTTATACCGATATTAACAAAATTATTAAAGGCATTTTTGCTATTCATTGCAATCACAGGATTTTTACAAAGCCAAGGCTATTCAGTTTCATCAATTCTTGCAGGTTTCGGAATCGGTGGTATCGCAGTAGGTATGGCCGCTAAAGATGCTTTGGCTAACATATTTGGAAGTATTGAATTACTATCTGACCATGTTTACAAAGTTGGAGATTATGTAAAAATTGACGGCATCGAGGGTTATGTTGAAGACATCAACATTCGTTCTACAAAAGTCAGAGATTTAGACAACTTCTTGATTTCTGTTCCAAATAATTTAGCTGCAAATGCGGTTATTACAAATGTTTCAAGAGCAAAGAAACGTTTTATCAATATCACATTTGGTGTTACGTATTCAACAAGCAATGAAAGTATTCAAAAAGCACAAGAAATTTTGAAAAATATTGCCATAAATCACAAAGAAATACACAATCAATTCACAGTTGCAATCCATGACCTCGGAGAAAGTTCAATAAATATCAGATTCAGAGGTTACGTAAAATCAGGATCTTATGACAAATTTTTAAAAGTTCGTGGCGAATTTTTAGACGAAGTTATCAGAGATTTTAGAGCTGCAAATATTGATTTTGCATTCCCATCTCAATCACTTTATATAGAAAGCGATAATACGAAAAGTGAAAATTAAGATTATAGCTCTTGGCAAAATTAAAGAAAAATATTTAAAAGACGGAATTAACGAATTTTTAAAAAGATTAACTCCCTATGCTTCGGTTTCAGTTATAGAGCTAAGTCCAATCGAAATAAAAGATGAAAATTTAAAAGAAAAAATATTACTTGAAGAGGGTGAAAAAATTCTCTCAAACATAAAACCGCTTGATTTTGTTATCACTATGGAAATTTTAGGCAAGCAATTTTCAAGTGAAGAATTCGCAAAAAAAATTGAAGATTTAACAAATCTTGGAACACAAGAAATTGTTTTTGTAATAGGTTCTTCTTGCGGAATCGGGAAAAATGTTTCAGATAGAGCAAACCTAAAAATGAGTATGTCTAAAATGACTTTTCTGCATGAATTTGCAAGACTCATTCTTGTTGAGCAAATCTACCGAGCATTTAAAATTATAAAAAACGAAACTTACCACAAATAAGGCTTCAAGAATTTCATCTACAAAGTTTATTGCGCATAAATTAATATGTGCTATATTTATCTTATAAAAAAATAATATAGGAGAGTTTTATAATGGCTAAATTTGAATTTAACTTATCAATGGACGAACTTGAAAAAAGAACTAACAAAGATTATTTAATAAAGAAAAAATTTCTTAAAGCTGATGCGCCGGAATATTTGGCTCTAGCTAATGGAGATAAAAAAGCTCTTGTTCATTTGTGTAACGCAGCCGAGATTTTAGAAAAAATAAACATGCAACTTGATTGCAAACACAACCTTGAAGTTAAAACATTTTTAGAAGAAGAATCTGCAAAAGGTAATAAACAAGCAAAACTTACTAAAATTTTATTTGATGCTCAAAAAGGTGTAAACGCAATTGATACAATGTCAAACCCTATTAGACTTATCAAAGGGATTGACGAAAAATTAGGCAAAGGTGTTTATCCGGAAGACTTGTCCAAAGAAGAATTTCATTCTGTCCTATTAAGAATGCTTAAAGAAGGGCAAGTTGAAGAAGTTAGAAAAATTCTTACTCAACGCTCTGTAGTTGTAAGAAAAGAAGAAAATCTTGAAGGAATTGACTACATTGATTACTTCAAAGAAGATTTTGCAAAAATGGCTGATGAACTTGATAAAGCATCAGAAGTTTCAACAAACGCAGATTTTAATGAATTTCTAAAACTTCAAGCCACCGCTCTAAGAAAAGCTGATCCAATGCTTGATGCTTATGCCGATAAAAAATGGGCAACTCTTCAAGATACCCCATTGGAATTCACTATCACCAGAGAAAACTACGAAGATGAAATGACCGGTACAATTGTTGAAAATGAAGAATTGTCAAACAGATTAAAAGAGTTTGACATCTCTCCAATTCCAAAAGATTTCTTAGGTGGAAGAGTCGGAATTATCAACAAACAAGGTACTGATGCTCTTATGGCTATAAAAAAATATCTACCGACATTGGCAGATAATATGCCATACAAAGAAGAATATGAACAAACAATTTCCGCAGACACAGATGCAAAACAAACAATGGTTGATGTTGATATGGTTATGGCATCAGGTGATGTTGGAGAATACAGAGGTGGAATTACGTTAGCTGAAAATCTTCCAAACTCTGACAAATTATCACTTACAATCGGTGGAGGCAGAAGAAATGTTTACCATAGACAAATTCGTTTCATCAGTGATACTAAAAAATTGCAAGAAAGACTTGATACAATTTTAGATAAAGAACAACACAAATATTATCTAGATGAAGCTGACCATTGGTTCACAATCGGACACGAAAATGCACACTCTCTCGGGCCGAAAGAAAGCAGCGAAAAACTAGGTAAATATAGAAATATTATTGAAGAAAACAAAGCCGACATGGGCTCTTTAGCTTTTGTTGATTTGTTAACAGAACTTGGAATGTACACACCGGAACAAAGATTACAAATTATTGTAACTACGGTTGCAGACAATTTCTTGAAATCAAAACCTACAATGTCACAGGCTCACAGGGTTCGTACAGTAATGCAAAACAAATATTTTGCAGACCGAGGAGGATATTCAATCACTCCGGAGGGTAAAATCCACGTAAATATTGACAAAGCCGTTCCAATCGCAAAAGAAATGTTAGCTGAAATTATCCGAATTCAAATTGATGGAGATTTCAATAAAGCAGAAAAATACGTTATGGATAATTTTGTTTGGACTGATAATATGGAACTTATCGCTCAAAAACTTCAAAAAGTTTCTAAAGCTCTAAACGGAACTCTTGAAACAGAATTAGCAGATAAATTATTAAAAGGTGAAATCTAAAAATGGCTTCACAAAAAATTTTTAAATGCTTATCCATAAGCTATATCGTACTAACAATAATAATTACAGCCTTAGTTCCATTATCTTATGTTTGGAACAAAACATTCGATTATGATGTAAAATTCTCTTGTAACAGAAGTGAAAATGTCTGCACAATTGAAAAGACTAATTTCGCAAAATCTAAGAAATTGACGAAAATAAAACAGACCGAAATAATTGAGGCACAACAATTTGATAAAAATAAAGCAACACATTCAATAATTTTGAATACAAAAAATGACAAAAACACTCCACTGTATGAAATTCGTACAAAATTTCCAATGCCGATTGAGGACTTAAACGTCAAAACGAATGAAATTAATACTTATTTATCAAATAATCAAAAAGGTTATGCGTTCCACCACTACAATGGGTTTGGATTTAAAAGCCTTTTGCCGAGAGCTTTTTCAATTGGACTTGTCACTTTTGCATCAATGTATTTGCTATCAATTTTAGGAATTACTACGTTCAAAAAAGTAAGTAAATTATAATAAAATTTTCCTTAACCCTCTTTTTGGTAAGCCCAAGCAGAATGGTTGTGAATACTTTCAAAAGCTTCGCAATCAACTTCAAATGACTTGATAACAGGGTGCTTACGTAATTTTACAACTACTTCACGCAAAACATCTTCAACAAATCGAGGATTTTCCCATGCGTGTTCAGTTACGAACTTTTCATCTTGTCTTTTCAAAAGAGAATACACTGGGCAAGATGCACAAGATTCAATAAGTTCAATCAAATCTTCAAGCCAAACGTGTTCTGTTTCATCATAAGAAACCTTAACAGAAATTATTGCTCTTTGATTATGCGCCCCATTATCTGAAATTTCTTTTGAACAAGGGCAAAGAGTTGTTACAGGAACTTTTACGCCCAAAATAAACTTATAATCATCGCCGTCCATTGTGCCCTCAAACGAACAATCATAGCACATTGGAGCAGCTAATTTTGTAATGGGAGCTTTTTTATCAACAAAATACTTAAAATTAAACTCCAATTCTCCACTTTGAGCATGAAGTTTTTTGATAATCTTTTCTAGGCAACCCTTGATATCAACACCAAGAAGATTTTTTGTTCTCCATTCATTCAAAACTTCTACAAAACGGCTCATGTGAGTTCCTTTGTAATTTCTGGGAAGTGATACGCAAACTCTGGCTGTCGCATAAACGACTTTGTCAGAAGCATTTTTACGTTGAATAATCAATGGCAATTCAACGTTTTTTATTCCAACTTTCTGAATATCAACATTCCTTGTATCTTGAGTGTTTTGAACATCTTTCATCTATTTATTCTCCAATGATTTTTTAGCCTGTTTCCAAAGAGCATCATACTCATCAAATGAATAATCATTTAATGATTTAGTTGCCAATTCTTCCATTTTTCTAAAACGCTTTTCAAATTTTTTATTTGCTTTTAGCAAAGCCTGTTCTGCATCAATTTTATTCCAACGAGCAAGATTTACAACCGCAAATAAGATATCGCCTAACTCCTCTTCCATGTGAGATTTATCAGCCTCAAGTTCCGCTTCTTTAAACTCTTCAATTTCTGAATTCAAACAATCATATAAAGATTCTTCGTTAGGCCATTCAAAACCCTTTTTCACAGCTCTTTTGGACATCTTTTGAGCTGAAATCAAAGCCGCTTGACTTCTTGACAAACCGTCCATTGCGGATATTCGTTCAGTTTTTTCTTCAGCCTTTAATTCGTCCCAAGCTTTTTTAACTTCATCTGGAGTATCCAAATGCGCACTACCAAACACATGCGGGTGACGATGAATTAATTTGTCTTTTAATTCTTTTGCAACATCTTCAATATTGAATTCGCCATTTTCTGATGCAATTTGAGAATGTAACAAAACTTGCAACAAAACATCACCCAATTCTTCCCTCAAATGAGGAATGTCATTGTCATCAATTGCATCAACGGCTTCATAAGCTTCTTCAATCATATTCGGCCTTAAAGACGAATGAGTTTGCTCCCTATCCCAAGGGCAGCCGTCAGGCGCTCTTAATTTCGCAATAACTGAGATTAATTCTTCTAAATTTTTATATTCCATATTATTATCTTAACACAAATCATACAAAAGGTGGATTTAATAATAGCACACTATGTTAGACTAGGTGAGTGGATAGTTAAGAAAGAGGTTACAAATGTCAACAGTACAAAAATTAAGCCAGTTAAGCCATCGTATCTTCAATACGAGCGTAACAGAAAAAACAGTTGCTAGACAATCTAATCCTTTTGCAGCATCTAACTTTCAAAAAAACATTCTAACTGAAGATGTATTCGAATCAAGTGCAAGCAAAAGCAATTTAAAAATGAACGATAAAATCACTGCAAGTTCAAAGAGAATTTATTCTATGTTCGTTGGTTCAATCAGCGATTTCGGAAACAAATTCTATGAAGGCATTGAATCTATAAAAGCATTCGGTAACAGAATGAAAGAAAGTATCGTTAATACTTGGAATAAAATTCATGAATTAGGTAACAAAGAAATCTCATTAGATGGTGCTAAGAACGTACTTTCAAGAGATATTACATCTTTCTTTGTAAATCATCACGATAGAGAAATCAGCAAATTGTCCAAAATGGATCCTCATGCTGAAATTAAACCAATGTTCAAAGATGCATTATCAGCACTAGAAGCTGATATGGTAGCATAAAGGAGAAATTTTAGATGGATAACAGATTTAAAAATAACAAAAACTTTGATAAAGTAAGCAACATCATTGAATCATTAACAATCAATCCAAATCCTGATTCAGTTGGAGTTTTGGAAGAAATTGGTACAAACTCTTCAATTGATGAAGTTAGAGAAATGACATCTCGCGCATTAGTAAAGAGAAATGAAACTAACTCATTGAATGTTGTAATCAGCAACAGAGGAAAAGGTATCAATGATATGTCAACAGTTGTTGCAATGAGTACAATCAACGAACTTTTATCGCTAGAAAACAAAGAAGAAGCAATGAAAGTTCTTGAAAACACAATCAATTCAGAAAGCTTTGATGATGAAGTAAAAGAAAATGCTCGTTCAGTAAAAGCTTTGATGGCTTTAAGCTAAGACATATCCTACATAATGAATAATTTTATATATTACAAGGTTCCGAAACACTCGGAACCTTTGTCGTGTTTACGGAATAGTGAGAGGTGAATTAGTCCATTACGTTTTAATTTATTGCCTCCCACCTACGTGGGGGAGTGCTAGGGAGAGGGGGAAAATTGTTATTCCGAATTCAT
>DABJ01000025.1:28880-33645 GCA_002102825.1 Candidatus Gastranaerophilales bacterium HUM_12 | reverse complement strand
TAATCTCTTTTTTATTTCCCTTACATTTATATAAAGTATTTTTTGATTTAAAATTTGCTTATTTCATATTTAATTTTTATATATTTTGTAATATTTCTTAATGTATTTTTGTGGTGCATATCATACTAGACTTTAGGTAAAAAATGAGATATAATATAGTTATAATTGGAAGTCAATGAGGATTGGTTAATTGAAATTATTTTGTAAAAAATCAGCATTTACACTTGCAGAAATAATGGTTACATTGGGATTGTTAGGGTGCATTGCGGCTTTAACATTACCAACTCTTTCATATAACTACAAAGGAAAGGTTTTAGAACAACAATTTCGTTCAACATATAGCGAACTTAGAGAAATTGGTTCTAGTTTGAATATTGAATATGGTGATGTTGGTGAATATGCTCAAAAGAACTTTTCAAATTGGGATAGAGTTTTAATGACCCACCTTGGAGGAACACAAATTAGTGCGGCAAATTCAAACAGTAATATCGCCCAAGCAATGAAAAATATTTACAAAGATGGTAACGGTCCACAAGGTCCATTCATTTTTGACTTAAAAGGGCACCCTAAAACAACAGCTATTATTTGTGATAATGATGGTATATGGCTTGATAGAAAAGGCCGTATATGGACATTCAATACTGAAAATAATATAGCCTGCGTTGATATTAATGGTATGGCTCCGCCAAATAGAATCAATGTAGATATTTTTGCATTCAAACCAATGTCCGCAAAAGAAATGGCCGTATGGAATTATAATGATAATGTAAACAATGCCAACAATTATAGTGGTACAATTGTTCCATGTGATTTGGATAGATTAAGTTCTAGAGCATCCCCAAATGGAACCTATGCAAATAACAATTTATGTCCAGGAGAAGGTTCAAAATGTTGTAATGGTGGCACGGCGTACGCCTACGAAAAAGGTTCAGGAACTGCTGTTGATGCTTGCCCATTCAATGAACCAGTTGAAAACATTGCTCCGCAAAAAAAGAATGCAAAAGGCGAAGTAACCGGCAATGGAACATCTTCCAGAGGACGAGTAATGACCACATCCAATAACTATTGGAAAGATTACATAGATTATAAATAGAACAAATTTCAAAATTTCTTATGAGGGAAATTTTAAAACCTTGAAGTTCTAAGTTAGGACAGAAAATTATGTTACTCTTACTTTCTATTCAGTCCTATTTTCTACCTAAGAAACCTGCCATTGATGGAGTCTTTGTTGGTTGATTATGTTCAGCTAAATAAGTTTCTGCTGCGTTGATTTGAGCTGTATTACCTGCTTTTTCAGCAGCGGCTAAATCTTTTTTAGAACGTTTTTCTGTCATTTTTTCGCAGAAATCTGTAAGCCAAATAATCAATCCAGGAACAAGAACGATTGTTGATAAGAACCCAAATGAAGAATTACAAGTTCTTGCTTTGTTTAATAAACCATTATTTTCATGAAATAAATTATAGAATTTTTTGATTGAATCTGATTTTTGAGCATTAGCTTTCTTCAATACTTCTTTAATTTCTTTTGAAGTTGCATCTTTGAAAGATTTACCATTAAATGATTTTAAAATTTCATCAACACTTGCTTGAATCTTCTTATCACAAGAAAATGCTTTTTTAACATCTCCGCCACTTGATTCAATGAAATCCATAAATCCATTTACGCCACCTTTGTAATCTTCAAGGTGAGTATATTTTGAAGTCAATTGTTTACGAGATAATACACTGTGATGAGTATCGTTTGGATTTAAGTAATCAATAACTTTGTGCAAAGTATTGTGTCCGTCCATATTCTTTTTATTTAGAGCTAAACCTGTAATATTCGAGAATACATCAGAGAATACTCTTGATAAAGCTTTTGCGCCGAATAACAATGCTGTAAATGCTGTCATATCACGAACAACGATTTCACCATAATCATATTTATCTTGAGCATTTGCGAGTCTAGGTGGAATACAGAAACCGAATAACAATGTAGTCATTGCATTTGCGGACATAATTGGTCCATTAAGTTCAAAAATATCAGATACAGTTTTTGCACTTTTATTATTGAAAATCTTATCTCCGGCTTTTTCTAAGAATGAACCCATGCCTGTAAATGCAACATTCTTTTTACCAAAAGACGGATTATCACCTTTAACTTTTTTATCAGCAGGAACATTTCCATTTGCAGCCGGATTTGCATCGGCTACTGTACCTTGAAGTGCTGGATTGCCTTTCAATCCCATATTGTATAATTTAGGAATTTGTGTATAGAATGCTGCAACAGCACCAAAAATACCTAAGTTTGTTAAAATCCTTGAACCCATTTTGCGATTAGTTAATTTTTTAACAAAACTTTCAATATTTTCAGATTTTAAACCTTTTTTCAACTCTTCGTGAGTGTTTTTAACAGCATCGTCAAAGTAATCTGACATTGCGTTAACCATTTCACCTATACTACCGGTCTTAACTTTACCGTTAGATGCGGCAAATTGAACTGCCATTTCATCAACAGCACCACCAATTTTACCTTTTTTAAGCTTCATGAAATCATC
The DNA here is from genome assembly GCA_002102825.1 of Candidatus Gastranaerophilales bacterium HUM_12. Taxonomy (GTDB): domain Bacteria; phylum Cyanobacteriota; class Vampirovibrionia; order Gastranaerophilales; family Gastranaerophilaceae; genus Zag111. The sequence continues at coordinate 31,108 of DABJ01000025.1, read as the reverse complement.
AACAACAGAACCAATTTTAGATAAAGCTTCTTTTTTAGCTTTTTTATCAAGAGTTTTATCAGCCTTAATTTTTTCGATTTGAATTTGTTTTGCAGTTAAATTATTTGCAGTTTTTGAAATTTCATCAGCAGTCATTTTTGCCGAATCAGGCAAAACTGAATTGATACTTGTTTCAATTGCATTTGAGAAAATCTTTTTGTAAAAGATTGCTTTATTTGCAGTTCCGTTTTTGATTGCATCAGTATTATTTTGAGCAAATTCGGTAAACGGTTTTTGGAATCCGTCAATATAATTCAATTTAACATTATTGCCACGGCCAAAGTGTTTTTTGATTACATGAAGCATTGCAAGTGGAATTACAAATGCACTAGGACCAGTAATAATTTCTCTCAAAAATTCTTTTCTTGCTAAAGCCCAGTTCAATTGACGAACAGGTTTTCCGTCTTTACCGAGAACAACATTGCCATTTTCGTCTTTTTTATCATGAGCATCACGAACCAAGCCTTTACCGACACGAGGAGTGATAAAACCTAATCCATCTTGAATAATAAATGAAGCAGGATAACCACCAGCCTCAATAGCATCCATCATTCCAACAATAATATTAGGTGAACCACCTCTGAATGATACATTCTTCTTTTGTAAATTGTTGCTTGAAGACGAATTATTTTTTATTTGAACTTTATTATTATTCGAGTTTATACTTGGTATTATCGGTTTTACTGACATGATCCCTACTAAAATTTCCAAATCTTCTACACATTATAAAAAAACAATTACTACAGTTTAATTGCCTTTTTGCTGGGTAATGTTTCAAAACTTTTACATTGTACACTAATTTTTAAAGTTTAAAACAAGTGTACTTATTATACTTAATCCTAAACAATTACGCAAGTAATATTTACTACAATCATAACATTTCGTAACAAAAATACATATTTGGTGATTTTATCAGTATTTGACAGTGTTTTATTTCTTGGTTAAACTACAAGAATGGAAGTGAATATAATCGGTGCAGGTTTAGCTGGTTCAGAAGCGGCTTTGCAACTTGCCAAAAGAGATATTAAAGTAAATTTATATGAAATGCGTCCAGTAAAAACTACCGGCGCCCATACAACAGAAGATTGTGCAGAATTTGTATGTTCAAATAGTTTAGGTTCTTATGACATAACAAATGGGAGTGGCTTACTTAAGCATGAAATGGAAGTTTTAGGTGGAGAACTTATTGAGATTGCAAAAGAATGCCAAGTTCCTGCCGGAAATGCATTAGCTATTGATAGACACAAGTTTTCTCAGACGGTAACTAAAAAAATTGAGAAAAATCCTAATATAAATCTAATTAGAAAAGAAATTACAGACATTCCAAATACTCCAACTATCATTGCATCTGGTCCTTTGACAAGTTCAACTTTTACAGACTCAATCAAAAAATTTACAAAGAGTGAATATCTTCACTTTTTTGATGCAATAGCTCCCATTGTTGAAATCGACAGTATAAACTTTGATATCGCTTTCTGGGCAAGTCGTTATGACAAAGGAGAAGCCTCTTATATAAATTGCCCAATGAATAAAGAACAATATGAAAAGTTTTATGACCTCTTAACCCATGCTCCAAAAATTGAACAGCATGATTTTGAAAAAGGTGCAAAATTCTTTGAAAGTTGTCTTCCTATTGAAGTCTTAGCTTCTCGTGGGGTAGATACTCTACGCTTTGGTCCAATGAAACCGGTGGGATTAATTGATAAAAGAACCGGAGAAAAAAATTATGCAGTAGTCCAACTTCGTCAAGACAATTCTGCAAAAACATTATTCAATCTTGTTGGATTTCAAACTAATTTGAAATGGGGAGCGCAAAAAGAATTACTTCAATCCATCCCCGGACTTGAAAATGTTAATATCGTAAGATATGGTGTGATGCACAGAAATACATTTATAAATTCCCCAACTCTTTTAAACCCGACACTTCAAACAAGAGAAAGAAAAGATTTGTTCTTTGCCGGACAAATTACAGGAACAGAGGGTTATACAGAATCAATTGCATCTGGTTTATTGTGTGGAATAAATATGGCTAAATTATTAAACAATGAACCATTACTTGAACTTCCGCAGGATACAATGCTGGGCGCTTTGACTCATTACATTACAAATCCGGAACACACAAATTTTCAGCCAATAAATTCAAACTGGGGAATTGTTCCACCTGTTGAGCTTCCGAAAAAAGAACGCAA
>DABJ01000025.1:28676-28872 GCA_002102825.1 Candidatus Gastranaerophilales bacterium HUM_12 | reverse complement strand
CAAAAAACTCAAGGGCGAACTTATGTCAAAACGCGCCCTTGAGTCTTTGAAAAACTATCTTGAGTTGGTATAAAAATTATTTCTCTATACGTCCCTATGTCCAACTTTTAATTTGTGATCAATAACAGCAGTTTTTTGATTTGCTTCAAGCTTGCCTGCAATCAATTGATAAGCCAAGACAACACCTGATGCTACC
>DABJ01000025.1:11407-28654 GCA_002102825.1 Candidatus Gastranaerophilales bacterium HUM_12 | reverse complement strand
CGATTTACCAATATTTTTCAGCGGGTGAATCAAAGTGCTCTTTAATGTCGGGCCCTCTTTTTTGAATGCATTAGGTAAAGACTTGAATAACCAAGAACCAGATAAAAAAGCAGCCCCTGTCATTGCACCATAGAACAATCCCTTTAATGCTGAATTTGCCATTTGATTAGCTACAGTAAAAAATTTCCAGACATTTGCAGCCCCATCTCTTAAAGTCTTCGGCTTTTTCATTTCCGGTAAATTTTGAGCCACCTCTTCCATTGAATTTTCAAAACTGTCAGGTATTGACTCTTTAATTTCCCCAGTTGTAAAATTTTGATCTTCCCTTTTGTTTCCGGATTGAATTTCTTCACCTGCTTTAAAACTTACTGCCGGATTAAAACCTACTTTTAGCATACACCACACTCCTTGTTGCTTGTATGAAAACACTAAAATAAAAATTTTTGTTATACCTACATAATTCTTTACATTCCGAATAACGATAATTGCGGAACTTCATCTTCATTATTTACCATTTTCTTTCGAGTTGCAAGGTTATTTGAAAAATCTTTTTGCATTTTTCTCATTAATTCTTCAGAACGTTTTACAACACTAGATGGTAAACCCGCCATTTTTGCTACTTGAATACCATAACTCTTACTTGCACCGCCTTGAACAATTTTTCTTAAAAATTCAATTTCACCATTATTTTCAGTTATAGTAATTCTATAATTTTTAATTTGCGGGTATGTTTTTGTCATCACATTAAGTTCATGATAATGGGTTGCAAAAATACATCTTGCCCCTACTTTTGTTGCAATATATTCTGCCACAGACCAAGCAATAGCAACACCATCATAAGTACTTGTACCTCGGCCAATTTCATCTAACAAAATGAAACTTCTATCAGTTGCAGTATTCAAAATGAATGAAGTTTCAATCATCTCAACCATAAATGTTGATTGACCAAGAGTTAAGTCATCACTTGCTCCAACCCTTGTGAACACTTTATCCACAACTCCAAGTTTTACATAATCAGCAGGAACCCATGACCCGATTTGAGCCAAAATTGCAATCAAAGCATTTTGACGCATATATGTTGATTTCCCAGCCATATTCGGTCCTGTCAAAATCATAAATTGGGTAGAATCATTTGTAGATTTTGATTTTAAATCCAAGTCATTTGGAACATATTCTCCAAGAGGAAGAATTTTTTCCAAAACAGCATGACGTCCATTTTTAACAATAAAATCATCAGATTCATCAATTTCAGGTTTACAATAATTATTTTCAACTGCAATTTCAGATAACGAGGTTAATACATCGGCTTTTGCTATACAATCAGCAATTTCACGAATTTTTGAAACAAATTCTTTTGAATATTCCCTAAAATCAGTAAATAATTTATATTCAAGTTCTGTTGATTTAAATCTTGCAGATAAAACATCATCTTCGTGGTGTTTCAATTCATCGGTAATAAACCTTTCTGCTCCGGTAAGTGTCTGTTTTCTAACATAACTTTGCGGAACCATGTTTAAGTTTGATTTTGTAACTTCAATAAAATATCCGAAAACTTTATTATAACCGACTTTTAAATTTTTAATTCCGGTGCGTTCTTTTTCTTCTTCTTCAAATTTTTGAAGCCATTCTTCGCCGCCTGTCAGCAAATCTCTGAAATAATCCAATTCTCCACTAACATTTGGTTTAATAATTCCACCCTCTTTTAATAGAATAGGAGGATTATCAACAATTGTATTCTCAATAACTTGTGTAAAATCTGCGATTTCTTCTTGATATTCACGAATTGGAGCGAACATATCATATTCTAAATCGACCGTTTCTTCTAAAAGTCGAGGAAGCATTGTTAATGATATTTTTAAACCGATAAAATCTTTAGGACTGGCAGAACCGTTACTCATTCTTGTTGCAAGTCTTTGAATATCATAAATTTTTTCCAATGATTCTGCTAAACTATAGCGAACATCTGATTTTTGAACAAGTTCTGATACTGAATTTTGGCGAGCTATAATGTCATCAACTCTTTTTAATGGCTGACAAATCCAGTTTTTCAAAAGTCTTGCGCCCATATTTGTTTTTGTTTTGTCTATTGCCCAAAGTAATGAACCATATTTATTTTTTTCACGTAATGTCTCAACAAGTTCAAGATTTTTTCTTGTCGCTGCATCTAAAATCATATATTCAGAAAGTTCATAAGCTTCAATTCTATCAAACTTCGGCATATTTCCCTTTAATGTTTCCCAAATATAAGCAACTAAAGCTCCTGCAGATCGAAATCCAAGAGGATATTTTGAATATCCGTAACTCTCTAAACTTTGAGTTTTAAAAACTTGTTTCAAATTGTTTTGAGAAAATTCGACATCAAAAACAGATGGAGGGATTTTAGAACAATTGTATCTTTTTGTAACTTCGTCCGGCAAGTTTATAACTTCATCAGGTACAATTTGAAAGGGTTTTATGTCTTGTTTAAGGCTAGGGGCAACAACTTCTGATGGGTTTAGCCTTGCAAGTTCAGCCATAACAAGATTTAAAGATGCTTGAGTTACTTTGAATTCTCCGGTTGAAATATCCGTGTATGCAAAACCAAACAAACCACTTTTTTCATCTTTATAAATTGCACAAATATAGTTGTTTGAATTTTGATTTAAAAGATTACTTTCTGTTAGAGTACCAGCAGTCACAACCCTTGTTACACCACGTTTAACAAGACCTTTTGCGAATTTTGGGTCTTCTAATTGGTCACAAATTGCAACTTTATAATTTTTATGAACAAGTTTTTCCAAATAAGCATCAGCAGCCTTAACCGGAATGCCTGCAAGAGGAACTCTTCCAAGCTTTGCACCAGCATCTCTGCCTGTTAGAGTTAGTTCCAACTCTTTAGACATAATTAATGCATCTTCGAAAAACGTTTCATAAAAATCTCCTAAACGATACCATAACAAAATTTCCGGATTTTCCTGTTTAATTTTCAAGTATTGTTGCATTACAGGAGTGGTATCTTCTAAATTAACTTCCCAACTTTTTATGTGATTGATTTCAGTTTTGCTCATATTATAATATTCATATAAAAACGAGAGGATTTCAATATGGGTTGTTTAAAAAATATAACACGAGCGATTTTCTTAACTGTTGTTATTGTTGGTTTTATGGCATTTGGCGGTCAAGATTGGATAAAAAAACAAGTTAATGATTATATTAACCCAAGTAAAGATGTTGTCCTTGAACGAGCTCAAAAAATCGGAGATTTTTCAAAGGTTAATAAAGAATTTGAAATTGAAAAAGCTGCCGGTGTTTTAGGTTACAATGCTGTACTTGCAGAACACAAAGCAAGCGGACAAAAATTGTTGGTTGTAGATTCTGGCAAAAAAGTTGTTCTATCTCAAGCAGATATCACATCACCAAATGTTGAAGATAAAATTAAAGCGGCAATTAACAAAATAAAATATCAATCTGCAGCAATTGAAGAATTCCACGTTACGGAACGAGGAACAATGAAATCTTATGGACAAAAAATTCCGTATGTGAAATTTACAGCAAAGGTTAAAAAATTACCAATTGGTGAAATTTCCGGAATCATTTCTGTTGTTAAAGACGAAAAAGGCAATGACAAAATCTTGGTTTCTGCAAATGAAAAAAATAAATATTCTCAATTAATTACAAATGAATTCTTTAAAGAAATAAAATAAATTATTCCACATGTAACAAAATATTACAAATTGTTTCTTATTTTCTAAAGTTCTCAAGGGGAAATGCCGTATTTAAGATTAAAGGATAAATAATTCGAAAGGATTTTAGAAAACAATGGGATTGGCAACTGAACAAGCAAGATTTTTATGCATAACAGCAAGAAAGGCTGATTGTGAATATAAATCAACTGAAATTGCTCAACAAAAACTTGAGATTACAAATCAGTTGTCAAACGTTTCAGCTGATTACTCTAATGCTTTGAATTCAACAAAATTAATTTGGCAAAATGATGCAACAGATAGAACTGCAAATGTAACTTATAGTTTATTAATGACACCGTCTGCGTATAACGATTACAACCCATATTTTGTAACAACAGCATCTGGTGCAATTGTATTGAATTCAGAATATGCAGCAGCAGCTAAAGCCGCTGGTATTTCAAAAGCCGGAGGCATTGGTTCTTCAAGCAGCCGTGATAAGTTTATTCAAGAACTTGTTGGACAAGGTATTGTAACGGACAATACGGCAAAAGAAATTATTAACACTCCAAAAACGAATTGGAATCCGTCAGCAGGTATGGGTGCAACACCTATGGACAAAGCAGAAACTTCTGCTATGCAATTGTCTGATTTGATTTTAAGTGATGCAATTGGTAAACAAAAAATCGATTGGACAGCTTTATATGTTGATTCTGCAAACGGCGAAATTTCTGAAACTGAATACAATAAACATTTATCCGATTTAAAAGATAATTTAATCACTGCAAGACAAACCGTCTTATATGATAATGATGGAAATGTAAGAACAGAAGATACCTCAGATACCGCTCAAACTACTTATGCGGAAAAAATTCAACAATATGAAACTGATATTAAAAATGCAAAAACTGAAGGTCGTGAAAACGATTACAACCGATTGTTAGCAGAAAAGAAACAATATATTGCAGACAACCCTGTAAAAGCTGCAACGTATGATATTGCAGCATATAAAGCTAAGTATCCAAAAGCTACAAAAGTAAAAGGCTTTGATACTATTAAAAATAAATTCCAAACTTCTGAAACAAAAGTAGCCTCAACAACTCTTTCTAAAGTAAACAACAAGAGTATTGTTAGCAGCGGAATTACAGTTGTTAAAAATGGTATTATCAATAGCAATTCTTCAGATATCAGAGATATGGATATCGGGGATATTTTATCTGGTGACGTAACATTAATGATTAGAAATAATGATAAAGCAGCATCTGCGGAAGCTATGGCAAATTTAGGTCAAAACTTATTATTAGCAATAGCAAAAGTTTTAGGTTACGGTCAAGATACAGGTATAGGTTTGAATATTGATGAACCATCAAGAAAAGCGTTAGAATATGCTTATACAATGGTTTCAAACACATATCTCCGTCCAGGAAATACTATTGCTAATGCGGGAAGAGATTCTGACAGTGCAATGACAGATAACAGTGCTTATGCAAACGCAACCAATAATAACCGAATTGGTCAAAATTCTGATGGCACTTATACTGCATTGAGTTTATCAAATATGTTATCATCATTCTTAACCTACTATGATAACGCATTAAATGGTACAAATTCTAACTATGTTGTTGGTAAGAGTGTTGAAACATCAAACTTTGTAACTGACGATAGCGGATATTATTATATCGGTAAAGAATCTGGAACATCAGCTTCTCAAATAGAAAGATTAGCAGATTTCTTTGATGAAATTTACAACAATATCTGCGAAAAAGGTTGGAGAGAAGATTCTTCAATTGATGATGAAGAATACATGACAAGTGCAATTAAAGATGGCAGATATGCAATGGCATCTTTAAATAATGATGGATATTATTACCAAACAAGATATAACGAAACAGGTTATATGGAAGAAGTAACAGATGATGATGCTATTGCAAGAGCAGAAGCTGAATTTACAAGAATGAAATCTGAATTGACCTACAAAGAAGATTCAATTGATTTGAAATCTAAAAAATTAGATGCTGAAATTTCAGCACTCTCAACGGAGTACGACACAGTTAAAAACTTGATATCAAAGAGCATTGAAAAAACATTCACAATGTTTTCGAGCTAGTAAAATATAAATAGCAAAGTTTCTTATGACGGATATTATAAAATCCGTCATTTTGTTTATTTTATGATTTAAAAAGTTGTTGGATTTTCTATCAATTTCATGTGAATTTGTTTTTTTACTTTTAATATTATGTATTTTGTACTGCCAAAATATCCTACAAACATTATTGATGATGCGCAAATCCAAGCAATTGGACCGGCATAAAACATTCCGATATATCCAAATTTGACAGACAAATATATTGCTGCAAAGACACGAGCAAAAAGTTCAAATAAGCATGCCATAAATGGGAAGAAAGTTTCACCCATGCCTTGAAGTGCATTTCTATATATAAAGATTTGACCTAAGAAAAAGTAAAATATAGTACTTATTAACAAATATTGGTGAGCAACACTAATTACATGCTCTGATGCAGTTCCAATAAATTCACCAACAATATTTGTTCCCCAAATTCTCATAATAAAAGCCATTATAATACTTATTACCAAATTTATTGTTGAAGTTTTTATAACCCCTAAACGAATTCTTTTGAATTTTTTAGCTCCAAAATTTTGTGCTACATAAGCTGCTAATGCAACACCAAATGACATCATAGGAAGAGTTGCAATTTGTTCAATTCTAAGAGCCGCTGTTAAAGCCGCAATCACGTCAGCTCCGAATGTGTTGCACACCCCTTGAATAACAATGATACTTATACCAATCAATGAAAATTGAAAAGCCATTGGTAAACCGACATTCAAATGCTCCCACACTGATTCCCAAAAATCTTTGTTTATTTTAATTTTCCAATCTTTCTTTGATAGACACAATATTGGAAACTTATATTTGATAAGAATCAAACACAAAATAACTGAAAGTCCTTGGGACAAAATCATTGCAACCGCAGACCCAGGAACACCCCAATGCAAATCCTTAACAAAGTATATTGCAAGAATAATATTTGCAATTGATGAAACAATTAAATAATATAATGGCGTTTTGCTGTCTCCCAAAGCTCTGATTATACTTGCTAACATATTATACATAGTGGAAACAATTAAACCGATAATAACTATTTCCACATACCAATACGCATCATGATAGATTTCTTGTGGAACACGCATCGCATGTAAAATGGGATTCATAAAAACAGTTGAAAATATCGAAAATAACACCGTTACAATCGTACTAAGTATCGTTGAAACAACAACAGAGTTTTTTACCCCATCTAAATTCTTTGCACCATATCTTTGCCCTGTAACAACGGCAAAACCATTTGTTAATCCGACAATCACAAACATTACGAGAAAAAAGAGCGGTGCGACGGCACCAATTGATGCAAACTGTTTAACACCCAGTGTTCTTCCAACAATAACCAAGTCCGCAACATTATATAATTGTTGAAATATGTTTCCGATTAGTAGTGGGATTGAGAATAAAATTATGTGTTTTAAGGGACTACCCTTTGTCATATCTGTAATCATAAGTCGTTCTCTCTTTATTATTTTATGAGGTAAAACTATTGTTGAGTGTATTTTTTGCCTAAAAGTTCGTCTGGCATAAATTGTTGGTCATAATCCGGATTATCAGGGGTGTAAACATATCCAACCCCAAATCCATATTTTGACGCATCTTTATAATGAGCATCTCGAAGATGCATTGGAGGTGCAAAATCAAGTCCTGCTGAAATATCTGAAAGAGCTGAATCAATTGCACAAACTGACTCATTTGACTTCTTTGCTCTTGCAACATAAATTACAGCCTGAGCAAGAGGAATTCTTCCTTCCGGAAGTCCTAAAAGTTCAACTGCTTTATATGCATTTAGCGCAATATTAAGTGCATTCGGGTCCGCATTTCCAATATCTTCTGAAGCACAAGTAATCAGTCGTCTTGCAATAAATCGAGGATCTTCACCGGCAACAATCATTTTTGCGAGATAATAAATAGCAGCATCAGCATCTCCACCCCTCAAACTCTTTTGAAAAGCAGATGCACAATCATAATGTTCTTGTTGAGAATATCTTGTATTTCGTTGTTGGCAAATTTCTTCAATCGTTTTGACTGTTAAAATTCGTTTATTATCTTTTAAATCACTGGCGAAATATGCATTTTCCACAATATTTAATGCATATCGAGCATCACCTCTTGCAAGATTTATAATAAAATCCAAAACTCCGCTTTCGCATTCCATAAGTGTGTAGTGAGTTGCAAGATAACTAAATCCTTTTTTAATAATTTTTGCCATACTTTCATCATTTATTGGGTTAAGTCTTACAACTTGAACTCGGGAAAGTAAAGCCGGAACTACTTGAAAAGACGGATTTTCAGTTGTTGAACCAATCAAAAATAACGTACCATTTTCAAGATGAGGTAAAAGTGCATCTTGTTGAGTTTTTGAATACCTGTGAATTTCATCTATAAACAAAATTGTTTTTTGTCCTGCTCGAAGAGATTCTTTTGCTTTTTCAACAGCATCTTTGATATCTTTAACACCAGATGTTACAGCAGAAATTTCAATAAAATTAGCGTTCGTTTTTGTTGCAATAAGTCTTGCTAATGTTGTTTTTCCACACCCTGGGGTGCCCCAAAAAATCATTGAAAACAATCTATTTGTTTTCAGCAAGTTCAAAATCGGACTATTGGGAGAAATCACATTACTTTGCCCTAAAAAATCTTCAATTGTCTTTGGCCGAAGAATTTCTGCTAAAGGTATTTGTTTATTTTGGTTTTCAAGTTCCGTAAATAAATTATTCATAGTATAATTATAGCAGGGGTAAATTTATTTTACAAAGGAATATTTATTTTGAATAAAAATTTTTGGATTGTTATAGTTTCAACATTTTTAATTTTGACAGGAATATTTTTTATCTTTAGCAAAAAACAAGATAATAACGAAGTTGTCTTTTGGACTTTGCAAATGAATGACTTTGCTCCATACATAAACGGAGTAATAAAAGATTTCGAAACCGAAAATCCAAATATAAAAATTAAATGGGTAGATGTTCCTTTTTCTGAAGGAGAAAAAAGGACTCTCGCATCTGTGTTGAGTGATAATCCCCCAGACTTAGTAAATTTAAATCCGGATTTTTCTTCAACATTGGCTCACAAAGGTGCGTTATACGAAATTCCACAAAGCAAAACATTACAATTTAATCAAGAAATTTTAAATTCATTAAAGACCAATGGAAAAATTTATTCTATTCCTTGGTATGCAACTAGTGCTATCACAATTTATAACAAAGTACTAATTAATAAAGCAGGAATCCAAGTACCAAAAACATATTCCGAAATTGAAAAATTTGCACCAATTGTTAGAAAAAATACAAATGCATACATCATACTTCCAAATATAACAGAAAACGATACTATGTTAAAAATCCTGAATAAATATGGAATTACAAATTATACACAACTGGCAACTGATGACTCAGTACATGTTTTCAATATGTTTAAATCCATGTATGCCAAAAACTTAATACCAAAAGAAACGGTAACAATGACTCTTCAAGAATCCTTAGAAAAATATATGTCCGGAAATATCGTTTTGCTTGGTGCGGGAGCTAACTTTTTAAATATGATAAAAGAAAATGCCCCATCAACTTACAAAACAACAGATGTTGCACCTCAAATTGTTGGAGAACTTGGACAAAATGATTTTTCTTTGATGAATTTTGTAATCCCAATAAAATCAAAACATAAAGAGGAAGCATTGAAATTTGCACTATTTTTAACAAATAACAAAAATCAGTTAGAACTTGCAAAACTAACTAATGTTCTTGCTGTAAACGAAGAAACATTACAGAATGATTTCTACACAAAGTATGATAAAAATGATTTGATGTCTAAAGCGAGAGTTATTAGTGCAAATCAATTAAACAAAGTTCAACCGGTTTTTAAAACTCAAAAAGGACAAAAAGATATAAACAATTTAATCAATGCTTCCGTTCAAGAAATACTTTTAGGGAAAAACGATACTAAAAAAATCTTAACTAAAACCGCAAAAGATTGGAAATCACTAAACGATTAATATAAAAAAGGAGAAATAAATGAAAGCTGTAGTATTTACAAAAGATAACGAACTAAAACTAGTTAATGACTACAAAAAACCAATTCCTAAAAGAGGGGAAGCTTTGGTAAGAGTCACATTAGCAGGTATTTGCAATACTGATTACGAAATCACAAAAGGATATATGGGATATGACGGGATTTTAGGTCACGAAGCCGTTGGTATTGTTGAAGAAGTTAACGGAGAGGACAAATCTTTAGTCGGGAAAAGAGTTGTACCTGAAATCAGTTATGGCTGCAAAGATCCAAACTGCCCTTGGTGTGCTGAAAAATTATACCGTCACTGTCCTGATAGACACACTTTAGGTATCTTTAGAAAAGATGGTGTCTTTGCAGAATATTTCACAATGCCAACAGAAGTATTATTTGAAGTACCTGAAAATGTTCCGGATTGCCAAGCCGTATTTGTTGAACCTCTTGCAGCAGCTTTAGAAATTACAGAACAACATCACATCAAACCATTTGAAAAAGTCGTTGTTCTAGGTGACGGTAAATTAGGTTTGATTACGGCACTGGCACTTAATGCTCAAAATATTGATGTTACGTTGGTCGGAAAACACCAAAATAAACTTGATATTGCAAAGGGGCAAGGAGTTCAAACTTCCTTATTAAATGATTTCCAAATTGAGAAGAAATATGATATTGTAGTTGAAGCAACAGGTTCTATTTCCGGATTTGAAACAGCTTTGGCATTAACTAAACCACGAGGAGTTTTAGTTTTAAAAAGTACAGTTGCAGCATCAAAAGAATTCAACTTAGCACCAATCGTAATTGATGAAATCACTGTTTTGGGTTCTCGTTGCGGACAATTCCCTGCAGCATTGAGAATGCTAAAATCTGAAAAAATTGACTTCTCACCACTAATTTCAGCTAATTATTCAATTGATGATGCAATTGAAGCTTTTGAAAAAAATAAAGAAAAAGAAACCTTAAAAGTTCTTTTGCAATTTTAGTTTGGAATAAATCGAAATGAGAACAAATATTTATGCCATTACTGACTCTCATCAAGAAAGCAGGAACTTGTGCAAATTGTTGAGCGGAATTTACAATTACGAAAAGGGATTGAATAATCCCTTTTTAGTATTGGATTGCGGAGATTTGTTTAAAGGGATTTATGATAAAGATTTGTCCGTAAATTCTTATATCAAATTAAAACAACTACTTCCACAAGCTCAAATTGTTATAACATTAGGCAATAATGACTTTGGATTTTATCAACCGGATTTTGAGTATTTGAAATCAACAATTGAAAAATTCAAAGAAAATGGTATTTATTTTGTTTGCGGAAACATTTTTGATGAAAAGACAAATGCTCATTCCAAGCTTGTACCGGAATATAAAATTTTAAATATAAACGGACAAAAAATTTTAATAACCGGCTTTTGTGTAAATACAGCTTGTGCAAAAAAATTCGGATACAATTTAGTTTCACCTGTTGAATGTTTTGAAGAAGTTATAAAGACTGTCAATGAACCTTATGACAAAATTATTGTTCTAAGTCACCATTGGTACCCTTATAGCAAGGATTTGAAAGAATTTGCGACTTCTATTGGAATAAATATTGACTTGATAATCGGCGGACACGAGCATTCACCAATTAAAGCAGATTTTGAAAATAATATATTTTATCCTTTTTCATTTGCAAGAAGCATGTACAAAATGACGTTAGGTGGAAAATTTGAAAATATAGAAGAACTTCCGGTGGAAAATTTTGAAATTCTTCCAGTTTTTGAAAATCCAATTAAAGAGTATGAAAATAAAACACACCTACTTGATAAAGTTGCAGACAGAGTTTTAGATTTGCCTAAAAAATATTCTGAATTTTGTCCCCTTGGAACTTTTATATCTGATAATATGCGCAGAATTGGACAAACAGATATTGCATTTCATTCTACAGGCTATACGATGGCACCTCTATTTTTAAAAGATAGCCCCATAATTACAAATTATGACCTTAAACGAGTAATTTGCGCAGGAACTGAAATTGAAAAAATAAATATTACAGTAGAACAATTGAAAAACGTTTTTGAAAATGCAACAAAAAACAGAATGTACAAAAATCAAGGAAATTCAAGATTTATTCAATGTTCTCAAAATATAAAAGTAACTGGCATTGGTGACGAAGAAAATAAAACTTATAAAATCGTACAAATAGAAATTAATGGAGAAAAATTGTTAGACGAAAATACTAATCCTCTTGATAATTCAAAGACTTTCACTGCAACTATTGACCCATATATTGGCAAAGGGGAACAAGGTTTTGAAGTATTGAAAGATATTTCAAAAACAAAAATATTGATTAATGGGAAAGGAGTAAAAATCAATGATTTATTTAAAGATTCTCTACTATCTTATGCCCAAAATCCACCTCAAAATCCTGAATACCCAAAGGCAATAATGGTTGATTTGTAAATATGGTGTAAAATAAAAGTTTTTATGCTATAATGCAACTATATTGTTTAATAAGGAGACATATTTATGCATACAGAAGAAAGAACATTTGTTGCAGTTAAACCTGACGGTGTACAAAGAGGACTAGTTGGCGAGATTATCAAAAGATTTGAAACCAAGGGTTATAAAATTGTTGCATTAAAAATGATTCAAGTAACTGATGCTCAAGCAAGAGCACATTATGAAGAACATAAAGACAAACCATTCTTCCCTAGTTTAATCAAATATCTTCAAAGCGGTCCGATTGTCGCAATGGTTGTCCAAGGGTATAATGCTGTTGCAGGTGTTAGACATCTTATGGGTTCAACAGTTCCGGATCAAGCAGAAGTTGGAACCATCAGAGCTGATTTTGCACAAGTTAAGGAATACAACATTGTTCACGGGTCTGACAGTTTGGAAAGTGCAGAAAGAGAAATTAAAATCTACTTTACAGAAGATGAAATTTGTAAAACTTCAAAATCAATGTCTGAACTTGTTGTAGAACATTTAGATGCATAGATTTTTATTGATAAATTGTGAAATATTAGCCGAAATAATTTTATTTCGGCTTTTAAAATAAGGTTAAGTATGAATTATATTTTTTACTTTTTGATAGTTATATCTGTTGTCGTTGGAGCAATTAATGGTAAGCTCCAAGATGTGGTGAATTCTATTATGTCTGGAGCAGAATTGTCTGTCAAAATAGCATTTTCTTTAATTGGCATTATGGCTTTTTGGCTTGGTATTATGCGGATAGCAGAAAAATCCGGACTAATTGCTTTTATTTCAAAAATTCTTCGTCCTATAACAAAAGTTTTGTTTAATGAACTACCACCGGATTCTCCTGCTATCGGAGATGTTGCAATGAATTTCACGGCTAATGCTTTTGGACTTGCAAATGCGGCAACACCTTTTGGAATAAAAGCAATGGAAGAATTACAAAAAGAAAGTGACAATAAAACAACTGCAACAAATTCTATGTGTCTGTTTTTAGGAATGAATACTGCAGGTTTTCAGCTTATACCAACAACCGTTTTAGCTGTTCTTGTTGGAATTGGTTACAAAAATCCGACAGAAATTATTGCTCCAACTCTTTTAGTTACAACAATTGCGTTTGTTTCCGCAATTATTATGGCAAAAATAGGACAGTACTTGAGCAATAACACATTAAAATTAAAAAAAATTAAGGAGGAAGTAAATGACTAAAATCCTTAATTTGATTTCACTTTGGGCTTTGCCTGTAATTATCTTAACGGCATTAACTTGCGGAATAGTAAAAAAAGTTCCAATTTATGAAGAATTCACAGAGGGAGCAAAAGACGGTTTTAAGATTTCAGTCAAAATTATCCCTTACTTAGTGGCAATCATAGTTGCAATTTCAATGCTTAGAGCAAGCGGAGCAATCGAAATACTTGCAAACCTTTTAGCTCCGGTTTTGACGAAGTTTAATATTCCTGCTGATACTTTGCCATTGATGATTGTTCGCTCTTTATCAGGTTCAGGAGCTTTAGGAATATTTTCTGATATCGCAAATAATTTAGGTCCTGATTCTTATGCAACAAAACTTTCAGCAATAATGGTCGGAAGTAGCGAAACTACATTCTACGTGCTTGCAGTTTATTTTGGAGCTATTGGAATAAAAAAAATCAAATATGCTCTTGTTGTAGGGCTACTTGCAGATTTAGTCGGAATTATTGCAGCAATTTCAGTTTGCCATTGTATGTTTGGCTAACATCAAGCCAACTTTGCGTGTATTCATTTATTTCATTTTTGACAATTTCACGAACTAAAGTTGCATAATTAATATTAATACAGTCTAACTTTTCAAGTCTTTCAACAACATAACCTTTGCTACCACAGTTGTGACAAAAATTCTCTAATGGAACGACTTCACCATTTCTGACTGTTGCAACTTCTTTCATTCCACAACATGCACAACGAACCAAATACCATTGATTTTCAACCAATTCCCCGCAATCTGGACAATAGCAAATGTCTTGATCAATTGGTACATTATTGTGCTTGCATTTTTTTGTTAATCCAAATATCTCACTCCAAATCATACCCTATATTTAATGATAATTTTTATCAGGTCAAATATTTTAAACATCAAATTTTATAAAAAGAAATAGCGGTTTCACACTCGCAGAGGTTTTAATCACCATTAATTCAAATAAATATGTTAACAAATGTAACAGAAAATCTTAACTCTGAAATAAGACATTTTCAAAATACTTTATATAAGTAAGAGAGATAAAATAAGAAGAGGTAAGAGATATGTCTATTGCAAATTTACAAGAAAAGTTGTTATTTTACACAAGACAAAAAAGTCGAATCAACTTGCAATTGTCAAACATTCAAATGAATCAATTATCAGCTACAAGGTCATCTGCTACTAAACAGCAAGAATATAACCAAAAACTTTCAGCTCTATACTATGACGAAGATCACGGTTACGGAACTGATGAATATTCAGAAATGCTTTTGGAATTACAAAATGACCACGAATTTGAAATGGCAAGCATAAATTCTTGGGAATCTGAACTTGAACTTCAAAAAGAAAATCTAGAAACTCAATTGAATGAAGTTTCTAGTTATGAAAACACTTGGCAAAAATTATTACAAACAAATATTAAAAATGAATTTGCTTATGGAGGTACTGGCAGCAAGTAAAAACCAAAACTTAATAGTAAATTACAAAACAAAAGACACAGATTATACAATCTGTGTCTTTTGAACTCTTATAAATTATTTTAAACCTATTTACCAGATTTAGAAATAATTTCTTCTTCGATGTTTCTAGGAACTTGTTCGTAGTTATGGAATTCCATAGAGAATGTACCACGACCTTGAGTGTTAGATCTCAAATCTGTAGCATAACCAAACATGTTAGCTAATGGAACAAGAGCTCTTACGATAACGTTTCCTGTATTACCTTGAGGTTCTTGACCTTCAACTCTACCACGTCTTCTAGAAATATCTCCGATGATTGTACCTGTGAATTCATCAGGAATTTCGATTTCAACTTTCATCATTGGTTCCAATATACAAGGTTGAGCTTTGCGGCAACCATCTTTGATAGCCATTGAACCAGCAATTTTGAATGCCATTTCTGATGAATCGACTTCGTGGTAAGATCCATCATAAAGTTCAACTTTAACATCAATCATTGGATAACCTGCCAAGATACCGCCTTCAAGAGCTTCTTCCATACCTTTTCTAGCTGGCTCAATGTACTCTCTAGGAATAGCACCACCAACAATTTTGTTTTCAAATACAAATCCGGCATTTTCTTCTGCTGGAGAAATTCTAACTTTAACGTGACCATATTGACCTTTACCACCTGATTGACGGATAAATTTAGAGTCTTGGTCAGCATTTCCTCTGATGGTTTCACGGTAAGCAACTTGTGGTTTACCGATGTTAGCTTCAACTTTGAATTCTCTCATCATACGGTCAACAATGATATCCAAGTGAAGTTCACCCATACCAGAGATGATTGTTTGACCTGTTTCTTCATCAGATTTAACTCTGAAAGATGGATCTTCTTCAGCAAGTTTTTGAAGAGCAATACCCATTTTATCTTGGTCAGCTTTTGTTTTTGGTTCAATTGCAACTGAAATTACAGGTTCTGGGAAAGTCATTCTTTCTAAAATAATTGGAGCTTTTTCATCACACAATGTATCACCTGTTGTTGTATCTTTCAAACCAACTGCTGCACAGATATCACCTGCATAAACCTCTGATTCTTCAATTCTTTGGTCAGCATACATTCTAACCAATCTGGCGATACGTTCTTTTTTACCGTTAGTTGCGTTTAGAACGTAAGAACCAGCAGTGATTTTACCAGAGTAAACTCTTAAGAATGTTAAACGACCAACGAATGGGTCTGTCATAACTTTGAATGCCAAAGCAGAGAATGGTTCTGAATCTGAAGAATGTCTTTCAGTTTTAGTACCGTCTTCTAATTCACCTTCAATAGCTTTTACATCAAGAGGTGATGGCATATAATCAACAATTGCGTTCAATAACAATTGAACACCTTTGTTTTTGAATGCTGTACCACAAGTTACAGGAACGATTTTGTTTTCGCAAACTGCTTTTCTTAATACAGCTTTTAATTCGTCAATTGAGATTGAATCAGGATCTTCAAAATATTTTTCCATCAATGCATCATCTTCAGATGCGATAGCTTCTACCATAGCATCATGGTATTCTTTAGCTTTTTCAAGCATATCAGCAGGAATGTCTTCTTCCTTAATATCTGTACCTAAATCATTAGTATAGATTTCAGCTTTCATAGTCATAAGGTCGATTAAACCTGTGAATTTATCTTCAGAACCGATTGGTAATTGAATAGGAACAGCATTGGCACCTAATCTTGTCTTAATTTGGTCTACAACTCTGTAGAAATCAGCACCGGTTCTATCCATTTTATTAACGAAAACCATACGAGGAACTTCGTAACGATTAGCTTGTCTCCAAACTGTTTCAGATTGAGATTGAACACCACCAACTGCACAGAATACAGCTACAACACCATCTAGTACACGAAGTGAACGTTCAACTTCAATTGTAAAGTCAACGTGTCCCGGGGTATCAATAATGTTGATTTGGTGACCTTTCCAAGATGCTGTAACTGCAGCAGATTGGATTGTAATACCACGTTCTTTTTCTTGTTCCATAAAGTCAGTAACAGCAGCACCATCGTGAGTTTCACCAATTTTGTGAGTTTTACCGGTGTAGAACAAAATACGTTCTGTTGTAGTTGTTTTACCGGCATCGATGTGGGCTGCAATACCAATGTTTCTAATTTTTTCCAATGGAGTTAATCTTGCCATTTTTCTTTTCCTTTTTTTATTTATATGTACATCGCTATTTTATATTTAGCCTCATTATAATTATCCCATAAACATGTTTTATTTCAATTAAAATAGAAGTTTTATTAACTTTTTTAAGCCTATCTCAAAACAACAACCCTTGGACAAAGAATTTAAACGAGCG
>DABJ01000025.1:2553-11392 GCA_002102825.1 Candidatus Gastranaerophilales bacterium HUM_12 | reverse complement strand
ATCTTCTGGGCGCTCTAAAACTATTTATTTTAAAAATTAAGCATCTACACCAAATCTTGAAAATAAATCATTTGCTTTATCTTCAGCAGCTTGAACAGCTTGTTTTTTAGCTTCTGCAATATTTGCTTTTCTAATTGCGGCTTTATCCAATTCTTTCGTTAACTCTGCAGCTTTTTCTAAAGTTGTTGTTTTTGAATTAATTCTCTTATAAGCATCTAGTGCCGCTTTTTTTGATTCATAGCTGATACAATTGCTATAAGCATCACCTTTTTTCATGCCACTTACTTCTGTTCCGTCCCATACGGTCTTAAAATTCAATAACTCAGGAGAATCATTAACAAATTTTCTCTCTGTAGGATTTTCAACTTCAAAACTTTTTGCATATTTATTTGCATAAGGAGATGTAATTCTAGGAGCTAAATCTTTACCAACTTCAAGGTTATAAACTTTTGTATCTTTCAAATCATCGCCAATTTTACTAAGAACTTCTAATTGGTTAATTGAAGCTCTCTTCAAACTTTCCATTGCTTCCGGTTTGATTTTTAAAGCCATTCCAAAATTTTGAGAAGATGAGTTGTTGTTAATTTGCATGGGGTAATCCTTTCTATTTTATAACTTACTATGCAGAACATTTTATTTATCGTAAATTTTTTAATGCATCTAAATATAAAATTTGACTAAAATAGCTCAAAACATTAAGAATTATTAAATGCCGACAGACAATCCGGCACACAAATTTATAGATTGACCGGTAATTCCTTTTGCTTCATCAGAAATTAAGTATTTAACAAGAGCTGCAATTTCATCAGGTGATACAAAACGTCTTTGCGGAATACACTCAATAATTTCTGCTTCTGTAAATTCGCCATCTTCAATTGAAGATTTGCCAAGTTCGGTATCAACCCACCCCGGGTTAATCGTGTTAACGGTAATTCCGAATTCTGCAAGTTCTAAACCCGTTGCCTTGCTAAATCCAACAAGTCCTGCCTTTGTTGCAGAATAAAAGCAAGCATTTGCTTCCCCCATAACTCCAGAAATTGAACCAATATTTACAATTCGTCCAAAATGATTTTTTTTCATTTGATTTACAACTCGAGAAGCCAAATAAATAGGTGCTTTTAAATTAACATTCATTATGTGGGATAGCTCATCAATTTTAGTATCTGCAAGTGGAGAATAAATATATTCACCGGCATTATTAACAAGAACATCTATTTCTTTTTCTTCAATATAGCTACCGAGTTCAATCAAATTATTTTTATCTGCTAAATCACAAACAAAATATCCGTCACACTTCATTTGTTTCAAGGCTTCTTCATTTCTTGCGGTAACATAAACTTTCCCAAGCCCGAAAAGTTTTTCTGCTATCGCTTTTCCTATGCCTTTTGAAGCTCCGGTTACTAAAATATTCATTTTCTAATCCTTTTATAAATACTAAAACCCCCGCATTACAAACAATAACTTGCGGGGATTTTTACAAATTTCTATTTTATTAATTACTTAACAAATCCAAAGCCAAGCAAGAATGTACAAACAATGAATATTGCACAAACAATTCCTGTAACTTTGTTCAATCCTTTTTCAGCGCTTTTTTGAGAAGCGAAAACGTGAGAAGCTCCTCCAATTCCACCAATACCATCACCTTTTGGAGAGTGAAGCAAAATTAGAATGGTTAAAAGTATTGCTGATACTGTTTCAATTGTCCATATTATATTAGCCATTATTTAGTTTTCTCCTTTTTAATAAAATGTGCCCTTTTTGAGTTTAACTTAATATTCTCAAAAGTATATAGCCTTGCCGGACGTTTTGAAGACGATTTTGTATATTCTTCTAACTCAATCAAACCATCTGTTGCAAGTGCTTTCTTTCTAAAATTACGTTTATCCAGTTTTTTCTCCATAATAAGTTCGTAAGCTTTTTGCATTTCAGTAAGAGTAAATTTTTCAGGCAAAAGTTGATATGCAACAGGACAAAGTTCAAGTCTTTCTCTTGTTCTTTTTAAAGAGTACTGAATAATTTCTTTGTGGTCATAAGCTAACGCAGGTAAGTCACTAATTTTATGCCAACCAAGCTCTGGAGTAGAAATGATTTTAATATCTTCAGCTCTAACTAAAGCGAAATATGCACAAGTAATAACACGAGCATTAGGGTGTCTTAACGGATCTCCGAAAGTATAAAGTTGTTCAAGATAAATATTATCAACATCTGTTTTTTCTTTTAAAACTCTCAAAGCAGCTTCGTCAAGATTTTCGGATAATCTTACATATCCTCCGGGGATCGCCCATTTACCTTTAAACGGTTCGGTCGTACGTTTTACAAGTAATACTTGAATTGCATTGTTTTTAATCGTTAAAATAACGACATCGACTGTAATTTCGTGTGTTTTTGTTTCGTTAAACATTCCAATATCTACCCTTCGCCTACTATAAATATATAATAAACATAATCTATTCAGATAACCAGTTTGTAAAAATCATTAATATTTGTTAACAAATCAATGAAAAATATGCAATTATTATATACATTTTACCTTTATATAAATACAGGGGACATTAAGGGGATAAAGATGTTTGTAGCATCATTTCAACAAAATTTAAATTATATCTCAAATCCATTTGCAATGGGTTTAATGTCTGTTAATCCCAGATTAGATTTCTTTTCAGGTTTAGCAGCTGCTACATCTCCTATGTCAAACCCATTTATGAACAGTTCAATTTTCACTGTTCCAACATTTAATTTCTCAAATGTCACTCCTAGTGTTTACACAAATCCATTTGCTATGGGAATTGGAGCTTTACCAACAATGCCTGTACTTCCAACATTCCAAATGCCAACATTTGCTTTCCCAAGTTTCAAAGTTGAATCTCAAGGGGTTTCAAATAATTATGGCGTGGAAAAATATACAACAGCTTCAAAAATCAAACCGGGGTTATTAAAAGGAAACCTTAAAGGTAAAGAGGGTGTTATCACTGCACTTTGCGAGAAATATGGTGTTGATATTGCCCTTGTTGTTTCAATAATCGGTCAAGAATCAGGTTTTGGCAAAAGTAGACTTGCACAACATAACAATTTTATGGGTTACAGAGCTAAAGGTGATTTAGGGAAAAGCGCCAAAGGTTTTGGCTATTTTTCAACTCCTGAAAAAGGATTAGAAGCAGGAATCCAAAATATTGCAAAATACCCTGAAAGATATGCATCAGTAAAAAAAGCTGATATGAATAATATTGATTCAATCGGAAAAATTTATTGTGAGGGTTCAACTTATGCTAACTCTATCAAGAATATTTATAATACAACCGTAAAAAGTTATTTAGCTTAATTTAATATTTAATAACAAAAGTAAATAATTTCTTGAAGTCTATAATTGTTTCGTGTACTTTATCCATGTAACCGAATTTTGGAAAGGGAAAAATGGATAAGGGATATATCGAAAATGGTTTCATTGTAGATTTAACTACTGCAAAGAAAACCTCAGAAATTATTTATGAACTTTCAAGAATTTTGGACATGCCTGAATCAAAAGGGAAACATATTTGTATGAAATTAGGCGCTGTTGATTTGACAGAAGCAGAATTGACAAGTATTAAAGCCCTAGTTGAGTTGATGGAATCACAGTTGGCATTTATCAGTACAAGTTCAACCAAAACTCTTGAATCTGCAACAGCTTTAGATATTAGGATTTCAGAATTTACTAATGCGATTGAAGCTCCTAATTTTGAAAACAAAGAAGAAAAATCTGAAGAAGATAACAATGATGAAGAAACAAATTCTGACGAAGCTCCAACAAAAGAAGTTTCCCAAGCTTTAGATAATATTTTTGGAGAAGAAGAAACTTCATCAAATGAATCAAAGGTTGAAACTGATGAAAAAGAAATTACACCAATTATTCATCACAACGAATCAATTGCCGCAAATGTTGAAGCTCAAGAAGTTAAAGAAGAAAACGATGAAGAAATTTTGGCATTAAAAAATGAACCGGAATCACTTCCTACATTATATTTGAGAAAGACTGTTCGTTCAGGACAAAGCATCTCATCTGACGGAAATATTCTTGTAATCGGTGATGTAAACCCGGGAGCTGAAATTATTGCCAAAGGGGATATCACAGTTTGGGGTATTTTAGGCGGAATTGCCCATGCCGGTTCTGAGGGAAACAATTATGCAAAAATTAGAGCATTGAAATTGAACCCTGTTCAAATCAGAATTGGTGAAGTTTTTGCAAGAAGACCTGATACAGTAAATCTTCCATATATTCAAAAATCTTGTGAATATACACCGGAAGAAGCTTTCACATACAAAGGAAGCATCGTAATAAGAAAGATACATGAAGAAAATTAAGGAGATATAAATGACTGGTAGAGTAATCGTAATTACGTCCGGAAAAGGCGGAGTTGGTAAAACAACAACAAACGCTAACATCGGTACAGCTCTAGCCAGAGCAGGTAACAAAGTTGTTATGATTGATACAGACTTGGGTCTTAGAAATCTTGATTTGTTACTTGGTTTGGAAAATAGAATTGTATATACAATCGTAGATGTTGTTGAGAAACGTTGCAAGTTGAAACAAGCCCTCGTTAAAGACAAAAAAAATCCTAACTTATGCTTGTTAGCAGCAGCTCAAACAAGAGATAAAACCGCTGTTAAAGAAGAAGAATTGAAAGACATTTGTGAACAATTAAAAAAAGATTTTGATTTTATCTTGGTTGACTGTCCGGCGGGTATTGAACAAGGATTCCAAAATGCAGTAGCAGGAGCTAGTGAAGCTATCGTTGTTACAACACCTGAAATGTCTGCAGTTCGTGATGCTGATAGAATTATAGGCCTTTTGGAAGCTAAAGAGGAAATTAAATCTTACAAATTATTATTAAACAGAGTAAGACCAAATCTTATCAAATCAAATGATATGATGAGTGTTGAAGATGTTGTTGAAATTCTTTCAGCAGATTTGGTGGGTATAATTCCGGAAGACACGGGCATCATCACTTCAACAAACAAAGGGGAACCAATCGTTAATGAAGAAAATTCATTAGCCGGTAAAGCTTATAGAAATGTAGCACGTCGTATTATGGGCGAAGAAGTTCCATTCCTTGACCTTGAAGAAGAAACCAGTTTTATGCACAAGGTTAAGAAATTCTTCTCACACCTTGTAGGTAAGGAGAAGTAAAATGAGCGAAAATATTTTAAAAGAATTATGCAATAAAGTTTTGAGTCTTTTCAAACAAACTGAAACAGAAAAGGAAAACGCAAAAGATGTTGCTTGCAACAGATTGCGTGTTGTTTTGATGCAAGATAGAACAAATCTTACACCTGAACTTTTACAACGTATGAGAAGAGAACTTGTAGAACTTTTATCTCGTTACGTTGAAATGGATAAAGATGCCCTTGAACTTAACTTTGATCAAGAGGGTGACCAAATGGCTTTGATGCTTTCAATTCCGGTAATCAGAGCTAAAGATGAAAAAGAAATCGAAGAAACATTAAAAGCTGAAGACGAAGCTAAAAAATCTGATGAAGATTCTGACTCCGAAAATGAGGAAGAAAATTCTGAAGACGAAACATCAGAAGATGTTGAATCTGCAGAAGATAAAACAAACGAAGACTCAACTGAAGAAAAAGAAGAGGCTGAAGAGGAAAATTCTGAAGAATCAGAAGAAACAGTTGAAGAAACTGAAAGCAAAGAAGAACCAAAAGAATAGTTTTTAGTACAATTAATTAAATTAAAAAGTTGAAAGAAATTATCTTTCAACTTTTTTAGTTGCTCATTTACAATTTTATTAACGTATTCAAATCAACATTCAAAGCTTTTGCAATAGAAATAACAGTGCACAATTTAGGATTTCCGACTCCTCGTTCAATCATATTTATTGTATCTAAAGACACATCTGCCATTTCTGCTAATTTCAATTGTGAGATATTTAACCTTGCCCGTTCAACTCTCATATTTTTGGCAAGTTCTTTAAAATAATCTGTCATATCCATAAATTCATTCTAGTATATTGCATTTTGTTATGATATATACTATATTAGGTAATATACTGATTATATTCAGTATATTACCTAACAAAAAAGGAGAATTTATGTCTAAAAATAAAGGTTTTACATTAGCAGAGGTGCTAATCACACTTGGAATTATCGGGATTGTTGCAGCTATGACAATTCCAACCCTACTTGCAAAATACCAAGAAAAACAAACCGTAATTAAATTAAGACAAACATATTCAATTTTATCGCAAGCCATTCGTAGCAGACAAGAAGAAGTTGGAACTCCTGATGATTGGGATTTTTCAGAACAAGAAGATGCAGTTGTAATCGCCCAAAACCTTTTACCCGCACTCAAGGTCGTACAAGATTGTGAACTTACAGGAGATTCTTGTATTTATACTCAACGATATAAATATTTGAATAGTAGTGGTGCAGGATATTATGGAGGTGATAATATGTATAAAGTAGTGTTGATGAATGGTACTGCTCTAAGTTTTGGAAAGACTTCAAATAGTGAAATTGTAGATTTTTATGTAGACATAAATGGTCCAAAACCACCAAATACGATTGGTCGAGATTTATTTTGTTTTTCATGGTTTAGAAATAAGGGTTTATACCCATTAGGTGCACCGGAAACGGAATATACTTGCGATAAAGATGGTAATGGTTGGGGCTGCACATATCACGTTCTACACTATGAAAATATGAGTTATTTAAAATAACTAAATTAAATAACTCTATATTTTCTACAAACCTGTTTCAAAATTTCTACTCCTCTATCAATTTGGTCAAAAGTCAATTCTTTCATTGCGCAAAGTCTTAAACGACATTCCTTACGTCTAACAGCAGGATAAGTTACTATATTTGTGTACAAGCCTAATTTCCGAAGCTCAAAATGAATTCTAAACAACTTTTCTTCATCATAAATCATCACAGGAATTATTGCAGATTGCGAATGCCCGATATCAAAACCACATTCAGTCAACTTCATTTTCATATAATTAATTTTATCCCAAAGCATTTCTCTTCCTGCTTCGTCAGTCTCAAAAAGCTTAAACACCTCATTTAATCCCGCCACAATTGACGCCGGTAATGCTGTTGAAAAGAAATAAGTTCTTGCATAAAGTCTTAAATACTGAATAATCTCAGAACTTGCCGCACAATATCCGCCCAGTCCTCCTGGAGATTTACTTAGCATACCAACATTCAAATCGATTTTATCCATTACGTTATAAAATTCTGCAGCTCCTCGTCCCATTTTTCCCACAACACCGACCCCGTGAGCATCATCGACCATAACCCTGCAATTATATTCTTTTGCAAGAGATGTAATCACATCAAGCCTTGCAATATCTCCGTCCATTGAAAAAACACCATCAGTAATTATCAAACGACCTGTTTGCGCCTTAGGAATTCTCTTCAAAATTCTCTCTAAAGCTCGCATATCTGAATGAGGAAAAACCTTAATTTCAGCATTAGACAGCCTGCAACCATCAAAAATTGATGAATGGTTTGCACTGTCATTTATTATCACATCACCAGTACTACATAAAGCAGAAATCACACCAACATTAGTTCCATAACCGCTAGGAAAAACTATTGAATCCTCGCAACCATAGAATTTTGCAATTCGTTCTTCTAATTCTCTATGAATATCAGTAACCCCAACATAATTTGATACTGCACCCATTCCATAACCAAATTGATGTAATGCAGAGTTTGCAGCCTCCATAACTTTAGGGTGGGTTGACATATTTAAATACGAATTAGAGCCAAACATAATTACAGAATGAGATTTTCCGTCTTTTTCTCTAATAAAATATTCTCCGGACACCTTGTCCAAAGCTCGCATTCCTAAACCTTCATTTCCGGTTAAAATACCACTATTCAAAATCTGTGCAACCTTTTTAGCCTTATCAAATAAGTCCTCCCCTTGTGCTGTTGTTAAAAAATTTTCAAATTTATTACCGTGTTTCTCAATCTGAGCTTCAACCATGTTCATTCTCCCTTAAAATATATATCATATTTATTTTTCAAAACTGTATAAAATTTTGCAATTGCATAGTAATAAATCAGTTGGGTAATATTTCAAAAAAATTTAAATAGCAAAAAAAATCTTGTTTTGATTTAAAAAAAAATATGAAAATAGAAAATAGCACTCAAAACACATCATTTGGACAACTTGTCCCAACAAAGCCTCTGCTAAAATCAGCAATGGGCATTCATACCTATAGCGAGGGAAGAGAATTATATTTAAGCACCTCTCAAAAATTCCCTGGGCATGAGGGTTATTATAAAAAAGCAGTAATAATTGCACAATCAGCAATTAAAAAAAACGAAAAAATAAAAGAACTTGTTAGCCATTTGAAAGAAATTCCAAAATGCAACTTAAATAAAGAAATAAATAAAATTGCATCTGACATTGGCGAAAAGATTGATATTTCGATATAAAAAATAGTTATATTGTAGAAGTGCAGAAAATTATCCTCTTAGTTAAAGTATTGCTGTATTAATCAAAGGAGGATACTAATGTTCTACAATGTAATGAAAGCAAAAGATATTATTGATGTTGAAAATGACAAATTTATTCGAAAACCATTAATGGAAAACAATGAAAGCAGCTTTAATATTGTAACAATAAAAAAAGGTGCAATAATTGATACCCACACTTCAAAAGCCGATGCAGCAGTTTATGTAATTGATGGAGAAATAGAACTTCACTTTGATGCTCAAAAATTCAAAATTGATAAGGGTGAAGTTTTAATGTTCAAAAAAGATACCCAACATAAAGTTATAGCCCTTAAAGACAGTAAATTTTTCTTGATTAAAATTTAAATAAAGTAAGTGGCAGGTTCTG
>DABJ01000025.1:0-2545 GCA_002102825.1 Candidatus Gastranaerophilales bacterium HUM_12 | reverse complement strand
GCCACTTACTCTATTATATATAATAAATTATTTTACCCTAAAAGTCACATTTGCAACTGATGTAATTTTCTTTTCAATAGATGTTGTATCACTAATTCCTGAATCGGAAACATTTGTAGAATCAACCGGAGTAATTTGAAATACACCCATATTTACTGATTGAATTTTACCAACTCTATTGTGCGTTGCTTTTAGCATTGCAGAGGCACGTTGTTTTGCATCTTTAGTTGCTTCTTCCAACATTTTGACTTTCAAGTCCGGTAATTTTGAATAGAAATATGAGGGTTCTTCAACTCCGATATCAATCCCTTGTTGAATTAAATTCGTAATTTCATTTGAAACAGTTTTAATTTTTTGAACATCTTTTGATTTAACAGAGATTCTTTGAGTTGCATCATAAGCAATAACTTGATTTGTTGTCATTCCATTAGAATTAATATTATAAACGTCATAACCTTGTAATGCTTTAATATCAATATCTTTTTCAGCAAAGCCCTTGTCTTTTAAATATTTTATTACTAATGGTCGTTGCTTATTTAAAGTCGAAAAACATTGAGCTTTATTTACTTGTCTTGAATGAATAGTAAATTCAAATCTACCACTATCTGAAATTACATTTTGAGAAAAAGAACCGGTTACATAAATAACATCTTTTGCCATTGCACCTGTTATAATTTTTGCACCGATAATTCCCCCAAGTGCAAGAACCACAGCAAGTGCTAAAATTTGAAATTTCTCTAACTTTTCTAACATATTTTACTCCTATAAAAACTCTGTTACGACAAAATTATACTAAATTAGAAACGAAAGAAAATCAATAAACTTTCTAAAGATAACATTTTACAAAAACTTATTTTGTTATAAAATGTTGATGTGTATCATATAAGGAGAATAGTTTTATGAAAAAAGTTTTATTTTCACTGTTCGTTGCAATTGCGATTGCAATTCCTACATCTGCCGCAACAACATACAATGCAGCAAACAGAGTACCTACAGTAGGTCAAACTTTACTTACTAAAAACGGAATTTCTGCAACAAATGTTAAATTTACAGTAGTATCAGGAGTTGTTGACAACTCAAACTACTCAACAAACAAAGTTGTAAACGTATCAACTAACGAATTAGCTTATACAGGAAATGATAGCGAAGTTGCAGCAGTAGTTGCAAATGAATTAGGTCATATCATTGCAGGTCACGCATCAAGAGGAAAAGTTGTATCTTTATTGCAAGCTGCAACAGATACTAATATCACAACAAATGAAACCGCAACAACATTAGCAACAAATTACTCAAGCTTACAAAAAGAAAAAGAAGCAGATACAATTGCTGTTAACCTAATGGCAAATGCCGGTTATAATCCATTAGCAATTATTGTTGTTTTAACAAAACAAACAAGCACATATTGGGAAGCAATTCAAGGCAAACCGGCAAATGCGGAAAGAGCAATGAATGTTTATGATTACACAGGTTATGCCTACCCTGCAAAACTTAAAGCCGGCTATGCTTGTAATGAATACAAAAACTTCTTAACTTATGCAAACACAGTTTTGGCAACAAGAAAAGAAAACAAAAAACTAGCAGCAAAAGTATCAAAAGATATGAAAAAATACAGAAAAAACAGTGTTAACCAAGTTGCTAAATTCAAAACAAGAGGCGGAATCAGTGGTTGGGACGCAGCATACGGATTACTAAACGGTTCTAACTAATTAGAACATTATTAAAACTAAAAAGGGAACAATTGAAAAATCAATTGTTCCCTTTNNGATTCATACACTATCGAGTAATTTTATGCTAGCATTCATTTAAACAGATTTATTTAATTAGAGGAACAATATGAATAGAATCGCCCTAATTGTATTTTTAGTTTTTGTGCTAATTGCCAATATCTATAACCACGACAAACAAATCCAAAATTATGAAAATGAACTTAGTGCCATAAAAGACATTGCACTTGAAAGAAATGGAAAATACGAAGATGTTTTAGATAATATTGTAAAAGAAATTTCTAGGTTTGAAAAAGATGGATTTTAAACAACTTTATCTGTATAATATTTCCCAATAACTATAACAAGCAAAAAAAAGTTGCCAAGTTATGGCAACATTAAATAAACACGAGGATATTAAGAGAGAGAGAGTATAAAAAACTTGTTTTACTTAAATCCTTTTTTCACTTTTTAAAACAATTAAACTAATTTAGAATTTAATTTTCTTTTTCCTTTGAATGTCTTTGCATTCCCCTTACTCTTTTATAAACGTTTTTTATTTTAGAAAATTGCCTTTTTGATTTTAATGTTGTTAATATTTCTTAAACCTGCTTATAACGTATATTTTGAGTATATATTAGTTATATAAAAAGCATAGAAAATTACATTTTTTACTTAACATTTTTGTTTGCAAGAATTTAAAATGTCATTAAAAAAGACTCGACAGAATTAACCATCGAGTCTCAATTTATTTAAAATCTCTTGGCACATGCCAAAAGATTAAACTATTTATTCATTGCTTGAGCAACTGCAACAGCACATGCAACAGTAGCACCTACCAT
>DABJ01000022.1 GCA_002102825.1 Candidatus Gastranaerophilales bacterium HUM_12 | reverse complement strand
TGACTGCGTTTTGGCATGTTCGTACTTCCTTTCTTTTGTTATACTTAACTCATTGACTTCTGTGTTCTTTGTTCAAGATTACTACGTCACTCCGTTCCAATCCACTCATTACTTGCTTATTATCTTTCCTCGTAATGACAGATTAGAAGTATTCTTATTATACTAGATTTTTCAATGCTTTGCAATATCTTTTTATTTTTAACCCTCACACTACTACACGTAAATAAAAGTGAAAATATACCAAAACAAAAAATATTCATGTTAAAATATCCATAAAAAGGGATATTTATGTGGGACAAGTTGAAAGAGCAGTTTAATATACTTAAACTAGAAAAAAGAAAATTATATCTAATTACAAATTCTGACAAGTTTAATTCTAAAGATGATTTTCTTGATGCAATTGCATCTGCCCTTCAAGGTGGAGTGGAAATTGTTCAATTTCGTGAAAAAAATTTTCCGGACAGTATAAAAATTGAACTTGGGCGAAAAATTCGAGCATTATGCGATGAGTTCGGTGCAACTTTCATCGTAAATGACAGACCAGATATTGCCTTAATCGTTGAATCTGACGGAGTTCATCTTGGACAAAATGACATAAGTATAAATGATGCCCGCAAAGTTCTTGGCGAAAACGCAATCATCGGGAGAACTTGTTCAAACCCAGACGAAATCATTGAAGCAGTTAATGATGGTGCGGATTATATAACTTTTGGCCCGTATAAAACAAATCAAAAATCCACATTTTCAATAGAAGCCGAAGCTATCATGTGGGCAAATGAAAACATCAACACACCAATATTTATATCCGGCGAAATTACTCCAAACAATTTACCTAAGCTCATTGATTTTGGAGTGAGAAAGATTGCTATATCTGAACCTTTATTATATTCAAAAATACCGGAAGAAACCGCACGAGAAATTCTTCGATTTTTGCCTTAAAGATTTTTGCACTAAAAAACCGGTCAATAGACCGGATTTTAATTTTGTTTGTTAATTGAGACTAAGATTAAAAATTACATAAGCCCTAACACTTTTTTGTACCAAGAAAATGATTCTAATTCGGTACCATTGAAAGTTGTTTTTGCACATTGATTTTTCAAATAAGCTTCGAATTCATCTGAGTATTTAGGTTTTACCTTCTTAACCTCTTTGTCTGATACAACTGTTGCCATAGAAACTACTCCTTTTTAAATTAAGACTACCTCTATAAACTTTTATACATTATACCACAAATTTAGTGGTTTTTCTAGTTCTAAACCAGACCATTATTTTTTTTGCTAGTTATTAGTGGATTTTTATTGTAAAATTTTATTAAGCTAATTTGTTTTTATAAAAATACGGTAATTAAGTGGGAATTTGAGAATTCAGATTTGACAAAAAACAGATTAAAGAGCAGAATATAATTAAAATAATAGCTTTACAGAAGTATAATATTTATGATATTATAGGAGCAAAAATTTTGAGGTATAGAACAATTAGAAAACAATTATTAACAACAATTTTAATATCTGCATTAACAATGTGTGCAATTCCAGTAAACTCTGCCATGACAGGGGAAGCAGATACTTTGTATCAAGAAGCATGCACAGCAGAACATCAGCAAGATTTGAAAGGTGCAATTGAAAAACTTGAAAAAGCTATTGAGGTTTCCGGTGGAGATTCAATGCTTTACACAAAACTTGCCGGAATTTACACAGAAATTGACGAGTTTGACAAGGCACTTGATGCTTATAATAAAGTTCTAAAACTCAAACCGGACGATTCATTTGTATATATAAGTATCGGAAGTATTTATGAAAACCAAGGTAAATACAAAGAAGCTCTTGTAGCTTATTCAAAAGCTTTGGACATTTTCCCTGAATATAAATACAACTATTTCAATATCGCAAATGTTCAATATCAACTGAGAAATTACAAAGAAGCAATTAAAAATTACAACATGTTTCTTGACACTTACCCACAACATATTGAATCTCGTGAAAATTTAGCTGCATCATATACAGCAACAAAAGATTATACAAATGCATCAGCTCAATATAAAATTATTTATGAGAAAAATCCTGATAACTTCAAAAATTTTGCAGAATATGGTATTGCACTTCTTAACACAAATGAATCAGAAAAAGCTGTTGAAATGTTAGAACGAGCAATCGAAAAAGATGCAGAAAATTATTCTGCACATTTGGCACTTGCACAGGCTTATCAAGATTTGGGTAAAAATGATTTGTCTTATGAACAATATCAAGTTGTATTGAAAAATGTTCCAAATTTGAACACTGTTCGTCTTGATTACGCAGATTTGTTAGCAACAATGAACAAAAATACCGAAGCTATAGAACAATACAACATGTATATAAAAGCTTATCCAAACGATATAAACGGGTATAAAAGTATCGCTGCAATTTATAAAGAATTGGGTAATTATGACAAAGCAATTGAAAATTATTCAATTGCAATTACAAAAGATGGTAATGATATTAATTTGAAAAAAGATATCGCAAATTGTTATCACAACAAAAAAGATTACGCAAATGCCTTAAAATATTATGATGAAATTTTAACAGCACAACCTGATGATTATGATGTAAAAGTAAATAAAGCAATTGCACTTCATGCATTGAAAAAATATGATGATGCAATTACTCTTTATCAAAATTTATTATCTACAAAGTCAGACAAAACTCTACAAAACAACTTAAACGATGCTCTTGTATCAAGGGGTCATGAATTTGTTGCAAGTGAAAATTATGGCAAAGCTATTGAAGATTTCAAATCAGCAATTAAGGGCGGATATACTGATGGTTATGTATATTACGGACTTGCAAGGGCATACAGAGCAACAGGAAATAATACCAAGGCTTCTGAAAACTATGAAAAAGCAATTTCTATTGATCCTGATAAAACCGTATACTCTGCAGAATATAGTGACTTTATTTCTTCATTATACAAGCCAAAAGTTAATGTTCAATCAACACAAGGAGATAGCAAAGATCTTCCTGCAATCAATTTGACTTTAGATAATGTAGAAGAAAATGCCGTAAATGAAGTTAAAACTCAAACAAATGTAAAATCAACTTCTGTAACAATGAAACAAAATGAAGATTTTATTCTAGAAGGGGATAAAAATTACAAAAGCAACAACTATGATGCGGCAGTAAAAAATTATCAAGATGCATTACAACTTGTTCCAAACGATGCTGTTACACTTTTGAAAATCGGAAACATTTATAAAATAAAAGAAGATAATACAAAAGCTGTGAATTATTATCAAAAATCAATCATTGTAAATCCTGATTATACAGACGGTTGGTTCAATTTGGGGTTAGCTTATGCAAATGAAAACAATTTAATTGAGTCACAAAAAAGTTTTGAAAAAGTAATAGCGCTAGACCCTGACTACAACTTCGGATACGCATATTATGCTCTTGGTATGGCACTTGAACATCAAGGCAAAAAACCGGAAGCTATTAAAAATTATAAATTATTTATCAAACACAATAATGACAAAGAAATGGTTAATACTGTTCAAACTAAGATTAAACAGTTGCAGTAATTTTAAGGTTAACACTCCATGAAAAAATTTGTTGGATTTTTTATAATGATAGTTATGGTGATGTTTACCTGTGCTTGTGATATGGAAAAAGCGCAAATTTTGTTCAACAAACAACCGTTCAGACAGGATACAATGATGTCCGGAACAAATGTTTTCAAATCAGGTGAGAGAATTTATTATCTAGTAACATTACCACATTCTGTAGAATCAAAAAGGTTACTTATTCAAGTAGTGAAAACAGGAGGAAAGACTTTGACAGGTGACCCTGCAGACAGATTAGGATATGATTTGGTCTGGGGAAAACACGTGAAATTGAAAGATGAACAAATTTATTACTACACTGATTACCTCGTTTTTAATGAAACCGGTGCATATATTATGACAGTATATTCAAGAGATAATCCAACAAAAATTTTGACATCTTCACAATTTTATGTGAAAAATTAATTAAGATAAAAAAGGTGAAATGAAAATGATAAAAGAAAAAGCATTAGGATATTTTAAAAACGGATATTCATGTTCAGAAAGTATTGTACAGGCTTGTATTGATTTAGGTTTGTGTGACAAAGAATTGCTA
This sequence comes from Candidatus Gastranaerophilales bacterium HUM_12, assembly GCA_002102825.1. GTDB lineage: Bacteria > Cyanobacteriota > Vampirovibrionia > Gastranaerophilales > Gastranaerophilaceae > Zag111. The sequence continues at coordinate 68,668 of DABJ01000022.1, read as the reverse complement.
CCTTGTGCAACAACATTTTCTGCAGGAATGTCCTCAGGCTGTGCATGTGGTGCGGTTACAGGCGCTCAACTAGTTTTGGGATATCTTTTTGGTAGAAATAACAAATTCGGAAACCAAATTTTTGCAAGAGAAAAAGCTTCTGAATTAACCGAAGAATTCAAAAAGAGAAATAAAGTTCTATGTTGTAAAATTCTATGTCTTGGATTAGAGGGAAGTGCAAAAAAAGAACACTGCTCAAAATTTGTAGAAGATGTTTCAGATATTTTGGAAGAATTAGTTAAGGTCAAAGTATAATGTTGAACATTTTAGCCGTATTTTTGGGCGGAGGAATCGGAGCTTGTTTAAGATATTTAACAGGAATTTGTTGCGTTAATTTGTTTAAAATTAATCTTCCAATCGCAACATTTTTGATAAATATTATTGGTTGTTTTTTAATCGGCTTTTTGTACATTATTTTTGTTGAAAAAATTCAATCGACAAATCCGCTTAAACTTCTTTTAACCGTGGGATTTTGCGGGGGTTTAACAACATTTAGTACTTTTTCAGCAGAATTATTTGAAATGATTCAAAATCAACAATTTTTACATGCTTCACTTTATGCAGTCTTAAGTGTTATAATTGGTTGTGTAGCCGTTTATTTTGGAGGTTTTTGTGCAAGATTTTTATAAGATTGATAAATTAAATTTTCTAACAGCCGGAATGCCACTATCTACCGGCAAAGGTGGATATTCAGAGGCATTAAATATCATTCAAAGTATGGGGCTTGACGGAATGGAAGTTGAGTTTGTCCATGGTGTAAGAATGACAGATGAAACAAGAAAATTCTTAAAAGAGACTGCAAAAGAAAAGAATTTGATTTTGACTGCGCATGGACCTTTTTATATTAACTTAAACTCAAAAGAAGAAGAAAAAGTTGAAGCAAGTGTACAAAGAATTATTGATACTGCAAATGCCGCAAATGATTTTGGAGGTTACAGTATCACATACCATGCAGCTTTCTATATGGGGAAAGACAAAGAAACTGTTTTTGAACAAGTTAAAACTCAAACTCAAAAAATTATTGAAGTATTGAATAAAAATAATATCAAAATGTGGATTAGACCGGAAACCACGGGTAAAGGCACACAGTGGGGAGATTACGAAGAAATAATCAAATTATCTAAAGAATTTGAACAAGTTTTGCCTTGTGTTGATTTTTCACACATTCATGCCAGAACAGGTGGGGAATATAATACTTATGACGAATTCTGCAAAATTTTGGATAGAATTGGTACAGAACTTGGTGATTTTGCATTGAATAACTTCCATGCTCACCTTGCAGGAATTGATTACACCGCAAAAGGGGAAAAACGCCACTTAATTTTGGAAGACTCCGATATGAATTACAAAGACCTACTTAAAGCAATGAAAGAATTCGGAGTAAAAGGTGCTTTGGTATGCGAAAGCCCTAATATTGAAACAGATACTAAGATTTTAAAAGATTATTATGAAAGTTTATAAAGATAATTTATGCTCTACCGTACATATCTTCGTAGCGAATAATATCGTCTTCAGATAGGATATCCCCTTTTTGCACTTCAATAATTTCCAAATCTTCATCATACGGATTTTGTAAAGAGTGAATTTCTTTGACCGCAATATCAATACTATGCCCAGGAGAAAGAATACTATCTTTACCCTCCAAAACAACTTTTGCAGTCCCCGTTAATACAACCCAATGTTCACTTCTATGATTATGGGATTGAACAGATAATTTTTGCCCCGGATTTACATGAATAATTTTGGAAATAAAACCTTTACCCTCAGCAATAACTGTGTAAAATCCCCAAGGGCGATAAACTGTTTTATGAACCTTTTGGGTTCCATCATGTTGTTGTTTTAATGTTTCATAAATTTGTTTTACATCTTGTGTTTTATCTTTTTTACAAGCCAAAATTGCATCTTCTGTTTCAATAACTACAGTATCTTCAAGCCCAATTGTCGCAACTAATTTTGAAGAAGCATAAACAAAAGAATTTTTTGAACCTCTATCTAATACATGTCCGACAAACACATTGTTATTTTCATCTTTTGGGCTAACTTCGTAAATTGATTGCCAAGAACCTAAATCTTCCCAATCAGATTCAAGTTCAACCATAGCAAGATTTTTACTCTTTTCCATTACCGCATAATCAATTGAGATATTTGGCATTTTATCAAATTCAATATATGAAATAGATTTATCAGAACAGTTAATCTTTTCTATAATTTCTGAAATTTGAGGACAATATTCTTTAACTTCTTTCATCAAAGTAGAAATTTTAAACATAAAAAGTCCACTATTCCAAAAATAATTACCATTATTCAAATACTCTTGAGCAGTTTGTTTATTCGGTTTTTCGGTAAAACTTGAAACCACACCATTCTCAGAACAAATATAACCAAAACCTGTTTCCGGATATGTTGGTTTAATTCCAAAAGTTACAATTTTTCCACTTTCAACAAGCGGTTGAGCTTTTTTGATTGTTTCAATAAATTTCTTATTATCCTTAATCAACAAATCTGACGGAACCACTAAAATAGTTTCATCATTTTGACTATTTTCTTGAATATATTTAGCACCAAGTACGATTGCAGGAGCAGTATTCTTAGAAATTGGTTCGGCTAAAATTATAGACTCTTTACTAATTTCACTAAGTTGCATTTTCACATTTGCGTGATGTTTAGAATTTGTAATACTAATAATATTTTTAGCAGGAATAAATTTATCCAACATTTCAAAAGTTGATTGCAAAAGACTTTTTTCACCACATAAATTCAAAAGTTGTTTAGGGTACAACTCTCTTGACATTGGCCATAGTCTGCTGCCTGATCCACCTGCTAAAATAATTCCAAACATTTCTGCTCCTTCTTCAATATATTTTTATAAATATTATACTATATCCACGCATTATCGCAACTTTGTGTAGCTTTACAATTATTAATATCTTAGCAATAAATTTTCCCCGCAATCGTTATTATATATAATGTAGTGTAGAACTAAAAGGGGAAACTATGATTAATCCGGTAAATACATTTAATCCTGTACAAACAANNGTTATACAACAGAAACAATCTATCCGCCACAACCTCAACAACAAACATCTCCAGATGTTCAAATGAGCGGAATGGACGCAATGGCAGCTTATAATCAAGCAAACATTTCAAAACCAACAGAACAAAAGAAAATGGAGCCTCTTGTTCCTGTTATTATTACACCTGAGTCGATAAAAGATATTAAAGGTGAAAAAATTTATAACTCACAAGGAACATTAAATTCAATCGTTGATAAACAAGACAAAGAAACTGTTGTTTACAAAATGGATATTTCTAATCCGGAAAAAGCTGTTAGCGAAATTAAATACTATAACAATCAAACAGGTAAATTGACAAAAATCCAAAAGAACTTTAACTTTGCGGGAAGTGAAAGCAACCCTAAAAATGTAGAAACAAATATTGTAGAATTGAATTCTGATGGAAAAGTTCAAAAAGCATCTCATTATTACCAAGGAAAACTTGAATCAACAGAAGAATTTGAATATGGACCTGACGGATTTAAAAAAATCTACACCGCAGTTCCAAAGGGTCATTCAAGCATTCTTGAAATATGCGAAGTTACAGACAGCACAAGATTAACTTGTTTTAGCAAAGATGGACAAATCAAATACGTTGACACAAAAGACAACAAAACAGGCGAATTTAAAACCACAGAATACAAAAACGGTAAACCAATCCGAATTACAAACGGACAAAATTTACCAATCGAAAATACTACAGGAATCAATCCTTTAGCAGACCCAGAATTAACACCTGCTCAACCATTTGTCCTTGGCTATGACCCAAAAGGAATTCAAGGCGAAAAATCATATTACTCAAATGGTGCATTAGAAAAAATTGAAACCGAAACCAGAGATGGAAAAGTAACACATTTATTCAATCCGGACGGAAGTTTAGGAGTTATTAACAAAGAAAATGGTTCAACAATATTTTTCTACAATGAAAATATTAATGGCACAAAAAGTTATGTGATTGAAGACAAATTGCCAAACGGCGGAACAAAAACAACTGAATACGATGATGACGGTTCAAAATCTGTACGAGTTAAAAATGGCGAGTCAGAAAAAGAATTGATCTATAACAAAAATGGTGCAATGGTTTATGGCGAATCAAACAAGGGCAAACATACTTACATGGAATTCAACAAAAATGGTGAACTTGTAAAAAGTTTTGATTAAACCTTATTATTAAAACTGTTTAATAAAAGGACTGGATTAAGTTTCAGTCCTTTTCAAATCTCATATATTTAGAGGATTAAAATCAAACTTTAAACAAGTAAAATAAGACTGGGTAGTTTATTGACGAAATTTGGGAGGGCAGTATGGATAGGATTATATCTGAAGAGGATTTAGAACTATATTTGCCGGGGAATGATGAGATGTCTGAGTCAATTACACAAAATTGGACAGAACAAGCTTTGGAATGCTATTCAATAAATTGCAACTGCAAAAAATGTTCTTTAGCAAACGGACATTATTCTTTCATCTGCCAAATGCCAAAAGTAATTGACACACTTTTAGAAACAATTGGGGAGCCTATTGAAAAGAGAAAAACAGCTTAATTTACCAAAGTAAAATCCTTGTGTAATCGCAAAATCCCGAAACAGCGAAAAGACCAATCTTGAAATATAGATTGGTTTTTATTTTATATACGAAAAAGCCATAAATAAAAATTTATGGCTTAAAATTGATTTAACGTTAAATAAATGTCTGGTAGTCGTTACTCCTTAGCAAAGTCATTTTTGTAGAAATTCAATAACTTTGTAAGGTGCCATTCTCTGGCTTTGATTTCTTGAATTCGGTCTTTAATTTCATCAAGTTCTGATAATAATGTTTGAAGGTCTTTATTTCGAGAAACATAAGCCTGTGAAATAGGCATTTGTTCTGTTTCTTGAACATCTTCTGCCCAAGACGGTAAAAAACAGCCTGCTTCAAACAATTGTTTTTCGTTCATATCACATATCTCCAAAATCTTCAGCTATTAGCCTTCATCTGATAATAATGAGTGGAAAAAGTCAGACAATTTGAAATTACCATACTTAAATGCCATTGGCTTTTTCATATATTCATTATTAGTAATTTTGTTCAAAGTATTCATTTCTTCATTAGTCAATGACCCAAAATCAAAACTGGTCATTTCTGCATAATCAAGCATTAAATCTTCTACATCCATAATCTTTTTCTCAGACATTTTAACTACACTCCTTAAAGTTTTTTCTTTCTAATTACATATTATGTATCGGATTTATCCCTGAGAAACTTTAACTTTTTACAGAGCTTTGTTACATATATTTACATTCAGAATTTAGGCAAAAAAATTGACGATATTGAAACAAAATCGTCATCTTTTCTTCTTAATTCTTCTTTTTTTAATTAAAAAAGGCGACACCCAGATTCGAACTGGGGGATAAAAGCTTTGCAGGCTTCTGCCTTACCACTTGGCCATGTCGCCACAAACCGTATTTATAATATACGTGATACAAACAAAGATGTCAAGATAGAATATAGAAAAGATATGCTACATACAAAATGAATAGCATATCTTTTAATTAACTTTTAAATCCACTCCAATTACGCATCATAACGTTTGAAAGATTTTTCAATTGATTTAGAAATAACTGATTTAGTTGTATCATATTCTGTTGTTAATGAAGAAATTTCAGTGTCTAAGTTCTTCATCTTCATATCAATTGTATCTTCTTTGTTTTCAATCTTTGTTTTCTCAGTGTTATATTTAGCTTCAGCTTTTGCAATAGCTTCATCATCTTTAACTTCTGAAATATATTTGTCTGTTGAATAATTACCTTGATAATAATAACCATCATCTCCGATTGAAGAAATATATATCAAGCCACTTTTCATCATTTCTTGCATATAATCCTTATCTTCGATTTGGTCATTTTGAGTCCAACCATCAAGACAGATTCTGTTGAACAATGTATCATAGAAGTTTGCTTCAACTTGCTTATCTTTATCAACCTCTGAACCGGTAACTACAGTGAATTTAAATTTATTGTCTTTTTCACCATCATACAAGTTGGAATCAGATTTTTTACCAATATTATAACTATAATTTGAGCTGTCTAAGCCTTCCATATATTCAACATAAGCAGTCAAAAATACCTGTGCAATACCATTTAAGTTAATAGCAACTTCAGATGTTTGTTTGTGAGAGCTACCGCAAGGATTTTTCTTACAGTTATAAACAAACCCTATGTAACCACCGGCTCTTTTTTCTCCATCGTCATTATAACCATTTCTAAGTTTTTCGTCCCAACCGGTACCAACTTCGTCCATAAGGTCTCTGTAGGTTTTACCACTTATTACAGAAGAGTCTCCAGGTTCAGTTCTACGTTTAATATCAGAAGATGACCCCCAGTGATTATTTTGAAAATCAGTAGAAGCTTCTTGCAAATGGCTATTTGGATACAACATATCATATATAGCATTATATGCATGTTGCAATGCCATATCTGATGAAGAAGTTCCACCCAAAACAGTTTTGAATTGATCCAACAACCAATTTACAAAAGATGCTGAGTTTTCACTTGTCCCAACAAGTTCTTCTTGTAATTTTGCAGCTTGAACAAATGGAGTTCTTTCACCTTTACATGATTCAACTGATAAATTGAATTGAGTCTCATTTTTCAACAAATCAGAAAGGCTAACGTTTGCTTGTCCTTTACCAGTTGATTCTGTTACTCTTGAACCATTTTTATAACCGGTAAAGTGGACAGCCTTATAATTTGTATCTTTAATTGCCCCTCTATCAAGAACTAAATTCTCTCCGGAAGCAGATGTCCAACTAGCAGTATCACTACATTTAGCATCAATCAACTCTAACAATTGGTCATAAGAGACTTCAGTCGTGCTTGTAGTAGCTGATGTAGTTGCACCATTACCAATTACATTTGAATAAGTTGTACCTTGAATAGATGCTGCTTTTGCAGAGGTGATAACACCCGCACTAGCCAATCCTTCTATAAATTTATTACGAACATCAGAAGACGGAGTACCTGAAAGGCCTTCTGCCGGAATACCTGCCGCTCTTGCAGCTGCTGCATAAGATGAATTCAAAATAACTCTATTTTTTGAATCTGTAACAAGTTTTGGATAATAATCATTATAAACAGATGGGCTCATTAACAATCCGTAAGTTAAATCCATATCACTTGAATTTGTTCCGGTATAATCATAAACCAATTTAGTTTGGTTAAGAGCATTTTGATATTCAGTTGAAACTTTTTCCATATTACGAGAAAGAGCAATCTTTTGATGAGAATAGCTCATTGAAAGAAATTCACAGTCAGATTTTCTGGCTGTTATGGTTAATAATCTAGCTTGTGCAGTTGCTAAACCCATTGTTTTCCTTTCATTGATTTTACTTAGTCGTAACTTTTATACTTTCATGTAGTATTACGGCTTTTCGGGGTTAAAACTTTAAAAATTAAATTGTTCTTTGTAACAATTGTTTACAATTTTTAAATCCCTAAATTTGGGGTATGATTAAGAAAGATACTAAGTTATGAGATTCTTCGCCTAAAGGCTCTGAATGACAAAAAGGTATTTTTACTTATATGTCATACTGAAAAGAAAAACTTCTCATAAGGTTAATAATACGTCATTCTGAGGAAGTGTAACAACCGAAGAATCTCATAATATAGAAAAGGGAGAAAGAAAAATGGGTAAAAGAATTGGTATAGATGTTGGTGGTACAAACGTTAAAATCGCTCTTGTTGATAAAAGCGGTAAAATTATTTACTCTAACAGTGTCCCAACTTATGCAAAAATGGGTTACGAATATACCGTTAACAACATCAAACAAGCAATCAAAGATTTGATGAAAGAAACTAACACTACAGCTAAAGACATTGATGGAATTGGTTTTGACTTCCCTGGGCAAGTAGATTATAAAACCGGTGTTGTAAAATTAGCTCCAAATATCCCAGGGTGGGTAAATGTTCCTATTGCTCAAATGATTGAAGAAGAATTCCATATTCCAACTCGTATTGATAACGATGTAAGATGTGCAGCTTTAGGTGAAATGAAATTTGGTGCAGGTCAGGGTTGTGAAAACTTTGTGTGTATCACTGTTGGAACAGGTATTGGTTCAGGACTTGTTGTAAACGGTCAACTTGTACGTGGGGCATCAAATGCAGCAGGCGAAATCGGACATATCAAACTCCAAATGAAAGATGGTTTAATTTGTGGTTGCGGAGATACAGGCTGTTTAGAAGCTTATGCTTCAGGTCCAAGTATTGTAGCTATGGCACAAGATTATATCAAAGGTGGTAAATCTACAAAATTTAGAGAAATGGCAGCAGCCGAAGGTGGAGAAATTACACCTTATATGGTTGCAAAAGCTGCAGAAGCAGGTGATCCAGTTGCAAAAAGAATTTTTGCAATCGTTGGTGAATACATCGGAATCGGTTTGACAAGTGTTATCAACCTTTTAAACCCTGAAAAAGTTATCATTGGTGGTGGAGTAGCAGAAGCAGGTGATTTGCTTTTAGATCCAATTAGAAAAACCATTAAAGAAAGAGCTATGGTTGTTGCTGGTAGCGCTGTTGAAATCGTTCCTGCACAACTTGGTAATAGTGCGGGGGTTATTGGTGCTAGTATGCTTATTGATGCATAAAATACTTAAAAGGTGTACAGATTTTGTACACCTTTTTATATAAAATCAAATAATAATATTAGGAAAATAATCCTATTATTTTACTTATAAATCCGGTTTTTTCTGGGTTTTCTAATTCTTTTATATGTTTCTCAATTTTTGAAATTTCAATATGTTCTCTTGCTTCAATTCGCCTAATAATATCTTTTGCTCTAAATTTTTTCAAATTATTTAAAAGTCTTTCTTTGGGTGTCGATGGAATAATTACCTCTTCTAAACCCTCTATTTTACTATGTCTATCATAAGTACAAGTTATTGATAAATTATTATAACCACTTTCTCGAGTCCAATCATGAGAAGAAAGGTGCAACTCCAAGACTGAATGTCTTTTTTTTAAATAATTTTCAAATTTTTTAAGTTCTCTATTATGTAAAACCGCTTTTAATATATCTTTTTGCCAGTCACGTTTAGAAACAATTACTAAATGTTGAAAACTTGGTTGTGAATTATTTATATTTTGATATCTTTTCTGTGATAAATAATTGTTTGTTTGAATATTTTGAATGCGCATTATCTTATTATTTTCCTAGTTTTATAGTGTATATAATACATCTAAAAATTTTTTTTGCTATTGCTTTGTAAATATCTTTAACGCACGAGGTAAAATACCCAGACAATAAGAAATTACTACACCATAATTTGAAATTGGTACATTTTTTTCATTAGCAATTAAAATTCTAGATAAAACCTCTCGTCTGTTTGTCATACAAGCTCCGCAATGAATTATCAATTTATAATCTGAAATATCCGGAAAATCATGCCCTGAAATATTTTCAATCACAAGATTTTTCCCTGTTTTTTTCCTTAATAAATTCGGGATTTTAACTCTGCCAATATCATCATCAATTGCATGATGTGTACAGCTTTCTAAAATCAAAACCTTATCACCATCTTGCAAATCATCAATCGCTTTTGCACCTTTTGTAAAAGCATTTAAATCACCTTTCAACCTTGCAAAAAGAATTGAAAAAGATGTCAAAGGAATGTCCTCCGGAACTATTTCTGACACCTGACGAAAAGCTTGAGAATCGGTAACAACAAGACTTGGTGGATTTTTTAAATTGTCTAAAGCACATTTGAGTTCTGTTTCTTTCACAACTAAACTCAAACAATTTGAATCCAACAAATCACGCAAAGCTTGAACTTGTGGTAAAATTATTCTTCCCTTTGGAGCTTCTTTATCAATCGGAATTACAAGGATAACCGTACTTTTTTCCGGCACCAAATCCCCAACAATTTTCGGAGAATTTACGAAATCGTTCGGTAATAATTTTACAATCAACTCTTTAAACTTGAAAATAATTTCTTTGTCTGTTTGTGCAGATGTAACAAGAACATTCTCACATAAATTCTCAATACTCATCAAGTTTTCTTCAGTGATTTTTTGAATATCCGTTTTATTAACAACAACAATAAATGGAATTTTTAATTCATTGAATTTTTCAATTAAACTTTTTTCATACTCGTCAATACCGTTATAATCACAAACAATAACTGCAACATCAGTACGATTTAAAATTTTCATTGTTTTTTCAATACGTTCGTTACTTAACGCAGTGGAATCATTAATCCCTGCCGTATCAAGAAAATTCACAGGTCCAATTGGTAAAAGTTCCATTGTTTTTTCAACAACATCAGTCGTTGTTCCGGCAATATCAGAAACAATTGAAACATCTTGATTGGTAATCCTATTTAACAAAGAGGATTTTCCAACGTTTGTTTTCCCAAATATTCCAATATGTAAACGCATTGATTTTAATGTTTTCATGACTCGTTCCTTATACTAAAAAAGACCGACCTGAAAATGGGTCGGTCTTTAAAAACTTTATCAGATTAACCTCTGATACCTAACTTTTTAATCAATTCTCTGTATTCATCAAGGTTTTGAGATTTAACATAAGCTAATAATCTTTTTCTTTTACCTACCATCATCAAAAGACCTCTTTTTGTAGCAAAATCTTTTTTGTTTGATTTAAGGTGTTCAGTTAATTCACTGATTTTTTGAGTCATCATAGCGATTTGAACTGCTGAAGAACCGGTATCTTTTTCATTTTTACCGTAAGCCTTAACGATTTCAGTTTTGTTTTTTAAGTTAATTGACATATTAGTTTTTCCTTTTCTTTGTTGAGTGATTATTGGCGTAAGCACTCTACAAGGAAATAATAATATGTTCAAAGAAAAAAATCAATACATGAAGTTACGAAGCATTAAGAAAGAAAATTCATGCCCGAATGAGTTGCATCATTGTATAAACTCAATCTATAATCAACTTCTGATTGAGCCTTGTTAAAGTTGTTATATGCTACAACAGCACCATCTCCGGAACTTGTTAAGGCAGATTGTTTTTGAGTACCGCTCAAAGAAAGACCACCATTTTGTTCCCGAAGAGAATTCAAATTTGTATGATATGTTGATTTGTAATCGTTCCAAATATTAGATGTTTTTTTTAATTGAGCTAAAGCAGTATAATAATCAGATTTTTTAGCTGCGGTGTAAGCTTCTTTAGTTTGAGCAATCGAATTTGTTAAACCCTCTTTAACCATTATACTATTCTGTTTTGCAACATATTTTTTATATCCATCGTTGCCATAAATTTTTCTAAGGTTTACGGCATTATCAGATGAGCCATACTTGAATTCGTATTCAGATATAATTTTTGTTTTTAGAGCTGATATACCCACAATCGTCCCTTATTAATTTCCTATATTTATATAAAGTTTTTTACTGAAAAATAATTGCTTTTTTGTTACAAATATTCATAAATAAAATTATAGCTTTCTAAAAAGAAAAGTCCTGCAATTTTTTGCAGGACAATATTTCTACACTAACTATACTAACCTATAATGAATTTCACATTCTTCTTTATTTTCTGAGGAATCTCTACATTAAACTTTTTTTACGATGCCTTTTTATTAGGAGTTCCGTATTTGCTTCCCATTTTTTGTGCAATAACTTTAATAATGTTATCGTAGTTTTGAGAAACATCGTTACTTATCCATAACCAACTTCCCATTTCTTTATCAATTTTAGCAAAATCTTCTTTGCATTGGTCATAAACACCTAATTTTTCAGCTTTATCACGTAATGCTCTCGCAATTTGTTTACCATATTTTTTCTTTTGAGATGCATCAGCGTCCCACATAAAGGCTTCCATAAATGATTCACCTTTTTCTGCAGAGTGATATTTGTTCCAACCGAGAACATAATCCATAACATTTTCTTCATTGATATTGTTCAATACTGCATCAAAAGACTCACCAGTTCCAATACCATCTATTGCATCATAGTATTTATCAATTTCAGCTTTCATTTCCGGAGTAAAGTTATCAACTTCGCCAGTCTCAGCTTCTTCCTTTGCTGCTGTTGTTTCTGTTGGTTCTGTTTCTTCAGTATCTTCTGCACCTTGTTTAGGTTCTGTTTTAGGTGCTTCTTCTGGTTTAGAAGTTGTATCAGTAGCAGGTGTTGAACCTCCATTTGCCGTTGAAATTGAATCTCGAACAACTTTATTTACTTCCGCTTCAAGCTCACTTACCTTTTGGTAAGCAGTTTGAGGGTCTAAATCTTGCGAATTTTTTAATTGATTTAATTTATCTTCGCATTCTTTAAGTTTATCCAAAGCTTCTTGAATTTTAGCTTTTTCATCTGCTGTTATACCTTCAGTTTGAAGTTTAGCATTCAATCTTGCCTTAGTCGCTGTAATATTGTTTATACAAGTATTTAAATTTTGGCTTGTTAATTGATTCAAAGCCGGAGCAAGTAGTGATTGAGCTTGTCTTAGAACTGCACCTTGGTCAATACCTGCATTTGGTAATACTTGAGAAGAATTAAATCCCCCAGGGAATCCCCAAGTTTGTTGAGCAATAGGGTTAAATGACAAACCCAAATTATAACCTGCGTATGATGGAATTGTACTAATTTGTGTATCACCACCGTAATTAGTGTACATCATTGGTAGCTGTGACCAAAAAGGAATATTTGCAAGTGAAGCATTTGTAACTGCCATAATCTTTTCCCCGTTTCTTTATTTCGTTCCCCGTACTTATATAAACAATTTTGAGATTGAAAAATTGCATGCCCCACTTGCGTTTTCATGCTTCAAGACCGTTGAAAACTACTAAAATCAATACTTTGAGAATATTAAACTGCTTTGTAATATTTCTTAACATATATACAAATAGAGTTAGTATTTACAATTCACTAAAACTATACACTACACACCAATCCAATTAAAATAACCGATTACCAAGCCTAAAACTGCAGAAATTCCAAGATAAAATAATGGGTCATGTTTTTGCTTTAAACTTGCAACTACAAATGCGACTAAAATCAATGTACCTAAAAGATGTAAGTTTGATGTGAATAACAATTTTATCCCAACGGCTGATAATAAAGCACAACCCGCAGGTTTTAAACCTCTAATTGCACCTTTAACATTTCTGTTTGTTCTAAATTTATCAAGCACTTTATAAACAATAGTTACAATAATATATGATGGCAAAATTATTGCCGTTGTAGCAATCAAAGAGCCCAAAATTCCGGAAGTAGCAAATCCCGCAAAAGTTGCGACATTCACACCGATAGGTCCTGGAGTAATTGATGAAATCGCAAGCATGTCAGTTAATTGTTTTGCAGAATACCAATGATATTTTTCGGCAATATCATATAAAAACGGCAAAGTCGCATAACCACCACCAAAAGAAAACACTCCGACATGGAAAAATTGTAGAAATAATTGAATAAATAAATTCATCTACTCTTCTCCTTTCTGTTGAGCAATCTTTTGCGCATTTTTCTTATCTTCAAATCTTTGGAAAATAATTCCGGAAATCAATGCCAAAATTACAATCAATGACAATGGAATAAGTCTTAAAAATGCCAAAATTAAACAAATAGCATAAACAACAACTGAAAATTTATCAACCACACATTTTTTCCACATTTCTTTTACTGCAAGAAATAATAAAACAATTACACCAATTCCAACACCCCAGAATATGTGCTGAACAGTCGGTTTATTAACGATTTCGCTAAGAATTGAAGCAAGTAAAACAATTGCTAAAAATGCAGGCATAACAATTCCGATAATCGCTGCGATTGCACCTTTTCGTCCTAATAGTTTTCGACCGGTAAAAATCGCTGTATTTGCTGCAATAATCCCTGGGAGGCTTGCTCCAAGTGCGTAAAATTCACACAACTCATCACTTGTAATCCAATGTTTCTTATCTACAAGTTCACTTGTTAACAGTGGCAGAATTACGTATCCACCACCCAAAAGCAATGTCCCAACTTTGAAAAATGTTTTAAAAATACTATAAAAAGACTTTTCCATATTTTCAGTATCGCATAAAAATTTAGCTGTAACATATTTTTAATAATTTTTAAATTTAGGCAATTTTTGAAAAGAAAAATACTTTATATAAACAGGTAAGGTTATTATATTTTTGTGGAAAGGTATTAATAAATGTCAGTAGAGTTAAATACAAATTTGAGTGCTATTGGAAATAATAAATCATCTTCATTATTAAATAATACATCATTTACATCTGCTCAAATACCAAATAGTGTATTTTCGGCAACTTCAAACAATAACAACCCGTTGGCGCAACCTGTTAGCGGAAATTATGAAGAGGATATTTTAATGCCGGATTTCTTAAAAACAGAAAACGCGTTAAAACAAACTCAAAATACTCAAACTCCAAACCAATTGCAAGCTCAAACAGATAATACCGCTCAACAAAATAACACTACAGAAACTCAACAAGCTCAGCCACAAATTGATGAGTCAAAATTGACAAACAGTCTGCTTGCAAGAGATAAAAGCCTTGCATTCACTGACAAAGGCAATATTTACAGAAAAACTTCAACTGCAAAAACAGGTTTAGCAATCTTAGGTTTCTTAGCACCGGCAGCAGGTAAAATTATAGATTTATTTAAAGGTGGCAAAATTTCTGAACTATTCAAGTTCAAACAATTAGCAATCGCTTGTCCTACCGTAGCTTTAGCCGGTTATGGCGTTGGTAGCCTGATTGATGGTTATATAAATTCAAACCGAGCTAAAATAGCTGATACTGAACCAATGTTAAAAGTACAACAAGATGTTTCAACTCAACAACCAACAAAAGATGCAGCTTAAAAAAAATTTTCCATTATTCCTAAATGAAATTCCTTACAACAAAAAAGAGCTAAGAATTAAATTCTCAGCTCTTTTTAATAATTTGAATAAATTATACTAATTCACTAATTTTGCCTTCAACCGAGCTTCTGCTCTTGCAATTGCAGCTTCTGCACGTTTTGCATCAAGTCTTGCATTTGCTTCTCTCAAACGTCTCTTAGCACGTTCAAGAGCCTCTCTTGCCCTTGCTTCGTCAATTTCTTCACCAGCTTCTGCCAATGTTGTCAAAACAAGACACTCTTCATCTTTGAATTGCAAAATTCCGCCCATTGTTGTGAATGTTTTAAATTCATCACCCTGTTTAGCTCGAGTAACCCCGATATCAAGAGCAGTCATTATTGGAATATGACCTTTTAAAATACCGAATTCACCGTCAATGCCTTTAGAGTAAATTTCATCAACATCTTCGTCAAAAACAACCCTTTCTTGCGTAATAATTTTTAGTCTCATAATTATTCCTCAATAGTTTTTGCTTTTTCAACGGCTTCTTCAATTGTTCCTACCATGTAGAAAGCTTGTTCAGGTAAATCATCATGTTTACCCTCAATAATTTCTTTAAAGCCACGAATTGTATCAGAAACTTTAACATATTTACCCTTGATACCGGAGAATTGTTCTGCTACAAAGAAAGGTTGAGATAAGAATTTTTGAATTTTTCTTGCCCTATTTACAGTTTCTTTATCTTCTTCAGATAATTCGTCCATACCTAAAATTGCAATAATATCTTGTAATTCTTTGTATTTTTGTAAAATTTCAAGAACTTTTCTTGTAACTTCGTAATGTTCTTCACCGATAATATTTGGATCCAAAGCTCTAGAACTTGATTCTAACGGATCAACTGCCGGATAAATACCCAATGATGCGATATTTCTTGACAATACAGTTGAAGCATCAAGGTGAGCAAATGTTGTAGCCGGAGCAGGGTCTGTTAAGTCATCTGCCGGTACATAAATTGCTTGAACCGATGTGATAGAACCGTCTTTTGTAGAAGTAATTCTTTCTTGTAATTCACCCATTTCAGTAGCCAATGTAGGTTGGTAACCAACGGCACTAGGCATACGCCCTAATAGGGCTGATACTTCAGAACCGGCTTGAGTAAATCTGAAAATGTTATCAATGAATAACAACACATCTTGTTTTGAAAAATCTCTGAAATATTCAGCAGCGGTCAAAGCAGACAAACCTACTCTCATTCTGGCTCCCGGTGGCTCATTCATTTGACCGTATATCAAACCAACTTTGTCTAATACACCACTTTCTTTGAATTCATTCCAAAGGTCATTACCCTCACGAGTTCTTTCGCCAACACCACCAAATACTGAAACACCATTGTGGGCCATTGCGATGTTGTGAATCAATTCTTGAATCAATACGGTTTTACCAACACCGGCACCACCAAACAAACCAATTTTACCACCCTTTTGATATGGTTGTAAAAGGTCAATCGCTTTAATACCAGTCTCAAGAATTTCAACATCTGTATTTTGATCAACCAATTTTGGAGATTCTCTGTGGATTGGAAGATAAGTATCAGTTTGAATTTCGCCCTGATTATCAACTGCATCTCCTACAACGTTAAGAATTCTTCCTAAAATTGCTTTACCAACCGGAATTTTAATCGGTTCATTTGTATTTATAACTTTCATGCCACGTCTAAGACCATCAGTTGAAGACATAGCAACCGTTCTAACCTTGTTAGAACCAAGCATTTGCTGAACTTCTGCAACAACCTTAGTTCCATCATCTTGGAACATATTTAATGCTGTATATATATTCGGCAAATCTCCGCTAGGGAATTCAACGTCAACAACCGGTCCGATAATCTTGGTTATTAAACCCTCTGTTGCGGTTAATGTTTCCATATTACCCTCTCCTTATTTCGTAAATCTTACTTTCATATTATACAACAAGAAAAATTTTTATATAATATAATATTTATTTGAGAAATTAATGTTCCTTAATAGATTTTGCAACCCGTCCATAAGAATATTGAAAACATTTGAATACTAAAATAGAGCCTTGTTTTGAAGACTCTATTAAATATAATGTCGATGGGGGGAGTCGAACCCCCACAGCTCTCGCCACATGCACCTCAAGCATGCATGTCTACCATTCCATCACATCGACTTAATCTAATGCTTAATGATATTTTCATCTTATCATAAAACTAAATAAATTTCACCACAAGTGAAATCACGTACATCATAAACAAGTACAAAGGTAAAAAGTTTAATGCCAAACCAACCAAAAAGAAAAAGGAATAAATTCTATCATAATTTTCTAACACTCGATAACCATATATACCTTTCTCATCATAATATCGTTTTTCCCACATCGAACCTATCAAAAGCATTAAAACTCCAATAATCATCGTTTTATAAAAACTTACATAAGGAAAAATAATATGTTTCAACATATTGTCGAACACAAATTTGTTAAACTCAAATTTGATATTTAACTGAGAAGCTGCAAGTCCTAACATTACTATAAAAACTATCATAATTAGAAGATTTACATAACCAACTAACGATACAACATTCCAAGTAATAAGTTTTTTAAAACGAGTAATTCTCATATTCTAATCTTCTTCATCAAAGTTCAAATCTAAAGAACCGGCCGAATTTTCTTCCTCTTCTTCAACCTCTTCTTTTTCTTCTTCAATTGTCAATTTATATTCCATAATATAATCGTCCATTATGAAACCCTCGCCAATTTCAGTTTCAACAGAACTAATTGTTTCAAAATTCCAACCTAAATATGCTTCAATTGCATTCGTATTATGTTTATTTACAGTTAATCTAATTCTGTCGTAATTATGTTCATAAGTAAAATTTTTAATCAACTCAAAGACTTCTGAACCATAACCACAATGTCTATACGTATGCAGAATATAAAGTTTTGACAAGAATAAATAATCTGGCTTTAAAGATAAGCCCACATATCCAATTGTTTCTCCCTCAGCTTTGATGAAAAAATAAGTATAATTTTCAGATTTAATCTGTTCTCTTATAGCATTTTCAGACTGAAATTTTTCCACCATATATTCAATTTGTCCAAAAGACAAAATATCTACCCAAAATTCATGCCAGACACTAGAAGCTAACTGTGCAAGTACAGGAATATCAACGCTTTCAACTTTAATCAATTCAACCATAGAAATAATATAACACAAAATGTTAATTTTTGGTTAAAAAATCGCTGTTTTTAGAAAAACAGAATAATAATATAAATGTAGTTAGAAAGAGAAAGAAAAGAACGAAAGGAGTTCATTATGAGATTCTTAATAAAAAAAACACCAGACAACTTTATCAAATCAGTAAATGATGAAATTAGTTCAATTTTGAACAGACATTTTGACAACTTGTATCCAGAATACGGTTATGATGAAGATATGAATACTCTTCCAATGCCTGTTGAAATTACAGAAAAAGACAAAGAATATGATATCAGAGCAGAACTTCCTGGTGTAAAAAAAGAAGATTTGGATATTGATATTGACAAAAACAACATCACCATCAATGCTAAAAAAGAAGAAGAAATCTGCGAAGATAAAAAAGCTTATAAAAAATCCGAATTCAAATATGGTGAATTTTCAAGATCAGTTTACTTACCACAAGAAATTGATGTTAACAAAACAGAAGCTAAATTGGAACATGGTGTATTAAAGATTTATGCTCCAAAACTTGTTGCAGATAAAGAAACAACAAAGAAATTAACTGTAAAATAATTTTATAAGAGAGGTATTAATATTTATTGTTAACACTTGACTTTTTGATGATTAAAAGGTATTATAAAATTAATGTGTTTTAGCATATTTAGGAAGAAGATTCATCGATTTTGTTAACTCCTTATCAATGGACTTCTTCCCCTTTCAAAAGACCATGTCCCCCGACATGGTCTTTCTTTTTGCTTAAATAAATTTTAAATAACATTTATTACCCGATAACCGGAGCAACGAATGTTCTTGTTGCAAGTTCTTTATCAAGATTGAACAAGGCTTGCTTATCATCACCAATCAATCTCAATTTTGCAAGAACAGTACCAACATTAGATTCCTCTTCAACTTGTTCTTTTACATACCAGTCTAGAAAAGAAATTGCAGCTCTATCACGAACTTCTTCTGCAACGTCCATCAATGAATTGATAGAAGATGTAACGTATTCTTCGTGTTCAAGGATTTGTTCAAAAATTTCCAATGGAGACAATCCTTTAATCACAGGCTTATCAATTGAAGAAAATTCAAGATGATTATTACGAGTAATTACATAATCATACATACCCATAGCATGTGCTCTTTCTTCTTGAACTTGAACGTCCAGCCAATTTACAAAACCTGTAAGTTTAAGTTCTGCAAAAATGCCTTTCATTGCTAAATATAGATATTCAGAATACAATTCTTTATTCAATTGTACATTAAAAGCTTGTTCTAATTTTTTGTCCATCATAATATTTTCTCCTTTTATTTTTCCATTGTTTCAACAATAGTCTTAGCCAATGCTTCAAGTTCTTCAACTTGGTTTTCTTTCATTGCAGATTTTAAGGTAACTTTATTGCCGATAATTTCGACATTTTTCAATTTAGAAACCAATTCTGTCATCAATTTTCCGGAAGCAGGAGCCCAAGAACCGTTTTCAATAATTGCAATCTTACGATTTTGAAGATTGTGATTAACAATATCATGAAGTAAGTTTTCCATTGAAATAAATATTCCGTTATTGTAAGTAGCAGAAGCAAATACAATGTGTGAATATTTAAACGCATCTGCAACTACAAATGAAGTATCAACAACAGAAGTATCAACAACTTTGATATCTTTAACACCTAAATCAGCTAATTTTGAAGCTAAAATTTCAGCAGCATTTTGAGTTCCACCATAAATTGAAGCATAAGGAATCAATACAGATTGAATTTCCGGAGTATAAGTTGACCATTTCATATATTTATCAATATATTTGTCAAAATCCTTTCTCCAAACAAAACCGTGAAGAGGACAAATCATTTTTATTTCAAGATTTGCAGCTTTTTTCAACAACATTTGAACTTGAGGCCCATATTTACCAACAATATTTGTATAATAACGTCTAGCTTCGTCCATATATCTGTGTTCAAAATCTACTTCATCTGCAAAAATATTACCATCAACTGAACCGAATGTACCGAATGCATCAGCAGAGAATAAAATCTTATCTACTGTATCATAAGTAACCATAACTTCCGGCCAATGAACCATTGGAGCAAACACAAATGTCAAATTGTGTTTACCTGTATTCAAAGTATCCCCCTCTTTGACAAGAATTAATTGTTCTTCCGGAATTTCAAAGTCAAAAAATTGAGTAATCATTGTTTGAATTTTTGCATTACAAACAACTTTTACATTTGGATATTTTTTCATAATGCAAGGAATTTCAGCACAATGGTCCGGTTCCATGTGATTGATTACCAAATAATCTAAATCTCTATCACCTAAAACATGAGCAACATTTTCCATAAATTGGTGAGAAACAGACTTGTCTGCAGTATCTAAAAGAACTGTTTTTTCGTCCATCAATAAATATGAGTTGTATGAAACTCCGATAGGCACAGGATATACACCCTCAAATAATGATAATCTTCTATCATTTGCACCTACCCAAAATAAATCTTTTGTAATTTTTTTTGTATTATACATAATCTTTCTCCTACAATTTTTCAAATAAATAATAGCACAAAAATAAAATTGGGAATAATTCCCTAAATTATTATATAAAGTTATTATAGCTTAAAAACATCTATTTAGATAACAAATCTTTCTTCATACAATTATAAATCTCAAATGTCATTTTGCAATCATTATCTGCTCTGTGGTGACCGGTTGAATCTACGTTATAATATCTCGCAACACTATCTAATTTGTGACTACTAATTGGGCAAATTTTTCTTGACATTTTACAAGTATCAACATAATTATTTGATAATCCTTTATTAAAATATTTTATTCTTTTAGAGTGAATAAAATTTATATCAAAATGAACATTATGCCCAACAATGATATCTTGTCCAATAAAATCGATGTAATCATTCAAAACATCTTTTATTTGAGGGGCAGCAGAAACCATATCATTTGTAATCCCTGTGAGTGAAGAAATAAATGAACTAATTCTTCCATTTGGCTTAACAAAAGAGGTAAAAGAATCAACTATTTTGTCATTTTTAATTTTTAGCGCAGACAACTGGATAATTTCATTCATCGTCGGAGATAAACCCGTAGTTTCGATATCTATAACAGTATAATTTTCTGGAAGTTTATTAACTTCTTGACCTTTATTTAAAATATTTTGTTCCATTGTATTCATATTTTATGCCTCTTTTGATTTCCTTGTTGCAATCGTTAAAACTCCGAGAAGAATTAAAATTACACCCTCACAATTTCTAAATGTCAAATGCTCATGAAACAATAATACACCGAAAAATATTGCAGTTAAAGGTTCTAAAGCTCCAAGAATTGCTGTTGTTGTCGGACCTGCAAGTTTGATGGATACATTAATTGTTTCAAGAGAAATAATCGTGGGCAAAAGTGCTAAACCAATTGTGTATAACCACAAAAGAGGTTTATCCAGCATTTGCAATTGTGTACAGAACTTTAAATTAACAATATAAACAAATAACCCGAAAAACATAACATAAAAACTCATTTTTGCTCTATGAACATGTTGAATTGCTTTGATTTTCTTAACTCCAACAATATAAAGTGCATACAAAAGTGCTGATGCAAAAACAGTAAAGACACCTTTGATATTCAAACTCATATCCGGTTTTCCTTTATACAAAAGGCAAATACCGATACTTGTCACAGCGATGGCAAATAGTCCTGTTTTTGAAATCTTTTCCTTGAAAAAAATTGCCATAATTATTGCAACTAAAATCGGATAGATAAATAAAATTGTACAAGCAATTCCAGCTTCAATGTAGTTAAAAGCATCAAACAAAGTTAAAGATGAAAGAGAGAAAAGAATTCCTAGAACAAATAATGGTAAAATTTCAATTTTGTGCAATTTGAATGACATCTTTTTAGCAAATTTTAACCACAAACCATAAATAGTAACTGCAATCGCATAACGATAAAACAATACCGAATTTACTCCTATTCCTCCTGCATACAAAGGCAAGGCAAATAGTGGATTTGTACCATAACTTGATGAAGCTATAATTCCATTAATTATTCCGGTTTTGCGTCTTTTCAAATTTTTAACTATCCTCAAAAAAATATATATTCTGACTAAAATTATATAGCAAAATTTTATATTTTCCTAAGCCAATCAGAAAAAATTTCTAAAGCTTTTCTAAGTTGTTCAAAATTATTTCCGTAACCGATTCTCAAATAACCATCAACCTCTAGAGTTTCACCAGGGAGAATCATAACACCGGTTTCTTCTTGCAATTTCTTACATAATTCTCCAGACGGAATATTTTTGTTATATTTTACAAATGCTGTTGTTCCTCCTTGCGGTTCAACAAGATGAACTAATGGTTCAGAATTCGCCCAATCAGTAAGAATTTTTTTACCTGTAAGAATTTTTTCAATATTTCGTTTTATAATTTTGTCTTTATTTTCAATCGCCAAAGCCGCGAAATAATCATCTAAAATTCCAACACTAATTGTATTGTATTCCCTTTGGTGATTGATTTCGTCAATAACCACTTGATTAGCACAAATCCAACCTAATCTTAAACCTGCAAGAGAAAAAACTTTCGACATACTACCTGTTGAGATACCTTTTTCATAAATATCCGCAACTGAAGAAGAAAAAGGATTCCCGCAATGATTTAATCCACGATAAACCTCATCACATAAAACATACGCATCAGATTTTTTTGCAATTTCAACAATTTTTAACAACATATCTTCCGGAATAACAGCCCCCGTAGGGTTATTAGGATTATTCATACAAATAATTTTTGTATCATCACTAACCAGTTTTTCCAATTCCTCTAAATCGGGTAGCCAATCATTTTTTTCTTTCAAAAAGCATAACTTAACATTCGCTCCGATTGATTTTGGAATCGAATAATGTTGTTGATATGTCGGAATAATTGACACAACTTTATCGCCTTTTTCAATCATACTCAACATTACAAGTTGATTTGCACCAATTGCTCCATGAGTAATTGTGATATTATCTTTAGTTTGAAATTTATACATTTTTGAAATTGAGTCTTTCAAACGGGAACTTCCGTGAATATCACCATAATTCAATTTCCTTTTGAAAATCTCAGAAATATGTTCTTCTCTATCATCAGTGATTTCTAAGAGTTCATCAATTGACAACGATTCAACACAAGTGTCTGCCAAATCATACACTGCATCTTTTTCATATAAATTAAACCACTCTTCCACCTTAAACTTATCAATTTTCATATTATTTCTCTCTTATACTTTATAATTTATCTCGTGTTTATCAAATAAAGAATTCAAATAATCTCTATTAATTTCAAATTCCCAATCAGAAAATTCCATATTTGTACCATGATCAATTTTTGAAGAATTATATTTGATATGTTTTCTGGAAAGTTCTTTCAAAAAATTAGAAAAAACATCATTTGCTCTTTGGGTTAAATATTTGTCATCAGATGAAATTTTTCCCTCAATTCTTGGCTTGAAAAATGCAACATCTTTTCTTAATTCATTAAATATTGCACCTTTAGATTTTTCTACATTTCTCAAATTATTCAAGATAAAACCTTTATCCTCATTTATAATTTTAAACCCGAAACGAGTATAAAATTGAATTGCTTCTTTTAGGGAAAATAAATTAAATCTATTAAATTTGTTTTTGTGAAATTCCATAAGAGCAGCCAGATTTAAAACTTCACCAATACCCTGATTTCTTGGGTCGGCAGCCAAAGAATCTCCAATCATTGTTCGAGTGTTAGAATCTAAATAAACTTCGTAACTTGAAAATTTTCCCTGATGATTTTCGGCAATAATAGATGGTGGAGAATATTGACAATCTTCAAGATTATAAACCTTTAATGGTTTTTTAGTTTTATCAAGCGCCACAAATGGTTTAAAATATTTAACACCTTTATTCTCAAAAAATTCTATAGGTTGTCGTCTTAAAATTTGAAAATCCATGCTTTTATTAAATCAAAACTTAGATTTTTTTGCATGTAATTTTTAACAAAAATTTATATTATGCTAGAATATTATTATAAATTTACCTCTAAAATAGCAAAGGATTATACAGATGAAAGATTTGAAACTCGGATTGAAACTTTTTACAAACCAATTAGATTTATATAAACACAAAGCAATTGAATTATGGGAACAAAAAAAGTTTTCTTATATTGAAGTTTTTGTAAACCCTGACCAATTAAATTTCTTGCCGGACTGGGAAAATTTCAAAAACAAATATTCAATCCCCTTTACAATTCATGCCCCACAATATAGTGAGGGTGTAAATCTTTCACAAAAAGAATTTGAAACTGAAAACAAACGAATTTACGCACAAGTAAAAGATTATGCTAAAGCACTTGATGTAATGTATATCGTAGCACACTGTGGAATGGACGGAACAATAGAAGAAACTGTTCGCCAACTTAATAATATTGATTTACCGGCACAAGTAAATGTTGAAAATATTCCATACTGTTCAAGACGTCACCCTAATATGTATTGCCAAGGTTCAATTGTTGAAGAAATTGAATACGTTAAAAATAATACAAGTTGCGGATTCTGTTTAGATGTCGGACACGCTTTTTGTTCAGCCGTAAAACTAGGATTTGACCAATACAAATACATGGAAAAATTTAATAATTTAAAACCTGATTGTTACCATCTGAGTGACGGACGTATAAATGAAAAACATGATGTTCATTTACATCTTCCAAATGGTGATTATGATTGGCAACGAATTATGAATATCTTAAATTCTGACAAAAATATGACACTTGAAACTATCCTAAAATCATCAAGCACACTTGACGACATTCAAGGATTTGAACAAGATGTTACGTATTTGAATAGCCTTGAACACCGTATTGCACAAGCAATATCTTAATCTAGCTTTAATTGGAATAGTCTTTAGAGCTTGTTCAACAGTATCTTTTTTGATACCGAGTTCAAGTAGTTTTCGCCTATCGTAATTTTGCTCCGATATTAAATATGCCACTGTTCTAAAATTGTAATGTTCATTTTCTTTTTTTAAGAATTTATGAATATCTTCAATTTTATACGTTAAATTATCATTTTTTAGAATTGATGAAATAATATTTGCAGTAGAATTTCCATTATCTTTTTCAAATAAATGGATACTATCTCCCAACAAAAATTCTAATGTTGGTTGGTTAGTAATTCCTAAAGATTTCATTGCTGCATGTGGGATTTTTAATTTTATCTTTTTAAATTCAAAAACATCCCAAATCTCTTTACACTTTTTGTCCAAAAACTTTTTCGCAGTTGCAAATTCTCTTTCATGTCCGTACTGCTTTTTTAATTCTTTTATTTTTTCAACAGAGTTTTCGTCAATCGCTTTTGCAAGCATTAGTGCAATTTTTCGGACTTTTTGACTAGACATTTCATCATTCAATGAATAATTAGTAAAGCCAAAACTAACCCCGGACAAATTATTTTCAATATCATTTATTTTGCTAAAATATTTAACACATTCAGTCAAAGTTTTAGGGACTTTGCGCTTATTTATTGCAAAGTTCAACACTGGAGAGATGTTCTTTTCTAAAATTGCCGACACATCTCCAAAAAGATTATAGTCTGAATGTTCAGTCAATAATTTTTCCATGCCTGTATTTTCCCCTGTATATTATTAAAAAATTTTCAGAGGTAAAAATTGACTATTTTTCAAACATTGTTAAAAATTTTTAAATTGCAAAACAGGTACCATCAGCTCTTGCTTTTCTTGTTCCAAAAAACATACTATCATAATTTATTACAGAGTCAGATGTATATTTCATATTTTCTTTATCAATAGTAGCTTTTGTTTGCATAATAAAATCATCTGTCATTTGTTGCATATAAAAATCAATTCTATTACTCTCGTAATATGAAATTCCGTCCACTGGAGCTTTTTGAATGTAAATTTTTTTATTTTCATCATCTAGATTAAAAATTCTAAAATATTTATTCTTTGAAACAACACTATTATCTTGATTATAAATAATTTCTTCAATATCACAACGAATTTTTTTCATCTGATTGAATTCCGGTACAAATTGGTCAGCAAAAGTAACCGATGAAACTAAAAATAATATTCCAAATATATATAAATATTTCAATCGCATTCTATACTGACCTAATAAACAAGCATAAATGATTTCAACATTCGACCTGCACCATCGCCTTTTATAGAAATGACTTCCAAATTGTTTTTATAATTCATAGAGGTTGAACTTCCGCCATCAAAAGCCATTGCTCTATCTAATCCATAACTTTTACACAACTGTTGAACTTCATACATATCCATAGGATTTTCGTCTGTGATAATAAAAATATGACATTCATCATTACCCTTTAATCCAATCACTGTTCTAGATGTTTTATGCAAAACAGAGGCTGATTCTCTTACAACTTGTCCCTCAGAATTTTTCACAATAAATCCCTCTTCTTCTAGTCTTAATTCCGGAAGAATCAATGGACCGCCTTGCGCAGAAGTAATCAACGTACACCCAAACGGAACATCTGATTTGTGCCCAACTATGCTATATTCAAACTTGTTTCCACACTGCATAACTCTAAATTCTGAACGGTTTAAAATTGTATTCATATTTTTTCTAAAAAATGGATTCGCAAGCAATGCTTGGTTAAACATCGGATCGGCAGAGGTCATTTTATCTGTCACAATATAAGAAATTGTTTTTCCATTCTTAGGGTCAAAAAAGCCTGCATTAACAGTAAGTGTAGCATTACCCTTAATATGAGCTTCTCTATTTGTTACCAAATCTTCTGATGCTACAAATTTAATCTTTTTCTTGATTTTTTCACCTTTTAATATGATATGGTAAACTCCATTATCTTTATCTATAGAAATCTCTCCAACTGCAAAAGCCGGAGCAGAAACCAATGATAAAATAATAAAACTTACAAATAATTTTAATAATTTCATATTATAAATCCTTTGATTTGTAGAAACCGCAAATAGCAAGCATAAACGCTACAAGTGGAAACGTTGCTGTAATATATGGTGATAAAATTTCTTTTTCTGCCAATAAGTCAAAGAACGGCAAGGTTATATAATAAACAAAAATACAACCGATAGCAATTGTAAAACCAACAAGTCTTTGTTCCCTCGGCTTGCTAAATCCTAATAAACTACCCAAAACTGCCAACAACACACACACAAATGGTGTCAAATATCGTTGCAAATATTTGTTCAAAAAGTAATTATATTCTTCTGACAGCTTTTCTGTTTTTAATAATGATACATATTTTTTCAAATTTACATTATTAATATCACGTTCCTTCATTGAAGAATAAGTCATAAGAGTATAGGCACTTTCAGCAGATTTTCCACTCAAAATATTCATCTTATCAATATGTTTAACATCTATATAAATACCATCACTTGAAATCTTATAGTTTGAAATATCTTCTAAAACCCACTTATCTTCATAAGCTTTTCCCTTTTTTGCAGCATAAATATTTGATAACTGGTGTACATCTTGATAAACTTGGCTTGAAAAATCTAAAACAATAACGTTTTCCAAATCCCTACCGATAGAACGAGATACAATCACCGCCATCAAAGGGTGACCGGTTTTATCTTTTTGAGTATAAATATATTGATTAGAAGCGACCTGACCTCTAATAGCCCTCAATTTTGCCTCTGCAACCGGAGTTCCTTTATCAGAAATCACAAAACATAAAAATGAGCAAAACAAACTCAAAACAACAACAGGCACAACAATTCTAGGGAAAGACATTCCAACTGCTCTAAAAATAGTAATTTCGGAATCTTTACTCATTTTATCAAAAGTAAATAATGTCCCTAATAACAAGCCTACAGGAAGTGCTTTGTCTAAGATTTTAGGCAATTCATTTATCAACAACAAAACTGCCGTTTTAAGCCCATAATCACCTGCTAAAGCACCTTTAATGGTGTTTAACAAAATTTCTGGAGCAATCCAAACAATAGTAAACAGTAATACCGCAACCATTGTAGCCATAAAAACTTGTTTGAACATATACCTGTCATAAATAGTAATTTTAGGAAATTTAAACTGCATTATAACTTGAAGTCCTTTCCTAAATAGAATTCTTTAGCAACAGGGTCAACCGCAACTTCTTGACTCTTACCTTGAATTTTGATTTTTCCGTCAAAAATTACATAAGCCCTGTCCGTAATAGATAAAGTTGCTTTCGGGTTATGGTCAGTAATTAAAACACCCAACCCCTTATCTTCAGACAATTTTCTAATATTATCTTTAATTTCACCAATCGCAATCGGGTCAATACCTGTGAACGGTTCATCAAGAAGAATAAAATCAGGGCTTGCAGCCAAAGCTCTCGCAAGTTCAACCCTTCTTCTCTCACCACCTGACAGAGAAATCGCAGAAGCACTGCGCAACCTTGCAACACCAAATTCACTAAGCAACTCTTCTAACTTTTTCTTCTTTTCACATTCGGTCAATTTGTCATTCATCTGTAAAACAAGCTTGATATTATCTTCTACAGACAAACTTCTAAAACTTGAAGCTTCTTGTGGCAAATATCCAATTCCGGCTTTTGCCCTAATATGCATTGGCCAAGAAGAAATTTCTTCACCATTTAATATAATACTTCCTTTGTTAGGTTTTACAAGCCCAACAACCATGTAGAAAGTCGTTGTTTTTCCAGCACCGTTTGGACCCAAAAGACAAACAACTTCACCTTTATTTACATTGAAAGAAACATCATTTACAACGCTTCTATCACCGTATATTTTTATAAGATTTTTTGCCTCAATTCTCATTTTATCCCCTTATAGTATTTAAGAACATTTTAAATAAAAAAAAGACATATTGCAAATAAATAAAATCTATAAGTTAGAAAATGGGGAGGGGGATAATTTCTCTAATCAAAAAATATCTTCGGAGAAACATTAAAAACTTCAGACAAAGTAAATATCATTTTAAGACTAACTTTTTCTTTATCATTTTCAACCCTGCTAATGAACTCTCGTGAACAGTTCAATTTTTCGGCTAAATCTTCTTGTGATAACTTTGCATTTTTTCTGAGTTTTTTAATTTCAGATGCGATTTTGTGATACATTACTTCATATTTTTGCATATATTCATTGTCTTGAATTATAATGCTTATGCTATGAAGTAATACATCACATTATTGGAGAAAGAGGAAGATATGCCTGAATTAAAAAATACACGAAAATTATTATATTGTCATTCTAAAAGAGCACTTGCGACCGAAGAATCTTGTAAAATAGAAAAAGGTTATAAGACCACTGGGTGCACCAAATGAAGATTATGATTATAGAACTGATTGCCAATTAAATAACGAAGGTTGTGGTTGCGCATATTACGTTTTAATATTCGGAAATCAAGATTATTTGAATAAATAATGACTAAAAAGAAGAATGACATTAAAGTAGCTTAATACCCTGTTGCCATCTGTATAGACCTTTCACTCAATATTAAACAACTGCTCGGTATCAGTTTTAATTTTATCGAGTGTTTCACGATAATTCACGGTAACCGGAGTTGGTTTAGAAGTTTTAATTACGTCCAAAAAGATTCTTGCATTATGTGGTTTTTGATTATCCAAAAAAGTTTTCGAAGTGGCAACATCAATTCTTGCCGGTACGATTAAACCACTCTTTGTGAACTTTTGCAAACTGGTTTTTGAAGACAAATATTCCACAAGTTTAATAGCTTCTTTTTTGTGTTTAGAAGACTTTGAAATCGTCCACCCGGAAGCATCTAACGGTACGACAGAACCGGATTTTCCAACCGGAAAATTTATAATATCCCAGTCAAATTTCGCTTCCTGCCTATACTTTGGGACAAGCCATCTGCCTGAAAGATGCATTGCAAGTTTTTCTTGCAAAAACATTTGCGCCATTGTAGCACTTGCAGATTCATCTTTTTGGGGTGCAACGTGATATTTATTACGTAAATTTGCATAAAATTCTAATGCTTGTTTTGAATTTTCAGAATTTATTTTCTCTACTTCAAATCCTCCGCCAAAATTTGTTAAATATGGTAAAAACATTAATGGTTCTTCTTCAAATGAAATTCCGAAAACATTCGGTCTATGAGTCAATTTTTCAGCAATTATTAAAAAATCCTGCATTGTCCAATTTGGATTTGGATAAGGAACATTATATTTGTCAAAAATATCTTTATTATAAAAAATTACTAAATTTGAAACATCTCTTGGAACAGCATAAATCTTACCTTCCCAAGAAAGAGCTTTTACTGTTTGAGGGTAAAATTTGCTAAAATCAAAATCATTTGTTAAATCTTCCAAAACACCTGCATTTGCATAAATCGGCAAATATTGATTATTCATAAAAATAACATCTGGAGCAGTATTTGAGGCAAAAAGCAAATGTATTTTTTGAAAATAATTTTGAGGAATATGCATAAAATCCACTTTTATATCAGGATTTTCTTTTTCAAAATCTTTCAAAATTGGTTTTAAAATTGATATTTCAGATTCTGAACCCCACGAAGCAAATTGAACTGTCGTTTTTGTAGATTTTGAAAAATTTAGACAGCACAACAAGCTCACTCCGAGAATTAAACAGATTGATATTATTATTTTTTTATACATACTTAGATTTCAATAAGGGTTCCCATTTTGTTTTTAGCAACATCAACTAAGCATTTGTAACTACCGACTTTAACAATATAAACAGAACCATAGTCTTGTCGTACTTGAAGTTGTTTATCTACAACATGGTCGAATTTCTTCAAAATAAAAATATCATCTTTAACTCTTCCAACAATTGCAGACACACCGTCAAGATTTACAAGATAGAAACCTTTTTCTGAATCAATATTGTAACCGGATTTAACGATTAAACCGTTCATATATCTTGAAGAAGTGTTTTCATTTTGTTTGTTCATCGGATTAGATGTTCTTGAAATAGGGTTCGTAATTCCGGAACGACTCATTGCTTCTGATGGTCTTACTTGAGACAAAACACTAGCAACAGTTGGTTGTACTCTTTTTTCTTCTTCAGAATCAAGGAGTGTCAAGTATTCATCTAAAGAAGATAGTTCATAATTTTGATTATCCATTTCCATTTCCCCATTATTCATTAAAACTTTATTTAGACTTGGCATAATATTAGATACACCATTAACAGCTTTTCTACGACTCATGCTAAGTGGTGAATTTTTCAATTTAACAAATCTGCTTTCCTTATAATTTTTATCTTTAGAAACCTTTTTATTTTCCTCAGCTAAAGTTCTGTGAGTTTCTTTCAATGTTAAACCCTTAGCAAAAGATTTCAATTTAATATCAGAAAAATGCCTTATAATTGCATTATCTTCCGATTGAACATCATGATAAACCTCTTCCGGAGGTTCAATTAAACTTGTAGTTTGATTAAAAGCATGCTCCATTTGAGAGATTTTTGAACGAAGATTTTCTTTAAGTGTTTCTTTGTGATTATTCGGTATATTTTTGATACTGTCTGCAATAACTTTAAAATCCTTTGTTGATACGGATTCAGATACTTTTTTATCTTGAATTACATTTTTTTGCATTTCATCAACTCTTGAATTCAAACTATCAGCAAGTTTTGAATTTCTAAGATTTCTTCTATCAGACGTAAATGAAGCAGTAGTAGTGTTTTCAGGGGTAACAACCGCCTTTTTCGTTGCGGACATGTCTGTCACATAAGAAATGCTTTCTGGCTTATCTGTAGAAGAATGTTCTTTATCTTTTTCTGTGTAAAGTTTATATTTTTCTTGCCAATTTAATTCTTCATTATCAATAATATCTTGATATTCACGTTTACGTCTACGAGCTTGATTTTTAGATGAAATATTAAAGAAAGATTTTAATCTGTCTGAATCTTTTTCTGATGCATGAGAAACTGCATCAAACACAAGAAATACAACAACCATGGCAAGTGCACCACTACCTAAAACAACGAGCCAAACAGGAAAATGATGAGATTTTTCCGTCTTACTTGCTTTAGTAACAGGAGCAACTGAAGTTGTCTTTTGAACTTTTTCTTTCGATTTTTGAGTGTTTGTTTTTGAATCTTGCGGAATATCAAAGATTGAATTTGATTTAACTTTTGGAGTTGAAGTTTCTTCTACGATTTTGTGATTTACTCTTGGTTCTAAATCAATTTGGCGTTTTCCGTTTGCATCAAATTTCATCTTTGGAATATAATTATCTTCTGTCACATTTGTAGAATGATGAACTTTAGATTGCTCAACAGTCGATTTTGGCTGTTGAACTTGTTTTGGTTGGGTAACTTTTTTAGTTTCAATCGGTGTTACATTCTTTGCTTTAGGTGGATTGAACGCAACTAAAGAAACTTTTGAAACATTATTATTTTTTGTAACTGTATTATTTACTTTTTTCTCTGGAGCTTGAACCGATTTAGCTGCTTGTGGCTTTGTCACCTTAGTTGTCGCAATCGGTTTTACTGTAGTCGTATGTTTTACCGTAGCAACGGACTTAGATACAGTTGATTGAACCTTTGAAGCAGTAGTAGTGTGTGAAATTTCAGCTTTTGCATGAGTTGCAACCGGTTTATTATTTTGTGCAATTAAATTTTTATAATCTTTCTGTGCCTGTGTTAAAGGAGCAGTCTTTTTCATATAAGTTCTGATATTAACAGGTTTTGTTGTACCAAAAGTAATCTTTGTATAACCACCAATACCATCATCAACATTTTTAACTTGAACATCAGTAATTAAATCTTTTACACCACCCAAACTCGGTACAATTGAACTTGAACCGGAAATATTTGGTAACAATACAACATATCTATTAGGAGCTTTCCTTGTAACAACAGTATTTTGAGATTCGCCAGTAGTGTAAAAAGTAACATCGACAGAATTAGAAGCAGATGACCTATTGACGTCCATCTTTAATAAATTATTTGAGCTATTTGCTTCGGCTGTTGGGATACTTGTCATCAAACCTGCCAAAACAGCAGCAATTATAATATTTTTCTTATTAATCATACCTAATCTAACAATTTTACACTACTACTATCTATATAATACCCGATAGTAAAAAAAATTGCTACTATGTTAAAAAAAATGTAATTTATGTTACAATATGTTTAGTAAAAATACGGAAAGATTTTATGAAAAGCGGATTTGTTTCAATAATAGGTCGTCCTAATGTCGGAAAATCAACTCTTTTAAACCAAATTTTAGGACAAAAAATAGTAATCACTACTGATAAAGCCCAAACAACACGAAAAAGAATTAAAGGAATCCTTACAACTGATGAGGGGCAAATCGTTTTTGTTGACACCCCTGGGGTACATAAACCACTAAACAAACTCGGAGAATTTTTATTAGATGAAGCAAAAATTTCTGTTCCAGATGCAGACGTAATTTTGTTTTTGGTAGATGGTTCTGACCCAGCCGGAAAAGGTGACAAATGGATTGCTCAAAATCTATTACAAACAAATATTCCAATCATTATCGTGATGAACAAAGTTGATAAAGTTAAAAAACAGGAAAAAATTGAAGAAAATCTTTTGACATACAAAACTTTATTCAATGAAAATCTTCCAATCGTTAGAATTTCCGCTAAAACGGGAAGAAATATCGACACTCTTCTAAAAAATATTTATAAAAAATTACCGGAGGGCGAAGCTCTATACCCAGAAGATGTTGTTACAGAAGAAACAATGCGTGATGTAACAGAAGAAGTTATCAGAGAAAAAATTCTTTTAAATACGTCTGACGAAATTCCACATTCTGTTGCAGTTAAAGTTACAAATTATTTTGAAAAAGAAGAAATTGACAAAATTTATGCAACAATCTACTGTGAACAAAAAAGTCAAAAAGGGATTTTGATTGGCAAAGGTGGAAGTCTTTTGAAAAAAATCGGCACAGAATCACGATTAGAATTAGAAAAAATTGTTGAGAAAAAAGTTTATCTTGAATTAGAAGTTAAAGTCGAAAAAGATTGGCGCAAAAAACAAAACATTTTGAAAAACTTTGGATACCAACAAGAAAAAGACTAAGTTTAACACTTAGTCTTTTTTCTTGTGTTTTGTGTATATTATTTTATTTTAAAAGTTAAGCGGTGATATTGCTTGTACGGTTTGAAACTTACTAATTTCTTTCAAGTATTGCTCCAAAGCTAAATATCCGTTATAAATTTCATTTGAAATAGAAGCATAACGGCTTGCTTCTAAGAATTTTAATTCTTTTACCCTAATTAACAGTATGCTGTCAGAATCATTACGAAGATTTTCGTCTTCAGAATCAGACCATTTTTGAAGAAGTGCCAATTCATCATACATCTGTTTCATTGTTGTGAATTCTAAAGTATTGAAATCGTATTTTTCTAATAATGATTTTTCGACATTAGAAATTCTACTCATACAAGCTTGAAACTTGAACACTTTTTTAACAATCAAATAATTATCTGCAATTCTTTTATGAGAAGCAGGAACAATATTTTTTGCTAAAAGTGCTGCAAAAGAACGAGATGTAAACGAATCTTTATCGCTAGAGAATGCACTTTTTGATGTTAAGTCAAATTCTGATTTATTACCTACCATAGATTCTAACATTCTTCCTCCGATAAAAGAATAATAAAATAATCGCATACATTTGTCATGATGTTTTGTCAATTTATTTACATTTGTTAAAAAAATCTATTTTATTATTCAAAAATAAAGTACCTAAAACTTAGGTATACTCAAACTTTCAACCACTTTCAACCTTTGTAAAAAATAAATCGTATCATGTTGACTTTTGCAAAAAATAACTTAAATTAATCATGGAAAAAATCATACGAAAGTATGACCTTTTTATCCCACAATTATGTTAAAAATATAATGTAGATACCAGTCTGGAGAGTGTATAAAAATAATATGGGATTGAGTTTAAATAATATATACCAAAGACCATTTGTGAATTCTGACAGCGGAAACCGTGTCAAAAAACGGGAGGAAGAAGAAAAGTCTGCTGCAACTAATACCCAACGAGAAGAAAACTCCAATCAGAATTCCAAAAGCAAAGGGCTTCAATATGTAGAACAAAAAACCCCAACCTACACCCCAGCTTATGAACAAAAGTTTTCAATGGCAGCCGCAAATGCTTATGCAAACGCAACAACAACCTCTGCCAATTTTCAAAATAAACAACAAACAAATATTGGAACAAATCAAACCCAAGCGGTAAATACCAAAGCACAAAATAAAATTGATAGCCAAATAAATATCGCTCAAATTTTAAAAGATTTGAAAAATACAGCTCTTGCAATCGGAACACCAAGTGATTTAGCGCAAGAAGTTGACGAATACATTGACTTAATCGAAAAACAATCTAAAAAAGATGTTCCAAATACAAAGCTTGTAAAATCTAACTTGAAAAATGCCGCATCACTACTTGACGGCTACATTTCAGAAACTTTACAAAAAGAATCACAAGTTGTAGAAAAATGGGTTGATGCTTTGTTCTTGCAAAACATTGATTATCACTACAATGAAGAAGATATCAATGAAAGATTTCTTGTAAAATTTCCAGACGGTTCTACAAGTCAAACCAAACGTCAAGAAGAATTAAAAGAAACTTCTCAAGCTGAAGAAATTCCACAAGCAACAGAAGAAAACTCTAACGTAATACCTATTTCTGTTGCAGGACAAACCACTTCAACAAAAATTCCACAAGATAAAGAATTAAAATCATTATTTATTCAAGCAAAAAAATATGCTTATGCAAAAGATCCTGAAAAAGCAATAAAATCTTTTGAAAAAGCACTCAATCGTGCAATGGAAATTGATGATACAGAAACTTCCGGCAAAATCTATTATGAGGTTGGAAAGATTTATGATGACCATGATTATCTAGCGCAAGCGCTAAAAAGCTACAATCAAGCTGCAAAATTATCAAAAGATGAAAACGTAAAAACAAAAGCACATTACTCAATGGCTCAAATTTATGATGATGTAAACCAAATTACACCAGCACTTGACCATTATGTGACAACTGTTTCTTACGCAGGAGAAGCTGAAAATCTTCCGGCACAATCTGCATCTTTAACCAAAATCGGAAATATTTATTCTGACATGTATGATAAAGAAGCTTTTGAATACTACGATGTAGCATCAGGTCTTGCAGATGAAACAGAAAACTACAACTTGCAAGGTTTTGTATCATCAAATACCGCAAATGCGTATAAAAAATTTGATGAACCTGAAAAGGCACTAAAATCTTATTCACAAGCAGTAAAAAGTTATACAACTGCAGAATCACCAACAAAAATTGCACAAAACTACTTAGCAGCGGCAGACATTATGGTTGAATTCAATAGCTTAAATAAAGCATATAATTTGCTTTCAAAAGCTCAAAAATATGCCAGACAAACTGATAATATCAATTTGATGAATGAAATCAATACTAAAATGAAACAAATCCAATCACTTGATGTTAAATAAAGCACTACGCACATAGCTTTGCTACCAACATTGGTGAACTTAGTGAAGTGAATGGTGTGAGGTAAATAACCCGTTACGTTTTAATTCATTTCTCACTTCTCACCTTTCGCTAAAAACATTTTTATCTTTAGAAAAACATTAAGATATGTAAAACTTTGACCTATACATGTTATATTCTTGGCAATTTTGGGAATATATAACATGTACACAAACCATTTTCTTTTTCTTTATTTTCTCCTACACACTAACCTTTTACCGAATATAAGCCGCCTAGAACGGCTATTTTTATTGCAAAAATTTTCTTTATTTAGTTTTGTAAATATAATTATTAAAAATTAAAGTTTTATCATAAAATTGACGAATATAATTTTGTTAGAAGAAAGAGAGTATTAAAGTTTACAAACCCACTAAGGAGCTTTATGGTTGAAGATTTAGAAGTTATGTCATTTGATATCCCAAACGGTGTATTAGACGAAATTCAACAAAATATTGAACACATTATTCAAGCTTTTGATATCCCCGAAGAAAATAAAGTAGAGGTTATCAAACAGATTAATTTTATGTATTCAAGAACAAAATATCTGTCATTGACAGATGAACTAACCGGACTAGCAAATAGAAGATGTTTTGATGAAGCTTTTGAAAAAGAATTTTTAAGAGCTCAAAGGTACAATAACAAGCTTACTCTTGTAATGTTTGATATCGACTACTTTAAACAAGTAAATGACACATACGGACACCAATGCGGAGATTATATTCTAAAAGAAATTTCTAATGCCGCTCTTCAAACATTTAGAAAGACGGATACAGTTTTTAGATTTGGCGGAGAAGAATTCGTTGTAATCTTGACAGAAACAGAT
This sequence comes from Candidatus Gastranaerophilales bacterium HUM_12, assembly GCA_002102825.1. Classification (GTDB taxonomy): domain Bacteria; phylum Cyanobacteriota; class Vampirovibrionia; order Gastranaerophilales; family Gastranaerophilaceae; genus Zag111. Next base: position 31,301 of record DABJ01000022.1, on the reverse strand, counting down.
ATTGAGAAAGCCAAAATTCCATTAGAAAGATTTAGAAAAACAGTAGAAACCCTTGATTTAAACTATCATGGATTTCCAATAAACATCACCGTAAGCATCGGAGCTTGCCAATTATCTAAAGACATCAAAACAAAAGAAGCCCTTTTAGAAAAAACCGATATGGCTTTATATGAAGCAAAAAACACAGGTAGAAATAAAACAATTCTTAGTAATTTTCAGTAATTTTCAAAATATTTTGGAATCTCAACCAACCTAATACCACGTGTTGAACATTATCAATTCTGATAACACTTGCATTAGGTGTAACCCCTGCTTTAACCCAGTTTGCAGAATTTGGAAGTCCGCCTGCTTGAGTTCCGGTTTTAACTTGTACTCTACTCAAAAACATATTTCCTATAGAAATAGATTTAAAGATAATTTGTCTTAATGGTTCATTATCTGTACAAAAATAGATAGAAGCCAATCCTTCCATAATAGTTCCTAAGCTACAAGGTCTGATATTATCTTTAAAGGCACCATAGTAACTGTTATTTGAGTTTGTAATTTGACTACTCAACATAGGAATTGCCATTTGTTCGGCATAAGCTCGAAGAGTATTAATTTCTGCTTGAGTTACAAGTTTATTTTTGAACAAAATTTCAATCGCTAAAACTGACCAATGGTCAAATGGGATATCTAACTCCATACTTTTTCTTGTTTTTGCAAGATAAAATAATGTTTTCTTAGCAGCATCAAGCCATTTTTGTTGTGGGTCAACTTCATACAAATACAAAAGCCCTGCAGCAGCTTCCCCCGGATAAAATACGGCTTCTGCTTGGGTATTTATCTTATTACGTTCGCAATCATAAAAAGCATAAATATTTCCATCTTCATTTTGCATACTCAACAGAAATTCACCCAACCCACGTAATTTTTCTAAATAACCTTCTTCTTGGTACAAGTTAGACAATGCACAAAGAGCAACTCCTGCAGCACCTGTTTTGGCAATAGGGTATTTAATTCCTTCTTCCTCCGGAATAGAAACAACCATATACTTGTCATCACCTAATTTTTTAATATATCTATCCACAAAATATTTAGAAGATAAAATTCTCTGTTCATTATATTTCATCTCCAAACCGTATTTTTCGTACATATACATTGAGTACAAAGTGCCGGCATGACGCAAAGAATTGTAGATAGTATTATCATATTCAAGTTCGGGATTAACATTTTTTCTATATTGAAATCTGCCATTTTCTAATACATTGCGTCCAATATAGCCCATAGAAAGACCAATTTCACCATAATATGGCAAGTCTTTCGTATTTTCATGAGTATTTTTTCTTGCATCTTTATAAAGTATTGAGATGAAAATTAATACCAATGTTATAAATATTGTCGGAATATATATAGTTGGAGATGTTAAATCAAACATAAACTAATTATAGCAGACTAAATAAAAATAATAATAAAACATTTGTATGATTTTTTATAAATTATTTTTAACTTCCCAATCTGGGAAATAATAAATTATAATCTTATCACTTTCTTTAATTGTTGCTTGTCCTCCTTTAATAAAATTTGTTAAAGATCCTGTCGGAGGTAATGGAGTTAAGAGCCATTTCAGGGGCAAAACCCAATATATCTTACTTTTCCCAGACTTGTGATAATCAGATAAAATTTTATCAAAATCAAGCGCAGGACTATCAAAATCGGTCAAATAAATCATTGCAGGAATTCCATTCATACCATTTGGAATCATAAAACCGACTCTTGCTTCAACAATATCATCTTTTGCTAAAAGCTTCTGACCTTTTAAATAAACATCATTTCGAACTTTTAATCTAACTATTTTATTCTCGTAAGTATTTTCATCTTTAGTCGAAATTCTCTCGCAAATCTGCAAAGGAATTGTAACTCTCGTTAGATTTGTGAAATCATATTCTATAGGGGTATAAGGATTTTTAAATTTCTTATTTTGCAAGAATTTATCAACTAAAAAATCAGTTGATTCAGCAAATACAGAATTGAAAAATCCACAAATTAAAAGAATTAAAAGAACGCAAAATCTATTCATAATGAATCTCGTAATGGTAATTATATTTCAATTTATCTTCTAACAATTTTCTATTCTCGATAGAATTCAATAAGAAATTTTGATAGTAATCGTTACGAATATACACATTATTCGTCAAAAAGTACGGATATTGGGTAAAAATTCGTTCATAAATAATAGCCAATCTTTTTGATGTCAAATTATGCCTTGAAATAAAATCACTGTTTTTCTGTGGGCATGTCTTAGTAATAAAAGTAATAAGACCTAATGGATTGTACCCTGCATTTACCATAAAGTCGACGGCTTGTTTATCATAAAAAATTTCGTATTTTTTAGGCATAATCCTTGATTGCAGAGAATTTACAACAGGAATTGCAGAATTATCGTAAGATTTTACTGCTGCAGAAATTTTCATCGCCAAAAAACCTGCAATTTCATCATCATTTTCAGCATGCATGTAATCATTGTCATAAATTGTTATCTTATGAGCCTTTGCACCTGATTTTTTGAATTTTGTAGAATTTTCAAAACGATACCTAAAAACAACGGGTTTATTTATTTTATTACTATTTAAAATATTAAAACCAATTGAATCAATTCGTTTTTGAATATCTATATCATGATTTATAGAATCGTTGTCTACAGCAAAAGCATTTAGACTAACGATAGTTATAAAAAATATTATTAAAAATAATTTTTTCATATTTCCCTTATACAAATAAATTTGTAACTTCAAATTTACTTACGTCAATAAGTCCCTTATCAGTAATTTTGATTTCGGGAATTACAGACAAAGACAAAAATGCCATGCTCATAAATGGATCATTTATTTTACAACCGATAGCAGAAGCGGTTTCTTCCAATGTTTTAAGTTTGTCCATTACAACTTCAGCAGGTTCAACAGACATTAAACCAGCAATTGGAAGTTTCAATTGTGCTAAAGTTTTACTGTTTTCTACAATAATCTTGCCACCTTGAGATTTCACAAGCTGATTCGCGGCATAATACATATCATCATCATTTGTCCCAATAACAATCATATTATGACTATCATGTGCAATTGTCGATGCTATCGCACCTTTTTTAAGCCCAAACCCCTTAACAAAGCCTAAACCAATATTTCCGGAAGCTTTATGTCTTTCAATTACTGCAATTTTCAAAATATCATTATCAGTATCAGAGATTGCATAACCATTTTCACTATGAACTTTTTCAATTGAAAGTTTTGTTATCAATTGTTTTGGGATTACGTTTATAACTTTAATTTCTGATTTGTCTTTCGGAACTTTTATTTGAAAATCTTTTTTCTTTAAAGGTTTGATATTGACAGAACCACGCAATTCCGGAGGTTGGAACTCGTTCATATCAATAGTCATTTTACCATTTTTCGCAACAAGTTTACCTTTTTTAAATACCATTGTCGGTTCAAATTTTTTCAAATCTTTAAAAACAACAATATCAGCATTATACCCAGGAGCAATTGCACCGGTATTTGGGATTTTAAAATATTCTGCGGTATTTAAACTTGCCATTTGAATTGCTTTTATAGGATCAACACCCATTTCTACCGCTTTTGTAACCATATTAGAAATATGTTTTTTCAGATGTTTTGGGTGTCTGTCATCGGTTACAAAAATGCATTTTCTTGTCGTATATTTTTTCAATACCGGAATCAACGGTTCTAAATCTCTAGCACCGGTTGCTTCCCTTATCATAATATACATACCAAGACGAATTTTTTCGATAGCTTCTTCCGGAGTTGTACATTCATGGTCAGAAGCAACACCTGATGCAACATAAGCATTCAATTCTTTGCCAGACAAATTCGGAGCATGACCGTCAACTCTTTTATGCTTATCCAATCCTAATTTAATTTTGCTCAAAACCTCTTTATCACAATTTATTACCCCTGGGAAATTCATCATCTCGGCAACTCCAAGAACCCAAGGAGCATCAATCAAAAGAGCTAAGTCATAACAATTCAAATCGACACCTGAAGTTTCAAGTCTTGTTGCAGGAACGCAAGACGGAAGCATAATATAAACATCTAAAGGCAAGTCCTTAGTCGCCTCTCTAATAAAGCTTATTCCCTGCAAACCCATAACATTAGCAATTTCATGAGGGTCAGCAACAACAGTCGTTGTACCTGACGGAATAACAAGTTTCGCAAACTCTGACGGCAACAACATTGCACTTTCTAAGTGTACGTGTCCATCAATAAAAGATGGAGATACGTAAGCACCTTTTAAATCAATTTCTTCCTTACCCTTATAGTCTTTAGAAATTCCTGCAACTTTTCCATCAGTAATTGCAATATCTGTTTCATAGATTTCTTCTGACAAAACATTGACCAATTTAGCATTTTTTAAAACTAAATCAGCCGGAATTTCATCAGTGTTAACCTTTATAATCTCTTCTAAACTCGCCATATTATGATTCTTCTTTCCTATAATTTTTATTGATTTATAGAAAATATTAATATCTTTAGCTTAATATGTCAATGTTTTATTATAAATTTTCTTGCAAAAAATAGCTCAAAATTTTATCGTTATATCTATTATCAACAGCACTAAACGGGAAAATCTCGCCACCAAATTCTCTTTTTACATGAGCAATTGCAGACTGAATTTTGTTCTTTGAAATACAATCTATTTTTGTAACAACAGTAATTATAGGTAAATCATAAGTTAAAACCCATTCTCGCATTTGAAAGTCATTTTTTTGAATTTCATGACGTGCATCTATAAGTTGAACCAAATTTGTAATCTGTTCTCTTTTTAATAAATATTCTTCCAAATACTTCTGCCACTTGTTTTGAGCTTCAGCAGAAACCTTTGCATATCCATACCCCGGCAAATCTGCAATCATAAACTTATCCGAGAAATCAAAGAAGTTAATTAATCTTGTTTTTCCTGGAGTATTTGATGTTCTTGCAAGTTTTTTATTATTCGCAAGTCCATTGATAAATGATGATTTCCCGACATTTGATCTTCCAAGGAGTGGAAATTCCGGAAGTTTAAAATCCGGACATTGGCTCAATTTTTCAGCACTGATTACAAATTTTGCATTCATATAAGGTCTTTTCATTTGGAGGCCTTTTCTTTCTGTTCTTTTATCTTCTTTTTGTACAAAACCGTTTGAAATAAATTATACATCTTGTCATTATTCACAACAGTAAGTTGAGTTTTATTATTAACAAAATCAATATGAAAAGATGATTCTTTATTAAAAATATTTGACTCTATATTGACAATTTGAAACAGCCCCTCAGTTAAAATACTAAGAGGCTCTTTCAAAAATGTTTCAAATGTTTTCCTTATGTCAAATTTTTTCTTCATAATTGAATTAAAAATTCTAAATTAAATTTTTTGCTGGAATACATTAATTCTTTGTTCAACTGCTGCTCTATCTGATGCATTTGGAGCTAAAGCTAAGTATTGAGTATAATATTTAACTGCACCTTCGTAGTTACCTTCAGCTTCATAAGACTGAGCTTTTAACTTAGCAATTGACGGAGCATTGTGATAGAAGTCGATTGCCCTATTGCAATATTCAATTGCAGAAGCATAGTTACCTTCTTTATACTGTCTTAAAGCAATTTCAAAGAATTCATTAGACTTCATTTCGCATAAATCAATATAGTGAACACCGTTCAACGCAATTCTATTATCCGGATCAACCATCAAAACTTTTTGCAAAGCTTTTCTTGCAGTTCTGAATTGTTTATGTTGAACAAGAATTTCTGCCAAGTATAATTCGTCATCTACACTTGTCGCAAAATTAATTGCATTTTCAAATGTATAAACAGCATCTCTTTCTTGACCTAGAGAAAGATAAGCTTCACCTTTGATTACAGTATCCATCAAACTATTACTTGCAGATTGAATAATATAATTAAGATTATCTTGAGTCAATTCCATTTGGTGAGTAATCTTACCTAATTTGATTTTTGCCAAGTGAAGTTTCAAGTCGTTAGGAGTTCTTTGAATAGCTTCATTAACATAATCGTAAGCTAAATATACATCTTTATTAGTAGTGAAGTCTTTGCTATCAGCTGTATCTTTAGACATTTCGTAGTATGTATTAGCCAAACCAATAATAGCATTGTTGTTATAAGTTGCATCACCTAACAATCTTGAATAATACTCAAGAGCTTGTTGATATTTCTTTGTTTCCAAAGACATATTTGCAACTCTATAGATACCCTCTTTGTAATTAGGGTTCAAGATAATTGCTGTTTTCAATTCTTCCATAGCAAATTCATGGTCAGATCTTCTTTCGTAAACTCCTGCCAAATTGATATATGGACGAGAGTTTTCCGGTTTTACATAAATTGCTTTTTTGAATGAATTGATTGCTGCAGGTTGGTTACCTTGTTTCAAATATAGTTCACCTTGCAAATTCCATGCAGGAGATGAATTAGGATTGATATGCAATGAGTGGTTCAACCAAGTCAATGCTTTTGTGTAATCACCTCTTCTTGATTCAACTTGTCCCATGTGATACATAGAAGTTGGGTTGTGTGAATTACATTTGATAGATTGTAAATAATACTTTTCTGCTTGGTCTAAATCACCATCAAGCATTGCAATATTACCTAAGTTATCATAAGCAGGCGCAAACTGAGGATTGATTTTCAAAGCAACTTTGAACAAATCTTGAGCATCTTTTTTGTTGCCTAATTTCAAAGTCGCAACACCCATTGCGTTGTATGCTTGGTAATAAGTACTATCTATACCAACAGCAGTAACAAACTCTTTAATTGCTGCATTTGATAAATTTTGAATATTTTTAATATATTCAACGTCAGATGACGTTTCTCTCATTAAATAAACTAAACCCTGAGCATAGTGAAGTTCAGCTTTTCTAGGGTATTTTTTCAATAATTTATCCAACTCTGATTGTGCAGGAGCCAATTTATACTGTTTTGCCATTGAAATCAACTGTAATGATTTTGCTTCCAAATCATTTGGATTTTTTGATAAAATATCTTTCAATTGTTGATCAGCTGTGTCATAATTGTTATATTCTATCATTCTGCTGATATCAACATAACTTTTTGATACTTGAGCTTTAATAGGTTGAGCAGCAAACGAATGAGGTGCACAAAGAATACAAGATGTTAAAATCATTGAAGTTACTAATAATTTTTTACAATTCATGTTTTCTCCTACTCTTTAGCTTAAAACTATTCTAAATCTAATAAAAATATTGTATAATAGTTATCAGAAAAAGGCAATAGGGTAAATAGATGGTATTAAACATAGAATCAAAACAGGATTTAGAAGATTTTAAGTCATATATTTTAGTAGAAAAAAACTTCTCTAAACACACCGCCAAAGCTTATTATTCCGATATTTTGAGTTATTTGATATGGCTTGATAATGAGAGATGTGAAGATGTGAATTTTCCTAAAGTGAGGGAATACCTACACTTTATGCAGAAATTTAACTACAAAAAAACAACAATTGCCCGAAAGATAGCATCTATAAGGACTTTCTACAAATACCTTCACAGAGAGAAAAAAATTGACGCAAATCCTGCGCAAAATTTAATATCCCCTAAACGACCGAAATCTTTACCAAAATTCCTCACAACAGAGGAGATAGAACAAATTTTAAGTAATATTAATATTGATACTCCCGCAGGGTACAGAAATCGTGCAATTCTTGAACTTTTATGGGCAAGTGGAATGCGCGTTTCTGAACTTAGCGGTTTAAATTTTGAAAATCTTAACCTTGAACACAATGAAATAACTGTTTTTGGTAAAGGCTCAAAAGAAAGAATTATCTTGATTACAGATAGAGCAAAAAATTATTTGCAAGGCTACATTGACTATGCACGACCTCTAATTGCTCAAGAATACAATCATGACCCGATTACAGACTCCTCTCCTGTTTTTATAAATAAAACAGGATACAGACTTCAAACTCGAATGATTAGAAATGTCATAAATGATATTGTCGAAAAAATTGAATTACCTAAAAAAGTTACACCACACATGTTTAGACATAGTTTTGCTACACATTTGATTGAAAATGGAGCAGATTTAAGAGTTGTGCAAGAACTTTTAGGACACGCAAGCATTTCTAATACACAAATATACACCCACATATCAATGCAACACATGAAAGAAGTTTACAACGAAACCCACCCAAGAGCTTAGAATAAAAAAACTAAATCAATACAACTTCTTTTGTCTTCAATGTTTCCGGAACATTGATAACTCTTTGATTTGAACTTCCAATCCATTTCAAGCTATTGTCTTTCAATGCTTCAACAAATTCGCCCTCTGCAACGACATCAATATCACTTATACCTTCAAGATTGCAAATTTCCTCCCATAAATAGCCTGTATAAAGCCATACGGTTTTATCCGGAAAAAGCTCTTTACATTTTTTAGCTAACCTGAAAACTTCACTTCTATTATTTGGAAATAAAGGGTCACCACCACTAAATGTAATACCGGAAATATAAGACTTATCCAAAGCTTCAAATAATTCATCTTCTGCAGCTTTATCAAATGGAAGTCCGCCTTTTTCGTCCCAAGTTATTGGGTTTTGGCAACCTTTACAATGGTGATTGCAGCCTGCGACCCACAAAACAACTCGCAAGCCATCACCATTCAACATATCTTCTTTTGTAATATTGTGATAATTCATTACATACTTACCCTATCTTTAATCTCTTCCATTTTTGCGGCATTAAGACGAGTATCACCTTTAACTCTTGAATATGATAAGTAACCGTTCATTCTATCTATTTTTGTAAGGTTTTTACTTCCACATTTTGGACAAACGTCCATATTCAATTCTTCGTGTCCGCAATCATCACAGTAAGATAATGATAAGTTTATACCCTCGTAAAAGCCTTTATCCATAGCTCTTTTGATAAGTGTTTCAATTGCTTTAGTATTGTAAGAAATTGGATATTTTACATATTGAATTTTGCCACCGTTCAACAATTCCCAGAAACGACCCTCTAAATCTTGTTTTTCAGCAGGTCCGATATTTTCTGTAACGTGGCAGTGGAAACTGTTTGAAACATATCCTCTATCAGAAACCTTATCAACTACACCAAATTTCTTACGGAATTGTTTTACTTGTAAACCGCAAAGATTTTCAGCAGGGGTTCCATATATTGCATAAAGATATCCGTCTTCTTTCTTGAATTCTGCAACTTTTTTGTTGATATATCTCATTACTTCAAGAGCAAATTCACCATCTTCTACTAATGATTTGTGGTTATAGATTTCTTGCAATTCATTCAATGCTGTAATACCAAATGAAGCAGTTGAAGATTTCAATACCGGTTTGATTTTGTCATGAAGGCCTAAATGACCACCATAGAAACCACCTTCACAGAATCCTAACGGATTGATTGAAGCTCTCATTTCGCCCAAGTAATCATAAGTACGTTTGTGAAGATTTCTAATCATTTCCATATAATAGTCAAGGACTTCATAAAAATCTTTGCCCTCTTTTTGAGCCTTTGCATAAATCATTGGCAAGTGTAAGCTGATTGCACCAATGTTAAATCTACCTACAAATACCGGTTTATCATTTTCATCTGCTGGGTATTCGCCACCTTTTTCATACCAAGGAGAAAGGAATGCTCTGCAACCCATTGGAGAAACAACACGTTTATATTTTTTGTACATACTTGCAATATAACCTTCACCGGTTAATGACAACCAATCCGGATACATTGATTTTTTAGAACATTCAACACCTGCATCAAATAGTTCTTCAAGTTCACAGCCTTTTCCGTGTAAGTCTTTATCATACAAGAAAACAATTTTAGGGAATAATACAGGTTTTTTATTACCTTTTTTACCTTGTCCTTCTTGTCTTACTCTCAACATCATCAATGATGCCATTTTTTCAAATTTACCTGTTCCAAGACCCATTGTTACTGTAATGAATGGGTAATCACCACGGCTAGATGCTACAGTGTTGAACTTGTACTCCCAGCCTTGGAAACCATCATGCATGTCGTTTTTAACATCTTCAACAGCCGCTGCATCAGCTTTTTCTGGAGACAAACCGATGTTGATATATCTTTGATAATGTTTTTCGTAAGTTTTTTGAGCATAAGGAGCCAAAATCTTATCAACTTCCGGAACAGTAAAACCACCATATTGTTGACTTGCTGCAGCCATTACGATATCACCAATTACATCAAAAGCAACTTCCAAAGTTTTTGGTTCATTGTACCAAAGGTTACCCATCTCAAAGCCACCTTTTAATACATTCGCAACATCAAACAAACAACAGTTCATTGTGTCACGTCTTGCTGACATATCGTGAATATAAATATAACCATCACGAACTGCTTGAAGTTCCGGTACGGTTAAGAAGAATTTTTTGTATAATTCTTTGTTTAACTGATTGAAAATCAATGATCTTTTTGTAGATACCAAAGCAGAATCGGCATTTGAATTTTCTTTATCACCGATATACATAATTCTTTGGCTTTCTTGATAAACTTTATCTAACATATTTACAAAATCTATTTTATAATCTCTGTAGTTTCTATAGCTTTTTGCAACTTTTGGATTGATATTTTCTAAAGCATTTTCTACAACACAATGCATTTTGAATATTTCAATCTTTTGTTGTCTTGTATCTAATACACTTTTATTAACGAAATCACAAATTTCTTCAATATCTTTATCACTTAAATCAACAAGCATTCTTGCTGCAGATTTTTTTACGGCAGAGATAACTTTTTGAATATTATAATCTTCTTCTGTTCCGTCTTTTTTGATAACCTTAACATTATTAAGATTAATTTTTGGCGAAATACCTATAACCTTACCCATTGGATTCACCGCCTCAAGAGATCTTGGCTTGCTAACAGTTGAATTATTTTTAACTTCCCCCAAATTAGAAGTTTTAATATTTAAAACATTCCCATCTTTTAAATTTTGCATAATAATCTCCTTTTTTCTTATAAAGGCAGAAACTTGCTCTCCTATATTTATAAGAAATTTTTCAATTCTCCCAAATTCTGTCCCGAGGTGGATTACAACCTTTCAAATTTCGGCTATAACAGCTACGGAGCAGCAAATGATTCACATATTACTTTCCTTAAATTGTCATGTATTATTCTACTATAAATTTTCATTTCATGGAAGAATTATTAATAAAAATTAAATCTTTTGGTAACAAAAATTAAACCTTTTGGTTGAGAAAATTTGAAATAAAACTTAACAAATTGACAGAACCTTTTCATAGTAACATTTTAACAAGTTTATAAAAATTTTATCACTTGAAAATAGGAAAAAATCTTAATCGAAATATTAAGATTTTTGTTTTAAATTTATTAACATTTCACATGCCTGCAATTTGTTCTAAAAATTTTAATCTCCAAAAATATTGTAAAAATGATAAAATTGATAAGGATACTTTAATGTTGAATATTCTAAATACTGAACATATTTTTCTTTCAGTTTTTCAAGTTTTTCTTTATTACTTCCGGAATAATCAATTTTTTCTAAGAAAACCTTATATTCATCATTTTCTTTAGCACATAAAATATTGAAAATTTTACAATCCATAAGTAAAGCAAATTTTAAAACACCTAAAGGCAAAGAAATCTTATGGTTTAACAATTTTGCAGAATAACTAATATCTGGACTTCCTACAGATATTCTATCGCCAGCCATAAAAACAAATTCACCTTTTTCAATTTTATCTTTTATTTTTATAGAAGTATCTACACTTATTTCTTCAACAGGAAAAAGTTCAACATATTCATCTTTTATCAAAAGATTATTGATAAATTCATTAAAAACTTCACATTGAGATTGCTGTAAAAAGACATTAATTTTCACATTCGAAACATTTGCAATCCTTAAAAAGGCTCGCATCATTTCAACACTTCCAATATGGTTTGTAATAAAAAATGCACCTTGCTTTTTGTTTATCAAATCCAAAATAATGCCTTTATGCTTAGAATCTGCGAATTTTATATTTTTAAATTCTCCAACATAAGCAATCATCTTATCCACAAGAGAATTAGCATAAGACAACGATTGTTTAAATGAATTTAAAATTGATGGTTTTAATGATTTATCCTCCGTATATTCATATAGATATTTAAAATAAACATCAGAAGATTTTCTTATATCTGAATTAGAAATAAAAGTAAAAAGACAAACCCAAAAAGCAATTAACCTAACCGGAAATTCTCCAAAGTGTCTGTATATTTGCCAAGTCAAACGCAAACGTTTTACCCCTGCGGATTTTTCTTTAATATTATACCATTTTGTAATTCGAGTGTATTTTGAAATCATAAACTACATTCCAACAACGTATATTCATGAGTTCCAATATTTTCATAAATATTAGAAACTTCTAAACCGGCATCTTTGACAAGTTGAATCATCTCCGATTTTTTGTACATTTTACTATTTCCATTTGCCATACAAGTAAAATATAAAGAAATCTCTATTAAAGACAATTTTGATGCCTCAAAATATTGATTATCAGTAAACGGTTCTAAAATATAAACCTTAGTTTCTTTATCAGCAGACTTTTTAATATTTTCTAGAATCCTTTTTATTTGAGCTTTAGAAAAGCAATCCAAAAATTGGCTCATCAAAACCGCACCGGAAATTTTAGGTAAATTGGGCTCTTCTTCAAGCATATTTACAGAATAAAATTTGCATTTTTTAAGTTGGCTATTTTTACTTACAACTTCAATATTTGCTTTCAAATCAAGCATTGAGATATCAATATTTGGATTTTTTACAAGACAAACTTTTTCAAAACCACCTGTATTTCCTCCTATATCAAAAAATTTTTCTGGGTGCTGAGAGGCAATGATATTATATACTTCTTCAAAACAATTGTCTGAATAATAGTTATCAAATTCATACCAACTCTTTTTGAATATTTCTGACATTTGGGGCAAAAGCGGATATAAAGTATCACCATCTTTATAAAATTTCTTCAAACCCATTGGTTTTTCACGAAGAAAAGATTCTGTCATCTCACTTGCTCCAAGATAACAACAATTTCTAATAAAATTGAAATTAACAATTGTCATTTGGTCATACAAAAAACTTTTACCTAATTTTGTGACAGAAAATAAACCTTCTTTATCACAATCAACAACCCCAAAAACTTGAGCAGACTCTAAAACAGTATTAACCGCATATTCAGAAATTTGTAATTCCTCCATAATTAAATTTGCTGAAATGGGCTTTTTATCTATCAATTTCAAAATACCCAAGTCTAACATTGTTCCAATTGTTTGAAAAATCATTGGAGAAAAAACTATTTTTTGCGCATCTACCAATGCTTCTACTGCAGAATAACCCCTATTTTTACGTCTATATTTAACTCTTCTCATAAGAAAACTTTACCACAAAAGTCCCTATAAACAAACCCTCCCACAGAATATGAGAGGATTTGCAAAACCTATAATTTTTTTTAATTATTATTTACTTTTGAACTTCTTTCAACGTTTTTAATGCTGCAATTGAATTTGGAAAACCAACATAAGGCATTGTTTGGATAATAGTAGCAGCGATAGTTTTTTCATCATTACCCGCTTTTAAATTTCCGATTATATGACTTTTCAAAGTTTGAGTATTACCTGTAGTTGTAAGAATTACGATAGTCATAAGTTCTCTAGTCTTTAAATCCAAGCCTGTTCTGGTATAAAAATCACCAAAACAAACTTCAATTAATAATCTTGCAACTTCATCACCCATATTATCCGGAAGACCTTTCAACATTTGTTTAATTTCATCTGAATAAATAGGTTCTTGAATAGCTTTACCTTTTTCAAATCTATCATTTTCAGTTGTAGTTGTTTGATTTGCTATAGGAGTTTCTATTCCACGCTCTTTGAAGACTTCATTCATTACCCCAATTGCGTTCAATGTTTTAGGAAATCCAATGAATGGAGCACATTCATAAATAGCTTCTCTAAGTTCAACAGGAGTAACTCCAACATTCAATGCAGCATTGATGTGTGCTTTCAATTGTGGAAGTGTTTGTTGTACAGACAAAGATACAACCGTAATCATTTCTCTTGTCTTCATATCCAAATCACCAATTGTAAATACTTCACCAAAAATGTATTTTTGCAAAATATTCATCATTTCAGCATCATTTCCTGTTTTTGATAAAGCTTCTCCACCAAAAAGTTTTCTAAAATTGTCTTTACAAATTTCTTCTCTTGTCATAACTTTCTCCTCATTATTGCTCATTGCAAGGGCAAAACACCCTTGCAACAAACTTAAAAATATCATTATACTTGTAATTACTTTTTTACACATACTATTATCCTAATACTTCTTTCACATCTTCTGCGATAAGTTCTTTTGTCAAGTGATAACGTTTGTATAATTCATCTAACGGAGTTCTGTCAGTAAATTCTTTTTTTCCACCGAAGTTTAAAACTTTCATATCTGAATCCGCATAAAATCTTGAAATCTTTTCGCCAAAACCACCGTCTAATTGACCATCTTCCAAAGTAATAACCAATTTGTGATTTTGTTTTAATTCTCCCAAAAGTTCTTTATCAATACCGGAGATAAATTTTGGATTAATAACAGTAGCTTCAAATCCAAATTGTTTTTTTAATTCTTCTTTAACATCTTTAGCCAAACCCAAGAAATTTCCTAAACCAAGAATAGCAACTTTTTCCCCCTTAGATTCAACCTTAAATTTGTTTAATATTGAATAATCAGTTGTATCTTTAACTCCACTTGATACAAGAGCCAACGGAACTCTAATTGCGATTGGGTGTTGAGTTTGATTTAGTGAATATTCAAGCATTGCAAGGTATTCTTCCTTAGTTGCAGGAGATAAATAAACAATGTTTGGAATATTTGAAACTAACGGAATATCAAATGAACACAAGTGAGTTGCATCAGCTCCAGATAATCCGCCCCAATATACAAGCATTGTCAATGGAGAGTTATTTAGTGCCAAATCTTGTGACATTTGGTCATAAGTTCTTTGAATAAATGAACTCATAACTGCAAAAATCGGTTTAGCTCCGCTCTTTGCCAATGCAGCTGAATAAGCCACCGCATGTTCTTCTGCAATACCAACATCAGTATATTGATTGCCTAATTTTTCTCTAAATTCTTTATTCCAGCCAAATACCCCAGGAGTTGCAGCATTAATTGCAATAACAGTTTTATCTTCTTTGACTTTATCTAAGATAAATTTGTTAGTTATGAAATTGTAATCTTCTACAACCGGAGTTGATTCATTGTTTTCTATTTTATCTAAAGTACCTGGCATAATCCAGTGGAAAACTTCTTTATTTTCTTCCGCAACTTTCAAACCATGACCTTTTTGAGTGTGAATATGTAAAACTACAGGGTGGTCAGTATCTTTAACTTTTTTAAATGCTTCAATAAGTTTTTCAATATTATTACCATCTTCAAGATAAAAATATTCAAAGCCTAAAGATTTGAAGAAGTTACATTCAGCTTGTCCTTTTGTTTCTTTTAACAACTCTAAGTTTGAATAAAGTCCGCCGTGGTTTTCTGCAATAGACATATCATTGTCATTAACAACAACAATAAAATTGCTTTTTAACGTTGCAGCATTATCTAAACCCTCAAGAGCTTCGCCACCACTAAGTGAACCATCACCAATAAGAGCAACTACATTGAATTTTTCACCTTTCAAATCTCTTGCTTTCGCTACACCACAAGCCAAGCTTACAGAAGTTGAGGTATGACCAACTTTGAACAAATCATGTTCACTTTCCTCTGGAGCTGTATAACCTGTATATTTCATATAATTATCAGGATTTGTAAAACCCTCTTTTCTTCCTGTAAGAATTTTGTGCGGATAACATTGGTGAGAAACATCAAAAACAACCTTATCAACAGGAGAATTGAATACATAATGCATAGCAATAGTAGTTTCAATAATACCTAAATTAGGTCCCATGTGCCCACCAATAGTATTAACTTTTTTTATAATAAGTTCTCTCATTTCATCAGCTAAAGAATTCATTTCCCTGATAGAAAGCTTTTTAACATCATCAGGTGTATTAACTTTGTCTAAAATCATGTTTTTCTCCTTTTTTTAAACTATCAAATTCGACTTTTTTATATTTTACAACTTGATAGCAACTATCAGTCAATATTAAACATCGTATCAGTATTAATGTTCTATTTCCCAGATTTCTCAATTACAACGATATCTTCGCCATATTTTTGCAAAATATTGTTATCTTTATTATTTACAAACAACACACAAAAAATAAGCACTGATGTGTATACAAATTCAATAAATAAACCTGCATTGCTTAAATTCCCATCTGCATCACCATAAAAATATAACAATATAAATGGTAATATAAGCCAAAATACCACCGGAATTAAAAGTATCCACCATTTTCTATTTCCTGCTAGTAAACTTAATAATTCCTTTGATGATATTGGTCTATAAAATATAAAATCTGCTCCTACAAAATCAGATGTCGTCCTTACATTAATATTATTATACTTTATTCGTATATTGTGATCCAAAGATAATGCTTTGTTGTAATCTTCAACCGCAGAATCTGCTATTTTGTAATGATTTTCAATTTTATTAATTTTATTGTGTAATATTGTGGATTGACTGGCAGTAGTTCCAGTTGCCCCCAAACCACTTGCTATGCCTACCGGAATTGTATTTAATAGTAGTTTGTTATTTATTTGCAGTGATAAAGCAACTCCCATTTTTGCCATAGCTCTAAAATAATAAAATGCAGCATTATCACCATCGGATTGAATTTGTTTATCACATTGCTCTATAATACTGGCATAATCTTCAACTTTAGCACTAGTAAACAAATTCAGCAAAATTGTAGTATCCATACCGTGTATTCTATTCTTTCTAACTCAAACTGCCATCATTCTATTATTGTATTTTATTTTTTAAATTCTATAAATAAAATTTTTAGTATAAACATATTTTTAAATTGTATTAATGCAAATTTTGTGTACAAAATATTAATAACACGAAAATATTTTATAAATACTGCCAATCTTGCAGAGTATGACTGAATTATAGCAATTACACAAAACGTGACATTTAGTCACCTTTTGCTCGGTTTAAAGAAACTTCTATTTAAAGATTAAATAGACAAAAAGATTAGGTTAATTAAAATAATTTCGAGCACTTTTCTTGAATATCTAATGCGATATCTTTTGCAAATTTTTCCTTGAGTCCGATATTTTTTGCAACGGCTAGGATATCTTCTAAAGTCGGATTTTTACCCTCGCCATTAATTGTTGTTGCGTGTTCTCCATTAAATGAAAAACTGTAAGTCAAATCGTATGCAGGAGATAAATGCCATTCTTTTTTTGTGTCATCAAAAATAAAAGAAAAATTCTTTGAATGGTCATCTCGATTGTGTGCAAATACATTAAAGCACATTAACCTGAATAACTGTTCAATATCCTGATAATTTCTTGTTAATTCAAGTGTTAATTTCATCAATGTATTGTAATCAAGATTAGGAAGTCTGTGACTTGTTTCTAACAGTCCGCTTGCTGATACCATATGAACTTTTTTATCATTTTTACGGTCAAACCTTTTTATTCCAAAATATCCAGAACAAATTTTAGATGGGAAAAGCCTTGTTTCAGTCATATTTATTCCGCAATCTTTTGCACATAGGGAATATTGATATTCTTTTTCCCCAATATTTTTAGGATCAGATGATGATGGGAACTTAATAATCCAGTCCTCGTTGTCAATCGATGTTAAAATCTTTGGTCTTGCACCACCAGATGAGCCTCCTAATTTAAAAAGTTCATCCAAATTATCTGAATTTTGTGATTCTAGTATTTTTGAACACTCTTGAGCAAGAATATCATAATTAGAAATGTTATTTCCCGATTCAAATCTATGTTCCGGTTTATAAGTCAAAGCCCCCATACCACTTTCTTGTACAATAGCAAGTCGGTTGAGGTTATCAATTTCATTGGGGTTAATTTTATTTTTCAAAAATAATCTGTCAACGAGTAATCGCCCCCAACCATCAGGCAAACTGTCGTTAAAAACTCCAAATAACCCACCAAAAGGGTCATATTTTGGAATAAAAACTTTCTTGATGAGTGGTAAACTAAAAGGTGAAATACTAAACCCATTATTCAACCAATTTGACTCATATTCAAAAGCAACAACTTTTTCAGGTGTTTTTGCAAGTGTACCAACTAAAATATCATTAAAAAATACTTTTAAATATTTATAGTTATCCATTTATAACCTCATCAATGGATTTGTAGCCCTTTTGCGTGAATAAATTTTCCAAATCTTGCTCTAAATTAAGAGCTATTATGATTTTTATAAAAGAATTCAAAGAAATTTCGTACTTAGATTCAAACCTTTTAATAGAACCAAGACTAACACCAGATTTTATAGCAAGCTGAGCCTGAGAAATTTTAAGCTTTTTTCTATGTTGCTTAATTTTCTCAACCAATTCTTTTGCAATATCATTAGGTGTCTTAGGATTAAAGAAGAAACTATCCATAGCTAATATATTATACTATTTTTGCTAAAAAGTCAATATTTAGATAATATATTAGCTAATATTTTAAAAGGCAAATAATGCAACAAAATGAAGTTGTGTTGTATTTTGGGGGTAAATGTTTTTTTGCAGGCGGAAAGCTACATGAATTTTTATTTATAGAATATGCTTGTAATAAAATATAAGTATGAAAACACAAGAAAAAATTGTATTTAAATCAAATGGCTGGCAAACTGTCAATAGGCTTGGACTTTTGAATGAAAATTATCACACGCTTATTCTAAATTACAATGAGCTAAAAAGTGAAATTATAAATATTCAAAAATCTACAGATCCGTTTTTGTCATTATTTAACAATAAAAACCTTAATCGTTATATTTTCAATTTTCTCGCTTCAACTACTGCTTTAATCGATTCTTGCAGGAATACAATGAAGTTTTATAAAGAAACAGATTTGTATAAAACATATGAAGATGATGTAAAAAAGTTATTTGCGAGAAACAAAGAAGCAATATTCATAAAATATTTAAGAAATTATATGATGCATTTTAAAATAATTTTTCCTTGTCTTTCCGATAATAATCAAGTTAGTTTTGAAGTCTATCAATTAAATGAATTTAAAGGATGGACATCTTTATCAAAAAAATTTATCCAAGAACAAGGAAAATTTGTTACTATAATACCTTTGATAGAAAATTATTTTAAAAGATTAGAACCTTTTTATATGGAGATTTATTCAAAAATAAGAGAATTTCATCAAGAAGACTTTAAGGAAACAATCAAACTCGCTTCTGAAATTGGCATGTCTTTGCCAAATATTTATTTAAAATTGGCAGATAAAGCCTAATTATAAATAATTAATGATTGTGATATAAAACGCTTTACAATTCATCATAATAAGAATTTTCATGTTAATATAAATTAACAAGAGAGGGTTAGTTATGGAAAAGATTATTGCTGAAATCAAACGACTTAGTTTATTTAATCAAGAAGAGCAACAAAGATTAATAGATAAATTAAGGGAAAATGATAAGGGGAAGACTATTGTTGAATGTTTGGTTCGAAAAACGGACATAATCTTAACCCCAGAAGAAGCTGTAAGACAACTATTTTTAGATAGATTAATAAATGAATACAAATATCCTGTATCTAGGATTAAATTAGAACATGCTATTCATTTCGGTCGTGAAGTAAAGCGAGCCGATATTGTAATATTTGAAAAAGAACGCCCTACAACAGAGTACATAATTATTGAACTAAAGAAATCAAAAGAAAAAGATGGTAAAGAACAATTGCGTAGTTATTGTAATGCAACTGGTGCCACAATGTCTGTTTGGACTAATGGTTCTCAAATAACATTTTTTAATAGAAAAGATCCTAATTATTTTGAAGAAATTCCAAATATCCCAACAGAAACCCAATCGTTAAAAGATATTTTAGATGAACCTTTTACATTAAAAGATTTAATTATAAAAGATAAAATTTTAAAAGAAGGAAAATCTTTAAGACAAATTATTGAAAATATGGAAGATGAAGTTCTTGCAAATGCTGGTGTAGATGTATTTGAAGAATGTTTCAAACTTATTTTTACAAAGTTGTATGATGAAAGTTTAAGCAAAAAAGATAAAGAAATTATAAGCTATTATGTTGACAGCAATTGTAGTTGTGAATCATTAGCAGATTTAGAATATAAAGATTATATTGAATTGGTAAAAGAAGTTAATGATAAAAAGTTTAGGCAACTTGAATTTAGGAATAAGGGGGAAACAGATTTAGAACTAAAAAAGAAAATTCAAAAACTTTTTGATGGTGCTAAAACAAAATGGAAAGGTGTTTTCACTGAAGATGCAAAAATAAATCTTTCACCATCGCATTTATCAGTTTGTGTTTCCAGTATTCAAGATATCAAATTATTCAATTCCAATCTACAAATTATTGATGAAGCTTTTGAATATCTAATTAATAAATCATCTAAGGGTGAAAAAGGACAATATTTTACTCCTCGTCATGTAATTGATATGTGTGTAAAAATGTTAAATCCGCAAAAAGGTGAATATATGATAGATACTGCATCTGGTTCTTGTGGTTTCCCAGTACACACAATCTTTAAGATTACAGGTAAATTATTCTCAAATGCTGATATTCCGGATGAAGAAAAAGAGAATGTATTAAAAATTTTTGGTATAGATTTTGATGAAAAAGCCGTTCGTGTTGCTAGAACTTTAAACTTAATTGCAGGCGATGGAAACACAAATGTTTTACATTTAAATACTCTTGATTATGATAGGTGGCAAAATACAATAGAGTCACTTGAGTGGTATGATACCTATGGGGAAGGTGTAAAAAGGTTAAAGAAATTACAAAAAGATAAAGAATCTTATAAGGAATTTAATTTTGATATATTAATGGCAAATCCACCTTTTGCAGGTGATATAAAAGAACAAACAATTCTAGCAAAATACGATTTAGCTTTTAAAGATGAAAACAAAAATAAAATGAAATCTAAAGTTGGTAGAGATATTTTATTTATCGAAAGAAACTTAGATTTCGTAAGACCTGGAGGAAGACTTGCAATAGTATTACCTCAAGGAAGATTTAATAATACATCTGATAAAGATATAAGAGAATATATTGCTCAAAAAGCAAGAATTCTTGCAGTAGTAGGTTTGGATGTAAATACGTTTAAACCTCATACAGGAACAAAAACAAGTGTGATTTTCTTACAAAAATGGAATGATGATGATAGTGAACCTAAATATTATTGTCCAAAAGTTGAAGACTACCCAATATTTTTTGCAGTGTCTGAAAAAAGTGGGAAAGATAACTCAGGAGAATATATCTATACAAAAGATGAAAATGGTCGGTTGAAGCTTGATAAACATGGACACTTTGTACTTGAGCATGATCTCCACAATCATAATGGAGACTTGCCAGCTGGTATCGCAGAAGCATTTATTGATTTTGCAAAATATGAAAAACTTTCTTTCTGGAGTGAAGAGTAATGAAGTATTCAATTGTAAAAAAATCTCAAGTTTGTGAAGTTTCTACATTACGTTTTGATGCAGAATATTATGAACCAAAATATTTAGATATTTTAAAATGTATTGAAAAAAAAGCTAAAGATTTTACAAAGTTATCACATTTAGGATTGCAAATAGATGCTAGTGCTTTTTATCCAGCATTAGAACCTTATTATAATAAAGGGAATTTACCATTTCTAAGAGTGCAGGATATTAATAATAAAATTAACTATGAAGACTGTTTAGGGATTCCTGAAACAATAGAAAAGGATAAGACATTTGAAACATTGAAATTTGTTCAAACGGGTGACATTGTAATAACAAAAGGTGGTAGCATCGCTCGTGTTGGATTAGTTGAGAGAAAAAGTGCGGCTTGTAGGGATTTAATTTTTATAAATTCGTCAAAACTATCTAATATTGAATATAAATTTCTATATGTATATTGTTTGTCATATATATACAAAAATTTATTAATAAGATCTTCATCTATGACAGCACAACCACATTTAACCATAACTTTAGTAAGAGAAGTTCCTATATATGGACCAAATTTGGCTTTTAAAACATTTATAGCAAAATTAGTTGATAAACTTTCAAATCTAGATAAACTGTGTCATTGTAGCTATATAAAAGCTGAAAATATTTTATTAGATGAGTTAAATATAGAAAATTGGTCACCAAAGCATAAGTTGTGGTCTGTGAAAAATTATTCTGATGTTAAAGACGCAAATCGACTTGATGCGGAATATTTCCAATCTAAATATGATGAGATAATGAATATTTTAAATAAGAATGGTTATACAAGATTAATTGATAATTTTAACATAGTAAGAAATAGTGGCTTGGAATATCACGAAGACGGTAAAATTGGAGTAATTAAAACCAAGCAAATTAAGGATAAATTTATTGACTTTAATGTCGAGAGTAAGACTAATTTATACGAAGATAATGTTATAGTAAAAAATAAGGATGTTCTATTTGCATCAATGGGAGTTGGTTCATTAGGAAAAACAAATATATATTATAATTTTGAAAACAATAATGAATTTATTATAGATTCAACATTAAAAATTTTTAGAAAAAAAATAAATGGTTCTATTTCTCCTGAATTATTAGAAGCTTATTTACATACTCAAATTGCACAAGAATTAATTTATCAAAATGTCGTTGGTTCAAGTGGAATAATTTCTGTTTATGAATCTTATTTACAAGAATTACCAATTCCTATTATCAATAATAGTGTGGAACAAAAAATTGTTGAAAATATAAAAACAGCTCATTTGTTATACTATCAATCTAAGCAACTTTTGGAAATAGCAAAAAGAGGGGTTGAAATTGCAATCGAGCAAGATGAAAATATTGCAACCAATTGGATTAACCAAGAATTGCAAAAAATAGGAGTTGAATTATAATGCCGAGTTATGTCGCTCATATAAAAAAATGGAAAGATCGTGCAAAAATAGATTTTTTTACAGAATTTGTAAAAGCTTGGATACCTTTTAATGCTTGGTATAACCAAAGCTATACTGAAGCGAAAAATGATCGAGAAATTTTAAATGAGATAAAAAACAATAGTTGTGTTAAAACAAAACTAAAAAGATTATTAGAAAATGATGATACAGATGCAAATAATTTTAAAAATAAATTAGAAAATTTTCATGAAATATTAGAAAATTTACAACTAAAAAATAATAGTTTTGATGTGAATTTTACAAATGTTGTTATAGAAAGAAATAATAAGAAAGAACGTAAAAAGAATTCAAGAGGTATTGAATATTGTGCAATATACTCAAATAATAAATATTGTGCAACTGTAACAACTTCATATGGAGAAAAAACTCTAAATTATTCACATACTGAATATGATATTGATCATTTCGAAGAAAACGTTAGAAATTCTGGAATTAGTGATACTCAAGTTGGGTATATAAGAAGCTGTTTTAAGGATATTAATCCTTATATTCCACAAAATTTAATTACAACAGATGAGAGCAATTGCTTACGAGTTGGAAAATTTAAATTTGTAAATAACTCAGATTTGATTAGCAAAGCAATTATTGAAAACATATATTCATTAAGATGTATGCTCTTTCATGGCTCAATTGAACCTAGGGAGGATACTGAAAAACTATATGAGAATGCATATTATATTCTTAAAGCTTTTTTAGAAGCAATAGAATAGCTTGATTAAATATTGTTTTCGAGTGATGAATACGACACCTAAAAAGGAGGTCGTATGAATAAAAGTAAGAAATACTGGATTAAACAAAAAGATTTTAAGAAGCTAGAAAAATTAGCTGAGCGGATTTATAACACTTCTGTTGTTATTGATTATTTTTGCAGGACACAACAAGAGATTGAAGAGCTGTATAATCTTACTCTAATTGGCAAAAATTTAAGGCGAGATTTTTATACTGTAAACGCTTATTTCATAAATTATCCTAGAAACAAAAATTTTTAAATGGTGTTTAACTCCTATTTTAATACCGTTCAAAAAGTGTTCAAAAAATGAATTGTGTCTAAATGATACGTTTTAAAAGAGCTTGCTTGATATTTAACTTGTTAAGAGTGATGAATGTCATTGCTATAAATGAATATAAGGGGTAACAATGATTGAATTAGACAAAAAATACAAACTTAAAAAGATTAAAGGCTTTGAAAACTATGATAATGAGTATTACAAAGTAATCGGTTTCTACAACTTCGACACTGTAATTTGTGAAAACACTTGCGGAGAAAGGTTTGTATTTATGAAAGAGTTTTTAATAGACCCACAAAAGCCTGATGATATCTATTCAGATTTGATACTTGAAAGGAAAGAATAATGACAGAAAAAGACTAAGCACTTTATGGAACAACGGTTTTAAACTTAAAAACTCAAGAAATCGGATTGTTGATTTGTATTTGGAAAAATAAGTTTGACGATGCAAGGATAAGACACAGTCCAGAAAATTATAGAATATACAAAAATAATCATTATCAGGCCCCATTAGGCGGATACCCTGAAAAACTTGGAGATCCGCAACCTCAAGGAACCTTAAGACCTGGATATTCTAATAGTTCTTTAAATTCTGATTATTCAACAAAAAACAACTATGGGTTTTCATACTAAATTATATTTAATTTGGAGATTTAAACATAATTCCCTAATTCATCTAAAAACAACTTATTTTCTTTCTCAACAACATTAATAGGCACAATACTTACTGGTGTACTATTAAAATATTCCCATTTTGTTACTTCTTTGAAATTATTTGATTCAGGGTAAAGAAGCATTATTTCAACTTTCTGAACGTCTTTTTCCCTGTTTTTTATTAATTCAGAATACGCAAATAGCTGATATAAGTCTGCTTGTGCGACATCAAATTTTGCAGAAGTAGAATTTAATTCTTTCCATTTTGCATCAAGTATGATTGCTTTATTATCTTTAAAAATGACAAAATCCATCTTAGTTTGAAAAAGATTATTTTTAAGAAGGTAATGACGACTATATTGCGAATTATAAGATATATTTGCGGATTTTAAAATTGATTCAATATAATCTTCGAACATTTTTTCTAAAGGGAATAGCAGTGCCGGAAGCTTTGAGCGACCCTTTTTTGGGAAAAAGACTTGCTTTCTCAAGAAAAATTCTGCATATAATAATGGTCTTTCATAGTAGGAATTTAATCTGTTAATATTTACTTCTTGCAAATCTTTTTCAAGATTTGTTGAAACAGAAACATCATCCAACTCAACTAAAAATCTTCGCAAAATCTTTTTATTATTATCACTTTGGGTTTGTTTAACCAAGTATAAGCAAGCAGTTTTCAAAATTTTATTTTCTGCAATATCTAAACTAAGCTCACTATAATTAACAAAAAATCTGCTCTGGTTTGTAAGATTATGTTTTATATGCTCTGCAAAATTTAATTTACCTTTATATTTATTTAAATTTTCTGATTTTCTAATGTAAGATTTTTTAATACCTTTTTTTAAGATTTCACATAAATCATCGCAAAATACGGATATAAGTATTTCTATAATATGTTTATTTTTTTTAGTCTGTGAAATGACATCCTTGTTGTGTTTATATTCTCTGGTTAAATTTTTAGATGCCAAAACAAGGTTTTCAAAAATTTTACGACTGTCATCTATTGTATTTCCGCTAAGTTTTGGTAAAATTTCCAAATAAGTTCCATCTTTTAATTGTATAATTCCTGTATATTTGTTTATGCTTATACAATTAGCTTTTGCAGAATATTCTAGTCCACAGTCTTGATTTTCTATCAAACAGTACTGTTTTAATTCTTTAAAATAATCAGGCTTGCAATAATTTACGCAACACAAATTATCGCCATCTTGATAATTACAGCTGTTACATTCCTCCTTGCAGGAATAAATATTTTTATTTTCGTAAACAATTATTGATTTATTGTTCATTGTCTTTCTTAGTAGGTTTTTGAGCTTCTTTTAATACATTAAACCAGTTTTCTTTTGAACTAATGTCATTAGGTTTACAATTTAAAATTTTTGCAATTGAGTCAATGTCATTATAAAAATATTCCTTTAATAGTGGCAATATTCTGTTTTTATAAGCTCTTTCAAGTTGCTCATTGTTTTTAACACCCATTAAATATGAATGACCAATTTGATGATCTCTATCATACTCATTTTTAATTCGGTCATTAATTTTGGTTAATAATTGTTCTAAGTCAACACCTTCAATATCTTTTCCTCTTAGAAGCTCAGGTTTTGGCATCATTTCCTCAAAATCAAAACGTCGTCTTAAAGCAGTATCTAAAAGAGCAATAGAACGATCCGCTGTATTCATAGTTCCAATAATATATAAGTTATTAGGGACTCCAAAAGGTTCTCTTGAATAAGGCAATGTAACAGTCATTTGATGGTCTTCGCCTATACGTTTATCTTTTTCAATAAGGGTTATAAGCTCACCAAATATTTTTGAAACATCACCCCTGTTAATTTCATCTATTACTAATACATACTTTAAAGGATCTTGATTTATACAATTATCAATTTTATTTTCATCAATATATTCATTTTTAATTTGTAAAAGTTCTTGATAAAAATTAAAGAAATATCCTTTTAGTGCTGCATTGCCTTTATAATCTTTATTAAATTCTATAGCTGTTGAATATTGTTTACCAGAATTAAAGATATCTTTAATTCTAGTTAAATCAATTCTCCTATCTTGAGATTGAGCTCCATAATGATAAACTAAATTATTTTGTTCATATTTTATATTTAGTAAATTTGAAAAACTAGAACCAGTTTCGTATTTTTCTTGAAATATTTTATAAATTTTATCAAAATCTGCTTTTTGATCTTCGTCAAAAACATACAAATTTCTTTCAGCCAATTTACATATTTTTTTGAAAATACCATCTTGCCCAATAAATCTGTTATTTTCTTCAACAGTTCCCCATTCTGGAATATATGGCTTAATCCCTTCAACAAACTCTTCATATGAATAAGATTGGTGGAAGGTTACAAATTCAATCTGACCTTGTTTTTTTAAATTATCAAATTGTTTTTTCAAATCTTTATACAGCTCAACATCTACAGAATCATATTTTTTGTCATTTATAATTTCCATAGCTTTAATAACTGTATTATAAGTTTTTCCTGTTCCTGGAGGACCATATAGAATTTGGTTAAGAGGCTGAGAATTCATATTTTTATCTTCCTTTGCATTATTGTTAAAGATTTTTTCTATTTTTTTGCAAAAATCTTTATATTTATTTTCACTAATATCAGTCAATGTTTTTTGATTCCATTGTTTAATATCAAGTTCATTGAAGTCTACATTATATATGCCATTGTGTGTCCAGCGTACTTTTCTAATACTTTTATATTCATTTCTGGTATCATCATAAATATAATCAGACTCAATAATTCCTCGTCCTAAAAGAATTGGCTCTAAGCCTTGCTTAACATAAACTATGTCTCCAATATCCATTTTATTGGCAAATTCCCAATTTGCTTTTGAATCATTTTTTGGATAAGAGTCCTTTGAGCTGTATTTTTGCAATTCTTGTGCTATTTCATCTTGGGAATGATAATTCTTTAAATTTCCTAAATTATCCAACCCCAAAGCTATAATACCTTTTTCATAGAATTCTTCCCATTTATAAGATTTTTCACCAGCTGCAAAAAGCCAGAATTTATGGGCTTTTTGTTGGTTTAAATTGTTGTTAGATTTTAAACTGTACCATGCTTTTTCTGAAAGTTGATATGGAGGTTCCTTTTTTTCTTTACATATATTTTGTATTTTTAAAAATGAACTATAATTCTGTTCAATTGAAGGATTACCAAGATAACTTAACATTGTTGTATCACAAGAAAAATATTTATCTGGATTGCATATATATATAAATTGGCTTAATTTTGCTAATTTTATTGCATTGTATGTAAGTAGTTTGTTGAATAAGCTTTCATCAATAATACCGTTGTTTACATCATTTGCAAATTTCCATAAATCTTCCATAATTGGAATCATATTTTTCCCATTTTTGTAATATTCATGAAAAAATTTATAATTAGCATTTACAAAATTTGGAATTCCTGTTATATCTGAGATAACATCGGATTTTAAATTAAATGACTTTTTAGCAATTTTTGACCTTGTCCTCGCAACATTGGAACCACCACAAATTGAACATATATATGTTAACGGATCTAATTTATTAATATCATTATAATTGTTTGGGAAAAATTTTTTAAATTCTTTATATAAAGAATTTGGATTTGAATTTTTACATATACTATTAAGAAGTTCTTTAAAAAATGGCAACCATGTAAATTTGTTTTGACTCATACTTCACTCCTTTTCTACAAGGATAGCACAAAAATTTGCAGGAGTTATTCTATACCTAAAATTTCACGCTCGATTTGGCGGATGAAATCCGCGGAAAGTTCGGTTTTTATTTTGGGTGTTTCGTTTTGAGTATTGTTTTCTTTCAATTCAGGAAGGAAGTTCAAAATATTCACAAGGGAATAGTATTCTGCTTGACTTATTTGATTGTTGGATATATTACTGTTTTCGATTCTTTCCATAAGTTTCTGGGCAAACTTTTGCAAATCCTCTTTGAACTGGGATTTATCATACATTGATTCTTTTCGCTTTTTATCCCAACCATATTGCTTTTTCCAGTAAAACAAAGTCCTTTTGGCAATCCCAAGTTCTTGAGAAATTTCACTAACGGTCGAGCCTTTTAAATACATTTGCTCTGCTTGTTTAAATAATTTCATTTTACTCATTAAAATCCCTCAAAAATTAAGTTTTCTATTCCAAAATGGTTTTTGTCTTGTACTTTTTTAACCTGATAGACGCAACTTCTATCAATCACTCCAAGGTGTTGGAAATATTTTATCAATTGATTTAGAAGGGCCATTGTATTTTTAATTCTGCGGGGCTTCAAGCGTCTTAATTCGCAGACTTTAAAAAGTTCTTTTATTGACTCAATATCAATTTCGTGCAGGTAATAACAGTTTATAAACGGTATAATATTAAAATTGAAAATAGCGTTATAGTTCCTATAGGTCTCGAATTTGCAGTATTTTTCGACATAATTTTTCATAAAATATTCTTTTGCATCTTCTATACTAATTTTCAGGTGTTTATTCTTTTGCGGGCTAAATATTTCATAATTTTCACCCGTTTTCGTTTCCTCATTGTATTTATAAATCCCGTTTTCAAAAAGTATTTTATTGCTATTCAAAAGCTGTTCAAGTTTTGTTTTGCAATCGCATTCTGCAATCAATTCAATATCATCAAGGGTAAATTCTTTTAATCTCTTAGCTAATTTTTCTATATTCATATTGTCCTTTCGTCTTGGATTATTCGGGGTGTCGGCAGAGTAACGTCTGACCGAGNNCTTACGGGATGGGTTCGCTTTCGCTCACACGGCGCCCTACCGAAAATCCGCTTCATATAATTTGCTCCATAACTTCTTTTGTAATTTCTTCTAAATTATTTTCTTTTGCAAAACTTTCAAGTTTGCTTATAAGCTGTACTATTTGCCTAAACCTATTGTATTTTTTGTGGATGTATTCTATTGAATCAGGGGTAAACGGTATTTCAGAGAGTTGGCTAAAAATCTGGCTCAAATCTTCTATTTCAAAGGTTTCAAATTTCACAATCTCGCTAAATCTGTCATACAGATGTTTGTATCTCTCAAGTTTTCTAAGAGCCAAGCCCATTCCGACAAAGATTATCGGGCAATCTGTTTTATCGTGGATATCTCTTAGGGTTTCGACACTTTTGTAATTATTCATCAAGTAATCGATTTCATCTACAAAAATAATTTTGGGCTTTTGAATAAGTTTGCTAATCACGACATTGAAGTTGTCTGAGGTCAAATACCGAGGGAGTTCGTCCATTTCCCTAACAATTTCTTCAACAAGCCACCTGCTTGTCATAAGATTTGATGCTCGAATATAAATCCCGTCATACTTGCAGGCTAGCCAAAGTGCCGTTTGAGATTTTCCAAGTCCCGGCTCGCCATATATAAGTCCCATTTTAGGAATGTTTTTGGGTTTACTTTTCAGGGCTTCAACTAAGCCTATAAAATTCCTTACATTTCGAGTTTTTATAAAGATTTTTTTCATTTTATCCTTTCTTGGTTGCTCGCAATAAACGGGTATGGTTTCACCTTAAACCCACTGCTTTCAATCTTCTATTCATATAGTAATTTGTACTCCTTTGTTTGTTTAAATTCTGCAATCCAAGTGTCGCCTGGGTTATGTTTTATCAAATATTCGTACTTTTCTGAATTGTTTTTGAATATTGGGAGTGACTTTTCTCCGTTGTTTATTTTTTGAACACCATTTGAACGAGGCTTGAACTCTTTGTGAAAATTGTTAGAATTCTCCATTTCTTCTTGGTTCGACCTTGCTTCAATCAGTTTTATTTCATCATTAGTCAATAATTTTTTAACCGAGTTTATCGTTTTTCGTTTCAGTTTTTGTTGTTTTTGGATTTTTTGTTTGTAATCCTCTAAATCCTCAACCGTTCCTAAAATCTTTGCCATCGGATGGGTTTCGGTTACTCGCTCAGCTGTGCATAAATATTCACCTTTCGAGGTAAAAACTTTCACATTAGTTAGATCAAACAGGTTGTATTTTATTAAAACTTTTCCTCTCAGTCCGTATAGTCTTTCTTCAAAATAATCGCAGTTCAAGAACCTTACACCGTTTCGCTGAATTGTTTTGATTTCAGTTGCCAGCATCAAATCGTCAAGCAAGCTTTTATCAATATTTTGTTTCTTTCGGTTTTCTAAAACTTCTGCGATTGTCATATTCGGTGCATTTGTGCAAGGCTGAGAGTTTTTGAACTTAAGCCACATATCAATCATTTTGATTGTTTCTTCGATAGTTGAGACATAATCTTGGTGTAAGTTTTTATGAAAATTTTCGTTTCTTTTCAAGTGTGCAGGTTTATTGATAATTGATGAGCCAACATAGCTTGGCATTAGTTTTTCAAATCCTTCTTGAAATTCTTTAAAGAACCTCTCAATAACTTTTGACCTTGCGTTATATGGTCTTGCAAATACCGTTTCAATCCCGAGTTTTGCATAAAGCCCATAAAAGCCTAATTCTCCGAACCCTTTTTCATCTGTGAAGTATTTGGCTCTAAAGGCTCTGCCGTTATCTTGATAGACAATTTTTGGTATCAT
Organism: Candidatus Gastranaerophilales bacterium HUM_12; assembly: GCA_002102825.1. Classification (GTDB taxonomy): domain Bacteria; phylum Cyanobacteriota; class Vampirovibrionia; order Gastranaerophilales; family Gastranaerophilaceae; genus Zag111. The sequence continues at coordinate 57 of DABJ01000022.1, read as the reverse complement.
ATCGAGGTTTATGATTGCATTTCTTAGTGCACTTGCAATACATTGGGTATTTTCTTC
>DABJ01000032.1:4738-16742 GCA_002102825.1 Candidatus Gastranaerophilales bacterium HUM_12 | reverse complement strand
TAATCCAGCCAGTCGTTATGTATTTGTAATTTTAAAAATTTTTATACAATTGTTACTAGTGCGATAAAGCCTGCGACAATCATTGCCGGTCCGAAAGGAAGATAAAGTCCGGTTTCTTGGTTTTCTTTGATTCCTCCAAGTAGTTCTTTGCAAGTCCAAAGTGCAAGTGCAACTAAAACAATTATACTTGACCAATATGCTATTGGGTGTGTTAACCAATCCAACTGTTTTGCTACTAAAAATCCAATTGTATAAACAACAAAAGATGATATAGCTCCAAGTGTCATCCAGTTTCTATTAGTGATTAATTTTTTTATAAATATTGGAAGTGTTGCAATTATTTGAATAACTCCGCTCAATACTAAAATTGCAACTAACACTTGGAATATAGGTAGAAATGTCGGATAGTGCCCTGTTCCGCCAAGTAATCCGCCAAATACAGCTCCAAGTCCTGCTGCGATATAAGAATCTCCTTCGCCAAAAGCTCTTGTTCCAGCAAATAAAAGTCCTAATCTTGCCAATGCTTCCATTATTAAGAATCCTAAGATTGCAGCTGCAAGAGAATATAAAATTGGACAGCTTGTAAAAAAGCTAAAGTCAATTTTAGGCATTCCGTTTTGTTGGTAGTTATAAACAAACATAAGAATGGAAGTTAAAATACTATAAAATAGTCCAACTCCTATTAATGAAAATGTGTGTGCATCTGATACTTTTTTCTCTAAAATATCTGTTCCTGCCAGTGCTATAAATAAACATGAAACAATTAATGCAAAAACATATAGAATTATTTGCTGCCAAGTTATCGGATTCATTACTTCCAGTCCAAAAAATGGGTCAAACGGGTTGCAAAATCTAATAAATAAACCAACAAAGATACAACCTGTTAGAAATTCTACAAGTGGATATTGCCAGCTAATATGTTCGTGGCAAAAAGCACATTTCCCTCTCAAAAACATGTATGAAAATAAAGGTATATTGTGATACCACTTTAGTGGTGTTTGGCATTTCGGACATTTTGATGCCGGAAATACTATTGATTCTTCGCTTACTGTTCTTAATATCACAACATTCAAAAAACTTCCTATAACAAGTCCTGTTATAAAAATGAATGCCAATACTACAAGAGAAAATGTCATTAGTCCTCCTTTGTAATCTCTTTGTCTGTCAAAGTGTTTTGTATTATATTATATAATCTATTTAATGCTCTTTTTAAAATTCTTGAAACTTGAGTTGCTGATACATTTAATTTTTGAGCAATATCTTTTCTTGATGCTCCTGCCATGTAATATAAATAAATGGTTGTTTTATCAGGTTCAGGAAGTTTATTTAGTGCATATTCTATCATTTTTTTATTTGCATAAGTTTCTTCAAAGCTCTCATCTTCTTCGGATTGAATTCTATCCATAAGAGTTTCTGCGCCGTCTGATGAGTAAACTTTTTGGTCAAGTGAAACCATGTTTTTTATGAGTTCAATATTCATTATTTCTTCAACTTTTTCAAAAGGTAAATCAACATATCTTGCAACTTCTTCAACTGACGGCATTTTAGTATTGTTCTCTGATAATTCTTCAATTGCTTCCTTTACTTTATTCATATTTGCAATTGTTTCTCTCGGAGTTTTCACAATACTTGCTTTATCTCTTAAATAATGTAAAACTTTTCCTTTTATAACTTTGCTTACATAAGTTTTAAAGCTTCCTTTTATCGAAATATCATACGTTTCAATAGCTTTTAAAACTCCTACTGCTCCAACTTGAATCAAATCATCTTTTGCAATTGTATTAGGAATTGGATACATTCCCATAACTATGCGTTTAACGAGTTTTAGTGACTCCTCAATCAAATTAAGATAAGCAACATACTTTTTCTTTTTGTCGCTTTCGTTTCTGTAATTTAAAATTAACTCTTCTAATTTTTCAAGTTCGGATATTTTGGTCTTCACTTTGAACTCCGCTTTTTATTTAAGTATAGCATAGATTTTTGCGAAAATCTAAATTTTTAAATTTATTTAATAAATAACATTATCTTGTATTTTCATGCTATTATTAGCATATAGAAGATTATATTAAGGAGCAAAGAATGATTACAGTAAAAGATGTTGAACACGTTGCAAAATTAGCAAGATTGGAACTGACAGAAGACGAAAAAGTTCTATATACAAAACAATTAGGTGATGTATTGAAATATGTTGATCAGATGAATGAAGTTGATACTTCTGATGTTAAGCCAATGACTCAAGTTATTGATTTTGTAAATGTTATGAGAGAAGATGTTCCTCATCAGGAAATTTCTAAAGAAGCTTTGATGTCCAATGCTCCGGAAGAAGAGAATGGATTTTTTAAAGTTCCAAAGATTAATTAGTTTTTATATTCTGAATAAGCCTATGAGTATTGTGTTCTTGTAGGCTTATTTACATGTTTTAGTAGAGGAGTGTTTTAGGGTATGACAAAATATATTTTTGTGACAGGAGGGGTTGTTAGTTCTTTAGGTAAAGGAATTATTGCCGCTTCTTTAGGTCGTTTATTACGTTCAAGAGATTATTCTGTAATTATTCAAAAGTTTGATCCATATATTAATATTGACCCAGGGACAATGAGTCCGTTTCAACATGGAGAAGTTTTTGTTACTGATGATGGAGCTGAAACGGATTTAGATTTAGGTCATTATGAAAGATTTACTGATACAAGTTTTGGACAAGTTAATAACGTAACTTCAGGAAGAATTTACCAAGAAGTTATTAATAAAGAAAGACGAGGAGATTATCTTGGTGCTACAGTGCAAGTTATTCCTCATATTACAAATGAAATTAAGTCAAAAATTGTAGCTGCAACAAAGCAATTTAATCCTGATTTTCACATAATTGAAATCGGTGGAACAATTGGAGATATTGAAAGTTTACCATTTATTGAGGCAATAAGACAATTTAAATCAGAAATCGGTATAGGAAATGCTATTTCTGTACACTGTACATTGCTTCCTTATTTGCCAACATCTGGAGAATTGAAAACAAAACCATCTCAACATAGTGTGAATGTTTTGAGAAGTTATGGTATTCAGCCGGAAATTTTAGTTTGTAGAACTTCAAAACCAATTCCAAAAACTGAAAGAGAAAAATTAGCTCTATTTTGCTCAGTTCCTAAAGATGCGGTTATTGAGTGTCGTGATATGAAATCTATTTATGAAGTTCCTTTGGCTTTAGAGTCTCAGAATATGTGTTCTGTCGTTCTAAAAATGCTAGGAATGGAAGATAGAGTTGCAAATTTGACTTCTTGGGAAAATTTAGTTTCAAAAATTAAAAACCCTAAGACCTCTGTCAAAATTGCGATTGCGGGTAAATATACGAAGTTGTCAGATGCTTATATTTCTGTCGTTGAATCTTTAAAACACGCAGGTTATGCTGATGCTGCTTCTGTTGAAATTAAGTGGATAAATTCAGAAGAATGTGTGGATTATTCAAATTGTAAAAAATTGTTATCTGAAGTTGACGGGGTTGTTGTTCCCGGGGGATTTGGTGTAAGAGGCATCGAGGGTAAACTCAATGTAATTCGTTATGCAAGAGAAAACAATTTGCCGTTCCTTGGCTTATGCTTGGGCATGCAATGTGCTGTTATTGAATATGCAAGAAATGTCGTTGGTTTAAAAGGTGCAAACTCTAAAGAATTTGATGAAAATCCAACTTATCCTGTAATTGATATAATGCTTGAGCAAAAGAATGTTAAAGGTTATGGCGGGACAATGAGATTAGGAGCTTATGAATGTCATTTGAAACCTGATTCTGTTGTAGCAAAAGCTTATGGTACTGAGGTTATTTCAGAACGTCATAGACACAGATACGAAGTTAATAATGAATTTATAGAGAAAATTTCTAATGCCGGCTTGGTATTTTCCGGCATGTCACCTGATGGAATGTTAGCAGAAGTTGTTGAACTTCCAAAACTTGATTGGTTCGTTGCTTGTCAATTCCACCCAGAGTTTAAATCTCGTCCGGACAGACCACACCCGTTATTTAAAGGGTTGATTGATGCAGCGTTGAAACATCATTCTAAAAAGAAATAGATATAATTTGAAATGGGGGAAATAAATTAAATGAATAATGAGGGTTTGAAAAAATTTACTACAGTAAACTTTTTGAATTTTGCCTTGGGATTTTTAGGGTTACAGTTTGCGTGGCAAATGAGAATTATTTTATCTGGTCCGGTTACAGAAAATTTGGGCGCTGATGCTTTTTTATATGGCTTAATCTGGCTTGCTGGTCCATTTACCGGCATGGTTGTTCAACCGTTAATTGGAGCTTTGTCAGATAAAACAAAATCTAAATTCGGTAGAAGAAGACCGTATTTGTTGGGTGGAGCTATTATTGCCTCAGTAGCTTTATGGTTGTTCCCTAATTCCGGTAATATTGCAGAAATGTTCGCAAAATTGACCGGCATGAATTTGCCGTCTTGGACAGGTCTTTTGATTGCAGCTATTATGATTTGGATAATTGATGCTTGCATAAATATTGCTCAAGGGCCTTATAGGGCATTGATTCCTGATGTAGTTTTACCGGAACAACATTCGCTTGCTAATTCTTATATTAGTCTTGCTATTGGTTTAGGTTCTGTAATTGCCGCAGCGACTGCTCCATTTTTAAAATTCGTTTGCCATTATCAAATGTCGGTTAAGGCTCAATTTATTATGGCTGCTTTGGCGTTTTCTCTTGCAATGATTTGGACTTGCTTAACAATCAAGGAACGCAGTACTGCAAATGATGTTGAAGATGTTGAAAATAAAACAGAAAATGTTGGTTTTTGGAAATCAATGACGGAATTTTTTGCGTTATCTCCAGAAGTTTCAAAGATTTGCGTTATGCAATTCTTTACTTGGATTGGTATGATGTGTATGATGATTTTCTTTACAAATTTTGCAATCCACACTGTTTATGGAATACCTGATTTAACGAAATTAGCTGTTGACGTTCAAAAAACTTATATGTCGGCTCAAACATCTGCAACAAATTATTCTTCAATTTGTTTTGCAATTTTTAATTTAATATGTTTTGTAATAGCTGTTCCTATCGGAATTTTAGCAGGGAAATTCGGAAATAAAAAAGTTCACATTATTTCATTGTTATCAATGGTTTTGGCTTATTTAGGAATGGGTATTTTTTGTACTGTAAAACCGGTTGTTACTGTTTGTATGGCATTGTCAGGTATTGGTTGGGCAAGTGTTTGTGCTTTACCGTTTGCAATGCTTTCAAAATATATCAAAGCCGGTACAGAGGGTTCTGTTATGGGAATTTTCAATATCTTTATTGCAGGTCCGCAAGTTTTTGTTTGTACTTTAGTTGCTTGGATTATCAATAAATCTGTTGTTTATACAAACGGACTTTACAACAATCACTATGAATATTCATTCTTCATTGGTGCATTGTGCTTACTTATCGCAGTAGCAATTACAAAATTTATTAAAGAATAATAAAATTATTCATAAAAATAAAAATGGGCAAAAGTATTATCGCTTTTGTCCTTTTTTATCCAATAATTTTTCCGTTTTCAATTTTATAAATTTCAACATCTTTCAAAAATTCGTCTTCAAACAAAATAGTGTCAACTGATGTGATAATTGTTTGAGTGTTTGAATTGATTGATTTTAGTAAATAATTTTGCCTGATATCATCAAGTTCAGCTAAAACATCATCTAGTAGTAAAATAGGTTCATCACCTGTTTTATCTGTAATTAAATCCAATTCAGAAAGTTTAAGGGCTAAAACAATCGTTCTTTGTTGACCTTGAGAGGCAAATTTTGTGGCTTCTTGATTGTTTATAAAAAATATAATGTCATCTCTATGAGGACCAACACAGGCTTGACATCTTCTCATTTCTTCAAATTTTTTCTCTTCAAGTGATTCTAAGAACGAATATTGAATATCTTCAATTGATTCTATTTCATTGGGAACTTCTGTTTTTATGTCAAAAGAACAAGAGTATTTTATTGTTAAATCTTCTGTTTCGCTAATTGTTTGGTGTTTTGATTTTGCGAGTCGCTCAATTTCTTTTAAAAATTTCTTTCTTATGTAAATAATATTACTGCCTGTTATTGACAATTGTTCATTAAAAACATCTAACAAAGACTCATTTGTTTTTCCTGTTCTGGCACATTCTTTTAAAAAATTATTCTTTTGGACTCTAATTTTGTCATATTTAGATAACCTATCGTCATAAGCAGGGTAGATTTGCATAATTGCCCTATCGAGCCAATCCCGTCTATCTTGAGGCGCTCCTCTTAGTAGTAGCAGGTCTGTTGTTGAAAATAGAACAGTTTTTAGAACGGATTTAAAATCTTTTATTGTAGATTTAACTCCGTTTATTTTTATTTCTCGTTTTTTGTCGGTATTGTATTGGTATAATAATTCAATATCTGTATCTGCCTTTATAATATCTGCCTCAAGTTTAAGGTTTTCGTGATTAAAATTTATTAGCTCTAACAAATTAGACGTTCTTGGGCTTTTTAGTGTTGACAAAAAGTAAATACTTTCAAGAATATTTGTTTTTCCCTGTGCATTTTTGCCAATAATAAGAGCTTTAGATTTATTAAAATCTAATTCAAGTTCTTCACAGTTTCTATAATTTGTGAGTTTTAATTTATTTAATCTCATATAACTTATTATACTTCAAATATATGATTTTTCTTGAATGATGGACTTTAGCTTAAAAATGGTGTATAATATAAACATAGTACGTATTTATTTTAAAAGGATTGGTTAAATGTTACCTGTTATATCAGAAGATATCGCAAACACTGCTTTTAGTGAAATTTTTGAAGATATGCCTGCTTGGCGTAAAAAAATGATACATTATATAAAAGATGAAAATCCGGAGATTAATACCGCAATTATTGAAGCTGCAAATAAAACGGATTTAGACCCCAAAGCTGTTGCATTGGGTGCTTATATGACGTATTTACTTATTGAATTGGCATCAAAAGAAAATGATGCAATGATGAATTATACAGAATAAATTAGAGGACGGTTTTAAGATTATGCTTATTGAAGATTTATTAAAAGAATTAGTAGAGAAAAAAGGTTCCGATTTACATATTTCAAATGCACTACCTCCTGTAGCTCGTATTGATGGTAAGTTGGTTCGATTAGATTATGACCCATTAACACCGGAAGGTGTAGAAGCTTTGTTATTTCCAATGATGTCAAATGAACAAAGACGTCGCTTGGAACAAGAATGGGAACTGGATTTTTCTTATGGTGTTGAGGGCATCGGCCGTTTCCGTGTGAACTTCTATAAAGATAAAGGTTGTTATGCCGCAGCTTTCCGTACAATTGCTACAAAAGCTCCGCAGTTAGAAGAATTGGGTATGCCACCTATTGTAACAACGATTGCAGATAAACCTCGTGGATTGGTTCTTGTAACAGGGCCTACCGGTTCCGGTAAATCTACAACCTTGGCGGCAATGGTTGACTATATTAATAGAACAAGAGCAGAACATATTTTGACAATTGAGGATCCGGTCGAATTTGTTCACACATCTAAAGTAAGTATTATTCACCAACGTGAATTGGGTATGGATACAAGATCATTTGCAAATGCATTGAAATCTGCCCTCCGTGAAGACCCTGATATTATCCTCGTAGGTGAGATGCGTGACCACGAAACTATTGCGTTAGCTTTAACCGCTGCTGAAACCGGTCACTTGGTGTTCGGAACACTTCACACCTCTTCAGCTTCTCAAACTATTGACCGTATTATTGACGTATTCCCAGAGGGACAACAACAACAAATCCGTGTACAGTTGGCAAACTCTCTTGTTGCTGTTTTTGCACAAACTCTTCTTCCAAAACGTCAACCTGACGGTTCAAGAAAAGGCCGTGTAATGGCTCAGGAAATCATGGTTGTTACTCCGGCTATTGCTAACTTGATTCGTGAATCTAAAGCAGCTCAGATTTATTCAACAATTCAAACAAGTTCGGGTGCCGGTATGCAGACTCTTGAATCTTCACTAGCTGAATTATTTAAGAAAGGTCTTGTTACAATTGAAGATGCGTTGTCTAAATCTTCAAAACCTAACGAATTAAAACGATTAATCCAAGGATAGTACATAATTAAGGAGGAACTATTATGGCGTCGATTGTAGATGCTTTTAACGAAGCTCTAAATGAAGATTTGTCTTTTGTTAAGATAGCTCTTTATTCTATTCCGGTGTTTTTCTGTGCAAACCTCTTTATTAAAGGTAAAATGAGTGATTTCTACTTTTGGGGTGGTTTAACGGTAATTTTATTGCTGGGACTATTAACACAAGGAATTAACAATGTAAGAATGAACAGAAAAGAAATTTTGACATTAAACCCAATGTTTCTTGCAACTTCTGTTGGAAAATCGTTTATTGTAATGGCTCCTCAAGTTTTAATTTGGAGTATTGTTGCTTCAATGATTTTGAAATATGTTAGTATTCCGATTGATTTGCCACATGTCCCATTAATCTTTGCTACTATTGTTTGGGCTGTTATTGGTTCAATTTTATTGACTGCATATTTGTCATTTGCAAAATATTTGAAAGTCCAACAAGGTTTTAATTACAAAGTTATTTTGGAATCTTGCGTTGATATTTTGATAAGTTTATTGTTCTTTTTACCACAACTTGTCATCGCAAATGTAGTATTGGTTGGACCGGTTGCGTATTTGTTTTATTTCTTCCAATTGCCATTTACTCACTGGGGCTTTATTTTGTATTGCTCATTGGCATTTGTTGTAGATATTTCAATTATGGCAAATTATTTTGCTCAAGCTTCTTATGAACATATCAAAGGAAGCAACGAAGAATATGACGATCACTGTCAAATAAATATGATTGAGGACTCTGCAACTCGTATGGAGGGTTAAAAGAATAGATTTAATAATATATATATAATAAAAAGCTCTATCAATTGCGATAGGGCTTTTTATTGTTTAATCTTTCATTTCTCTGAGCTTTTTCAATTGGTCACGAATTTGTGCTGCTCGTTCAAAATCAAGAATTTTTGCAGCTTTGTGCATATCTTTTTCAAGTTTATCAATAAGTTTTGGCAAGTCTTTCTTTTCGATGCCTAAATCAACCATTTCTTCTGCTACAATATCTTCCAAATCTCTGTAACTTGCAACAAGTGACAGCAAGTTATTTTCGATTGGTTTTTTAATTGTTTGAGGAATGATTCCGTATTTTTGGTTATAAGCAATTTGAATTTTTCTTCTTCTTTCGGTTTCTTTAATCGCTCTATCCATAGAGTCTGTAATTTTGTCGGCATACATAATTACTTCGCCACAAGCATTTCTTGCTGCTCGACCTATTGTTTGAATAAGACTGGTATCAGAACGCAAAAAGCCCTCTTTATCGGCATCCATAATTGCAACAAGCGAAACTTCCGGAATATCAAGCCCTTCTCTTAATAAGTTTACACCTATAAGAACATCAAATTCGCCAAGCCTTAAATCTCTCAATATTTCTACACGTTCCATTGATTTGATTTCACTATGCAAATATCTAACTCTTATTCCTTCTTGCAAGAAAAAGTCTGTCAAATCTTCTGCCATTCTCTTGGTTAGAGTTGTTATTAAAATTCTTTCATCTTTGTCTGTGCGTTTTTTGATTTCAGTTTTTAGGTCTTGAATTTGTGTGTCAATAGGACGAACAGAAACTTTCGGATCTAACAATCCCGTCGGTCTGATAATTTGTTCAACAATTTGTTGAGAGGTTTCTTTTTCAAAATCTCCAGGTGTTGCCGAAATGTAAATTTTTTGTCCGACTTTGGCATAAAACTCTTCATTTTTTAAAGGGCGGTTATCTTTTGCGCAAGGAAGTCTGAATCCATAGTCTACTAAAACTTGTTTTCTTGCGGCATCTCCGTGGCTCATACCTTTAATTTGCGGAAGAGTAACGTGCGATTCATCTACGATTGTTAGAAAATCATTAGGGAAATAATCTAAAAGAGTTGCAGGTGCAGATCCGACTGGTCTGCGTTCAAGAATTCTAGAGTAGTTTTCAATTCCTGTGCAATAACCCATTTCTTTCATCATTTCTAGGTCGTATTTAACTCGTTGCTCCAGTCTTTGAGCCTCAATTAGTTTGTTTTCATTGTTTAATTCGACAAGTCTATGTTGTAATTCCTCTCTAATTATTGAAAAAGTTTCTTCTTGATTATCGTCAGATGTTATGTAGTGAACTGCAGGATAAATCACAACAGACTGTGGTGTTTCAATGATTTCTCCGGAAACATTGTCGATTCTAATTATTTTTTCAATTTCATCACCAAAGAAATAAATTCTTGTTACGATTTTTTCGTAAGCAGGCATAATTTCAACAATATCACCTCTAGCACGGAACGTTGAACATTTTAATTCTATATCATTCCTTTCATATCGAACTTCTACAAGGTGTTTTAATAGAGCATCTCTATCAATTTCATCTCCGACTTTAACCTCTATCGCTCCTTTAAAATAGTTTTCCGGAAGCCCCAAACCATAAATACAACTAACCGAAGAAATGACAATAACATCATCTCTTTCATAAAGGCTTCTTGTTGTATTGTGGCGAAGTCTGTCAATTTCTTCATTTATAGAAGAAGACTTTTCAATGTAGGTATCGGTTCTTGGAATATATGCTTCAGGTTGATAGTAGTCATAATAACTTATGAAATATTCAACAGCATTATTTGGAAATAATTCTTTGAATTCGTTATATAATTGTGCTGCAAGAGTTTTGTTGTGCGCAATTATAAGAGTTGGTTTTTGAACTCTTTCAATAACGTTTGCAATGGTAAATGTTTTACCTGAACCTGTAATTCCAAGTAATGTCTGTGTATCATCTCCTGCTTTTATCCCTTCAACCAGTTGTTCTATTGCTTTTGGTTGGTCGCCTGATGGTTTGTATTTTGAAACTATTTTAAAATCGTGATGTGTTCTCATATTCTACATTTTAGTACAAAATTTTGTTTTGTTGTAACTCCTTGTAAAAAGCTTTAAAATTTGCTAAAATTCTTTTAGGAAAATAGGTTTACTATACGAAAGGGTTATCAAATGAAAAAAATACTGGAAACTTTTAAAAGTTTATATACTTGCGAAGATAGTGGAAAAACACATTTAACACTTGCCCTGATGTTTCTTTTACCATCATTGTTAGGTGCTTCTATCCAATTTTTGGATAAAGATTTTGCAGAATTTCAAACTTCTGTGATTATTATGGCTTTAATATTTGCGGCATTATCAATTATTCCGATATTATTTTTGATTGGTTATTATTTGAGATTCGTGAATCAAAGACTTTCTGGCGAAAAAGGAATCCCAACTATCGATTGGGGCTCTGTAACTCGTGGTGCTAAAGCTATTCCATTATATTTGGTTTGGGCCTTGTATGTCGCAATTCCATTCTTGGTTTATTTCTTTATTTTAGTTGCGGTATTTGGTGGTTTATTTTTAGTCGGTGGGGCAAATACACTATCTTTGATTTTATCATTTTTCATTTTAATGGTTGGAGCTTTCCTTGCTTTAATTCCGGTATTTATAATCACCCCTTTTATTATGGAAGTATATTTTATGTATTGTGAAAATTTTGAATATCATAAAACTCTATTCAATCCACTACTACCGTTCAAATTTATGAAAAAAGCTTTCAAGGACTCAATGCTTGTAGCATTGAAATATTTGGCTGTAAGTTTGGTTGTAAATACTGCATTCCAATTTATTATCGGTTTGTTATTCTTGATAATAATACTATTTGGAGCAGGAATTGTAATATTCTTGAAAGCATCAACATTTGACTCTAGTCCATTATTTATATCCTTAGTAATTTTAATCTCTGGATTATTTGGCATGTTTTCTGCTTATGCTTCTCAAATTGTTGGTTTTGCATATTCAGATAACTTAATTGAGGTTTATAAAGAAAAAATAATGTCCACAAATGAAGAGCTTGTTTCTGAAACTCAAAACGAAATATCTGAAGCCGAATAACTAAGTTAACTAAAGAACAAACAGAGGCGGAT
>DABJ01000032.1:0-4727 GCA_002102825.1 Candidatus Gastranaerophilales bacterium HUM_12 | reverse complement strand
CCTCTGTTCTACATAAAAATTTTATCTATAGTTTGAAAGAGTAAGAATATTTTCAACGAATTCTTTTTTATCAGAATTTGAATAAGAAATACTTGAATACATCTCTGATTGAATTCTTTTTTCAAAATATTTTTCTATCATATTCTTTTTTTGTTCAGTTGAAAATTCTAACCAATAAGGTGTTTTTCTGATTTTGTTAATTAGTTCTGTTTCAAGGTCTTCAAATTTTGTAGACGTATTTGAAACATTTAGATCCGAAAGGTTTTCAATCGGTGCAATTTGACCGGAATGTATTGCTTTGGGTTGAATTACGATTTCCTTTTCTATTGGTTTTGAGATGAATTTTATATCATTTTGTTCTAAAGTTTCTTCAATATTTCCCTTTTGAAAAATATCTTTATTTTCAAGTTTATCTTTAAATCTTTCTGCTAATCCCATTATTGTTCCTTTTGTTAATTATTGTTTAATATATTTTCAAATTTTTCAACCATATTTTGTCTATAAAGGTTATCTGAAATTTGTTGAGCCAGCTTTTTGTAGCTTTGTGAAACATTTGTTGTGTCGTTAACATCGCTTACCGGTATTCCTTTGTTAATTGCAGACATTATTGCAAAATAGTTGTTTGGAATTTTCCAGTAGATGTCTTTTGACAAAACTTTTTCGATATCAACTTCTTTAATTTCATCGTTTTCCATATAACGGTTTACAACAATTTTAATTTTTTCTTTGTCATATCCGAGTTTTTCAAATAATTCTAAGCATCTTTGTGTGTTTCTCAATGCCGGAAGATTTGCAACGGTTACAAGCATAATTAAGTCGGAATTGTCCAAAGCTGCAATGTTTTTGCCGTCAAAACTTGCTTCTGCATCAACTATGATATAAGAAAAAGTTTCTTTTAAAGTATCAAATAATCTTGTAATTTGTCTTGGTTGAATGTTGTCTGCTTGTTTAAAATACGGAGGATCAGCCAAAACATATAAACTTGTACTTTTGTATCTTTCAAGTGTACTTAGTAAAAATGTTTCATTAATTTTATCCAAATTTTCTAGCATATACGAAATGTTGAATGAGGGTTTTAAATCTAAAAATGTTGTGATATCACCCATTTGGAAGTTTAAATCAATAAGCGCAATATTTTCCTTTGTGATTTTCGCAAGTTCAAGAGCTAAATTTGTTGCAAGTGATGTTTTCCCGATTCCACCCTTGTTTGAGAATACAGAAATGATTTTGCATTTGTTTTTCTTTACAGGCTCATTCATTTCTGTAACAAGTTTTTTTATTGCTTCGAAAAACTCATTTTTTATAATTGGAACAGGTACAAATTCTTTCGCTCCAGCCCTCATAACTTCAATAATAAGTTCAACAGACGGATTATCTGATAGGGCTAAAACTTTGCAATTTTTACATTCTTTGGTTACTTGTAAAATAAAATCTAAATTTTTTATTTTGTTTGTTGATAAATCTACGATAAGTAAAGATTTACCTTTACTTGAAGCAAGGATATTAAAAATATCAGAATAGTTGTTGAAATCATCAATAGTTTCAAGATTGTCAAACTCGCTAACGAAAAGTTTAAGAACCTCTTTTGTTGAAAATTCATCTGAAATTATAACTGTTGAAATTTTATCCATTACACAATACCCTTTTTCTATATTGAGTATAACATATTCCTTTAGAGTGTGCAATTTATAAAACAACAAAAAATAAAAAGCCCCATATAGACGGATTTTGTTACCTGCTTGATCTCGCAGGTGGGTGAGAACCTAGACTAATCCGTTTCCCGCTGGCGATATTGCTATCGGCGGGTATACTTCAGTGCCTTGAGAGTTAACTCTCCCTATTTATGTAAATGTAGGAACAAAATTAACGTCTATACAGAGCTTACCTAATTCTAGCATGTTTTAAGTTCTTTTGCAAATTATTCTTTTGGGCTATTTAGAATTTTCTGCTAAAACACTTTGGATATATTTTTCAGCGGCATCTGCTTCTGCTAATGCTGAATCAATGGCACTTGTATCCGGAGATGCTTTTTTAACCTTGCTAACCGGAGATGGAACGTAAGTTCTTACCGGTTCCATTTCTTTTCCGGAATCTTTTTTATCTTTCCCATCTGTTGATGTTTCTGTTGTGGTTTTGGTGGTAGTAGTTGTTGAAGCTTTTCCTTGTTCTGCTTGGTTATTATTAGCATTTTCAACCGAATTTTTACCAGATTCACCATTTACAGTCGCATTTTTATCTGCTTTATTTGTTTTAGTTGTGGAATTTGCACGGGTATTTGTTGTGTTATTTGTATCTTTGTTTGAAGATGTTTCATCTTTTGCTATAGATTTACTATCTTCTGAATTTGCAGTCTTATTTGAGTCTGCTTGTTGTGATTTATCTGCATTATTTTGAGTTTTGTTTGCTTCTGCTTCAAGAGCTGCTTGTTTGATTAAATTTGTATCACTTTTTATATTGTTTGGATTAATTGGTTTTTGTTCTTGAGTCGCAGGAGTTGATTGTGCCTTATTTTTATTTTCAGCTTCTTTTTCCGGTTCTTTGTCTTCATCTAAAACAGATTTTGTTGGTTTCCCGAAAATTGCATCACTTCCTTTGGTTGCAATTTTAGCAATGAAAGGTGAAAGTACGAGCATTGGAATTATAAATCTTATTGGATAACCCGCAATATTTTTAGCTTGAAATCCTATTTTTCTTAACCAATTTAAGTTTTTTGCATCTTTTGACATATAAACTGCTTTTTGTTCAAGCCCTACAGTCAAAATTCTTGCCGCTTTTTTAAGTAGTCTGTAGATTGGATTTTTTACTCCGGCCATAAGTTGCCTATCTAAAACTTTTGATCTTAATTTGTATTCTTTTTTGCTGAACATTTTATTTTTTGCATCAAAGTTGAATTTTTTCAATAATGCTCGATAATTATTTCTTTGAGCTTCTGTCATTCCTAAATATTTCAAACCACCGGCTTTGTGCATAGCCCAAATACCCAATGGCATAGCCAAGAAGTATGAAAAGTCATTTACAAATCTTTCAATAAATGTCTTTCCTTTTTCTCCTTTAGGTGCATGGATTGTATTTATAATCATATCGGCAAAAATCATTGCCTGCATTGCTACAGCTAATTTACCTCCGGAAAATCTGTTTGTTGTCCCCTCGGTGAAGAATGCAAAAGATTTTCCGACCATTTTACCAAATTTTGTTTTTGCACCTGTTTTCAAGGATACTTCGAATTTGTTGATTAATTCATTTATACCGACAGTACGTCCGAAAAAATGGGTATATCCTTTACCCAATTTACCATCTTTATTCCAGATAACTATTTTTAGTTTTCTATCACCATTTTTTAATGCCTTTAGAATATCACTCATGTGATCAAGAGCATAAGCATCGTCAGTGATGATTTTTCCAAAGTCTGCAACGGATTTAAAACCTAAACCTTTTGTAATTTTTAGTTCTTTTAGTTTTAAATCTTTTAATTGCTCAACTAATTGGCTATCTGTCTTTTTAGCAAGTTCTTTAAGTTCTTTTTGACTTAGAGAACCTCCTTTTAAATCGCTTAATAGTTGTTTAGTTTTTTCAATTTTTTTATTTCTTGGCAATGCGTTTAATTTAGCTTCAAGTTGTTGTGCTTGTTCATTGAAATAATTAAATTCAAGTTCTTGAATTCTTGCTTGTTTTGCTCCTGATGGAAGTTTTTCAATTTGTTCAATTGTTGCTTTATCAATACCGTATTGTTTTAATTCAACAGCTTGTTCGCCGGGTTTGATGAATTCTTCGAAAATTTGTTTGGTATCCATTTCCAAAGTCCCGTTTTGACCTCCGGCAGGTCCAATAACCATTTTACATTCGGGTTTTGTTTTATGTTTTCTCAAGGAGTATAATAATCTGTTTTTAGGGTTAGATGTAACTCTATCCATGTATTTTGCTACAGAATCATATTTATCTCCTACCCAAGTTGCAAATGATGATTTTCCAATGCTGCTATTTGTAACTTTGTTGGATAATTTGTCTGCTGCTCCTGTAATTTTACCTACAAGACTTGATTCATAAGTTGGGGTATCGCAAGCTTTACCAAATCTGTCCATGCCTTGAGCCATTCCATACCAAACACCGGCAGCTACCGGTAATGTATATGGACTTTGCCCCATATCAGAATTATTCAAAGGATTAGCTTCTGCAGCTTTGTTTTTGATTTCTGCAGATGGTTGTTGTTTATTTACTTCTTCTAAAGCCATGGTTTTCGGATTATGTATTTCTGCTGTTTGGCTTTGTTGTGGATTATTTTGTTTGAAGTAAATCGGTTTATTATTCTGTAAACTCGGTATATTTAACCCATTAATTTGTTCCGGCATGAATATATTTTCCTTTTCNNTTCCCTACAAGTATATAAAAACATTTTATTCCTGAAAGTTGCTAAATAATTCAATATTTACACCAATTGTAACGAAATGTAACAGATTAAGACCAAACTGAAATTGGAGAAGTTGTATATACTTTATATATACATAAGAGATAAATAAACAAGAGAGGCTTAAAGATGGCAGTTGCAAATTTAAAAAAGATTGACAAAAAATTAAAAGACATTTATAAAGATCAAGTTACNNACAACAGTTGCAGTTGCTCCCGAACCATTTGTAGATAAGTCTGAATTATTGTTTCAGGAAATGAATTTCATTGCTGCATATAACAAGCAAATGTTACACATTGCATAAAAAGTTTTATTCTATATTTTA
>DABJ01000055.1 GCA_002102825.1 Candidatus Gastranaerophilales bacterium HUM_12 | reverse complement strand
CCGCAAGGGGTGGACATTTTTGCGAAAATGAATTAAAACGTAACGAACTATTTACCTTTCAATATTCACCTATCCTACATTTATCTGTGATATAATTTTTTTAGACGAAAGGGTTTGTTATGCCACATTTTTTTATAAATTCTAATCAAGTTACAGATAATAAGATTTCTATTTCTGATAAAGATAATTATATTCATATTGCCAGATCTTTGAGAGCCAGAGCAGGTGAAAAATTATTACTCATTGATGAAAAACAAATCCAATACGAAACAACAATTTTACAAATTACAAACTCTGAAATTGTCTCAGAAATCGACAAATCGTATCCGTCAAAAAGATTTTTGGATTTTGACTTGTACTTAGCCCAAAGTCCATTGAGAAGTGATGCGCAAACTTTATTGATTGAAAAAGCTACAGAACTTGGGGTAACTGCTGTTTATCCTGTTTTGACTGATAATTGCGCTGTAAATAAATCTGTTGCAGAAAAAAAAGTTGCAAAATGGCAAAAAATAATGTTTGAGGCTTCTAAACAGTGCGAAAGAGCTTTCGTTCCTGAGTGTTTTGAGGTTTCAACCCTTGATAATGTCATAAATAACAACTCTTTTGATAAAATAATTGTTTTTTGCGAACGGATTGCAGATAAAACTATTCGTGACGTTTTCAAATCCAACCCAATTAAAAAAGAGGAAAAAGTTTTGGTTATTATTGGCCCTGAGGGTGGATTTTCGCAAAAAGAGTTTGACTATTTTAAAGAAAAGAATTTTGAAATGCTTACTCTTGGCGAGATGATACTGAAAGCTGATACGGCAGTAGTTGTTGCTTTAGGAAATATAATTTATGAATATTCAAATTTTGACAAATAAAATTAAAAATGATGATATTTTAAATAATATAGCAAGTTTTTTCCCGAACAAAATCTATCTTGTCGGAGGTTCTGTTAGAGATTGTTTGATGGGAAAAGATACCTATGACAGAGATTTGATTGTAGCAGATATTGATGCCGGTGTTTTTGCTCAAAAAGTTTCAGATTTTTTTGATGGAAAATTTATCCCTCTTGATGTTGAAAATAAGATTTATCGTGTGGTTTTGAAAGATAAAATCAATTATTTAGATATCACAAATCCTGTTGAAAATTCTATGGAAAAAGATATTTCAAGACGAGATTTGACAATAAATGCAATTGCTGTAGATATTAAAACTGGTGAAATTCTTGATATTGTTGGTGGAATTAAAGATGTTGATGACAAAATTATCAGAGGAATTAAAGATGAAAACTTTACAGATGACCCATTGAGAATTTTGAGAGTTTTTCGTTTTTATTCGTTGTTAGGGTTTGAGATTGATTCTCATTTGCTTGATGTTTGCAAAAAGTATAAGAATTTGATTTCTAAACCGGCTAAAGAACGTGTTGAATATGAGTTGATGAAATTATTTAGCGGAAAATATGCTTATCAATCATTATTAAAAATGGACGAGTGCGGAATATTAGAAATTTTATTCCCGTTTGTAAAAGAGTTAAAACAAGTTCCGCCAAATCTTCATCACCACTTGGATTTGTTCCATCATAGTATTGAAACGGTAAGACAAGTTGAACTTCTTTATGAGAATTCATCGTCTAAAGTTCAAGAACACATGGATAAAGTTGATTTTGGCGGTTTTTCAAGGCTCGCTCATTTAAAACTTGCGAGTTTTATGCACGATATCGGGAAATTTTCGACTTGGACGATTGAAGAAGATACCGGACGTCACAGATTTATAAAACATGATGATGTTGGGTCAAAACTTGCAAAACCGATATTAAAAAAGATGTGTTTTTCAAATAAACAGATTGAATACATAACACTTATTATAAAAAAACACATGTATCCTACGGCTGTTGTGTCTTCCCCCGAATTGACCGACAAAGTAATGATGAGGTTTGTCCGAAAAATGGGTGATGATGCAATTGATAATATATTAATTGCTCAAGCTGACAGATTATCTGCAAGAGGTCCGGAGATTACGGAAGAAATCGTTAATGAAAATATTTCATTATTGAATTCGTTGTTAGAGTTTTATTTGAGCGCAAAAGAAAGTTTAAAACCGTTACCAAAGTTGCTTGATGGTAATGAGGTTATGCAGATTTTAGGTCTTTCTCCTTCTCCAAAATTGGGACAAATAATGAACGAACTGCATGAAGCTCAAGTATCCGGTGATGTTACAACAAAAGATGATGCGATTTCTTTTATAAAAACTATCATGTAGATTCGTTCAAATTTAGTGTTTTATGATAAAATTAATAAAAAATAGATATGAGGTAGGGATATGAATATTCGTTTTGATAAGGCAAAACTTAAAAAGTTTGGTATTGTTTTGGGTTCTATAATGGCATCGTTATATGTCCTGTTTTTGATTTCTCCGGTTGTGTTATCGCCGATTGCAAATTCGTATTGCTCTCAAATTCAAGCAATGATTAAAACTTCAACGGGTTTTGACTCAAAACTCAACGAGGTTGGAGTTACTACTGCTCCGGATTTGTCTATTGGGTTAAAAGTTAAAGAATTTTCATTATCTATTCCGACTTCAAGTGAACCGTTCTTCAAATCTGAAAATTTTAAAGTTCGACTTTCTTTGTTGCCTTTGTTAATGAAAAAAGTTCAACTAGCTGATATTGATGCTAAGAATTTGTATGGAAATTTAGTGATTAAAAAAGATGGTTCATTGTTAGTAGAGGATTATTTGCCTCAAAATGATAACCAAAACGAACCTTTGACGTCTTTGCCTTTTGGTTTAAAGTTGTCAAATAACTTACCAAATATCAATGTAAAAGGTTATAAATTTATTATAAGTGATGCGATAGATGGTAAAAATTATTATATCCAAGGCAAGAATTTTAAAATAAGTGACTTTGTTTTTGATAAGAAAATTAAGGTTAGGACTTCCGGTAAAGTTGTATTAGATGGCAATACTGTTTCTAACTATGATTTGAATGTTTATAACAAACTTATGCCTAATGTTCAATTAGATGATTTAGTTTTTCCTAAAACAGTTGCCGTTGCTGATTTAGAAGATATTCAACAAGAAAATTCGACTCCTCAAATAAATATTATTGATATTTTTAAAGCCATAAAAAATAACGGACTCCATGCTGATGTTGTTGCAAAAATCAAAACATTCGGAACTTTAAATAATCCGGAAATCAAAGGTGATTTAGATATTAGTGCTATGACGGTTGCGATTAAAGGCAATAAGTTGCCGGAAAGTTATGCAAATTTAAAATTCAAGGGCAATAAAACCGATATTGATTCAATATTTTTCACTTCAACTGATGAAAATGAAAAAACTCAAATTATCGGAAGTGTTCAATCCGGTAAAAAGCCGTCAATTGATTTGACTTTGCGCTCTAATGCTAAATTCAATAATGTCATCAGACTTGTTGATAGTGTCGCTCAATCTTTCGGAAATAATGATTTCAAAACATTGTCTGCAACCGGTGGAATTGATGCAGATTTTAATATAAATTCTGATATGAAAAAAGTTTCTTCAACCGGATATTTGAAGATTAATCCGTCTAGTTTGAAATACGGTTTATACAATATTGTTGTTGACAAAATTACAGCTGATATTGATATGATGAATAATGATATCAATATTAAAAAAGCAGGTTTTTCTATTTTTGGTCACCCATTAAAATTATCAGGAACAATAAAATCAAATTCTGATACAGATTTGAAACTTGTAGCAGATAAATTGTCTATTAAAGGTTTGTTAGCGGCACTTGGTCAAGTCTCATTATTAAAAGAAAATAATGTTAATGGTGGAACTTTGTCTTTGAATACGTCAATAAAAGGTAAGTTGAGCGAATTGAAGCCTGTTGTGAAAGCAGATGTAAATTCGCTTGATGTATTGAATAAAGCATCAAATGTCAAATTGTTATTGTCTAATGCAATGATAAAACTTGTTTGTAATAAAAAATCTTTGACAGGTGATATTGATGTAAATTCTTTAGTTTTGAAAAATCCAACGGCTTCTGTATCTGTTCCAAAGACAAGAATTGTTATGGATTCAAAAGATGTTACGATTAGAAATTCTTATTTGTTAATTAATAATTCTCGAGTTGATTTGACCGGTCGAGTAAAAGATTATTTGACTAAGAATTTGAATATGAATATCAAAGCAAAAGGCAATATTGCAGCATCTGATATCGCTGCATTTATTCCTCAAAATATGCGCTCAATGTTTCCATATATGGGTAAATTACCGGTAGAAATTATTGCAAAAGGTGATTCTAAAGTTCAGGATATTTGTTTCAAAATGACTGCAAATCCGACAAATTATATCAAATTAGCGGATATTGATTTGTTAAAAAATAAAACAACAAAAATTCATACAGATATAAAGATTTCAGGCGATACTCTATCTTTCACCGATTCTGGTTTGTGGGCTGGGGAGAAATCTGTAGCAACTTTAGAGGGCGGAATTTCTAAATTATATTCAAATCCGAAATTAAATATAATTGTATCTGTTCCGCATTCAATTTCATTCCCGATTTGGGGGTTAAACAATTCAAATATTACTGTAAAAGGTGATGCTGCTATTGTTGGTGATGTAACAAATCCGCAAGTTAAAGGCAGTTTGAATTTTGCTGATATTTCAAGTAAAGATATGGATTTTGCACTTACTGATTTGAATGCGAATTTGAACGGTCCTATTTTGAAAGGAATCGCAACGGCGAAAAAATTCAAATTCGGTGGAATCATTGCAAGTGATATAAGTTCAAAAATTTCATTATTAAATTATACGGATTTTTATTTGAGTGATTTGTCAGCAAAAGCGTTTGACGGGAAAATCAATGGAAAAATATCATATAATATTCCTAATTATATGATTGGTGTTTATTTGACAGGTGCCGGATTGAATTCAACAGATGCCGTGTATGGCGCAGTTGGAATAAAAAATGCTCTAACCGGTACTCTTGGTTTTAATGCAAAACTTTCAATGCAAGGTGTAACAGATAGAGAAATAATGAATTCAATGAAAGGTAATGTTAATTTTGATGTTAAAAACGGTCGATTTGTCGGAATTGGTCGTTTAGAAAACTTGGTTATGGCTCAAAATATTTCATCAAATTCAATTCTAAAGGCTGCAATATCATCTCTTTCTACCCTTTCAACTATTCAAGAAACTGATAGATTTAAAGAGATAAATGGTGAAATGTCACTAGCAAATGGTAATGCAACAATTTCAAGTATCAAGGTTGCAGGCCCATTGATGTCTTATTTTGTCAAAGGAACATACTATATATTGCCAAATAGTGCAACTCTTACTATTTTAGGACGACTTGATAGTAAAGTTGTTTCTTGTTTAGGTGTTCTTGGCGATTTGTCTGCAGATAAGTTGTTGTCTTATATCCCAAAATTTGGGGCTATGACGTCAAAAATTTTGAAACAATTAACCGCTGACCCTGCTAATGAAAATACCGCTTTAATTCCTGCGTTATCTAGCGGAAGTACAAGTTATAAAGATTTCAAAGTTATTTTTAATGGCCCTGTAGAAAGTACATCTTCTGTTCGTAATTTCAAATGGTTATCAACTTGTGACACAACTCAAATGAATTTGAAAAAAGACTTGGAAAGTGCCAAAGATGCTGTAAAAACAAATATTAATAACAAAGTTGAAAATGCAAAAAATACTGCACAAAATGTAAAATCAAATGTTAATAAAATAGTAGAAACTCAAAAAAATAAAGTCGATACCGCGAAAAAAGAACTGGAACAAACAAAAGCGGATATTCAAAAAGCTAAGGAAAATCGAGCTCAAAGTGCAGAAAATTTGAAAAATATTTTCAATAATGCATTGAAAAATTCACAAAGCAAAGTTAACTCTTCTGCTCCAACTTCAACTACGACTCCTGTCACTGAAACAGCGAAAGAAGAATCAACTAAAAAAGCTGAATAATTAAATACTTTTTACGTATTTAAAAAGTTGTCTTATTTGATTGTCGTCCATTTTGCGGATAATATCTTTGGTTGAAGCCTTGATTGTTTCAATATCATCAATGTAATCATAGTTGAAGAAATCCGAAAGATTAACTTCTAAAATCTGAGCTATTTTTTCTAATGTTCCCAATGTTGGAAAATTTCGTCCAGATTCAATTACACTGATTGAATTTTGCTCCATATCAATAAGCTCCGCAAGTTGTTCTTGCGTAAGCCCCTTGCGTTTTCTAAGTTCTTTTATTTTCAATCCGAGTTTCTTCTTATTATCCATATCCAAATCATACAATTATTTTGCGTATTTTACTATTGAAATAATTTCATTATTTTGTAATAATACTTAATTATTTTGATAAATATTGAAAATATTTAAGTAAAACATGGTAAAATATAAATAAGAATAATACTGGAGGATAGATAAGATGAATAACAAATGTGGTGCTGCGCATATAAAGTCTGGATTTACATTGGCGGAAGTCCTAATCACCCTCGGCATAATTGGTGTTGTAGCGGCATTGACTATTCCATCACTAATGAGCAAATATCATCGAATGACCGTAGAAA
This sequence comes from Candidatus Gastranaerophilales bacterium HUM_12, assembly GCA_002102825.1. Taxonomy (GTDB): domain Bacteria; phylum Cyanobacteriota; class Vampirovibrionia; order Gastranaerophilales; family Gastranaerophilaceae; genus Zag111. Next base: position 3,991 of record DABJ01000055.1, on the reverse strand, counting down.
CCAAGTTGAAAAAGTTTTATTCTACAATGAATCAAGCAATAAAATTATCTGAAGAAGACAATGACGGTTTTCCTCCTCTTGATTCTTCAACCGTCAAAGATAATGATAATGTTGAACTCATAAATGATTATTACAGTAAATATATTGTAAAATATATGTCAGGAGTGACATTAAATAAAGTAACGTCTTTTGGGGTTAAGGTATTATTGAGCGATGGCTCAGGATTTACAAGTTATCTCCAAGCTCAAGCTATTAATGGCGCTCCAACACTTTGGGTGATGTATTGTCTTAATGCAGATGAAAAATATTGTAAAAATAATGTATATGATGGGAAAAATCAGTTCTTATTTTATATTGATACTGAAAAAGCACACATGGAAACATTCGGTAGTGATAAAGGTAGCTGTTATAATACAAATAAGGAGCTAAGATATTCATGCGCAGGGTTAATAAAACAAAATGGTTGGAAAATTCCTGACGATTATCCTTGGATTAAGTAGTTTCACCCTATAAAATGCACGCAAGAACCATCAAGATAATAGTTCCGATTTGGAATGCTGTTGCCATGTTTTGTCCAAATCTGTTGCTGTCGTATTTTTTAGCTGATTTTTGAGCATTTATAGCACTTGTGATTCTTTCCATTCTCACTGAATCGCTATCACTGGCAAAGTTTGTTCCAAATACACTGGACTCAATTCGTGAAAGACGTTGTGCAGTTGGTTCGTTTTCGTATTTAGTTTTATATAGAACCTTTTCTATTTTTGACAAACTCATTGTTTTGTCTTGCTTAAACACGTTAGGGCTGGAGGAAAAAAAATTGCTATCGTCACCGAAATTGTCACCAAAATCATCTTGGTAACTCATTTGGTTTCGTCTATTGTATGCATCATAGTTGAAATTCGGTGTGCCGTATTGGTTAAGGTGATAGTTTTTACTCATTGGGTCGATTGGGTCATTTAAGAATGAATTTTCTTGTTTTGCCATTTTATTATCCATAAATCTTTGCGGACGAATTTCAGCCCTCAATCTATCAACACGGGTTGATAAATCTTCTTTATCATAGGTTTTACCGAATGTTTTTGATTCAAGATTTGATAATCGAGTTTTTATATTTTGGTCTTTGAATTCTTTATTAAATACCTGTCTTTCAAGTTCATTTATGACAGGATAATCCATTTTTGCAACTTCTGCAGGTTCTTTTGCCGTTACCCAAGAATCCTCTTCTTCAGCGAAGGTATCTTCTTTAGGTTCAATTTCTTGCCCCATCAAGTCTGCTGCTAAATCTTTTTTTAATTTCGCAACTCTGTTTTGAGTTTGAGCAGTAGAGGTTTTTCCATAGACTTTTTCTTCAATTCGGTTAAGCCTTGTTGTTTCTGTTTCATTTGAATACGTGAAACCAAACAGAGAATTTTCGATTTTATCAATCGTTGATGTGTAAGGACTTGCAAAAGCAGTTTGCGTTGAGAAAACTAAAATTGTACCTAAGAAAATAATTATTTTTTTCATAATAAAAACTCCTTAGATTTAGAATACGGTTTTTAAAATGTTAAACCAATTCATCATATAAGGAGTTTTCAATTTGTTAAATTTAAGTATATTTTTTTAAGAAAAAAGTATTAGATTTTAATTATCAATTGTTCTTTTATCTTAGTTTTGTTTACCAAGTCTTAAATCTTTTAAAGCTTGAAGTTCTTTTTGATACGGAGAAATTGAAGTTACTTTTTCAATTACTTGTGGTAATTTTTCGATTACGTAATCAATTTCTTTTTCTGTCGTAAATCTGCTCAAGCTCCAACGAATACTTCCGTGGATTGCTGTGAACGGAACATTCATTGCTCTTAAAACGTGACTAGGCTCTAGTGAACCGGAAGTACAGGCAGAACCAGAAGATGCGCAAATTCCAAGATCTGATAAGTGAAGTAAGATTAATTCTCCCTCAATATATTCAAAACCTATGTTTGTTGTGTTCGGAACTCTATTAGCAACACCGGTATTAAGTCTTGCGTTAAAGATTTTGTTAATAATATTAGATTCTAATTTGTCTCTAAGTCTTTTAACTTCGGTCATTTCGTAGTGTAAACTATCTTGAGCAAGTTCTGCTGCTTTTGCAATCCCTACAATATATGGAACATTTTCAGTACCTGCACGTTTACCTCTTTCTTGGTGTCCGCCAATAATCAACGGTGTAATCATTGTTTTAGAATTTACATACAAAACCCCAACACCTTTTGGAGCGTGGAATTTGTGACCGGAAATTCCAAGTAAATCAATTCCGTTAGCTTGAACATCAATTGGAATTTTACCTGCAACTTGAACTGCATCAACGTATAACTTTGTATCTTTGTTTTTAGATTTAACTATTTCAGAAATTTTTCCAATCGGGTTGATAACACCTGTTTCGTTGTTAGCCCACATTGTGGCAACTAAAGCTGTATCTTCATCAACTGCAGATGCTAAAGCTTCTAAGTCAAGTTCACCGTTAGAATTTACACCGATATAGTCAACTCTGTAACCTTGTTTTTCTAGAGCTTTGAATACATTCAAAACACAAGGGTGTTCAACAGTTGTTGTAATAATGTGCTTTTTATTTTTGTTGTAATTTAAAACTCCTCGGATTCCGGTATTAGCACCTTCAGAACCGCAAGAAGTGAAGATAATTTCTTTTTCATCTTTTGCATTGATAAAATCTTTAATCACACCACGAGCTTCTTTTATTGCACGAGATGCAGGTTTTGCAAAATCATACATGCTTGATGGGTTTGCATATTCTTCTTTAAAATATGGGAGCATTGCTTCCAAAACATGCTCATCAACTTTTGTTGTGGCATTGTTATCTAAATATATATAATTTCTGTCCATTTTAATTTACCTCTACAACGGTTATATCGTTTCCTAATGAGTTTTTAAGTGTTTGCTCAACAAAGTTTGTTAATGTCATCATCGAATTTTTACAACCGGAACATTTTCCTCTTAATTTAACGAAAATAGTTTTGTTTTTGATGTCGATAAGCTCTATATCTCCGCCGTCTTTTTGTAATTCAGGAGAAATTTGAGTTTCAATAACATTATTGACTTTTAAAATCCATTGAGTTGGAGTAAGTTTTTGAGTTTCTTCTTTTTCTTTTTTGTAGTAAGTGTCAATTATATCTTGAATTGCACTCTTACATTTTCCGCAAGCTCCACCTGCTTTGGTGTAGTTTGTGACTTCTTCAACTGTTTTAAGCCCGTTTTGTTTAATTGCGTCCCAAATAACGTTTTCTGTAACTTGGAAGCAAGTACAAATCATTTTTTCTTTTTTGTTGTCCGGAGCATTTTTGCCTAACAAATCATCAAGGTCAACATAACCTTCAGCCTTGTAGTTTTTAAGTGCATCTTCTAATGCTTCGTAACCCATAACTGAGCAGTGCATTTTTTCTGGAGGTAAACCGCCTAGAGCATCTGCGATGTCTTTATTGGTAATTTTTCTAACTTCATCAATTGTTTTTCCGATAATCATTTCTGTTAGCATACTAGAACTTGCAACTGCAGAACCGCAACCAAATGTTTGGAACTTAGCATCAGTTACAATGTTATCTTTTATTTTTAAATATATTTTTAATTGGTCACCGCAAGTTAAAGATCCTGCAACACCGATAGCATCAGCATCATCAATTGTTCCAACGTTTCTCGGATTTCTATAGTGATCCATAACTTTCTCTGTATAATCCCACATATCAATTTCCCTTTCTTTATCTGTATATTTATAACATTATTTTATCGCAAAAATAAAATTAGAAAGGGGGTGTTAAGGATTTTTTAATATTTATTAGTTTATATTTAAAATGTGAAGAAATGTAAAAAATCTTTTATAAACGCTAAAGAAAAATTCAAAGTGAACCGATAAAAGAAGTATAGGGAACTAATATAAGAAAGGACGTATTGTCATGGGAATGACAGCATCACAAGCTAGATTCTTAAGCCTGACAGCTCGTAAGAATAACGTAGAGTTTGA
>DABJ01000034.1:92364-107684 GCA_002102825.1 Candidatus Gastranaerophilales bacterium HUM_12 | reverse complement strand
TCAAACTCTACGTTATTCTTGCGAGCTGTCAGGCTTAAGAATCTAGCTTGTGATGCTGTCATTCCCATGACAATACGTCCTTTCTTTCGTTTCCGATACTCGTATTAACGGCAATTTTAATAAATATCTTTAAGAAAGAGAAATATTTTGTAATATTTTGTAATAAATATAGAAATTAAGATTTGTAAGCTTGAAAAAGTTGGGGAATGGTTTATAATATAAGTTACAGTACATTAACAACACCATGGGGACGTTTTGGATTTGACAGGATGTTTTGGTGAAAATAGGTTGCGTGTCCGAGAGCTGTTCTCGGTTATCAACGGGCAAAACAAATTAAATGCTAACAATGTAATCAAAGCAGACTTCTCTAGAGCAAATGCTTTAGCTGCATAAGTCGCTGATTCTAGCTACTCATAGAACCCAGCTTGCCGGTTTTATGGGTCCATTATGCAAGACGCAGTGTGTTGATTGGTGGTAGACACATCAAGATAACCATCAAGGGTTTAGAGTTTCCCTCAAATAAAACCTAGGATTAGCTTGTCAGGTTTTGATATTTTCCTGAGTTAATCGAGAGAATAAATATCTACACACGTAGAGGTTTATTTTTATCCATTTTGGACGTGGGTTCGACTCCCACCGTCTCCACCATTTAGTCTTAAAAAGAGAGATAAGACCATTTTGAAAACATTGAAAGCCCGCTATGAGCGGACTTTAGTACAAGCAAGAGATATTTGATAAATATAAAAACGAGTTATTATACGTAAAACGGTGATAACTCGTTTTTATATATTTAGAGATGTCCACTTTATGGACGTTTTATACATTCAATTGTTCCTCGGTAATTTTTTCGATAAGTTCACTTGCTACCATTCTATTTCCCTTTCTTGTTTTGAATGACTCTGTTTAAGCGTTTGTACATTTCTTTCTCTAAATTATTATCAACACTGTGAGAATGCTTTTCTAATGCATATAAAAATTCATTAAAATAAGGATGATCAATTTTATGAGTTTTATAAAATTCAAGTATTTTGCTATATTTTATTGGTTTCCAACTCCTTTTACTATCCATTTGAAAATACTTTGAAGTAAAGTTAAAATCGATAATCATTTTATTGTAATCAGGAGCAAAGATAAATATATATTTATTTTTATCTTTGAAATTTTCTTCTATATATCTATCATATTTTACTAATTGGTTATAATTTTTTTGAGAATATAAATCACATTCTTCGTATTTTGAACCGTTTATACCAGATTTGATTTTATTTTCAATAACTATAACATTATTTTTATCTTGAATAAGTAAATCTGTATTTGCTTTTTCTCGTTCAATCTTATAGGTTTCATCAAAATTTTCTATATTAAGAATTTCCTTAGCAAAAGTGCAAAAAAGTTTTTTATCAACAGAGAAGAAATGTTTGAACATATTGGAAAAAGCTAATTCATCATAGTCTTTACCTAATATGCTTATAAAATTAAATTCTTCTTTTATATTACACTGTACGAATTTTGAAACGGGTTTCTTTTCCCATAAATTATCATTATTTATATAAGTTTCTAATTTTTCATAAGCAATAGGATTTTTGGAAGAATTAATATAAATTTTGAGACTTTGCTTTGCGAATTTTTTATCTTCTAAATAAATGATTTCACTATCATTACCTAAAAAGCAAGACTGCATTTCGTCATCATCTGTTACATAAATTGGATTTTTAGGCTTAACTACCTTTTTAGCTTCAAATGTGTACAATATTGCATTGTCATTATTCAAGTTATTTTCAAAAATTTTATATAATTCAATACCGCCATAAGTAATATGATTTTCTTTTATATATTGAATTTGTTCTTGATGTATATTTGCTCTTTCTTCTTTTTGACTTTTTCTAATTTTAGTAAGTTGTGTTAAACCTTCAGCTTTTGCAAGAATCTCTAAAGTATGTTTTCCACAATTTCGAACAAGTAAAATTGATTTTACTTTGTCATCATGAATATTACTAATACTTCCATCAGACATTGCATAGATATAGTATTTTCCATTATCTGCCTGAAATAAATTAATAATTTCATGACCAATATTGTCGAATCCATTAGATATGTACTCGCCAACATACATTTTGTTTATCATAATTTCATTTTGCATATATTATTCCTCTACATTTATGTTTTCAGTTGGTGAATTTTCAAGATCTTCTAAATCTTTTTCTTTTTGAAGTTTCTTCAATTCTTTTTGTAATTTTTTCTCTTCTTTTATCTTTCGTTTTTCTTCTCTTTTTTGTGCTTTGATAGTTTTTTTAGTTTCTTTCGTTTCGTATTCTGGTATTTTAATATCAGAAAAACTATCTTTTTTTAGTTCTTCATTCTTTTGATTTTGTAATTGGGGATGATTATTTATAGAACTATCATTTTTCTTTATTTCTTTCTTTGGTGCTGTTGCTATTGGTTTAGAAACTTGCTTTTTAGTGTCTATTTTTTCAACCTTATGTAAAACGCTTTTTCTAGACTCAAAATAATTTTTTATATGTGGTAGTATAAAAAATTTGTATATCCCGATAAATATACACAAGCAAACTGTTATTATTAAAATTATTATTTTTTTATTACTATTATTCATTTTACGCCTGTTTTGTAGTTATTATTGATCCATCTGGTCTATATACATATAGTCTATTATTAATCTTTATTGTTACGGAATTACTGGTATACCCTTGTAATTCTCCGCGTTTTCTAAAAAGCGTCATGCGATCTTCTCCATAAACACAAACATCATTACCATGTTGAATAACATAACTGATACTTTTTTGTTGTGTTTGCCGAGTAGTTTTTCTTTCACAATTAGAAAGAGAATTAACATTGGAACTACTTTTGGGAGTGGTGTCAGAAAAACTTGATGAAGAATTAGCACTAAAACTATTATCATGGTTTTCATGATTATAACTTGAAGAAGAACAACTACTACTTGAAGAACCTCCACCGGCAGCTAATACAAACAAAATCAATACTAAAATTACAATTGTACCAATCAATCCTGCAAATGTTGCAATACCGTCAAAAAGTTGTTCATCAAAAAATGAATAAAATAATATTCCCCCAAGAAAACCTCCCAAATAATAATATCCACCTGTAGCTATTTTTGAAAATATTAGCAAACATAGAAAATTGGTCATAAAAAATGCAAATGGTGTACAATTCGGATGAAAACTATATGGTAAATATTTTATTGCAAAATCAGTAATCCAATTCACCGAATAAATTTCGGGCCACCATTTAGGGAAGAATGTTGATAGTATCCAAAATATAAATTCAAGTAACGGGTAAAGGAATAATAGCCAAAATAAACTTAGATACAAATAAGCAAAGATTGTTTTAAGTGTTTGCTTAATGACTTCTATGGAAATTGCATTAGTCAACTCATCAAACTTTGAATTTCGTTTTGAGTGAAATTTTGAAGCAATAATACATAGAAGAATAGACACAAACATAAACCCAATTAAAAGTGGATAACAGTAATTTTCAACTCTTACAATCAAACAGTAAAGAATACTACTTAAACAAATGGTTATAATAGAAAAACTTATAACATCATATAAAATACTGTTTTTATCTGTTTCATTGCAGAAAGTCATATCTTCACCCTATTCTATAGTTATATAAGTTACCTATTTTTATTAGGTAACTTATGTAATTACTATATATTGCAAGTCGGTATTAGTCAATACATGTGAATATAAATAAAATTAACCGTTACTTATAATGTTTAGAAGTAATCAAAATTAGTTTATTTTATAAAAAGGTAACAGGTATATTGATATGGTTTATTGCGACAAAAAATACATTGCTCAAGTGATTCAGAATGCAAGAAAACAAAAAGGTCTAAAGCAATCTCAATTAGCAGAAATGGTTGGTATTAGTGAAAAGCACCTCAGTAAAATTGAAACCGGGAAAAATTATCCGGCCTTAGATAACTTCTTAAAAATGGTGGAAATTCTCAACCTGTCATTAAAAGACTTCGGACTCAATATTACTGACGAAATTTCACTGAAAAAACAATATTTGCAAAAAATTATTAATACTTCCTCTGAAAAACAACTAACAATATACTGTGATATGATTGATGCGATACAAAAATATCTTTAATACTTCAGATTACATAATTTTTCAACAGTCAAATCGGCATCTTGTGTTCCTGTAAAAATTTGTTCAATTAATTCTGGAGGCAAAAATCTCAGTTTTCTCAGCCTTCGGGCATTCCGAGTTTGAAGCTCTGCTGTAGTTTTACCTTCAAGTATCAACTTATTATAATAAAACCCTTTAACAATAGCATCTATTAATGTTTTGTTGCAATTACTACTATTATTTATCACCATTGAACGCCCTTTTCTTGAACTCTGAATAAGTTTTACATTATACTCAAGGTGCAATATTTGCATATTGGTTTTATTTTCTAACCCTGTAATTAATTTATATAGTTCGGATTCTGATAGCAAAATTTCAATATTTTTTTCTGAAATAGTAACTATGTTTATTAATGGTCGTAATAAGTTTTGGTCTAGCTGTTTAAGTTTCAATGTATTCAAAAATTGTTCTTGCTCATTTAATGATAAGTTTTTTATTAGTGACAAAGTATTTTTATCTTCTGAGATAAATTCCGTTATTTTATCTTGGACAAATTTTTCAATTTCATAAGTCGGAATTCTTGAAAAAGTTTCTTTGTTAGAAAATTTGCCTTGTTTTACTCCCTGATTTATATAATAAAAATACTTTTTTCCACCACGTCCTGTGCTACATGCAGGACTAAAATAATTTCCAAAACGGTCAAATAATTTTCCTTGTAAAAAAGCATTTGAAGCCTTGCGTTCCTTGCCTGTTTTATTAAAATTATTTTCATATAAAATTGCCTGTACTTCATTAAAAATATCTGTGGGAATCAGTGGTTCATGTTGACCGTTGTATGTGTTTTCTTTTCTGACTATTTTTCCCAAATAAACTTTATTCGACAAAATATGATATAAATTACCTTTTGAAAAAACTTTACCTGAACGAGTACAAATATTTTCCTCATCTAAATAATTCTTTAGTTTGGTTACTGATTTTAATTCAAGATATTTTTCGAAAATAGTTATAATTTTCCATGATTGTTCTTGATCAACAATCAATTTATCATCAGATTTTTTATACCCGAGTGGAGTTGCACCGGTAATCCACAACCCTTTTTTAGCTGAAGCTGCAAATTTATCTCTAATTCTTTCACCGGTAACTTCACGTTCAAATTGGGCAAAAGAAAGTAGGATGTTTAAAGTTAATCTCCCCATGCTTGTTGTTGTATTGAAATGCTGTGTAATAGAAACAAAAGAAGTGTTATGTTTGTCGAATACATCAACAATTTTTGAAAAATCCATTAATGATCGAGTCAAACGGTCAACTTTATAAACTACTACAATATCTATTTTATCCTGTTCAATATCTTTCAATAACTCTTGAAATGCAGGTCTATTCATTGTACCGCCTGAATATCCCCCATCATCATAGTGTTTAGTTAAGATTTTCCAACCTTCATGAGTTTGCGATTTTATATATGCTTCGCAAGAATCTCTTTGTGCATCAAGTGAATTAAAACTTTGTTCAAGTCCTTCTTCTGTTGATTTTCTTGTATAAATGGCACAACGGATTTGTTTCTTTTCCATTACGATACTCCAAAGAACCTTTTACCGTTACAATGTGTTCCGGTAATTTCGTTAGCAATTGCAGACAAACTTCTATAAACCTTATTATTATAAGAAAAACCTTTGGCAAGAATTTCAACCGTAAATATCTTACCCTGATATTCTCTAACAATAGTTGCGCCATTGGTATTTACAGAATTTATCCGATAAGTTCTTTTTTCGTACTGATTTACTAAATTATCAATACGTGACTGAATTTCATAAGGTAAGTTTCCGTATTTTTCAGTCCATTGTTCAATTTGAAGTCGAGTTTTATTTTGTAAGTTCATAACACTTATATCTATCGCTCTGTATTAAGTGAATATCAAGTCTTATGACACAATTCTTATCTGTATTTCTCAAGGATTTTATTATAGTGTTTTTGGTAACGCTTAGTTAATTCCGAAAGCTCTATACAAATTATTTCTGGGTAAGTTTTTATAATTTTAATCCCATTTTCATCAGAACAAACAACCAACTTTATATTTTTCAGCTCGTTTAAATCAATTTGATTTTTTTGTAGTTCCAAACTTAACTTACCTATATTACGAACTTCTTTATTACATTCTGAAGTAATCTTTTTAAGATTGTCACCTTCAGAACATTTGTAGTTAATCAAATTATATAACAGTGAAAACAGTCGTTTTTCTGTGCGAGTTAATGCTTCCTGTTTTTGTACAAAAGTTCTTTTGCAGTTCGTACATTTAAAATGTTGCTTCAATTTACGGTCATGTCCGTTTTTTACAATTATTGAACTCTTGCAATATGGGCATTTTGGTCTTTCAGTCATAGCTATAATTAAAACATAAAAACTTATCAACTACAACTTGTCCTAAAAAGTATGATAACCTCTAAAAACCCCGCTCTGCCTTGTTTTTGAAAATCCAAAAAAAAATTTTAACTTTTTTGCAAAAACTTTTCATTAAGTTAAAAAAAGGAGAACTATTTTATGGAAAATTTTAAAGAAATGAAGGTAACTTACGTCAACCCGAATGGTTTAAAAGTATTAAACATCAAAAACTACTCATCAAAGGAAATAGAAATCGCAACAACGGTTCTCAAACGTTTTGGGTTTCAATGTCCTATTGTTACAGACAACAATGAGAATGTAGTTTTCGGAGACCTGTTACTGCGTGCGGCACAAAAGTTAGGAATCAAAACTGTTCCGACTGTAGAAATTAACAATCTCAGCAAAAAAGAAATAAAAGCCTTTTCCGTAGCAATTAATAAAATATCTGAGATGGGTGATTTTGATTTGAGTACCTTAAAAACAGAAATTCAAGATCTACTATCCGATATGGAGATAAAAATTTCGCCGGAAGAACTTGGATTTTCAAGTATTGAACTTGACAACTTACTATTTGATTGTAGCTTGGATAACAAACAAAGTCTTGAACCTGAGCAAGAAGAAATTTTACCTGATGAAATAATTTCGACAGTTAAAACAGGCGATTTGATAAGATTAGGCAATCACATGTTGCTGTGTGGCAGTGCACTCAAAACCGAAAGTTTTGTTAATTTACTTGGTTCAGACAAAGCCAAAATTGTAATTACAGATCCGCCGTATAATGTTAAAATTTCAGACAATGTGACTAAACAAAAACATCATAAAGAATTCGTCAACGCTTCAGGTGAAATGTCTGAAGATGAATTTGAAAATTTTCTTACAGAAAGTTTTAACAACCTGAAAGTTTTTTCTGTTGACAACTCCATTCATTATATATTCATGGATTGGCGTCACATAGGGGAAATACAATCCGCCGGGAAAAAGGTTTATCCAAAGCACCTGAATCTTTGTATATGGAATAAACTTACCGGTGGCATGGGGAGTTTTTACAGATCACAACATGAGCTTTGTTTTGTTTATCAAAATGGCACAGGGCGGCATATAAATAATATTGAGCTTGGTAAAAATGGTAGAAATCGTACCAATGTCTGGGATTACAAAGGGATGAACATAAGTACAAGACAAGCAAAAACGTTAAGAAAATTGCATCCAACTGTCAAACCTACCGCAATGCTTATGGATATCATGCTTGATTCTTCTGAATATGACGATATTGTATTGGATTGTTTCGGCGGAAGCGGTTCAACATTAATTGCAGCAGAACAATGTGGCAGACAAGCCAGATTAATTGAGATTTCCCCACATTATTGTGATGTGATTATATCCCGATGGGAAAAACTTACTGGCAAAAAACATGAAATTATATCAAATGGGGAGGTTATAAATGGCTAAAAATCCAAAGAAAAAAGGTAAGAAACAAAACTATGAGGTTGGTTACGGTAAACCTCCAGAACAGTTCAAGTGGCAAAAAGGTTGTCCCAGTCCAAATCCAAAAGGGAGACCTAAAAAAATACGCACCCTCAAAGAGGCATTACAGGTTTCATTAAATACAGAAATCAATACAAAGACTGAAACCGGAGAAATAAAGAAAATATCTTGCGTAGAAGCACTTGCCAGACGCACCTTAGCAGATGCGATTTCAAATGATGGTCCGACTCGTAGAATGTTATATCGTTACGACATTTTTAATCTGGTTTCAAAGGAGCCTGAGATTGAATATGACAAAAACGAAACCGAATTGCTACAAGTTCAAGAAGAATACGGGAAACTTCTCAAACAATGGGCTGAAATGCCGGTAACTGTGAGAGAAACGTTGAGAAAAATTCTTACAGAAGCATTACGCGATATATTAAACAACAAATTTCAAAAGGAGAATTAAGATGACATTAAAACAAAATGAAAAACGCAAACAAGGGCTAACAAGAGGTCCCCTACAACGAGCAATTGACCATGCAAAACTTAGGGCAAAAATTTTTTCCAAAGCTCAAAATCTTGATAAAGATACAATACTTGTCAGTAAGATTAAAGTTGATGAAATTTACGATTACTCGTTCGCAAGTATTATTGACTTCCCACTTGCAGACATAGAATATTTTTACAAAACACCTGTTCTTATCGGGATTGATAACGATTTGTTATTTGGTATTAACCAGATAAATTATGCCAAAGAAAAAGGACTTAAAACTGTTAATTGTGTTTACATTGATGCCCTGCAATTTAAGACAATTGACCTTTGCGCATTAGAAGCTCAGTTTAGCACAAAGCACCAATCATGGCTATATTTTGCCTACGAATTATACAATGTATTTATTGATAATTCAGGAGGTATTTCTTTTGAGGAATTTTGCAACGAGCCACGTGAATATTTCAACAAACCTGACAAATTTTCAACAGGTTTATACCGGCTACTTGAAGAAGCAAATCAGTACTGAGCTGAAGCCGTATATTTAATACGGCTTCTCTTTTAACATTTTTCATTAAATGCTCTCAATATTTTGCGAAAACCTTTCTTTTAACTTTGTAATAGCATCAGGATGATAGCAATCACAAGATTCTTCAACATCATCCCATTTGTTAAATGTTTGTATATTCTTTAACAACAATTCAAAAATTTCTGAATTGTACCAGTCTTCATACATACTCTCAATGATAATTTCATCAGTATCAAATTTTGTTATATCAATTTTATTCAAGATATTTTCAATAAAAGATAAATTTTTACGTTGAATTTGGTGTATTAAGATATTACCGTTATCGCTTAAATAAGGATTGGCAAACCTGTCAACTAGGGTATTAAAATCCTTACTGTATTTTAAATTTGCTCGTCTTACAACTGTATTTTTACCAACTTCAAAACTTACAAATAAGGTAAATAAGCATAACTCAAACGTAAAAACAGGACCGATTTCTGAAAAATCAGCATCAATCGCAAGGGTAAACCTGTGTCTTGGATGAATTCCAATTTGAATCAGTGAATAAATTAAAAACGGAAACCACGCAAAATCAACTGTAATTCCGTATGGATCGTTTAAAAAGTCAAAATTATATAATTTTAAAAACTGAGATGTAAAATACCATTTTTCTTTATTTTGTCGTCTTGGTTTGTATTTTGGTTTTCCTTCTCGTTTGACATTTTGGAGTTTTATCATTTCGTCCCACAAAACAGGCTTATCCGTATGGTCATCCCAAATTCTTACATCAGTAATATTAAAACACCCCCAAAAAGGTCCTATTGAATATTCAAACGCATAAACTAAATCATTCCATAATTTTCTAAAATTAGTACTCGCAATATAAATTTTATTCCAATGACCAAAATAGTTGTTTAGTTGTAATTCCCATTTTTTGAATTTTGACAACCTTCCATGCATTAACAATTCACCGTTTCCATAATGTATTTTAAATAGTGAATTTTTAAAATTAAAAGAATAAAACTTATTTTTTGTCATTTTATACCTCTTGGTCGTAATACCATCTATCACTTAGCTTCTTGCCTATTTCAAGCAGAGGTTAAGAAATATGTTCAGGATATGTATTTTATCCTTGCAAAAATTACAATTATAATATAGCATTAGTAATCATAAGTATTTAATCCTAAATCAAGGTATCATAAAGGTTACTCTAATACAAGCTAATGTCAACTATGAACTATTTTTTAAATTTAATACTGAAACTAAATTTAAATTATTGATAAGAATTATGTTACAAGACTTGAAAATATTTTTTACTGGAGCGATAGATGATTGTGTAAATTATAATTTTATCAAAATGATGTTATTACGCGTTTTGAGGTGAATTTAAATCAGAAAAAAGGATAGAATTAGGTCAAAGAAATATGCATGAATACGAATTTTTACCATTTGTAAATAACAAAGCCTTCATTTATAAAGATTATTTTTTTGATAAAAACAGTCATAGGATTTGCATAAACTCTCAAGGAGATGTTTTATTTGAACTTCCGAAGGGAGTAAAATGTTTTTCTTACGAAGACGAAGATGTACTATTTGCCAGTAATGAAAAAGGATTATACGCTCTTATTGATAATAAGGGTAATAACCTACCGGATATATCTATGATGTAATTCTAGGTGGCATGGAAGAAGGATTTTTTGAAGTTAAAAGAGATGGTAAACATGGGCATATCGATATATGTGGCAATGAGGTAATTCCTTGTATATACGAAGATGGAGCCTTCTTTTCAGAAGGGATTGCCCCTGAGAAACTAAATAATAAATGGGGATGTATAGATTCTAAAAATAATATTATAATCCCTTTTGAATATGAAGATTTATCTGTCTGTTCAAATAACAGAATTTGTGCAAAGAAAAATGGGCTTTGGGGTTGGATAAATAAAAATAATGATGTAATTGTTGATTTTAAATATCAAGATTTGGTAAGTTATGCTTCAAGATATTGTAATGCATTTCCTGCTAAAATTAATAACAAATGGGGACTTATTGATAAAACAGGTTCAGTAGTTGAAAATTTTGTTTATGATGAATTTGAATATTGTTCAGAGACAGGTAGATACTACGCATTCAAAAAAAAGAAACATTTTGCATTATATGATCCTGTAAAATTAAAATTTTTAACTGATTTTATATATAACGAAATTGGGGATTTTAGTTATAATCATTTTAGAATTAAAAAAAATAGAAAATACGGGTATATTGATATATTTGGAGAAATTATCGTAGAACCAATATATCAAGATGCCGAAGAATATTTTTCAGAAGGTATTGCCATTGTAAAACTTAAAAATAAATATGGTGCAATAAATACATCGGGGAATGTTGTTATTCCGTTTGAATATAAATCGTTGTTTACTTCTCATGATGGTATGCTTTTGGCAAGAAAAAATCTGAAAGAAGGATTTATTGATAGAAAAAATAATATAATTATTCCTTTTGGCAAATTTAGTTGTTTCCCAAAAAGTTTCAGCAGTGGATTTGTAAATGTTTGGACAATGAAAGATGGTGATTTTTATATAAATCGTAAAGGTGAAAAACTAGAGATAAAACTTTAATTATACACAATTCGTCCGCAAGTGGACGTTAAATTCTTGCAGGTGATTATGTTAAAAAACAAATTATACAGTTTTATGGCAATTGAACATGCAGATTATGCATTTGATTTATGTGAAGAAAAAGAGTACATTTTAAAATCATTAGAACAATTAAGTCCTAAAAAAGTTAGGTCAGTAAAATAAAAAAGAGATTAAAAATGAAAAATCAATCAAAACAATTAAAAAGATTAAAAAAGGAAAAAGATGTTTATTTGACAAAATATATTTTTCAAATAGTAAAATTCCTTAAATCAAAATGAAATGAATACAAGCTATGAAGGTATTGAAGTATTACCTTTTGATTTACCAATACCTGAGTATACAAAATTATTAGAAAACGGTGATGGGAAAAATGACAAATAGTGAAATTAAAATAATTACTCAAATTAATAATATTATATATTATGTTGACAAAGGCACAAATCCTCAGCTTAACGTTGCTCATAATGATATAGATTCACATGACAGTCGCAATTATAAACCATTTCTAAAAATCAATTTAAATAGTTCTGTTAATTCTAATTTTAAACGCCTAATTTCGAGTTGCGATAGTCCTAATAAATTTTCAAAATTAGAGATGAAATTACAAAATAAAATAAGAAAAGATCTTCTGAAAACAATGATAAAATATAATAATGAAAATATTTCATTATATGAATATGGAATTATATTATGGAATGAATTGAACTCTGATAATCATCCAGTATATTATGAAACTTCAGATCAACAACTTGCTTGGATAACTGCTCCTTTAGATTCGGAACAAACAGGTTTACCTATGCGAGTTGAGTTGGTTCTTCAACGTTTTGGAAAAATTGAAAATCAACCGGTATATATAATTGTTCAAAATGATTATGAAAAACAAGGTAATTTTAATTGGATAAAAATGAAATTAGACGGTACAATTATAAATGATGTAAATCCGGTCTTTTCAGAAGCTGAATTTGAAAAACTGAAGGAGTGGATTGAATTAAATAAACTGGCGATACTGTTATATTGGACTCAAGAAGAGATAGGTTATATGGAAATTCTTAAATATATTCATCCAATAGATAAAAATGAAGATAAAATTAAATGAAATTGACTGAACAAAAACATAAACCATTGAATAAAGAAAAATACACGTGTAATTATTCTAATACTCATCGCCTTATGGCAATTGGGGACATACATGGTGACGTGTTTAAACTCAATAGATTACTTGAACAAATTAATCCTACTTCAAATGACACCTTAGTTTTTCTCGGAGATTATATTGATAGAGGCGAAAATTCAAAAGAGGTTATTGAGTTGCTTTTAAATCTTTCACAATGTTTAAAATGTATTTTTCTGAAAGGTAATCATGAGAATATGCTTCTTAATATAAAGAATACTAAGTCAAAAGAGGCTTATGCTCATTGGTATTTATCCGGTGGTGATAGAACACTAAACTCCTATCAACACTTTGAAAAAATTTTTGAATTGCATGGCAAATTTTTTGAAAACTTACAAAATTATTATCAAACAGAGGATTATTTGTTTGTGCATGCTGGGATTAGAAATGGTAAAGTTTTAGAAGAACAAACCATAGATGATTTGTTATGGATACGGGATGACTTTATTTACGAGACTAGTAAATTAAAACAAAAAATAATTTTTGGACATACTCCATTTTATGATCCTTATATTGCGGAAGATAAAATAGGAATTGATACAGGATGTGGGTATGATAACGGATACTTAACTTCTATTATTTGTGGGAAAGAAAATTTTATAACCAGCGAATGATATAAAAAATATTTCAAAATAGAATTTAATTCTATAAGACATTTAAGAGTTTTTTAATTTTACCTCAATAAAAAAATAGAAATAAAAAAATAATTGAACCTCAGATGAATAATAGGTTTGAAATTAAAAATAGATATGTTGAATATAAAGTATAAAATTGTAGGGCTACTCATTGTATGCAGAACTTTTTCATCTGCCAATAGAATAGCCCCACGTACGTTATAATATATTTTGAACAAAAAATCAAGTTATCATTCTGGATATATGTGGCAACTTCATTCACTAATTGGTTCATCATAAAGTAAGTTAAAAATTCTATCTCTCAATCGATTATTGACATCTCTATCTAAAGATATCATATTAATAAATTTTTCTTTAATAATTTTCTTTTTACTTATATTGTCATTAATTATTTGTCGAAGTTGTTCTTTTTTATTTTTTGTCAAATAGTTGAGATACTCAAGTTTAAATTTATTGTAATCAAAAGTTTTCATATCTATTGCAAACAGGAAATAATTATCTGTTTTAAAATCTTTATGATTTTTATATTTCAAAAACAAATCTGGCTTTTTTAATTTTTCAAAATTAAGTAAATTAGCAATGGTCCTTAAAACATCATATATATCATCTAACCCAACAGGATTATTTGTAAAACCATTACGCATTGTTGGTTTTGATATTTTTAATTCATTATATTTAATAATTCTTTTTTCAATTTCTTCTACTAATTTTTTTTCATATTTAATGTAGGGGCTAATAATATTATTAAGGCAAGCGTGTTGATATAACTCATGATCAAAATTATTCGTAAGTTCAGTAATAATTAATTTTTTAATTCTATTTTGGGTTTTTGTGTCTGATAATTTATGAATAAAACTATATAATTTTATTGCAAAATTTGATTTTTTATCAATTATAAAAGAGGATATTGTTATTTGAGGATCTATTTGTTTTATAATACTTGAAATTTCATCGGTAAATCTTGTTACTTTAATTTTATCGGTTTCAATATCTTCTTGTATTTTAGAAGAATTATTCACTATATATATTAAAAAATCTACTAAAACTGTCGAATTCAAATTCGTATTTCTGTGTGACTTATTGTGATTATTGATTATGAAATTAAGTAAATAAAATAATAAATTATTAGTAGTGCGAAAATTTTCATACCAACCATAATTTATAATTAACTTCAAATAATTTTCAATTACAATTGTTATTTCATTTTTAGTTAGTGGTAAAACCTTAAATATGATAAAAAATTTGTTCAAATATTCTAAATACTTATTACCGTGTGAACCATCTTTGCACAAATCAAAGTGAATGATTGAATTTATAAGGTTATTATATGCATTTAATAATTTAATTTTGTCAGAATCATCATTTAAAGGTAACTCTTTAATTTTATTCGTAAATGTTAGATTATTTAAATTTGAAGTTTCTGAATATTTTATAATCAAAAGTAAATCTAAAAAGTCATATTTATATTTATCTGTAGAGAAAACATCATATAAATTTATATGGTTTTCTTGAATATTTATACTATTAAACGCTGTAATCGTATAATGTGTGCATAATTTTTGAAATTCTTGATAATTATCTATGAAAATATAATTTTTTGTAAATGTATTGTATATATCTTTTAAACAAAATTGTGTTTGTGAATTTTCAACATTTCCTTTGAGAATTTTATTGTCTAAATTTTGAATATGTTTAAAATTTAATATATCTTCGATTATATTTCTTTCTTCTTCAGATAATAACTTTGTTATTAAGTTTGGAATATTAATTGTCCATATTTCTCTTTGCATATTATCAAGTTCTTCTTTTCTCTCGTCAGAACTATCATAATAATAATCTCTGTAATAGTAAGAAAATGCAACTTTTCTATTAAATTCAGAAATTATAAAGATAAAATTATTACCATTTTCTTTTGCTTTAAT
>DABJ01000034.1:91840-92301 GCA_002102825.1 Candidatus Gastranaerophilales bacterium HUM_12 | reverse complement strand
CATTTACCGAATCTATATTTTTATCTATATATTCATTAACAAAATTATCATCAGTAATATTTCCTAGAACCTTTTCGGCTTCAATATAATTAAATTCATCAATTAAGTTTATAACTTTATAATCTGTTATTTTATCTGTTGGTATTATTAGTTTATTTTGGGTTACTACTTTATCGTTTATCCATTTTGTCGCTTCAACCTTTTTTATACCTAAATTTGATAACAATTTTTTTGTCTCTTTTGTTTTTTTCGTTTGCCTATTTAATAAAATAATAAATTCCTGTATTTTTTTATTATTCATGGATGATAATGTTCCATAATAACAACCCCAGTAATTATCTAGAACTTTTGATATATCTGTATCAGATAAAAAATTCAGATATTGGGTTGGTAATAATCTTTGATAACATTGATCTAAAATATTCGGAGACGCATTTTTGATGAAGTAAAGTAACTTATAT
>DABJ01000034.1:89285-91830 GCA_002102825.1 Candidatus Gastranaerophilales bacterium HUM_12 | reverse complement strand
CTTTTTCATTTTTTAGTGTTTTAAGTTTGTTGTCTATATTTTTTTCTTTAACATAATTTTCAATATGAGTTACTAATTCATTAAAATTTATAATACGAATACCTTTTTTATCAAAGTATTTTCGTTTCAATTCATAATCATTTTCAATATCATCAATCTGTAATAGATATGCTTCTCGTTGATTCTGTTGCAGAATATTATTTACCCAGGAATAAATTTGATTTACATTTGGATCATCTGCAGAAAACCCAACAAATAAAACTGTATTTGTCGCAAATAATGATTTAATAAAAACTTCCATCAATCTATAATTTTCAGAATATTTTATATAATCATCTTCTTTTAAAACAATATTTTTATATTTAAAGTCTCCATGCATTTTAATTATTGCATTATTATTACCAATTCTAGGAATATCTTTATCTTGGGCAATTATCGAATAAGGCATAGATAATTTGTTAGAAGTTTTTTCTAATAAATCATCGTAATTTGTTGTAACAAAATACTTTGGCATAAATTCTTTAAATAAATATTCATTTATACTATTGGGTTGCCATTCACCATCTAGAAAATTTTTGATATTATCCTGAAAAGATTTTGGGTTATCATTGTAATAATATTGAGCAATTTTCAAATATTCATTTTGAGGAATATCTTTTTCTATTTTTAATTCTTTAGATATTTTATCTATGAATGCACCCCATGTTGGCACTCCTGAATTTGCAGAAACGCCAGCACCTACAAATACTACGAGAGTTTTTTCTCTTATTGCTTTTTGAATTTTGATGATGTCATTTATAATGTGGTTCATATGTTAATAATATTAAAAATACAAAAATGGAGCAAATATATATTTATCATATTTGTTTATAAACAGTTTTTTATTATAATAAACTTATGCAAAATAATAAGATATATAGTTGGAAAAGATATTGGACATTATGCGACAATGATAGAGACAAAACATATTCGTTTTTAAATCAAACATATTATCAAGAAGTAAATTTGGAATTAAAAGATTTAAGAGATAAACAGTGTTTAATACTTTTAGGAGATGCTGCTCTTGGTAAATCTACTTGTTTAAAACAAGAAAGAGATTTGTTAATAAAAGAAAATATACCCGTTTTTTCTATTAACTTAAAAGAAATTAGTGGTGAATCATGGCTTGATAAGAAATTTGAAAATTTAAAAAATTTAACGAAAAAATATTCTAAAGTTTATTTTCTAGTAGATAGTTTTGACGAAGGTCAAATTTCTTTTCGAAATTTAGTAAATAGTTTTGTTGAAAGGTTACAACAATTAGATTTTAAAAGAATATATTTGAGAATTACTTGTAGAACTGTTGTTTTCCCTCAATATTTATATGTATCCTTAAAAAAGATTGGAATTGATACTCAAATATACAAGTTACAACCTTTGAATAGTGATGATATAGATATTGTATTAGAAGAAAATAATATAAATAAAAAAGATTTTTATAGTAATGTCTCAATTTCGGAGGAATTAAAGACTCCGATTACAGCTCTTTATATTATTAGTGAATATCCGCAAATATGTAATTTATCACAATATGAAATTTATGAAAAGTTATGTTTTAAATTGTGCGAAGAATATAATGGACCAAATAATAAACAAGTGCTCACTAATATAGAACGTTTGAATATTGTATCTGTAATATTTACTCTGATGTTATTTACGAACAAATATATTATTTCTTATGATAAAAATGTGACTGAGTTTGATAATGAGAAAATTCTTTATATTCAGAAGTATTTTAAAGATTTAAAAAATGTATCTGATATCTTAAAGTTTTCGATTCCTTCAGGAAATATAACAGAAGTTTTGAATACAGGTCTTTTTACTGGTGAATATAACCGAATAAGTTGTATTCAAAAAACTTATCTGGAATTTTTAGCTGCAAAGTTTATATATGAAAATGATTTATACTCAAGTTTTAAAAATTTAATTTTTGATGAATATAACAAAGTATTACCTTTTTTTATTAATACTGTATGCTGGCTTGCCGAAAAAGATGATGATATTTTTGCTGAGATTCTTACAAAAGATCCTGATATTCTGTTAACAAGTATTGTCTCTTTTTCTTCAGAAGAAAAAAATATAAAATTACTTCAAAAAACATTTGAATTAGTTGGTACAGAAATATATGGTTTTTATTCATACGAAAGAATTTTTAGAAAATTAAATATTTCCCAACAATATATTATTGATTTCATAAAACCCTATATATTATCTGAAGATTCATTTATTATATCTTTATCTATTACTTTATTAGATATAAACAAAATAACTAATTTTAATGAAAAAATATTTGAAATAGCAATTTCATCAAATTACAGTTTTAATTGCAGAATTAATGCTTTATATTTTTTAAAACAAAATGCTCCTGATATTTTTATAAAAATTTCAGACTATATTGATAATTTTATAGTAGATGATCGAGAGGAATCTTCGAGATATGCATATACCATAATAAATTCTTTTTTACCTAATAATTTATCTGAAGAAAATTTCTTAAAATTAATAT
>DABJ01000034.1:46740-89259 GCA_002102825.1 Candidatus Gastranaerophilales bacterium HUM_12 | reverse complement strand
TTTATTATCATGTTGTACCTGAAAATATTATTCAAAATAATAAATTTCATAAAATTCTAATTGATAAATTAATAGAACCTTTTATGCAAGATTATCATCAGGAAAATGGTTCCTGTATTCAATTATTAAAACCATTAATAGAAAATTTAACTATTGATGATATTGATTATTATAGCAATCTTTTATACAAAATGATCAATTGTATGTATTTATTTAATACAAAAAATTATTTATACAATAAAATTAAAGAACTCAACAAAAAAGAAAAGTATAAATTTTTTGATTATTATTTTGGAAAATTTTCCTCTGATAAATTATACGTTAGTCATTATTGTTTTTTCTTTAATTATAATGATACTCCATTTTTGTTCAACCAACTTTTTGGAACAGATGATAAAAACTTCAAAAATTTCATATATTCATTAATAAAAATTACTTCTGTATTTTCGCCAATTTATCGAAAAATTGAATACTTTAAAGACATTATTAAAGATGTATTAACATCATTAAAAAATCGTGAAATAACATATCACGAATATACATTAAAAAATTTTATTCATAAAATAGAGATAAGTTTTAATAATATAAAAAATATCTTCCGTAATTTTTATTTTAAAATAAGCAAAAAAAGACCAATTGATAATTTAAGAAAAATCTTAAATAAAAAGCCTGTAAATTATGTTTGCATTGATTGGAATAATTCTATATGGAATTTGTCATATATAAAAAATAATAAAAACAAAACTTTTTCAATATGTCCATTAGATATTGAATACACTAAAGAATATAATTTATTAAATAAAAACGAACAAGATTCTCTACTAGATTTAGCAAAGTTTTATATTCAAAATAACGCTTATAATAAGGACTTAATAAATAATCGTTTAACTACAAATTCCTTCAAACCATTTTCTGATATGTTAATTGCTCCAGCAATTTATATGGTTTATAAATTGGATAAAAACTTTTTAAATAAAATAATTTTAGAAAATGATTTATTAAAAAGAAGTTTACCATATTTGCTCAACTATCCGTATGACAATAATTATTATAACGAATTAAAACAATGTAAAATAGAATTATTAATATATTTATTTCAAATTGCAAATGAAAAATTTATAGAAGAAATTTCAAATATTATTGATATAAAACTTACAGTAACAAATAATGAAGTATACTTAGGTTTTCTTGACGATTTATATGAAATAAATGATGATGCTTTTAATGCTATGCTGTTTAATAAATTGGAAATTATTATTCAAACAAATATATCAACAAATGCACAAGAGGATATATTTTGTCATATTGCTCAATATCTAACAATTAAGAATTATAATAATTGCATTGATTTATTTAAAACAATAATTTTAGATGAGAAAATGCCAATTTCTATAAGGACTTATTCAGCTCGATTATTAGGACATTTTAAGGAAAATTTATTTGATACATACAAAAACCTTTTAGAAAATAATAATGAATTTGCCACAGAATATTTTAATATGATAGCAAAAAATTCTTTTGGTATTAAACATAGTAATAATTCAAATGAAATAAAACTCAATTTAAATAGTACGGAATATGCACAATTTTTTATAATATTAGAAAAATATTATCCAAGCATCGAAGATACTTTTCCAAATGGTCTTATAACTCCTAGAGATGAAATTTCAGATCTTAGAAGATACACATTGGATAAATTCATTAATAGTGGAGATTTAAGTTTCTTCAATTATATCAAAAATAATTCCACAATTGATGTTAAAGATTTTTGGATTTCACGCACAGAAAGATATTTTACCGAAAAACAATACAAATATATCACTATTGAAGAATTAATTTGTTTAATTTTAAATAATAACCGCAGAATAATCTTTGACAATAATCATTTATTTGAAGTTATACTTGAGGCATTAGAAAAAATCAAAAAAGAAATAAGAGAAAATTTTGCATATTTAAGAGTTTGGAATGAATGCGATGATAATATTTGTTACCCCAAAAAAGAAACAGCTTTAAGTGATGAATTAAAAAGGTTATTACTAATTGAGCTAAACAATGTTATTATAAACCGTGAAGTTGAAATCCAACCAAAAATTGGAGGCTATGGTAATCAAATTACTGATTTATTAGTAGAATGCAATCTTAACAATGGTAATAAGGTTTCTGTAATTATTGAAGTTAAAGGTTGTTGGAATCCTGATTTAAAAAGTTCAATTGAAACTCAGCTGCTAAACTCATATCTATCTGACGATAATAACTACAAATATGGAATATATCTAATTGGTTGGTATTGGTGTAATAAGTGGAATGAAAATAAAAAGGGTGCCAAACGAAAAAAAATAAAAGTTGAAAACCGTTTTTCAGAAACTAATATTAATGAAATTATAGATTATTTTGACAATCAAGCAGATTTACTATCTAATAGTAACAAAAAAATTGCATCAGTTGTAATCGATTTTTCAATACCTGATTAAAAAATTTTTAAACTGAATATATAACAGTTATATTTTCAAAATATTCACAAATTCAAACTTTGTTATTTAAGTTTTTTCATTTTACATAATATTCAAGTTTGATACCATTGATTAAAATAATTTATAAACCACATAATTTTTTGTTTATGTTTTGTATCAGAAGTTTTTTTCAACATCTCAAATAATTGATGTTTAAATTTTACATCTTCTAATGGACGACTAAAGATAAATTGGTTTAAAAATGGTAAATTATCTTCATCTATTATAAAATAATGAGGCAATACTTTATAAATTTCTTGCTGAACTACAACTCTGGGATATATTGCAATTTTCTCTTCATATATTACAGCTTCAACCAATGCTTTTCCATATACAATTACATCATTATGAAAAAATTCTCCCTCTACTATTCCACCCCTTACCCAATAGCCATATCGTAAAATTTCATTTTGAATATTTCCAACCTTATTAATTAATGACTCTATTTTCATTTTTCTTATATTTTCTTCACAATTAGTACTGATTACTAATAAAATATTATCCGAAAAGATTTTTATAAAAATATCTTTATCTGAACTGGTTTCTAATAAAACATCACAACAAAGCATATTTAAATAATTTAAAAATTCATTATTTTCATCATTATTAATAAGATTTTTAGTTCCTAAAATATCTAAATACGCAACACAATATTTGGAAGTACTAAGTTGAGTTTGAGGATATCGCACCTTACCAGTTCTAAAAAACATATAAAATTCCTTTAACCTAATATAATTCAAATTATATAACAAAACTTCCCTGTTAATTCAGTGTAATTTCAGTGTTATAAAATTTTTCAATCGCGTATAAGGCTTTTATTGAGCGTATTTTCAGGAATTTTTTATATTATTTTTTAGAGATTGGTGCTTGCGATACTAAGAACACCATTTTATGACTTTTAAGACAATTTAATGTTTATATAAATTCAGATTTGAGATTGTTGGTTGTCAACTTGTTCTATTAGTTTGTTTTTGTTTTTTGCATAATAAAATTTTCTGGGTATTGAATATAAAAGGGTAATAAATATTATAAGGAATCTGCTTCTCAGTCTAATTGTTATTGAAGTAATCGTTGGTATATTAAATTTCATCAAACAATTAGGTGTTCTTAATTGATAAAGATAATACAATAGGGTCAAAAGAACTGATTTTAAGGATTAAAAATTCTCCCAGTTAAGGCTCTTTTTTAATGGAGCGGGCAACGAGACTCGAACTCGCGATCTTCTCCTTGGGAAAGAGATAAAGCCAATTTTGATATATTTTACTATTTTGATACAAGCTGGTATAAAGTTAGATAGATAAAGCATTTCAGACAAGTTTTAGGTTTTTAAATTTAGATGGATTTATACCCATTATTATACATTTATGTCACAAAATGGCACAAAAATCATAGAACTATGTTTATACGATGATGCACATTTCAACCAAACTGTTATACTAGAATTAGTATTTTATCAAACTACATCCTCCCCACTTTTATTAAATACCTAGTTCCAATATTTTGTATATGCTAGTTGTGTGTAGTCTATTAATGACCCATGCATGCCCCACCATTTTTAAGTTAGACAAATCCGCAAAGGCTTTTATACTCTTGATATTAGTGACACGAGAAAAACTATATCATAAGGTATGACCCATGCCTGCCCCATAAACTTTTATTACTTAAAACTTCCGACTTTTCTGCCGTAGCGGTCGTATTGGGTTGTTCTGCCTGTGGAATCTGTTTTGAATGAACCTGTCTTTCTTCCGTATTTGTCATAAGATGTGGTTGTGCCGTTAGGGTCTGTCCTATAACTACCAGTTTTAGAAAGCATATTTGTTATCCTTAATAGCAATAAAGTCTTTAGTTTGTTTCCAACCTAAGTAATTATTGAAATTTTTCTGTTGTTTCAAAATCATCTCCTAATTACTATCTTGGATTAATCTTAACGCAATATTATATTATTCTTCTTTATATTTACAAGGAATATTCATTTCTTTTAAGTAAGCAAGTCCCCATTTGTTTAATTCAATAATAGATGGGATTAATCTCTTTCCACGTTCGGTCAATGAATATTCTGTTTTAGGTGGAACAACAGGATACAATTTTCTTTGAATAATTCCGTCTGCTTCCAATTCCTTTAATTGCTGTATTAGCATTTTAGGAGTTGCGTGAGAAATTAATTTTTGTAATTCGCTGTACCTCAGGGTTTTATCAATAAGATGACCAATTATAACCCCTTTGTATTTCCCTCCAATAATTTCCATTGTAACCTCAAGTGGACATTTGTATTCATCTTGTCTTTGTTTACTCATTTAAAACTCCAAACTAACCTTTTTGTAACTATTATACTTTAATGTATATATTATACAAAATAGTGCATTCTTGAAAAAAAGTAAATAAGAATTTAATATTATTATAAAAGGAGATGATTATATGAAAATTACTCAAATTAGAAATGCTACATTAATTATAGAATACGACAATACAAGATTTTTAATAGATCCTTGGCTTGGACCAAAAGGTTATATGCCGGGTTTTGAAACAGCAGTTAATTCTGAAATTCGACAACCGAGAGTAGAATTACCTTTTTCTATTGATAAAATTGTAAATGTAGATTCTGTTATCATCACTCATATTCACCCGGATCATTGGGATGAATATGCAGAACATGCAATAGATAAAAATCTTAAAATATTTGTTCAATCAGAATTTGATAAAAACTTTATATTATCAAAAGGTTTTAAAGATGTTGAGATTTTAGCAGAACAAGGTACAAACTTTAGAAATATAACTTTATATAAAACTCATACACAACATGGAAAACGAGAAATTTTAAAACCTTTATGTGATTCAATTGGAATGCCTTACGATGCAATGGGTATTGTTTTCAATGCTGAACAAGAAAAAACACTTTATATTGCAGGTGATACGATTTGGTGTGAAGAAGTAAAAGAAGCCTTAAATAAATATTCTCCAGATGTAGTTGTAGTCAATGCTTGTGCAGCAACTGTATTAAATGGTGAACGCTTAATTATGAATATTGATGATTTAAAAGAAGTTTTAAAAAATTCTAAAAATGCAACCGTAATTGCAAGCCACATGGATACTGTAAGCCATTTAACAGTTACAAGAAAAGATTTAGAACATTTTAAAAACAATAATAATATAGATAATTTACTGATACCAACTGATGGTGAAGTTTTGGCTTTTTAGGTGATATTGTCTAAAACAGTATCAATGACAGGCTTTACGGTTGTTTTTAGTATTAACATTTTATAGTGGCAAGATTGTTAATGTTGCCACTTCGGACTTTTATTTACAATAGTCCGAAACTAGGCTATGAGAGGGTTATAGGTGTCTACATAAATTCAAGAATTTTTCTGAGTAACTTTTTTTATTACCACTTTTGTTGCCGCTATACGAAATTTTTAGAAATTCTAGCAAAATAAACAACTCTAAAAGGTAGATATAATGGGACTTTCTTATCTAATACTAGCTGAAATGCCGTAATAATGCATGTTTTAAAAATCAAGCACTAAAAAAGCCACGCTATACGTGGCTTATTAAATGGTACCCCCAAGCGAATTCGAATCGCTGTCTACACCGTGAAAGGGTGTTGTCCTAGGCCTCTAGACGATGGGGGCTTGAACTTTTGTTACAAGAGTTATTCTAACCTGAACAAAATTAAATGTCAACTGTTTTGTTTAAAATTTTTAATTTCTATTGTTTTCTAGTCTGTCTTTGGTTGAAAGCCTTATCTCATCAATAATTTCAACTACTTCAGGTGAAATATCTTCTTCGTGTTTTATATTTTTCTTCACCATTTGGGCAAATTCTACTTTTTTAAATTCGTGCATGCCTCGAGTTTTAAAAACTTCTTCCAAAAATTTCACCCTTGGAATATCTTCATTCAACTTCTCTTTCTCTAACATTGAGATATTTTTGAGTTCGTAATCCAAGGTTCTCTCAACAAGTTTAATCGGCAACAAATCCTCAAACTCACCGCAATCTAACAAGTGAATTTTATCAATGTCTCGCAATTTTGGTTGAATTTCTTCCAGATTTTCTTTTGCATCTTTATCTAAAAGTACAAATATCGGCAATTTCAAGCTTTCAACAAGTTGATAATAAAGTTTTACAACTTGATTTTTCCCGCCTGCAGAAAGTATGTAAATACCCTCTTTATCAAAATCATATCCGCAACGTTTAGCAAATTCCGGCAACAACGTTTCTTCTGTAGCTCCCTCTGCAATTACGACTTTTTCTACAGGAAATCTTAAAGAATTATCAAATCTGGATTTCCTGATATCAGAACTTATTTCTAAATTCTTTAACCATAGCAAATTTTTGGGAGATTTTTCATCAATATAGCTTAAACAAGCTTTATAATTGATTTTGTTGTTCAGAAGTTCTTGAACATTTTTATTATTTTCAAACACTGAGTTTTCATAATTGAGCAGTCTTTGATTTATCAAATAATCGTTTTCTAATGTTAGTCCTGCCATTTCAAGTGAATAATTTATTACAAATTCTGCCCAATTTCTAAGTTCAGAGTAATCCATTTTTTCCAAGTCCGTTTTTTTGAATTTAGGTTCTATCAAGTTTTGTGTCAAAATATCTTTGAAAACCCGTAAATATTTAGTTTCGGTATTTTTAAAACGAGTTAATCTGTCGATTGAAATTATTATTTGTGATTTGGTTAATGGTTTGACTTTTGAATTTTTCAATGATACCTTCTTTTAATATTTATTTACAAAAATAATACATGCATGGCAATTTTTACATTTTTTATTTTTTATAATAGATGTGGTGTAACATGGTAGATAAAATTAATTCTCAAATTTATCATCAATATAATTATAACACAATTAACAGTGTTAAGGCTCCTGTGTATGTTTCAAGGTCTGAGGCCGTAAAAGCTGCGACATCTCCGTCTTTCACTGCGACAAAATCTCTTCCGCAGGCTTCTGTGTCACAGGCTCAGGCAATAAATATCCGCACTCAATTGAATGGAAAAGAAGAGCAAGTAAAATACACCACTGTTTCATCACAATTAGACAAAAATGGAAGAAAAATTTTAGATGGATTGTTGAAAAACGGGGTTTTGTTAAACTCAAATTCTAACGACAAATCAACCGTTTTAGATAATTTATTCAAAATAGTTCAAGAACCTCGTGCTGAGGGCTTGAAAAATGATGTAATTTTGCGAGATACGATTGCAACAATTGCTTACCCATATTTAATTACTCAACAATTTGGAGATATTCCGGCTGAATATAGAGAAAAAGCAATTCAAGCAAACAATGCAACAAAGACAAACCTCCTTGATATTAAACAAGGTCAAAACGATATAGATGTTGAACATTCAGGTACTTGTGTTGCAGCAAGTACGGAGTTTAAACTCGCCAAACAAATGCCTGCTGAATTTGCACGATTTGCGCAAGGGTTAAGTTCCCAGCAAATGAGTGTTGATAAAACTATTCAGCTAAATAATCTTGCTGATAATACGTTAAATGCGGTTTGGTTGTTGAACGCATTTGATATTCCTTTTGAAATGAACAATTTTAATGATGCAAAATTAAAATTTGCACCGGATAAAAACGCATTATTACGTGCTCAAATTCAGACAACTGATAAAGATTCCTATGAAAGAACCCCATTAGATGTTTTAATGCAATCAACATTTATGGAAATTGGTTCTCAACAATCGTACAATACTTTGACGGATAAAAGGGCTGGAAAATTTAATCAGAATGATAAAGGTTTGATTGAATTTGAAAAAACATTCACTGAGTCCGTTGTGTTCGACAAAAATATCTTGTCTGTAACCTATCAAACTGTTGATGAAAATGCAAGACTTGTTGGTTATGAAACTGATTTAGGTACAATGAAAAAGCATATAGTTCAGGCTATTAATCAAGGCGAAAATGTAATAATCGGTTATACTCAAACGGATAACAACAATGTAATTGTGAACGGTCATGAGATAACAATTGTAGGTTACAAAACAGATGCCAAAGGTAAAATGACATTTATTTGTAATGATACTGACGATAATATACCAAGACCGATTGAATATTCAGAAGATTATTTGTTACCAAAAATTCACCACGCAGCATTACCAAAAGAGATAGTCGAAAACGATTTGAATATCACTCCAAGCTGGGTTGAAGGAATTGAAATGTACAAACACATGAAGCATCAACAAGCAGCATAAAAGGAAGTTTAAACTTTCTTAATAAATTAAATAAAATAGGCAAATAATATTTTCAGTAGTTTTTATAACGATGAAGTGTAAAAGGTAGAAAATATGATAAATACACCAAATTTAAACATCTCAAATGTGAATTCCGCACAAGTGCAAACTGACAAAAAACCGCAAGTGGCAAAAGATAATGTTCCGAGAACTCCGGAATATACAGCGACTGTTTATCCAAATGAAACAGTGCCGGTTTATTCTAAAATGCCTACCTCTAAACTAACTCATACAAGTTGGTTTTATGTAAATGATGTTCACGGCAAGATGACAAATATGGAACGTATTTATAATATGACAAAAGAGTTTGATTCTACTCCATCAAATAAAATTGCTCCGGAATTTTGGTCTGACAAAACGTCAGATATTTCTAAATTCAAAGTATCTTCCGGCGATATAATTTTGGGAGCAAATTATGTTCATAACCAAGTTGCAAGCAAATTCTTAGACTGGAGCGGATTTATCGCTTCAGCACTGGGTAATCACGAGCTTGATGTTGTAGAACCGGGGAATTTAGCAAAACTTTTGAGTGATGCGAAGTACAAAATGTTAGCTGCAAATATTGATATCAAACAAGGTTCTCCATTAGAGGGCAAAATTCAAAAATCAATGGTGATTGAAAAAAATGGTCAAAAATACGGACTTATCGGAATTGCTCCGGAGGATATGCTTGAACGTGTAAAAATGAATAATACTCTAAAAGATATCAGCGTAAAAACAGATGACGAAACAATTAAACTTGTTCAAGATGAAGTAAATAAGTTACAAGAACAAGGAATAAATAAAATTATCGTTCTATCTCACGAGGGGACGAAAAAGGATCAACGTTTGGCAAAAGAAACTCAAGGTATCGACTTAATCTTCGGGGCACACACTCATGATTTGATTGAGGGTTTGAAAGAAGGTACAAATCTTTTGTATTCAAAAACAGGTGAACCGGTTGTAATTACACAAGCCGGAAAAGACGGTGAAAATGTCGGTATTTTGAATGTGGATTTTGATGATAACGGTGTTATCAAAAAAGCGCAAAACAATGTTATCAAGACTAGAGATTATAACAGACCTCTATTTGTAAAACATTCCGTTGAAGAATATATCGGCAAACCCGAAGTTATCGGTAGGGTAAGTGTTGCAGTTGATCCTCCAACTCAAAGACTTATTGAAAATAATCCACACGGAAACGTTATTGCTGATGCGATGAGAAGTGAACTAAATACTGATATTGCAATTCTTAATACCGGAAATATCAGAGGACGTTTTTCACAGGGGCCGATTGATACAAGATTAATTTCTGATATCACTCCATTTGAAGATAAAATGATGATTTTGAATTTATCAGAGAAACAAATTGTTGATGCAATCAATGTCGGTTTGAAATCTCTAAATAATCCGTCTAACAAGCCTGGGATTTTACTTGTATCAGGATTGAAATATAAGGCAAACAAACAAGGTGACTTATTAAGTCTTGAATTCATTGATAAAGCAAATCACACACACAAAATTGACGTAAAAAACCCCGACCCAAATAAAAAATATACCGTAGCCGCAGATGATTTTTTTGCAACAGGTGGTGACGGATACTTAGAAAGCAACAAGCACCCAGAATTTGTTCTTCAACAATTTGATGTAGATAAAAATAAATTGGCTTGTGATTATATTAAAAAATTAAACCAACCAATGGAAATCAAGAATGATGATAGAATTCAAATTGTTGATTAGTAACCATATTGTTCATGGGCATTTAAGTATTCTCTAACAGTGTTTAATGATGCTTGAACAATACGTGTAACTCTTGATGGCGACAATCCTATTTGTTGAGCAATATCTTTTACCTGCATATTTCTGTAAAATCTATATTCCACAACGGTTCTTTCTTTTGGTGGAAGTTTAGAAATCGCAGTTCTAATCATTTTGCCCATTTCAGAAATTTCCGCATTTTCGTCAGGCATTGCGTGAGTATCTTTGATGAAATCAAACGGGGAGTCATTGTCACTTGCAGAAGCCGCTAAGCTGTCGATAGACAAAACAGTTTCGTAAATTGCTTCACGGACTTTTGCTTGTTTCATATCCATACCTTCAACTGCTTCTTCTTGGTCGTATTCATCTTCTGCTTTGTGTTTTAGTGAATACCATTTATATCTTATTCTTAATTCGTTTCTAATCGCCCAACGAACTGCAGTTGCAATATATGCAGCATTATATTTTGCCAGTTGTTCTGGAGTTTTGTTTTTAATCATCACCTGAATGGCGATAATACCGATAGAAAGAAGTTCTTCGTACTCAACCATGTGAGCAGGAATACGTCTATGCTCTACTCTCGCAACCTTTTGTACAATATCTATATAATGTTGTAAATTCGTTTTATCTTCTTTTGCCATAATTTTACAAACCAATAATACTACAATATATTAATTTCGCGGTCGTTTATTTGGTGTATTTTTTCTTTTCATCTTGTAAACGAACATCAAGATTTCTGCTACCGCCTTGTATAACTCTGGGGGAATCGGTTGATTGATATCAACCATTTTGAATAAAGCTCTTGCTACAGGTGGATTTTCGATAACCGGAACATTGTGTTCTTTTGCTATCCCAATGATTTTCTTTGCAATAAGTTCTGTACCTTTTGCAATCAACATTGGAGAATCCATTTCTTCTGCGACATATTTCAAAGCACAGGCAACGTGCGTCGGGTTAGTTACGACAAAATCTGCTGTTGGAACTGCATCCATTGCACCTTGTTGTAGCATTTGCATACGTCTTTGTCTTAATGCCGCTTTAACGTTTGGGTCACCTTCTGAGTTTTTATATTCATCTTTGATTTCTTTGAATGACATTTTTTGATCTTTTAGGAATTTCCATTTTGTAACCCCATAATCAGCAGCCGCAATAATCAAAAAAGCAATACAGGCCTTGAAAATAAACTCTGTGATGAGTTTTCCAAATTCAATCATTACTGCAAAGTTGTTATCGACAGATGCGAGCATTAAAATTGATTCAATATGGTCTTTGTAGACAGCCCAACCGATGTAACCTAGAATTAAAACTTTCACGATGTTTTTAAAAAGTTCAAACAATGTTTTGATAGACATTATGTTTTTGAAGTATTTCGTAGGGTTTAATTTATCTAACTTTGGCATAAGGGGGGCAATAGCAACCAGAGGTCCAACCTGAACAAAGTCTGCTAAAACTGCAACAAGCCAAGCAATAGCTAAAATCGGACCTATAATTAACGCAGCACCTTTAATCGCTATTGTCAAAATGTACATATACCCGATTTGTTCGGTGTGGGTATTGGGGATTTGCTCATATAGGAGGGTAAAAACTTGGACAATTTGATTCCAGATAAAAGGTGCTAAACCAAAAATCACCGAGAATAAAATAAGCAAAGACACAGCGGTTGAGAAATCTTTGGATTTAACAACCTGCCCTTCTTTTCTCGCCTGCTCCAACTTTCTGGGGGTGGCATCAAACTGCTTGTCCTCATCTCCCATGCGGAATATCCTTTCTGATTGACAATATTATAACATGGAGACTTGGTACAATCAATTGATTATGTTACAAGTCTAGTGGTTATTAAGTATTAGGGCAAAGATGTTGTTTTTGTTTTTTTAATTTTTATTGCTCGTTTGAGGATTGCAAGATAATCTGGTTTTAGTTTTGTCATAAGGTTATCGCTATGTTTTGCTAACATAATGAAACTTGCAAAAAGTGGCATAAATATTGGTTCTTTTGTTGTTGCTCCACCGAATAAGCTCCCAAGTGTTGCAAGTCCATAGAAAGATGTGCTTTTTGAAAGCATTTTATAATTTCTTGCAATTCCTGTCCCTTTTATTGTATTAACACCTGTTATTACTGATGAAATTCTTCCAATATTTAATGTCATTTTCTGTTCCCCATTTTTAAAAAAATTGTAATTTGAAAACACCCCTAAGTCTACTTCTGGTCAACTCTTTATTCACTTTACTTAATAATTCGGCATGTTCTTTTATTTTGTAATATAATTATGTTTGATAGACTAGGGAAATAGAGGGTATTTTATATGACATTGAGATACGATTGCGGCGAAGTTATTACAGCAATGGTTACACCTATGGATAAAACAGGTGCAATTGATTATGACAAGGTTGAAGCTTTAACTAAACATTTAATTTCAACAGGTAGTGATACTTTGCTTGTTGCAGGCACTTCTGGGGAATCTCCAACCTTGACTAACGAAGAAGAAATTGAACTTGTTAGCACTGTTAAAAGAGCTGCTGCAAACAAAGCAAAAATTATTCTAGGTGCAGGTTCAAATTCAACAGAATCAGCTATTGAATATTCAAAATTTGCACAAAAAGAAGAAGTTGATGCTATTTTGTCTGTTGTTCCATACTACAACAAGCCAAATCAAAGAGGAATTATTGAGCATTTCTCTGCTATTGCAAAATCAACTACTTTGCCAATTATTTTATACAATATTCCATCAAGAACCGGTGTTATGATGGAGCCTAAAACAGTTGCTTACTTGGCTTCAACTTTTGACAATATTGTTGGCGTTAAACAAAGTTGTCCTGATATGGATAAGGTTACAGAGATGAGAATTCTTTGTCCTGATGATTTTTCAATCTATTCTGGAGATGATAGTTTGACTCTTCCTATGTTGTCTTTAGGGGTAAGAGGTGTAATTTCAGTTGCTTCTCATTTGTTTGGCTCTGAAATTAAATCAATGATTAGAAACTTTAAAACAGGTGAGGTTGTTGCGGCAAGAAATATGCACAAAAAACTTTATCCTGTATTTAGAGCATTATTTATGGCTCCAAATCCAACTCCTGTGAAAGCTGCTTTAGCTTACAAGGGAATTGTTGATGAATATGTTAGAAAGCCATTAGTTACTTTGACTGAAGATGAAAAAATCGAATTGTTCAGAGTTATTGATAGTGTTAAAAAAGAATTAAGCGAGGAGAGCTAGTTCTTTTCGTTTCGTTTGATGTTATAAATAATAACAACAATGTAATTAACTAGTAGTACACATATAAGAGGGTAAAAAATTGAAAAACAAGATTATTATGTTTTGGGTTATCGTAGCAATTGTGGTTGCTTCAATTATCACAATCTACAAAAAACCTACAAAACTAGGACTTGACCTTGTCGGTGGTTCAAGAATTATGCTTGAAGCAAAAACTACTGATTCAGTGGCAAAAATTACTCCGGAAGTAATGAGTCGTTTGCAATATGCAATCGAAAGCCGTGTAAATAAACTCGGTGTTTCTGAAACAAGTGTTGCTCAAGTTGGTGACAAAAGGCTTTTGGTTGAAATTCCTAACGTAACAGACTTAAAAGAAGCTGAAGCTTTCTTAGGTAAAACAGCTCAATTAGAGTTCAAACAACCCGTATTTGATGCAAATCATCAACCAAAAAGAGATGCTCAAGGTCAACTGATGTGGGAATCTACAGGATTGACCGGTGAAGATTTAAAATCAGCATCAATTGGCTCAGATCAAACAGGTCAATGGACTGTTTCTTTGGAATTTAATGGAAATGGTGCAACTAAGTTTGCTGAATTAACTCAAAAATTAGTTGGTCAACAAATGGCTATTTTCTTTGATAACGAAGAAATTTCTGCTCCTGTTATTAGAGAAGCAATTTTTGGCGGAAGAGCCGAAATCTCCGGTGGTAGTAGCGGATTTAAATATGAAGAAGCTGAAAAAATGGTTAACTTGCTGAATGCCGGTGCGTTGCCTGTTCCATCAGATATCATTCAAGAAAATACTGTTGGACCTACTTTGGGTGCTGATAGTATTGAAAAGTCTAAATTTGCCGGTTTAATCGGTATTGGATTTGTAATGTTCTTTATGGTATTTGCATATAGATTACCTGGTGTAATTGCTGATGTGGCATTGATTGTTTATGGTTTAATCTTGTTTGCATTATTCAAAGCAATTCCTGTAACACTTACATTGGCAGGTATTGCAGGTTTCATATTATCAGTAGGTATGGCGGTAGATGCGAATATTCTTATTTTCGAGAGAACAAAAGAAGAGTTAAAAGCTGGTAGAAATTTATTCACCGCAATTAATTCTGGTTTTGATAGAGCATTTACAAGTATCTTTGATTCAAATATGACAACAATTTTAACTTGTGTTATCTTGTACTTCTTAGGTACAAGTGTTGTTAAGGGTTTTGCTTTAACACTTGCAATTGGTGTACTTGTTTCAATGTTTACAGCAATTACAGTTACTAAAAACTTCATGCATTTAATCTTCGGTACAGGAGAATTGAAATATCCTGCATTGTTCGGACTTTCTAAGAATGAAATCGGTCAAGGTTATGAAGTTACAGAAACTAAACGTGAAAAAGCTCGTTTTGGTATTTTAGACTAAGAAATTATGAGGTAATTATAAAATGTTTAATTTTGGAAAAAACGCAGTACACGTTGTAAAATATAGGGTTGTATGGATGTGCTTGTCAGCTCTTCTGTTAATCCCTGGAATTATTGCAATGGTGTATTCTATGGTTACATATCCTACACATACTCCGGTAAAGGTAGGTATTGATTATACGGGTGGTACTATTTTGCAATATGGAACACCTGAAGCAACATCTAGTGATGAACTTGCAAAAACAAGAAGTGACTTAGATAAAATTGATGTCAAAAATCCGTATATTCAAGTTTTGAATGTTACACCTACTGCTGAAAATAATAATATTAAATCTATTATTTCTATCAGAACAAGTTTTATTGACGAGGGTTCTGATATGGCTGCAAAAATCACATCAGTAATGAAAAAAGAATACAAAAATGCTGAACTTATCCAAGTTTCATCAGTTGGTCCAACTTTGGGTAAAGAATTATTCAAAATGTCAATTTTAGCTTTGGCATTAGCTATTATTGGTATGATTATGTATATTTCATTCCGATTCAAATTGGAATATGCAATAGCTGCAATTTTAGGTTTGGTCCATGACTGCTTGTTTGTGGTTGGTGTATTTTCAATCTTGGGTCTGTTCTGTGATGTTCAAGTTGACGGTTTGTTCTTGACTGCGATTTTGACATTGATAGGTTTCTCAATCAACGATACAATCGTAACATTTGATAGAATTAGAGAAAACTTGAGATATTATGGTAAGAAAATGACTTATGGTGAAATTGTTGATGCTTCTGTTAACCAAACATTAGCAAGAAGTGTTAATACTTCATTAACAGCATTTATTACACTTGCTGCATTGTATTTCTTCGGTGGTGTAACTACTAAAGATTTCGTTTTGGCAATGATGATAGGTGTTGTAGTTGGTACATATTCAAGTATTTTCTTCTGCTCAATGCTTGTTGATTTCTGGGAAGAAAAGAAAGGACAACCAAAACACATGGCTGTTGAGGGTTAATATACTCAGTAGTTGCAAGATATTTAAAAGGCGGTTTGANNCATTTTTAAATCAAACCGCCTTTTGTATTTCTTTTAAATAAAAACAACTCTAAAATTTCTTTAATTTTGCATAAGATGCGTCCATTGCCTTTTTACCTTTAGCGCCAAAATCAATGGTGTACATTATACTCTCTCCGATATTCATAACATCTGTAACATGTCCTATGCCCATTTGTCCGTGGAAAACTCTTTGTCCAACATCAAAAACTTCGTCCAGTATGGGAGTTGCATTTTTTTGAGCTTTTTTCTCTTCTGCAAGTTTCCGTTCATTTTGTCGTTGAGCAGACATCTGTCGAAGTGCGTTAATTGCACTTGTACCTGCTGCTCTTCTTGCTTCTTCTTCTCTCTTTTTGTTGATTGCAGATTTTACAATCATTGCTCTTCGAGGAGTTCGTGTTGGTTGAGAGTAAGCTGGTTTTGAGTAGTTTGAAGAAGATTTTGAACTATAGCTATTTGAAGAAGGTGTTGTTGAGTGAGTTCTTCCTCCACTTGCAAGTCCTTTTCTTTGAGGTGCGACGAAGTTAGCACCAAAACCTGTTGACGGTTTTACATATCCATAACTGTCAGATGTTGTAGTTCTCTCTTTTGCTTTAGAAACTGCACTGCGGAATGTAGAAGATGAACTTCTTTCAAAATCATCTGATTCCATTGATTCAATCAAGTTTTGTGGAATTTCTTCAATAAATCTTGATGGATTGTAGTATTTGTATTCACCCCAAGTTTGACGACGTTTTGCCGAAACAAGGTATAATTTTTCTTCTGCCCTTGTAATTCCTACATACATCAAACGTCTTTCCTCTTCAACTTCGGACGGAACTTGAAGGGTTCTTTGGCTTGGGAAAATACCCTCGTCCATACCGGCAATAAATACTACCGGGAATTCCAAACCTTTAGCAGCATGGAGTGTCATCATTGTAATATTATTTGTTTCTTCATCCATTGAATCAAGGTCTGATACAAGTGCAACTTGTTGCAAAAATTCTCCTAGAATATTATCTTCCTCTTCTGGAACAAATTCTTCTGCAACGTTTACAAGTTCTTGTAAGTTGTTGATATCGTCTTGATATTCTGGGTCATTAGCTGCCTTTGTTTGTAATTCAGCCAAATACCCTGATTTTTCAATCACAAGTGTTACAAATTCTTTCAGTGTATAAGAATCTTTCGCTTGTTGGAATTTATAAATGAGATTTGCAAAATCTTTTAGTTTTGATTGTGTTTTTGAATTTAATTCTGATTGTTCACAAATTTTGATTGCTTCGTAAAGGCTTATATCACGTTCGTTTGCAAATTTCGTAAGATTCTGCATTGTAGTATCGCCAATCCCACGTTTGGGAATGTTAATTACACGACGCAAGCTTTGAGAATCGTCAGTGTTATTTATTAACTTCAAATAACACAAAACAGTTTTAACTTCGGCTCTATCATAAAACTTTGTACCACCATAAATTCTATATGGAAGACCTGTTGCCATACAAGCTTCTTCTAATGCACGGGATTGGTTGTTTGTTCTATATAGAATTGCAAATTTGTTATAATTACCGTTTGCTGTGCGTTTAATATTGCTTATAATGTAATTTGCTTCATCTGCTTCGTCACTTGCAATGTAGTAACTTAGTTTTTCTCCATCACCTTTATTTGAATACAAGACTTTGTCTAAACGTTCGTCGTTATTTTCAATAACGGAGTTTGCAGCATTTAAGATGTGAGCTGTTGAACGGTAGTTTTGTTCAAGTTTGATGAGTTTTGTGTTTTTGTAATCTTTTTGAAAGTTCATAATGATTGTGAAATCTGCACCACGCCAAGAATAAATTGATTGGTCTACATCACCTACAACACAAAGTGAGCGTTCCGGTGGAATTTCTTCTTTCATATTTGTATAAAGCATATTAACAAGTCGATATTGTGCAAGGTTTGTGTCTTGGTACTCATCAACCATAATATGTTGAAATCTTTCATAATATAACTTTCGGACATCTTCATTTTGCTCTAAAAGTTTAACTGTTAACATCAACATATCATCAAAATCAATGGCATTGTTTGCGTTCAATGTCTTTTCGTATTCTTCATAAACAGATGCAATTTTTTGAGATTTGAAATCTCTTGCATAAGTTGCAAAAGTTGTTGCATCTTGCATTTTGTTTTTCGCATTAGAAATTACTGACTTAACAAGTTTTGTTTGATAAACTTTATCGTCTAGGTTTAATTTTTTTATTGCTCTTGTGATGATTTGATTTGTATCAGAATCGTCATAAATTGTAAAATTCTTATCTAAATTTTTACCGGTTGCGGTGTTATATTTATCAATATTTTCTCTAAGAATTCTTCCGCAAATCCCGTGGAATGTGCCTACCCACATATATTTGACCGTATCTTCTCCGATAATTTTTCCGATACGTTCTTTCATTTCTTTAGCGGCTTTGTTGGTAAAAGTAACTGCAAGAATATTTCTTGGTCTTACGCCGTTTTGAATCATATACGCAATACGAGTTGTAAGAACTTTTGTTTTTCCTGAACCTGCACCGGCTAGTATTAATAATGGTCCTTTTGTCGTTTTAACTGCTTCGACCTGCTCCTTATTAAGATTTTCTAATAGATTTTCCATGACCTCTTCCCAAATAAAAAAAAATATGCTATAATTAAGCATAATCGAAAAATGTAATTAATGCAATTAGAAGGTAAATGAAAAAATGACAGAAAGTGATAAGGAAATTTTATTAAGTTCAGATGGAAAAAGCGAAGATGCTCAGAAATCAATAGTTGTACCTATTGATGATGATATGGATACTGTAAAGTCTGATGCTCCAAATACTGTTGACGAGTTGGCTATGGAACTTGCAACTATTAAACAATCAGCTAAAAAGATTGCTATTATTGGGAGCCGTAATCTCCCTATCACGCACCAACAAATGATTGAAACACTTGCAACAGCTTTAGTTATGCAAGGTAATACAATTATTACATCAGGTGGTTCTTCAGGCACAAATGCTGCAGCTATTCGTGGTGCAATGAAAGCAAATCCTCAAAAATTGAGTGTTGTATTGCCTCAAACTATTGGTCAACAACCAAGTGATGTTCAAGATCAATTGATTGGTGTTCCTAATATTATTGAACATGCAGATAGAGCGATGATGACTCTTGCTGATGCGTCAAGAATTTGCAACAGAGAAATTATTGATGAATGTAATCAATTGATTTGTTTCTTGTCACATACAAGTAAAACTCTTCATAATGCTGTTCAATATGCTGAAGAAGGTCACAAAGTTATCACTGTATT
Organism: Candidatus Gastranaerophilales bacterium HUM_12; assembly: GCA_002102825.1. Classification (GTDB taxonomy): domain Bacteria; phylum Cyanobacteriota; class Vampirovibrionia; order Gastranaerophilales; family Gastranaerophilaceae; genus Zag111. The sequence goes on along the minus strand of DABJ01000034.1, from coordinate 69,834 downwards.
CTACTTAGATTAATAAGGTTGTTTCTATATGAGTGATAAACTGAAAAAATTGACAGGTAAAAATCCTAAAGATTTTGAACCTGTTGCCTTTGATGTTATAAATATTCCTGATGTTGAATTATTTAAGGAACTTATAGATAACGAAGATTTTTTGTTTGATTTTATTAAGCAAAATGTCGCAAATCGCTTAGCTAAGGTTTGTAATTCTTCAAATTATTTAAATTTACTTCAATTTTTGAAGTATTATTCTCCATCGTATGAAGATGTGATTATTTCTAATCTTGTTAAGTTTTCAGATGAAGATTTGACTGATAAAATGCTTGCAATTTTTGAAGACGGAACAGATGACGAAAAAACATACTGTGCAAAATATTTTTCTATAGTTCAAGATTCTTTGGCGCTAGATTTTTTGAAAGAGAATGCATATAGTGAAAATTCTTCATTAAGTGCGAATTGTGCAACTGCGTTGGCTTTGTTTGGCGATACTGAATCTAAGAATGAGGCGCTCGTAAAATTAAAATCTGATGATGAGTTTGAAAAATTAGATGGGGTAAGATTTTTAGTGTCTTATGATGATAAATCTGTTATCCCTGCAATTGTTGATGTTATGAAGACTTCTTCTTTTGCAGAAAATATTGCAGGAGACCTTTTGTATTTAACCGATTTATTTTCTCTATACAAAACAAATAAAACCGATGCTTTGTTTGTTTTTAATTCTGTTATCAATGGGTTGGGTGAAATCTTAGATCTTGCTCAGATTTTTGATTTTAGATTGTATGAGTTTATTGAAATGTTGTTGAAAGAACAAACTGACTCAGAAATAGCTGTTGTTCTTGCAAATGCTAAAGATAAATTTAATACCTTGACAGAAAATGATGAATATTTGTTTGATGAAACAAAAGATGTAAAACAAGAAGTTATGGATATTAAACAATTGCTATCTTCTTTTAAAGTAAATCAATCACTAATCAATGCAGAATTGAAATCTGAAAGCTTGTTTGTATTTACAGCGCTTGAATTTGCGAATAATGAATCTGCTATTCGAGGATTGTTGATTTCCGCAAATCAAACGGTTGTGTTAAAGGCTTTAGAAATGTTAAAACAAATGAATTCTCTAACAAAAGAAGATAAAAATTTGGCTCTATCATCTGTAACGAGTGAAGATATAAAAAGTGTAATTGTGGCAATATAAGGGAGTTTTAGTTATGTTTATTATTACAAAAGAAAAAGACAATACACCTAAAGGTTTTAGAAAGTTAACTGATAAAGAACTTATAACCGATTTTTTGAGATATGATTCTAATGATGACTATTCAATTTCTAAAAACGAATGGATTATAACATTTATTAAAATGTTGGCAAACGATATGGAATCACTTGAGAAAGAAGGTCCTGATTCAATCATGAAACATATTAAAGAATTGTCAAGTGAATTTGATTACTATGACAAGGATAAAAATAAATACTTAGACTACGAAGAATATAGAAATATCATTGTAAATAATGTTTTGATTTCAGAAGATTAGTTTTGATAAATAGATAAATAATAAAAACTACGGATTATGAATTTAATCCGTAGTTTTTATTGAATTGTTTTTAATTATTAGTCAAAAACGTAACTAATAATTGCTGCTTCTCTAGCTTTTTTGATAGCTTTAGCAATCATTCTTTGGTGAGCAGCACAGTTTCCTGTGATTCTTCTAGGAATGATTTTACCTGCTTCAGTTAAATATCTTTTCAATTTTGCAGCATCTTTGTAGTCGATTGATGTAACTTTATCAGCACATAAACTACAATTCTTACGTTTTTTCTTATCGTCTTGTCTTGCCATTTTTTCTAATTTGCCTTTCTAGCCTTATTATTTATTTCTACTCATTTTTTTATTCTTTAGAACGGAACTTCTTCATCGTCCATCAAAACATCTGTATTAGCATCAGGTGAAGATGACTCCATATCTCCAAATGTCAAGATGTCACCCTCATCATTTGAAGAATTTGAACCTGTAGATGCTCCACCCATAAGCTCAATTGTAGCAGCTTCAATCTCGAAAACTCTTTTTTCTGTTCCGTCGTCCATTTTGCTGATACCATTTTGCAATCTTCCCTCAACTAAAACTTTTTGATTTTTAGAAAGAGAATTTACAACTTCTTCTAATGATTGTCTTTTAGATATAACTCTAACCAAAAGTTCATCATTTGTACCAATATTCAATACAAAAGAAGAAACAGCAACATTGTTTGATGTAAACCCTGTCTTTGGTGTTTTATAAACTATACCTGTTACTACTGCTTTTGCTAATGTCATTTTTTAATTCCTATAAATCTAACTATACAGAAGCTTTTTCAGCTACTTCCATGAACATTGTTCTTAAGATGTTGTCGTTCAATCTTAATTGTCTTTTGAATTCAGCTACTTTATCAGCAGGAAGAGCTAAAATTGTAGTAGCGAAGAAACCATCTCTGAAATTTTGGATTTCATAAGCTAATTTTTTTCTTCCAACTTTGTCTGTAGATTCAACTTTACCACCGAAATCTGCAATGATTGAATCGATTTTTTCGATTAACTTATCAACTTCTTCAGCATCTAAGTTAGGTTTGAATATAGTCATTAATTCATAATTTCTCATTTTATCGTGTCTCCTTTTACTATTTTCCTATGATGTATGTTTAAATAGTATCATGAAAATAGTTTTTTTTACAACATGTACTCTACTTTAAAACTGTATTCAGCAGGTCCGATTAAGAAAATATCTTTGTTCGGATTTTCTTTTGTCCCGCTCCATTCAACATTTACAGCCCCACCTAACAGGTTAACTTTAACATTATTTTCTGTTAAGTTATTTAAAACACAAGCAACTGTACTAGCACAAGCACCTGTTCCGCAAGCCAAAGTTATTCCGCAACCTCTTTCGTAAACTCTCATCTCAATTTCGTTTCTTGAGATTACTTTTACAAATTCAGTATTCGTTTTTTCCGGAAAATATGGGTGAACTTCCATGTCCGGTCCGTAAGTTTTGGCAAGAACCATCGGGTCTTCTTCTGTAAAAATTATACAGTGAGGATTACCCATAGAAACAGGGGTTATTTGGAATTCTCTATCTTTTACATGAACAATTTTTTCTCCTTTGAATGGAATTTTTTCATCTTCAAGAATTGGGGTACCCATGTTAACTTTAATTTTTCCGTCAGTTAAAATCTCCGGTTTGATAATTCCTGCTAAGGTTTTAACACTGAAAGTTTTTTTATCAACTAATTTGTTGTCGTAAACATATTTTGCAAAACATCTCATTCCGTTTCCGCACATTTGAGCAGTTGTTCCGTCAGAATTGTAGAAATACCATGCAATATCCGTTTCTCCATTTGGTTTGGTGTCTGGAATAATCATTCCATCAGCACCAATTCCAAAGTGTCTGTCGCAAAGTTTTTTTGCAAGGTCAGACATTGAAAGTCCTGTTTTTTCGTATTCTGAGTAATCTAAAATTACGAAATCATTTCCGCAACCTTGCATTTTTGTTATTTTAATTGTTTTCATAGTTCTCCTTTTTTTTGTAAATTATAAATCAATTGAATCCTAATAGCAATTTGCAATTTAACCCTTTTGAAATTAATATTAACAAATGTAAAATATTTTAACACTCCTGCAATTTAATTAAATAAAAATACTTTATATAAATGTAGGTTATAGTGTGAAAGGTATGCATTATTATGTACAGTGGTGTAGCAACAGGTATATTTGCATTTAGAAATGCTAATAAAACTGCAAATGAAAATATTGGCAGACTTCCTGTAACTGTTGGGCAAGGAGCTGCAGTAATTAAAGCCGGTGCTCAATATAATAATGCTGTTTCAAAACAAGCTAAGGTTGTTTTAAACACTATTGATGAAGTCGCAAAAACTGATAAAGTCTTTGGGGGGCTCACGAAAGCCGTTAAATTCGCAGCAAATCATGTTAATCATTTTATTGTTGGGTCAAGTGGTTTGAATGTTTTAACTGCCAAAAAAGAAGACAGAAAGAAGACAATAATTGCTGAAAGTGGTTCTTTAGCCGGTATGTTCATTGGGGAAGGATTGATGAAAAAACATCTTGAGGGTGTTTTAGCAAAACTTCCTATTTCTAAAAAATGGGCGCCAATTGTTAAAGGTGTAACTTTTGTCATTGGTTCAATTACTTCTTCTAATATTGGTCAAAGCATTGGTGAAAAAGTTGCGAAGCAAATTGATAAACCAACTCCTAAAAAAATTGATTACGTTGCATAATTATTTCAAAATTTGCGTTACGATTTGAGATGCTGTAATTTTTAAACAGCTCAACTTGTCGCAAGTTGTTTGACGTCTAGCCCATAAACAAGGTTTTAATTCGCAATTGTCATTTGCTTTTATTGCAACGACATTATCACTTTGAGGAATAAGAGCTTTGTCATCAGTTGGTCCAAAGATTACGTATGTTTTTGTGTGCAAAGCGACCGCAACATGTAGTGGTGCGGAATCAGAACATAAAAACTTGTCAGTTGATGAAATCAATTCAGCTAAATCTTTTAAACTTTTTGTTGTTCCGTATAAGTTTTCAAAATTTTGAGTTCTTACATTATTTAAAATTGTATCAATACACTCTTTGTCATCAGGTCCGCCAACAAGCATTACTTTTTTACCCTCAGCGACTAACAAATCAATAACTTTAGCCCAAGTTTCTGCCGGAATTGTTTTAATACAACCTTTTTGAACACTTAATTTGCTAACTCCTGGGTGAATAAGTACAGAGTTTGCAATTTTTTCTCTTCGTTCGATGTCAATTTCAGGTAGTTCAGTGTCCTGAGTTGTTATTTCTCTGATTAAATCGTGGTACATTTTGCAGGCATATTGATTTTTGTTTAACTTCATTGGGTGAGTTAGTAAAATGTGGCTTAGTTTTCCTGTATCGTAGCCGCAACGTTCCTTAATGCCTGTCAAAAATAAAAGAATACTGATAAATTTATTTCCTCCAGATGAAATAACAAGGTCAAAGTTCCCTTTTCTTGCTTTTATTATTAGTTTGAAAAGTTCTGAGTATTTATTTTTACCCTTTATATCAATCAAAAATAAATCATCAATAATACTAGTTAAATCTTTAACACTTTTACTTCTTGGCTCTAGTGCCAAGGTTATTTCAGAATTCGGAAATTCTTTTTTTAGTGAAATAAGAGTAGGAAGAAAAAATATTTCATCTCCGATTCCACCAAAGTTTATTGCAAGTATTCTCTTTTTCTTATCCATGCCTTTATTATACCAAAAAGAATTAGAAAACGTAATAAATTAACACAGGAGCAATTCGCAGAGTTAGTTAATGTCGCTCCAAGGCATATTTCTTTCCTCGAAACTGGCAGAAGTTTTCCCTCTTGTGAATTAATGGAACGAATTTGCAATATTTTGCATGCTGATATTTCAGAATTTTTTAAAGCATCTGAAAAGCTATCTCGTGAAGAATTACTTAAAAAGTTGGAATATACAACAAATAGTTTGAACGATGAGCAATTGAATTATCTTGTGAAAATGGCAGAAGAGCTTTACTAAACAATCATAAAAAAAACAGGGTTCTTTGAATGAACTGAACCCTGTTTTTTTATTTATTAAAAGTATGATTTTGTTCCTTTTCCGCCTGGGTTCCAATAAGAATTACCTTGGCTTCTTTGTTTTGTTTGAATTTTTACTCGTGGTTCTCTTTTAGCAGGAACTGGTTTTCCCTCTGCTGCTGCATTTTGTGGAACCATGTTTGGATCTAATTTGTTTGCAGGTGTGAAAGTTGCCTCGTAAGTTCCGTTTTGAACAGAAACTTGAGGTGTTGTTGCAGGATTAGATGTAACCGGAGTAGTTGACAAAACGGTTGGACTTAATGGTTCTAGTAATAATGGTTCAGTTGCTGCATTAGCTACTTGAGCAATTGCCATAATTGTTAATACCAAAACTAATCTTTTCATATCTTATGCTCCTATTTGTTTTATTTCCTTAATATACTTATATAACGTAATTATTTAAAAATCAAACATAAAAAATTTTGTTATATAATATATAACAAATAAAGGAATAAAAAATTGCGTGAAAGACTTCCAGAATTTTTAAAAAGACCAATTATCGATACGGATAAAACAAGAACTGTTCGAAAAATCTTAAAATCAAATTGTTTAAATACTGTATGTGAGGGGGCAAGGTGTCCTAATAAAAATGAATGTTATTCAAATCATACTGCTACGTTTTTGATTATGGGAAGTGTTTGTACAAGAAATTGCAGGTATTGTAATATTTCTTGTCAAAGACCTGAACCTCTAGATGAAAATGAACCGTTACACGTCGCGCAGGCAGTTAAGGATTTAGGACTAAAATATGCGGTAATAACATCTGTTACAAGAGATGATTTGCCAGATGGAGGTGCAAATCATTTTGCAAAATGTATCAATGAAATCCGAAAAATTTCACCAAATACAAAAATAGAAATCTTAACACCGGATTTTAAAGGGAATGAAGAGTCTTTGAATACAATAATAAAAGCTCACCCTGATGTTTTTAATCATAATATCGAAACCGCTCGAGATATTTTCAAAACAGCTAGACCGCAAGGAAATTACGACACTTCTCTAGGGGTTTTAAAGTATGTCAAAGAAAATTCTGATATTAAAACTAAATCAGGTTTTATGATTGGACTTGGAGAAGATATTGAACAAATCAAACAAACTATCACTGATTTGTATAGTGTGAATTGTGATATTCTTACAATTGGTCAATATATTCAGCCGTCAAAAGAACACTTACCTGTTGCAAAATATTATAATCCGGAAGAATATGAAGAATTAAAAGATATTGCAAAAAATATAGGCATAAAATATTTTCAAATTGGTCCGCTTGTCAGAAGTTCATACAATGCAGCAAAATTGGTTTAAATAATCAAAAAAAAAGACCTCTCGTGGAGGTCAAGGTTGGTTATTTTTGGTTATGTTATAGTATTATGTCAGTTTTTACTATTTTGTAAGGTTTACATTTGCTTAAATTCTCCTAAATAATTTTATTTGCTTGTTTTATTTTTAATATTTACAATTCTTAATATATAAATAATCAATTTGATACTATCATATTTATATGTTTGAAAAAGTCAAAAAATTCATCTATGCAAAGATTTTGAAAAAGCACTATTGGCGCACCGGTAAATGTAAAGGTTGTGGAATGTGCTGTACACATATTTATGTAAAACATTTTAAACATGTATTGAAAGATGAAAAAGAATTTAAAAGACTTCAATATTTGCACAAATTTTATTCTGATTTGAAAATTATTGGAAAAGATGAATTAGGTTTAATTTTTGAGTGTACAAATTTAGACCCAGAAACTAAAAGATGTAAAATTCACTTTTGGCGCCCGGGGATTTGCCGTAGATACCCGCAAGAAGAGTTATTTTCAATGGGAGGAACATTATCTGACGATTGTGGGTATAAAATGGAACCAATTATTCCGTTTAAAGATGTTTTAAAAACTGTTGAAAAACATCAAAATCGTAAAATTATACGCAAATGGTTTTAAAAAAGATTATACTTTTCTGCAATGTAATTTGTTTTGAAATTTTTTAATATTAAACATGCAGATTAAATCAAGGAGAAGTATAATTATGAAAAAGATTTTAATATTGTCACTCGTAGTAGTGTTTTCAACCCTAATTAGTGCTAATGCTACTTGTAAACTTGAAGAATTAGGAGCCTGTAAGGCAAATTTAGATAATCAACCTCAAACAATTAAAGATAAGCTTGTTCCAAATCATATTGACCAAATGATAAACCCAACAAGAGATTCCTCAAAGCAGTTTACTAATTCGCCACAACTAATTCCGGAAACAATAAACATTGATGTTGATACAAACCCTTCAAACAGAGGAAATAATAATTCTCCGTACAATTCATCTTGTCAGTTCGGAACTTGTCTCCCAGGCGAATCTTCAGGCAACATTGGTGATTAGTGTCTTTTCCAAACCTCATCAGAAATTTGCCAACCCTCAGAAATGACTTTTTGCAAGCAAAAATATCCGTCACCTCTTAAACAATTGGCATCAACTTCGGCTTTAGTTCTGTTGTATCCGGCAGGAACTAAGCCCTTGTCTGTCCAAACCATAATATAAATGTCTTTCCCAAATTGATTAGGCTTTTTGTCCCCATTTGCATCAAAATAGAAAGTTAAACCGTCAGAAGTCGAATCAATACCAAAAGATTTCATATCTTCTGCGGTGTTTCCATCAACGTTGAAAAATGCTCCGTTAGCCAGTTTAAAGTTGACAATATTTCCGCCAATTCCGTTATCATATTCATATCTTGGTGCATTGCCAAGCAAATCTTTAACAATTCCCTTTTTATGCCAACAACCACTTTTTGCATTAGAACAGAATTGTTCTACTTTCAAATGTTTTGACAAAAAGGAATCATACCACTCTTGAATACTTGCATCACTTCCGTCTTGAATTGCCATATCATAAGAAACATCATCATATTCAGCGAACTTTATTGCTTGTTGAACAAGTGAATAGTTAGCTTTTATTTGAGTTTCAAGTTGTTTTTTTCTATAATTTGACATCAATGTCGGAATGGTCATTGCTGCAACAACTCCAATAATTCCGAGGGTGATTAATACTTCCGCCAATGTAAAAGCAAGTTTCACCTTTGTTGGTGCCATATCTACGTGCGTAGCACCTTCGACAAGTGTGAATGCACATTTCTTTTTCGTAGGCCCTAGGGCATTATGGCAATAGGGCATCAAGTTCTTTACTTTTTCATTATCATTTTTGTTATTTAAAATCTGTTTATAACTCTTAAATTCCATAATCCTTTTTATATTATAACAAATATTCTATTTACTGTAAATATAAAAACAGGGAATGAATATTTATCATTCCCTGTTCAATAATAATATTTTTACATAAATTTATCTTTCGCAGATTGTTCTGGCAACATAAACACCAGATGCAGAAGCTTGTAAAAGACCTCTTGTAACACCTGCGCCATCACCAATTGTGAACAAGTTTTTAACTCCCTCGGTTTCAAGTTCTTTTGTCAATTTAACTCTTGCTGAATAAAATTTAACTTCAATACCATAAAGAAGCGTATATCTTGAAGCTGTTCCTGGAGCAATTTTATCAAGAGCTTGAAGCATCTCAATAATACTTGTCATTTGTCTATAAGGGATAACAAGGCTCAAATCCCCCGGAGTTGCGCAAGTAAGTGTTGGGGTAATTACACTTGAAGCAATTCTTTCCGGAGTTGAACGTCTACCGTCTAACAAATCCCCAAATCTTTGAACCAAGATTCCTCCACCTAACATATTGGCAAGCCTTGCAATATGTTGACCGTATTGGATTGGTTCTTTGAATGGTTCAGTGAATTTTTCACTAACAAGTAATGCAAAGTTTGTATTTGGAGTTTTGTAATTTGCGTAACTGTGTCCGTTTACTGTTGCAATTCCACTGTAGTTTTCTTGAACAACTTCACCGTTTGGATTCATGCAGAAAGTTCTAACTTCGTCACCAAACGTTGGAGAATGATAAATCAATTTTGATTCATATAATTTTGAAGTCAATGGTTCAAAAACAGGTGCCGGAAGTTCTACTCTAACACCAACATCAACGGCATTATTCACCATACCGATTTTGTGTTTTGCAAACTCGTGACTTAACCAATCTGCGCCCTCTCTTCCTGGGGCAATAATCGTATATTCGGCAGAAATGATTTCGCCATTATCCAGTTCAATACCTTTAACTTGTTCGCATTCAACGATTAATGATTTTGCTGAAACGTTATTCAAAATAGTAATTCTGTCATCAAGATAGTCTTGCATGTTTTTCAATACATCTAAGCTTCGTTCTGTTCCTAAGTGTCTAACAGGGGAATGAACCAGTTTCAATTCTGCTAAAACAGCTTGATGTTCAATCTCTTCAAATACTTTTCGGTCTGTTCCGAAAACCTCTTCGGTTGCACCATAATTTAAGTATAATTTATCTGCATAATCAATTAAATCTTCAGCTTGTTTTCTTGTCATATAGTCAACAAGGTGACCACCAACATCTGGGGTAAGAGTTAATTTTCCGTCAGAGAAAGCACCTGCTCCTCCCCAACCACATAACAATCCGCAACGTTTGCAGTTTACACATTTAGGGGAACCTTCACGGATAGGACATTTCCTTTTTTCAATTCGTTGTCCTTTTTCAATTAAAACCACTTTCCAGTCAGGTTTTAATTTCATAATTTCCAAAGCCGCAAAAATTCCGGCTGGACCTGCACCAATAATCGCTACGTTGTACATAATCTTTTTCTCCAATTTTTTCCAAGCTTTCTTAGTGTATATTAAAAATTATTAAAATTCAATTGATTTTTAACAATGTAAACAATTTGCTATAATATATTATATGGTATAATGTAAAAGCTATTAATTAGATATATAGGGAGATGTGGCATGTCCAGTTCTTATGAAAAATATAAGAGGCAGAGAGCAGCAAAAGATATTGCTCGAGAAAATATTTCAAGACGAAAGGATAATAAATTTTTTACTAATGTGAAAATGTTCATTTTAACATCTTCTGCATTTGTTCTTGCAGGATTTGTTGCATTTAACTTGTACCTTTCTTCTCTTCCTCCAATTGAAAATTTGGAAGATTTAAAGCCTAATTTGGTGACTAAATTCTATTCTGAAGATGGTGAAATTATTAAAACATTCACGGCTTATACCTATGACAAAGTTGAGTTGAATGATGTTCCTGATGAATTGAAAAAAGCTTTAATTGCGACAGAAGATAAAAATTTCTATCATCATCATGGTTATGACCTTTTTGGTATCGCAAGATCTTCTGTTCAAAACGTTTTAGCTCGTCATACTGTTCAAGGTGCTAGTACTTTAACTCAACAGTTGGCAAGAATTCTTTTCCTGTCTAACGAAAGAACAATTACAAGAAAAGTTAAAGAAATAGAAGTTGCAGCAAGAATTGAAAAAACAATTTCTAAAGATAAGATTTTAGAAATGTACTTGAATAATGTTTATTTAGGTGCAGGTGCTTATGGTGTTTCGGCTGCTTCAAAAATTTATTTCAACAAAAAACTAAGTCAATTGACATTACCGGAGCAAGCTTTACTTGCAGGTCTTCCGCAAGCTCCGTCAGTTTATAACCCTTATAATAATAAGGAACTTGCAAAACAAAGACGTAATCAGGTTCTAAAAAGAATGCTGACAATGAAATATATCACTGAAGATGAGTATAACAAAGCTATTGAGGCTGATATTCATTTGAGTACAATGCCGGCTTTATATACAACAAATAAAGCCCCATATTTTAGTGATTATGTAATGCGAGAAATGGAAAAACTCGGATTTGAAGAAACAGATATTATCCATGGTGGTTATAAAGTAATTACAACATTAGATTCAAAAGCTCAAGTTGAAGCCAATGAATCAATTTTGAGAAATATGAGAGCTTATGGCTTGACAAGGCCATCTCAACAGGCAGCGGTATTTTCATTCAATCCGATTGATGGTAGAATTCTTGTTTTTGCAGGTGGTAAAAATTACGGAGAAAGCCAATATGACCGTGTAACACAAGCTATCAGACCTCCAGGATCTGCATTCAAAGCTTTTGTATATGCTGCAGCTATGGAAAAAGGGATTTCTCCAAACGATATAGTTGATGATAGTCCGATTACAATTGCAAAATGGTCTCCACATAATGCAGGACACAAATATAGAGGTAAAATTCCTATATATAAAGCCTTAATGATTTCATCAAACGTTTGTGCGGCTCGTGTTATTCAAGAAGTCGGTATTCGTTCGGTTATTCAAGTTGCAAAAGTTTTAGGAATTACAACTCCTTTGCAATATGATTATACAATTTCTTTAGGTTCAAATGGTGTTAAGTTGTTTGAATTTGTAAGAGCTTATGGTGCATTTGCAAATGGTGGGTACGTTGTTCAACCTTATGCAATTGAAAGAATTGAAGATTCAAGAGGGAGAGTTTTGTATAGAGCTTCTAAAACAAAATCTTCTCACCAGTTGAGTTTGAAAACGGCAGCAGAAATGACTGCAATGTTAAAAACAGTTATTTTAACCGGTACCGGTACAGCTGCAAATATTGGAAAACCTGCAGCAGGTAAAACCGGTACAACAGATGATTCTCGTGATGCTTACTTCGTAGGTTACACTCCAGACGTTGTTACAGGTGTTTGGGTTGGAGATGATAATAACAAAAAAGTTCCTGGGTTATACGGTGGAACAATTCCTGCCAGAATTTGGAAAGACGTTATGACTGTGGCGACTAAAGATTATGGTGATAGAGATTTTGACTATCCTGAAGTTGAACTTGAAAATTATCATGCCTCTTTTGGTAAAGCTAAAGTAATTGGTGAAGATGCAAAACAAACAATTGAAGAGAATGCAGAAGTTCCTACAAGTTCAGAATCTCCACTAGAACAAGAAAACAATGCAGAAGCCCCAACTTCTCCAAAACCATTGAATAATATTAATAACAACTCAACACCGGCAGATGTTGTGAAGAGTTATAAACAACAAAGCTCTGCACCTGTTCCACAATCCGGTAGAGCTCCAATTCCAATGGCTGTTCCGGAAAGTTTGAGATAAAGAAAAGTAAATAATCAATCAAATTTTAAATATGTCGTATCTTTTTATTGAGGGTACGACATATCTGTATGAGAAGTTATTCCTATAGATTTGTTGTTATCTATATCAATAACGTGTTTAATTACTGTATGTGCCATAAGAAGTAGATATGGATTTATTTCATTTGTTTGTGACATATTTATGTTTGCAGCCGCTTTTTCAGATACAGGTTTGATATCTTTATCAATTTCAAAATTTGTTATTGTATCAACTGCGTAACATTTTTTGTCTTTGTCAATTCTCAATTGTAATTCAGTTTTCGGAAATTTATCAGAACATTTTATAGACAAATGAACAGAGTTTGATGATTCTAAGACCAAAGTGGCAACAACTTGTCCATAGTTTACTGTTGTAATTGTTACTGTCAAAATGCTATCTGACTCATCGGCAGAAGATGATTTACTTTCAACTTCCAAATCAAAACCTACACCATCTTCAAGAGGAAGCCACGGAAGATATAACATTAATAATAATTTTAATGTTTTTTGCGGGTTATTTTCAGATGCAATAGAAATACTTGCATTTATCAATTTTGCCATCTCTTTCATCTGGGTTAAATCTGTAATTCCGGATTTTGAAGCCTCTGTCATTGACATGATGAGTTTTGTCAGTGCTTCTTTCCCATTTTTTTGAAGTAGTGAAGAAATTTCGGACAAGTTTATTACTCCATTTGAGAGAATATCCAGATTTTTCAAAGATGTTTGTAATTGATTTGCGATTTGAACATTCACGGCTTCTTTTACCGTATTTGTAGCAAGTCCTTGAAGTTGGGCAAGAATTTGAGCTTGTAATTGTGAAAGAGAATTTCTCTGTGCTGCAATTTGGTTTGCGAACATTTGGTTAAATTGTGCTTGCGTCATGCCTCGTTGGAGCATATAGATAAATTCATTAATATTTTTAGGCATTTGCATCAAATCTTTTGCGTAAATTGCTCTATCCATACTTTGTAGAGTATTCATTTGCAAATGTTGTTCTACATGAACAGTTTGAGATTGTGCAATATTGGGTGTAGAATTTTGCATAACTTGTTCAGGCATTTTTTGAGGAACTTGTGGAGCAGGTTTTTGAAGATTTGCATTATAAGCTCCTTTTGCCGTAAACATCTGAGGTTGAGCAAAATTATTCATAAATTTTCTTAAATCAATGCCTGCCATATTTCTAATTTAACTGATTTTTCAACAAAAGTCTAGTTTTGAATTGGCATATAAGATTGCGGATAATTGTAATCTTCAATAAAACCAAGATTTTTGTATAATCTTAATGCTTGTAAATTGTTGGTTTCTGTTGTGGTATTGATTTCTGTAATCGGGCTTCCATAATTATCAATTTCCTTGAAAATCATATCCATTGAATGTTTTAACATAATTGTAGACAACCCTTTGCCTTGATGAGCTTCTCTAATTCCAACAAGTGGAATATTTACAATTGTGCCGTTTGTCAAATTCATGAATGAAAATCCAACGGGTTCTCCTTTATATAGCAAAACACTTGTTGCATTTGGCATAAATTCGGCATAGATATCTTTTACGATTTTATGAATAATATCGCTAACTCCGTCAAGAGTCGTAAACCTCGGGTCAAACAATGCATCAGATGATTCTTTGAATGCCTCTTGAATAATATTAACTGCATCTTCAAAGTATTTATCATTCCAAGAAACAACTTCATAGTCTTGTGGGATTTGTACTACTCTGGCATGGGAGAATAATTCTCTTGATTGTGTACCATTCATCTTAAATCTTAAAACTTCAATTCCCACGAATTTAAAACCAAGCTTTGCAATAACACTGATTAGAGATTTTTGTTCGCCAAGCATTGGGTAGCAAACGATTTTTTCTTTTCTTAGGTTTTGAGTTACTTCTAAGAACTTTTCCAAAAGTGCTTTTGAATATTCAAGAAAATGTTCTTTTTCTTTACAATGAATTATGTTCAATTCAATTGCTTCTGAGATTGCTGTTGTATAAACCAAAAATGCTGCAGCCTTTGAATTATTATCATAAAGTACAATACATTTTATCAAATCTTTGTCAATGGCTTCAAGAAATCCATCATAGTCTAACGGTTCTAATTCAAAATTATATTCATTTGCAGCTCTCTTGCGAAAATTTTCATAAAGATTTTCAAATTTTCCATAACTGTCAGCTGTTAAAAGTCTTATATCCAACATCAATCTCGCTCCTTATAATGAGTGGTGCATTTTTTCTTTTTTTGTTTCTAAGTATCTTTTGTTATATGGTGTAACTTCTGATGATACTTTGATTGTATCAATAATATTCAAACCATAACCTTCAAGTCCGATAATTTTTTTCGGGTTATTGGTGATTAGCTTAAAGTCTTTGTAACCCAAATCTACAATAATTTGAGCTCCTGTTCCATAATCTCTCAAATCAGATTTAAATCCAAGCGAGATATTTGCTTGAATTGTGTCTTGTCCTTCTTCTTGCAATTTGTAGGCTTTAATCTTGTTGCAAAGTCCAATTCCTCTTCCTTCGTGATCTGTCAAGTAAACAACAGCACCTTTCCCGTAATCATTTATGTATTTTAGGGCATTGTGCAGTTGAGAATTGCAATCACATTTCAAGCTATGGAATACATCGCCTGTTAAACACATACTATGAACTCTTACTGCCGGAATTTTATCAGAACCGTCATCTTTAACAAGAGCAACATGTTCTGCTCCATTTATGTGATTTTTATATGCGTATAATGTAAATGTTCCAAACGGGGTTGGAAGGGTTGTTTCTGCTTCTCTTGTTACAAGTTTTTCAGATTGCATTCTGTATGCAATTAATTCTGCAACAGAGATGAATTTCATATTATGTTCATCAGCAAATTTTCTTAAATAATCACGTCTTGCCATGTGTCCATCTGGAGCCATAAGTTCACACATAACACCAGCTTCTCTATGTCCGCAAAGTTTAGCTAAATCAACAACTGCTTCGGTATGTCCTGTTCTTTCTAAAACACCACCACGTTTTGCAACACAAGGAAACAAATGCCCCGGACGTCTTAAATCAGACGGTTGTGCATCATAAGCTGTTGCAACTTCAACAGTTTTTGCTCTGTCAAATGCCGAAATTCCTGTTGTAACTCCATATTTTTCAGCGGCATCAATACTTATTGTAAAAGCAGTTTTCATTTCTTCTGTGTTTTGGTCAACCATTTGAGGTAAATCCAGTTGTTTTGCAATATTATCAGAAATCGCAAGACAAATTAATCCTCTTACCTCTGTTGCCAAAAAATTGATAATTTCCGGGGTAACTTTTTCAGCTGAAACAATTACGTCGCCCTCATTTTCTCTATCTTCGTCATCAGCTACAATTATTGGTTTTCCCGCTTTAAAATCTTCAAGTGCTGATTCAATGCTGTCAAATTTAAATTTATTTTCTTCCATTACACAAATCCGTTCTTTTGCAAAAATTCTAAACTAATTCTGCTATTATTATCTTTCGCAGATAATAATTTTTCAACATATTTGCCTAAAATATCTGTTTCAATATTAACAAAATCTCCAGTTTTAAGGTCTTGGAGGTTTGTATTTAGGTATGTATGCGGAATTACGGCAACTCTAAAGATGTTTTTGTCTATGTTCGCAACTGTTAAACTAATACCGTTTACTGTAATTGAGCCTTTATACACAACATATTTTTCTTGATTTTGAGGAATTTCAAAGTCGAAATTATAAAAATCAGTGAGTTGTTCTTTTTTGATAAGTTTTCCAACACAATCCACATGTCCTGATACAATATGCCCACCGAGTCTTGAATTTAGGGTTAATGCTCTTTCTAAATTAACTGTATCTCCTGATTTTAGAGAGGTAAAATTCGTAATATTTAGAGTTTCATCACTTACTCTTGCGCTAAAAAAATCTTCTTTAATATCAACAACTGTTTGGCAACAACCGTTAATTGCAATGCTATCACCAAGTTTTGTGCCGGCTAAAACATCTTTGCATTTTACAACAATAGTTGCCCCATTTGAGTTGTGGGTAAAGGATTTTATCTCACCTATTTCTTCAATAATACCTGTGAACATAACCTAAGTTTAGCATATTTTTTCAATCTTTGAGCAAAACATGACAAAACCTTTACAAATAAAACGCTTAACATTTATTCAAAAAATAGCAAATTTTTCAAATTTTGAATTTTAGAATCATATCAACCCAGAGTAAAAATATATGTAAAATGTGCATATACTTTACAAAAAGCCGCAAAATTGCTATAATCTTAGCAAAGGTTAATGATGTAAGTAAAAGGATTAAGGGGTTAATCCTAAAAATTGAATACAAAAAAGGAGTGTTAGTATGGCAATAGCACCTATTAACAGTGTTAGTTTTAAAAGTAACTACAACACTAAGATTCACTTTACCGCAAATAATAGAGATGAAGAAAATGATAATACCTCTCCAGAGGGCTATTCGTTCCCAAGACGTGCAGCTCGTAACTTAGCAACAGTACCGGTAGTTGTTATGATGACAATGTCGCCATCATTGTTGAATGCTGCTGCGGCACCTGAAAAATCTGTACCGCTAAACACACAAGCCTTGACAGAATTGGTTGAAGCCCAAGAATCACCAAAGACAGAAGTTTCAACCTATGTTATGGCTCCTCAACAAACTGGTGTGATGTCACAAGGTCAAAGAACTTATTTTGAATCGAACAAAGATATTATTCCTTTTAAAATGTATGCCGGTTCTGGGGCATATATAGCATTTTCTGATCCTCTAAAAAAGAGGGAAATAATGTATGTGGAGTATGTTCCGAAAGATTTTAAATATACAAATATGTATGATGCTGTTAATTTACCTGTTGTAAAAGAAATGGTTTATCATAAAACAGGTGATAGTAGAGAATATTGCGGACTTATTCTAAGAAATAGTGTAGAAATAAATGGACAATCGTATTTCAAAGATACAGAACAACGAATCACAGATGATGCTGCAAATGCAATTATTGATTTACTTAATGGAGATTCAAAGTTTACAGATAATACAGGTTTAATGGTTAGAATTGTAGATACACCAAATTTAACACCAACCAAAATGGTTAAACCTACAAATTCGGACTATTAATTTTTGTAAACATTTTAAGTAATCTTGAAATAGAGCTCCTTTATAATTTTTCATGTATTTAGAAGTGCAGAATAGAGAAATTGTAAGAAGAAAATGAAAATAAAAAAATTAGAAGACAACAAAATTATTCAAACACCCCCGACACCCAAACAAACGTCTGTCGGGAATGTTGCTTCTAAATCTACAGTCAAAGCGCCTTTAAATTTCCCTAAAGCTGACAATCAATCTAAAAAATCAGACTTAGGGGCTTTAGATAGTGAAAAATTACAAAATAAAAGTGTTGAAACTCCTCAAATAGAGTCTAAATCTTTAGCGGATACAAAGCATTCAACAGTTAAAGAATCTACAATTGAAAAGGAAATTAACGCATATATTGAGGAAAATAATTTATCATCAATGAATATTGATGATTTACGTGTTTATTTATTAAAGAAAAAGGATAAAACACAAAAAGAACTTGGAATGTTAGCTAAAATTCAAGCACAATTTGAAGAAGTACCTAAAGAACATTCAGTTCATAAAAAACATGAACCGCTTCTTTCTGTAGAAGAAATGCTTGATAGCAATTGGATAAAAAAAGATTCTAAAGAAAAAATGAGTATCGTTGCTGATAAGTATTTTGAAAAAACTGATGCAAATTACAAAAACTTATCTCCAGAAGAAAAAACTGTGTTAAAGCAAAAACAATTTGCTTCAATTTCACAGGATTTGAAAGGAGAAAAAGATACTCCACAAGAATCTGCAATGAAAGTTCTTGGGTTATTAGAAGCATTAAATGACAAGAAAATGTCAATTGACGAATATAATAAATTGTCAAAAGATGAAAGAGTTAAGATTTATAGAGATCATCAAGCTGAAACCTTGAAAAATATTAAAGACTTGGTTTCTTCGGAATTCCGTCAATCTAAAAAATGGCGTAAGATGTCCTCTGATGATAAGCTTAAATTGTATGCTGAGAAATTTTTAGAAAAAGAATATCCGAATTTTAGTGCTAAGACCAAAGAGGATAAACAAAAATTTATCGACAGTAAAGCACAAGAGCTAATTGCATCATTTGTTCCGGGGTGGGACAAGATGGAAGACTCTCTTAAGGATACTGTTTTTTCAAGTACATTGATGACAATTGATGCGTTAACCTCAAAAGGTATAAGTTATGATGAATTTAAAAACTTAGATGAGCGTAGTCAAATTGGTATTCTTAAACAGTCTTGTAAAGATAAGAAAGCTATTATGCAACTTTCTGTAACTAAAGATGTTTTTGAATTTATAAAAAAATATGGAAAAACTCCAACTGTTGCAGATTTAGAAAAGATGAATAAGCAGTCTCGTTTACCTCGTGAAATAAAAGAAAGAAAAGCAAAATTTTTAGAGTCTCAAAAAGATTTAAAAGGTGAAAAGACTCTTATTGGTCAGCATGGAGATATCAATGTAATTGCATCAAATAATAATAAAACTGTTGAACAAGAAATTTTTGATAGAGTTAATGATATTAAATCTTTAAAACCTGAAGAACAAAAAGCTGAATTGAGAAAATTGTATTCTCAAGCAATGGGTGACAAAGATTACATTGACTATATTGATAAATTAACCGAAAAAAATGGATTAAGTAAAGTAGCAAGAAAAGTTTCTAAGGAGATGAACCTTGATGCTGATATGGTATCCTGTGCGGTATTGAATGATGATTCTAATGCATATAATAGTGCATTGGATCGTGCAATGGCAAATAAAAATACAAGAGTTGCGAAAGTGGCAGCTGCAAAAGTTACAAAATATTTGACAGAAGAAAAAAGTCAAGATGTTGGTGTTCATATTACCAATGATATACCTCAACTTGTCGATAATTTTTCAACAGGTGTAAATAAGTATGTTGAAAATCCTGTTCAATATACTTCTCAGTTCGTACAAAGAGAAGATTTGTCAGAATCTGGAAGAGCAAGATTTACAAAATCTGTTGTTGAAACGGCTCCAACTCCGGAGCGTCAAAAGGCTTATGCTAAAGAACTTTCAGGATTAGGTAATGAATCCGTTAATGAAGGTTTGGCGGCTGCATCAAAATCTGTTGATAAAAGTGTAAGAAGTGAATACAATTCTTACATTCAAGATGCTATCAAAAATTATCCACCTGAAAAACAAGCGGCAATTCAAAATGCAATGAAAACAGGTGAGATTTCTCAAGAAACACTAGCAAAAAATACCGTGAGTGTTTCAGAAACTTCTAATGGTTCTAAAAATCAACCATCTCAACAATCTTCTGCAACAAGCCAATCTGTCGCAAAAAGTAGCAAAACAGTTTCACAAAGTGGGGGCAAATCACAAACTGTATCTGCTCAAACTGCAGTTTCAAGTGCTTCATCAAAAACAACAACAAGAACATCTGTAAGTCAAAATTCTGTTGCGCAAGAAGTAAAAGCTTTGCAACAAAAGAAAGATGCTTTAATTAACAAAATTACTACTTATGAAACCACTAAAGCAGAGAAAACTATTGAACGAGAAAAAGCAAAAGCTGAAAAAGTTCAAACTCCTACTTCTTCAAAAAATAGCGAAACCGCATCTGTTTCTGAAAAAACCGCTACTAAATCAACTGAAACTGCAAAAACAACAGATAATGTTGAAAATCTTAAATTGTCAGAAGATGAACAAAATACTTTAAAAGAAATTATTACAGATTTGTTCCAACAAAACAGTGTAAGCGCAGCATATTCTCAAATTAATGATGAAATCAAGGACAAATTTATGCAAGCATTTGCAACACAAGGTAAAGAATCTGATGTTATTTCTTTTGCAAATGATTATAAAGGCAATACGGATACAATTGTTAAATTGATTAACTATTGCAACAATGATGGTTTGAAACTTGATTTGACAAGATTACTTCCATCTAGCAGAATCAATGAAATAATTTCATCTGGAAAACTTTCTTCAAATAATATTTCAAAACTTGCTAAAGAGGGCAAAGTTGATAATAAAATTCTTATGGACTATTTGAAAAATAATAAAGATTCAATGACTTACGACCAAATCAAAGAGTATATGAAATATATGCCACTTGACTATAGCAGTGAAATCTATGATTTATTAAAGGCTATTCCCGGTTCTCCTGAGTGGGAGGAAGCAAATAATAACAATATGAAAACTGCTATTACTTCAGATACGGAATCAAATACCGCCCCAAGTCTTGATGATGGGATTGCAATAGGTTCAAACAAAATGGCTATGAGAGGACAATACGACAAAATGAAAAGAAAAGGTCCATTCTATTTGAATGCGTAATTTCTTTACAATCTCTTGCTTTATAAATTTTTTCGTGTTGTAATTGCATTACAGCGGAATTTTTTCTGCGAGTTCATTTGAAAGAAGACAATTTAACATTGCCGAAAGAAATTACATTAGCAAAGTTTGCAGGTTTCTGTTACGGAGTAAAAAGAGCCGTTGAAACTGTAAAAAAATTGAAAAATGATTACCCAAATCGTAATATTTGTGTGCTTGGAGAACTTATTCATAATACACAAGTTATTGATGAATTGAACGCAATGGGTATTAAGTCTTTGAAAGAATTACCGCAAAAAGGTGACGGCATTTGTGTTGTTAGAAGCCATGGTGAAAGCCCGGAGGTTTTTGAACAAATTAAAAATGTCGGATTTGAGGTTTATGATTTAACTTGTCCTGATGTTAAAAAAGTTCAACAAAAAGCAATCGAACTTGCAAAAGATGGTTATTACCTTGTAATTGTTGGTAAAGCAACCCACCCTGAGGTTATTGCTATTGAAGCTAATGCAAAACAATTTGGCGAAAATGTTCTTGTAGCAACTGAGGTTGAGGAACTTAAACCTTATGAGTTAGAATTGAAATCCGCAAAAAAAATTGGTGTAGTAGTTCAAACAACTCAAATGCTTTCAACTCTGAATAAAATTGTTGAATATTTAACACCTTTGACCAAAGAGCTTTTAATTGCAAATACAATTTGTAAAAGCACATCTATGCGTCAGTCAGAGGCAAAGGAACTTGCCAAAAGCAGTGATTTGATGATTGTTGTTGGTTCTAAAAAAAGTGCAAATACGACACATTTAGCTGAAATTTTGAAAAATATTACACCTACAATTCATATTGAAACAGAAAAAGAGTTAGATAACCACAAAGATTTGATTGAAAAAGCTCAAAAAATTTCAATAACCGCCGGAGCCTCAACTCCGGATAGCGTAATTGATAAAGTAATTAATAAAATAAAATGTTACTAATGTGACAAATAAAAAAGAAAAGGAGAATAAAAACAAATGACACAAGCAACATTAGATGAATTCGAAAAACTATTAGAAGAAAGTTTTTCAAATAGCCATTCAGTGGCTGACATCGTAGAAGGTACTGTTATCAGAAAAGAACAAGACGGTTACCTAGTAAGTGTAAGAGGTGCTAAAACAGAAGCTTTCTTACCTAACAGAGAAATTTCAACTGCTGAAGATTCAGCTCCAATTGAAATTGGCGATGTTAAAGAATTTTACGTATTAAAAGAAGAAAATGATGAAGATAGCATGGTTCTTTCATTGAAAAGACTTGCATTCGCTCAAGCTTGGGCTCAACTTAATGATGCAAAAGTTCAAGGTGATACTATCCTTGCAAAAGTTGTTTCAGTTGTTAAAGGTGGTGTATTAGTTGACGTTGCTGATTTAAAAGGTTTCATTCCATCATCTCAACTTAGAACAGGTACTCCATTTGATGGTTTGTTAGACCAAAAAATCGAAGTTAAAGTTCTTGAAGCAGATCCTAAGAAAAACAAACTTATCTTATCTCAAAGACAAGCTGTTGCTGAACAAAGAGATCAAGTTGTAGATAACATTTTATCAGAACTTCATGAAGATCAAGTTGTTAAAGGTGAAGTTGTAAGAATTGCTGATTTTGGTGCATTCGTTGACATCAACGGTATTGATGGCTTACTTCCAATTTCAGAAATTTCATGGCAAAGAATTAAACACCCATCAGACGTAATTTCTTTGGGTGAAACTTTAGAAGTTAAAATTATCAAAATTGATACAGAATTAAAGAGAATTTCATTGTCTTTGAAAAGAATGGGCGAAGATCCATGGCAACAAATTGAAGGCCAATTCTCTGAAGGTCAAATTATTACAGGTACTGTAAACAAAGTTACCGGTTTTGGTGCTTTCATCAATATCTTCCCGGGAGTTGAAGCATTGTTACCTGTTTCTGAAATGGCAGAAGAAAACGTTAACCCATTCAACAAATATAAAGTTGGTGATAGTATAGAAGTTCTTATCAAAAAATTCACTCCACAAGAACACAGAATTGCTTTGAGTGTTAAAGATATGAACAAAGAAGAAGCTTAATTGATTTAAGTTTTTTATAATGTTTTAA